>JAYTTF010000226.1:0-4132 GCA_043745195.1 Bryobacterales bacterium | reverse complement strand
TCGGCAAGCGGGAATTTGCAACCATCCAACTGGTCCCCGACAGCTTCCACGGAGAGTGGAATTACACCATCTCGCCTCACTCATAATGCGACACTTATTGTCTTACAGATACTTAGCGTGACGGCATCGGCAGGGGAGATTTTGCCGGGCAGAGTTTCATCCCAAATTTGGATAGTCATGGCCAATACCAGAATTGTGGGCAAGGAAGGAATTTAGGCCAATTAGATTTTTCCCTTAGGTTGGAGGCGATACCCCGCAACAGAGTCCGTTGAATTGGGTCCCTTGCCATTTTCGTTTCTATGCTTGCCGCAAGCGCGAAATTGCTAAGCGCTAGTGAGTTCCCGTCTTCCCTCACCACTTGAATTGAATCCATACGTGGCGAGAGCCATAGTATAATCCCTCTCCCATCAGTACCTATAGTACACATTGCAGAAGGCTTAACCGTTTGGGCTAAGCCATTTGGGTGATTGTACAAAAAAGTACTAGGTGATATTCTTCAATCCACGGAAAAGTACCAAAACTTTTAATTTAGTACTTTCTTCCTTCGGCGAGCAATGGAGGCTCTCATATGTCTGTTCGATCTTTATTTACTACCGCCTGCATCTCGCTGGCGATTCTTACTGGTGCTTCCGCCTACGCGGGCAACATCGCAATTACCGGCCATGACGATGATTTTCATCGAAGCCCCCAAGCTTTAGCACAACTTCGAGGCATGATCGCTCTGGCAAGGAATGGATCCGTGCTTCCTGTGGTAACTTTCGATGAGCGCACTCAACTCACTACCGCCTTGACGGCTATTGGTGTTCCGTGGGTCAACATAAGCCTTCCAGCAAACGTTCTCCCTGCAGTATTCGATCCAACTCTTTATAGTGCAATGGCTGTTGCGTCCGATTCTTCCTGCGGTGGTTGTGACAACACTGCTGCTATGTCCACCGCTTTGGCAGCCCAATCTGCGGCGATTGCCAATTTTCTGAATGCGGGACGAGGAATCGTGGCGCTCTCAGGTGCTTCAAACGCTGGTTACTATGCCTTTCTGCCACAAACTGCCGGAGCTCCTGCTGGGGCACCATCCAATGGATACTTTCAAACTCCAGTTGGCTTAGCGAATGGCATTCCCGCCGTGAACGGCGATCCCACCCACAATGTCTTTGCCGAACCCGGTACGGGTGGAACAGCTACTGCGTATCAGGTTGCCGAGCGTCTTACTGGCGGCGCTTTCTTGAACACTCCTGAGACTTTGATTTGCGTGAATTGCACAACGTCTGGTGGAATCTTGAACGGCGGCGCAGCCGATACAGCCTTCCAAATTCGCTATGCTTCCAATTTGACATCCGGCGATTCCGTGATCAACATCACCAACACTGGAGCCAATGGAGCTTCCCTCAATGGTCCAGGATTTGGCGGTGCCGCCGGCAACATCTGCGTCAATGTTTATGCCTTCTCACCGGATGAACAGTTGATTTCCTGCTGCTCTTGCCTGATCACGCCGAATGGGTTGGTTTCACTTTCTGTAACCAACGATCTGATTAGCAATACTCTGACTGGTGTTCGTCCCAACTCGGTGGTCATAAAACTGGTAAATACTGGTGCAACTGACACCTTCACGGGGACAACCTGCACCAATAGCGCGGCACTGGCAACTATTGGTGGAACAGCTTTCCCAATAGTAAATGGAATGCTGGCATATGGCACAACCATCCATACGGCTCCCGGGGTGCAAGGTCTGGCAGTTACGGAAACCCCGTTCTTAAGCGCCACACTCAGCGAGCAGGAATTGGCCAGCATCAAAAACCGCTGCACAAACATTATTGGCAACGGAAGCACATTCGGCATCTGCCGCTCCTGCCGGGTCGGCGGGTTAGGAGCTACCAGATAAGCGTAGCTCTTAGTACTGGGACTGCATGATCCCAGCCTCCAAAGGCCGCTCCTGAAAGGGAGCGGTTTTTGCTTTTCCAACCGCTTCTGTGGCGCAAAGGGCACGGCGGCAGGGCCTCCAAATGTTACGAGGACACGAAAGTCCATGCCGATGGAGCTCCGTCTTGCGCGTATTCCTCAACTCAAAAGTACTAGCCAGTCCGAGAGTAAATTGTAAGTTACCAACCGGTAACTTACTAATTGCTTGAACCTAAGAGGCCGCTCCCGAAAGGAGGCATTTTTAAGCTCGCCTTAATTAAAGTAGTACTATTTTTAAGTTGGGTGAAAGACCGGTCCTCCGAGCAGATTTTGCTTTTAGAATCTCAATATCCAAAGGCCAGCAATCCCAGCTTCTCCTATTCCCTGTAACTCCATGATTTTACTAGAGTCATGAAAGTGATACCATCAGTACCTGTGGTACTTATCTTGCTCATTCTATTGATCTTAACCATTTAGACTAACTCGTTTGGGCGATTGTAACAAAAACTGATGGGTGATATTCTTTGGCTCTCTGATAAAGCAAAAGGACTGGGACTATTGCGAGTCAGGCGGAGCATTGGAGGCTCATCATGTATAGCAAACTTACTCATATTTTAGGGGCGGCAGCAATATTCACCGCTTTCTCCCTCCCGGGCCTCGCCCAGGACTCAATTGCACCACTGACATTCGGCGCAACCATTCCGGTGGGGACTTCCACATCGGTGAATAAGGTTGTAACTGTCGGCAAGGTTTCAAAGCCTGTCGATATCATGTTTTTACTCGATTCCACGGGAAGCATGGGTGGTACCCTCAATTCAATTGCAACCCAGTTCTCCGCCAGTACGGTTCCAGCGGCCAACAGCTTTGCATCGGACGTTCAGTTTGGTGTCTCCGATTACAAAGACGTTGGAGATCCTTATGTATATAGACTGGTGCAGAATCTGAACGCTAACGATGCGTTGTCCCAAACTGCGCTAACCGGACTCACTGCCGGAGGAGGAGGCGACCTTCCTGAAGGCCAAGTATTCGCGCTTCAACAGGCTGCACTTACAACTTCCTGGCGTGCTGGATCGCAACGGATACTCATCTGGGTTGGTGACGCCCCGGGTCATAATCCTAGAAACGGTGCTACTGAAGCTTCGGCCATCGCTGCTTTGGCAGCACAAGGCATCATCGTAATCGCGGCCAGTTCAACTTCGGGCCCAGGCTTGAATGCCGCCTGTAGCACCGGCGATTGTGCGGCTGGTCAGGCGACGCGTATCGCCGCTGGGGCTGCTGCTGGCAGCGTATTCCTTGGCACCTTCAGTGACGCCACCATCAACGCCCAAATCCAGACGGCAATTACGAATGCTATCGCAATGTACAGCAAAGTCAGCCTCCAGGTTTCTCCTGTGCCTGCCGGCGTTACCGTTAGCATTACCCCTGCGTCCATCACTGGATCCTTCGATCGCAGCATCGTACGAACCTTCAATTTCACGGTGACCTTTGCAGGTACATTCCCCGGCAACTATCTATTCAACATCAATGCATTGATCGACGATGTTCAGGCGCTTACCGACACTGGTTTGCCTGTGCGCGAAGCTGACAACATCACTGTGACCGCACTGCCACCAGTGATCAGCAAGTCCTTCAACCCGCTCTTTATTCGGCCGGGCGGCACATCGACTCTAACCTTTACTATTCAAAATCCGAACTTGGCTATCATGCCAGGCGTGATTTTTGTGGACATTCTGCCAGTAGGCGTAACGGTCGCTGCCCTACCGGCTCCAACCAATACTTGCGGAGGTTCATTATCGGCCGTTGGCGGAGCCGGGAGTATCGGTTTGGGTTTCGCTTCAATTGCAGCCTCGAGTACTTGCACCATAACGGTGACTGTTACCTCGAACGAAGGCATCAAAAACAACGCGACGAACAACGTCTCTTCCGTCTTCGGAACTGGAAACGTTGCAACGGCAAGACTGGTTGCCGCTGCTCCTCCCACCATCAGCAAAGCCTTCGGAGTGGCTGTGATTCCGCTCAACGGCGTCACCACCCTGACGTTCAGCATCGGCAATCCAAACGCAACCGTTCCTTTAACGGCTGTATCGGTTGTTGACAATCTGCCTGCCGGCTTGAAAGTAGCTACTCCTAGCGTTGTCGTCAACACCTGCGGTGGCGCGGTAACTGCTCTTGCTGGAAGCGGCTCAATCTCGCTGTCTGGCGGCGCAATTGCTGCAGCTTCAAACTGCACCATCACCGT
>JAYTTF010000225.1:0-15655 GCA_043745195.1 Bryobacterales bacterium | reverse complement strand
CAGCCTTAATCTGCTCTTCCAACTGCCCGGTAAATTCCTAATAGCGCCCCTCATCCAGCAGCTGATGAAATCGCAACCGGTACGGATGCGCCGTCAACGGGTAGTTCCGCGCCGCGCTGTTCGTCCCGAAACTTACCGGTTTTGAAACAGTTACCCTCGTTAGAGCTTGCCCCCTAAAATCAGAGAGGGATGCTGCACAAGACGCGGGATGTTTAGCCTACCTTGCTGCTTCCGCGCCTGCGCAAGGTCATATGCCGCTTGCATGCGTAGCCACATGTCGGCGCTGCCGCCGAACGCTTGTTCGAAACGCAAGGCCATTCCGGGCGTAACCGCGCTGCGGCCCTGCATCACGTTATGAAGCTGCTGCCGGGTAATCTTCATGCTTTTCGCAGCCTCGGCCACGCTTAAGTGGAGTTCGTCAAGGTTCGCCTTCGCCAGTGCGCCTGGGTGAACGGGGTTTTTCATTGGCATAGTAGTTCCCTCCTAGTGGTAATCTTCCAAGTCCACGTCGTAGGCGTCGCCACCTTCAAAGTTAAAGGTAACGCGCCAATTCGCTCTCACTGTCACCGCCCACAGCCCTTTGCGGTCGCCCTTCAAAGGATGCAGCCGGAATGTCGGTTGATCCATATCTTGCACGGCACCCGCCTGATCGAGCGCAGACAAGATAAGCCTTAAACGATCAGAGTGATCGGCTTGAACCCGGCGCGGGTCGTCCTGTTCAAACAGGTTCCGAAGCCCCTTGTGCCTGAAGCTCGCGATCATTCGACTACTGTAAAACGTCAATTGACATTTGTCAAATTAAAAGGCTTCTAAGGTTCCGACTGTTGTTCCGAAACTTACCCTTTTCAGGACAACACCCTCGGTGGAATACGCCATCGTCAGGATGTCTAATGGCGACTCTCGTGACCACCACCTCCAGGCTATCAATCAAGTGGCACCACTTCTGCGATGTCGGTCAACGAACCAAGATCCATAAAGAATGGCTTCAAAGGCGGCGGTTCCTCCGCTGGAATCCAGAAATGCCTATACTCGCGCTGGTAATAGAATCGGAAGTGCTTGCAGAAAAACGGATTAAGCGTCTCAACAGGTGGAAACATCGGATCGATGTAGTCTACTTGAGTGCTGTACGGCTTCCACCCGACCAGCACCCCCTCAACTCTAGACCTTAAGCGCTGCTGAAATGCAAGTGGATCGCGAATCACAACACACGAATCCGCTTCAAAGTCATCAAACAGCCGATGATCGAACCGCAAGGCTAGGCAGTATAAGAAGTAGTCAGTTTTGGCCTGTGTCACGTAGGTCCAGCCTTGATCGCCAGACAAACTCTTACTTGGAGGGTCAATTCCATCTCGATTGCAGAGAGATCTTAAATGTTCGATTGATGGCCTTGTCGCAAGACTCAATTCGTTATCCCGCCTAGCTCCGTTGAGGTCGGAGCTGGCAAACGAACTAGCCGGAGCGATGCGAATACAACCGGAGTTGACCAGAGCCTCCATGTGTTCTCTTTTGCCAAATTTGTAATGGCAATTGTCTAGAAGTAGAACTTTCCGTCCGGCGAGAGCCATCGACTTCAGAACACGCTCGCTCCGCGGTATGACCATGTGGGTCATGTTGATCGAAGGCTGCTGATACGACTCACGCCGCAGATCCATCTCTTCAAGAACATGGGTTAAACCGATCCAATAGGATTCATTTTCCAGAATGCCTATGGGCGCAATCTTCGCGGCATCCGCCGAGTGCGTTAGGATGTTGGCCATCAAGTCGCTGAACCTTTCCATTAGGTCTTCAAGCGATAAGGCCTCCATATACCTATCGTTTCGGTAGTCCATCCGCCAAGCTATATGACGTGGAACTTGGATTGTTTTCGAAGTTGGTTTCTCCATCGCACCTCTGCTGGCAGGGCTTCGACCCTCACTTGGGGGGAACCGCTGCCCACGCCATAATGAAACTGATCAACGTTCCTAGCCCATACAATATTGTCACCACACCAATAAGCATAAGAGTACCTGCAAGCCATTTAAACCATTTGGGTTGTTCTGGCGTTGGCAGTACTTTAGAAAAAGGCGTGTAGCCAACATCCGACTTGATGTAGCTATTTACCTTGTCGAATGTCACTGGCGGGAAGTACAGATAGTTGGACGGTGATCTGTTCTCCTGGAATGACAGTTGGCAAAAGAATATCCACGTGACCCTCTTTGAGTGCTTCGATTGTGTAGGGGACATCCGGATAAAGACTGAATTCTGGCAAGTAGCTGTGTCCAAGCCGAACATTTGTGGCCTTTTCCCTTCCAGCATTAGAAAACACCACAGTATGCATATTGACCCGGATTGGATTCTCCAAGTTTTTCATCAATACAGATGAGGTATGCAAGAGGTAAGCATTTAGTTTTGGTCGCCGTTCCAGTCGGCGATTGAGAAACGCGCCTATGACCAATGCGATGATGGGGGCCGCATATCGAGCAAAAATAGTCCAATCCATAGCTCTTGTTATAACGCGAAGTTCACTTGTTGGTCATCCCTATTCGCACATTAGGTTTTCTTCTCCGCAGGCACCATTGCACAAATGGCCCTTTTCGGGACATTTTACAGTGAACTTAGCAAAATACATCCGGCCTTGTCGAAATAAGAAAATGCTCTTTCTCAAATCAACAACGGGCTTTCCCTACTTATCAAGAGCAACTACATTCACTTGAATTAAGTTGGTGGTGGTGCTGAAAACAGGTACTACTTGAGCCGACAATCCAGGCAGCCAGCCAGTCAGCGTCACAGAAAGAAGAGTGTTCCTCCGCATACCGGTAGTATCATCCAGCAACTATCGTTATGCAAATGGAAATCCTATTTTTTGTTGTACGGAATTTCCTTGGTCCCCTCTTCCAACCCCTGAATCACAATCTTTCCAGGCTTCACCGGCTGCGGCCTAACCGCCGGTTCTGACACCTTAATCTTCGTTGTCTCATCCAGCGTCACAGATGGGCGTGTGTCCTTCTGCTTTGCCATTGCCTCGCGAATTTCATTCGCCGACATTACAAACTTAAAACTCACCCCGTCATCAGTCTGGTTCACTTGAATATTCTTCGCCATCTCAGCAAGCTGCTTTTCCGAATCCGCACCCTTCCCAATCTGGCCGCGCATCATCTCAAACATTCCCATCACCGAATCCGCAGCTTGCTTGGCCGCAATCATTCGAATTTCAGTTTTGAAATTATCGCGCAAGCTCATTCCAAGCTCCAAGCCCTTCATCTCGCCAAACATCGCCATAGGTCCACCGGCGGCTCCCGTTGGTGTGGGCGGCATTGCCAGACTATTCATAGTGAAAAACATGTCGTTTTCCGCCCCCATTGCCATCGCCCGTTTCCGCAACACGCTTGCTGGTGCAGTTGGCAATAGCATGCGCCTCTTTGCCAGCGCGATAACAGGCAACTCACCCACCAGCAATGCGCTCGCATTTGCCACACCGGGTTGATTCTTGAAAATATTTTTCCAATCGGGATTTTGAAACTTACCGGTCATCAAGATTAAAGGTTGCGGCTGCTTCGGCGCGACAGCCCCCGCCGCTAACTTAGTCTGCGGAACAGCCGGTGCGGAAATCCAAATTTCATCAATATCGTCCAGCAGCCCCACCGGCATCTTCGCCCCAGCCTCTCTCATAAACTCACCCCACAATGGAGACTCCCGCATCACCTTCAAATTCACGTGCCCCAAAGCCGCCGCATTTGCATGGGCAAAACGCCACCTATCAGTCCCGGCACCCAATTGAACCGGCACTGCCTTGGGATCTTTTCCGAACATATCCGGTGACAACTGGCCGCTTGCATTGATGGCGCAAGCCAGAAAACTAAGCGTAAAAAGACTATTCCGTACCATACTGCTTTGATTCTGAGCGTTTCCTCGCGGTGGGTCAACCAAGTGAAGACCCTAGTTCCTCTCGAAATTCTGATGTGCCCAAGCTTCCAATGTTCTAAAATGACAGTTTGCAATGAAGAAACAGCAAATCATGTCCGCCATCTTGGATATCGGCATCGTGCCCATTGTCCGTACTGATTCCGCAGAAAGTGCCATCAAAGCCATTGAGGCCGTCTATCGGGGAGGCATCCGCTCCGCTGAGATCACCATGACCGTTCCCGGTGCCATCAAAGCTCTGGAAAAGTTGGCCGATGCCTTTGGCGATAAAATGGTGCTTGGCGCAGGCACCGTTCTTGATCCTGAAACTGCCCGAGCTTGCATGCTTGCTGGCGCACAGTTTTTAGTAACTCCGGCCTTGAAGCTGGCAACCATTGAAATGGCCAAACGCTATTCCGTAGTGATTTGCCCCGGTGCCCTAACCCCCACGGAAGTCTTGACCGCTTGGGAGGCAGGTGCCGATTTTGTCAAAGTGTTCCCCTGCGGAAATATGGGCGGGCCGAAATACATTAAAGCGCTCAAAGGTCCATTTCCGCAAATAGACATGATTCCCACTGGCGGTGTGAATCTGGAAACAATTGGTGAGTTTTTAAAGGCTGGCGCCTCGGCTGTTGCAGTTGGCGGCGAATTGATTGATGCCAAAACAATCAAGGAAGGCCGCTACGAAGTTTTCGAGGATCGCTCACGTCAATACCTGGCCGCTGTAGCTAAGGCTCGGACAGAAATGCAATGAGGAGAACAAATGGCCATTAGCAAGGAATTGCTGGATATCCTGGTATGCCCGCTGTGCAAAGCACCGGTGGAGTTGAAGGCAGATGAGAACGGCTTGAAATGCACTCAATGTCGGCGAGTGTATCCTATTCGTGACGACATCCCAGTGATGTTGATTGACGAAGCGCGGGTGGATGGCTAGTGTTCTAGACCGGCTGCCCGAAGGTGCCCGCGTGGCCGTAATTCGATTACGGTCCTTAGGGGATTGCGTGTTAACCACGCCCGCCTTGGCTTTGTTGAAAAAATCCAGACCGGATTTGAAAATTGCTGTTGTAGTGGAAGATCGGTTCCAACGAGTGTTTGAGCAAAGCCCTGTTGTGATGAAAACTCTTCCCCCGGAACTAGGTTCAATTGCTCGCTTCCGCCCTTCATTGACGCTCAATTTCCACGGCGGCACAAAGAGCCAATGGATGACCGCAGCGTCCCTGGCAGGCTTGCGTGCCGGGTTCGCCCATCATACCGGTAGTTGGCTATACAATGTTCCAATTCCCCGGGCGCAACAAATTTTCGGCGAAGAACGAATTGTACACACAGCCGAACATATGGCTTCGGCAATGTTCTATTTAGGCGTCCTACATCAGGAAATTCCCCGTGCACAGTTATTCTGCCAACAGAATGCCGCGCGTTCGCCGTATGCCATTTTCCATCCCACCGCCTCAGCCGCTTCCAAGGCTTGGCCCGCTGATCGGTTCGTTCAAATTGCCAATCGCCTGCAAGGCCTGGTCCCCGTTTTTATTGGTGGTCCAGGTGAAAACCTGTCAGCATTTTCCAGTTTTGAATGCCATGGCGGCGCGCCTCTCGATCGAATGTTTTCGCTCATGCAATCGGCCTCGTTGTTTGTTGGGAACGATAGCGGCCCGGCCCACACAGCTGCGGCGTTTGGTGTGCCTTCGGTAGTTTTGTTCGGACCATCCAACCCCTGTATTTGGGCTCCCTGGCGCACCAAAGCGGAAGTGGTCCACGCACCCAATGGCTTGGCGCAGATAACTGTGGAACGTGTCTCCATCGCCATCGACAAGCTGAGGAATGACGCATGAGAAGTGAACTCCGCCGCCTGCTGAGTTATTCCGTCCGCTATTGGCCAACTCTTTTTGTCAGTGTCATCTTAATGGCAATTGCCGGCATCACGTTCGGTTTAATCGTCAAGCTGGGCCAACCGGTCATCGATCACGTCTTAAACCCCAATCACGCCGATCAAGCCGTGAAGCTTTTCGATTTTGCCGGGCACACCATTTTCCTGAACGACATTCTTCCCTTCAACCTGCATGAGGTTTGGAGCCTTGTAGGCATCGCCATACTCCTTGCATTCCTCGTCCGTGGTATTTGCGATTACCTTGGTAATTACCTTATTAATCGCGTTGGCCTGCAAGTTGTCACCGACATTCGCAGCCAGGTGTTCGATCATGTTCTGCACCAGGACACTGCGTTTTTTGAACAGAATACAACCGGCCAGTTGATGAGTTCCATTCTGAACGACATCGATAAAATTCAAGTTGCCGCCGCGCACATTCTTGCCGACTGGTTTCGCCAAATGTTTGCCGCACTTGCGCTGCTTGCCGTGGTCTTCAGCCAGGATTGGAAAATGGCTCTGTTCAGCCTTACGGTTCTTCCAATCGTTGTGATTCCCACCATCAAGTTGGGCCGCCGCATTCGCCGGTCAACACGCCGCGCGCAGGATCACACGGCCGAACTGAATCAGGTGATGCAGGAAGCGCTCAGTGGTCAGCAAGTGGTTAAGAGTTTCGCCGGGGAAGATCATGAATCCGCCCGCTTCCTGGCAGCCGCTGATCGCGTTCGCAACAGCAGCTTAAAGTATGTTGCCCAACAATCCATTGCATCTCCCTTAATTGAATTTTTCGGTGCCGTCACAATCGTCCTATTGCTTACCTATGCCCGCATCCAGATTCAAAATCAGTCGATGACCGCCGGAGCCTTCATCAGTTTTCTTTTGGCATTGCTGCTGCTCTATGAGCCTGCCAAACGGCTTGTCGGTATCTTCAATATTTTCCAGCAGGGCTTAGGTGCCTCACAAAAAGTATTTCAATACCTTGATGAACACAGGTCTATTGAAGAAAAACCCAACGCCCGTAAATTGGAAAAATTCAGTAGCTCCATTGAATGGCAGGATGTCCATTTCCTGTACCGCTCCTCCAGCACGCCGGTTTTGAACGGCGTCCAGCTTACGGTGAAGGCCGGTGAAATTGCCGCATTGGTTGGGCTCAGCGGAGCAGGGAAGACAACTCTTGCTAATCTATTGCCCCGTTTTTACGAAGCCACGTCCGGTGCTGTGCTGATTGACGGAGTGGATATCCGCGATCTAACACTGCGCTCCCTCCGTGAAAAAATCGGCATCGTTGCGCAGGATACTTTCCTTTTTAACGATACGGTGGCCAACAATATTCGCTATGGCCATTTCGACGCACCCATGGAATCCGTTAAAGCTGCCGCGCGAAATGCTTTGGCTGAAGAATTTATCAACGCACTGCCGCAGGGGTTTGAGACCATCATTGGGGAACGCGGTGCCCGGTTAAGTGGTGGCCAACGGCAGCGTTTATCCATCGCCCGGGCTTTGCTCAAGAACGCTCCGATCCTTATTTTGGATGAGGCAACTTCGCATTTAGACACCGAGTCTGAAATGCTGGTTCAAAGGGCCTTGGCAAATCTAATGGAAAATCGCACCGTGATTGTTATCGCCCATCGGCTTTCCACCATCCGGCGTGCGGATAAGATAGTAGTTCTGGACCGCGGCAAGGTTTCAGAAATTGGATCGCACGAAGAATTGGTTTCGGGCGGAGGCATTTATCAGCGGCTGCATGAATTGCAGTACCTGGAAGGCGAAATCGAAGCATGAAAATTAGATCAATGACTGGCTTTGCAAAAGTCCGCCGTAGTATGGGCGATGGCGAACTGAGCTTAAGCGTAAAGGCCGTAAATCACCGGGGCTTGGATCTGCACTTCCACATGTCTTCGGAATTCGATCCTTTTGAAGCCGTGTTGCGCGGAGTTGCAAAGAAAATGGTTTGCCGCGGCCATCTGGATATTCGCGTATTCCTGGCGCGCGGTGGGGGCGATAGCGGTGGCCCCACTCTGAATCGCGGGTTGTTCGAATCTTATCTTGCTGCCTACCGCGAAGCTTCGTCCATTGCCGGTATTGAAATCAAACCCGACGTTGCCACAGCCTTCCGTATTCCAGCAATGTTTGAAGGTGACCGTCAAACCGAATTGCCAGCGGAGATGGAAAGCGCTCTTGCATCCATGATGACCCAGGCCTTAGAGGAATTGAATATCTTTCGCGAGCGGGAAGGTGGCGAGACTTCAGTATCTTTGCTTGAGCGCAATGCTGCCATTCAAGTTGCCGCAAAAAAGATTGCCGAAATCCGCAGCCGCGCCACTCCGCTTTATCAGGCAAGATTGCGCGAACGGCTGGGCGAACTACTCAACGGCGCTAACTTAGAACCGCAAAGGCTCGCCCAAGAAGCAGCCATGCTGGCCGACCGCAGTGATATTGGCGAAGAAATTACTCGCTTAGGGATCCATTCCCAACAGTTAGGGATTCTGCTGAACACCGGCGGCGAAGTTGGAAAGAAATTGGATTTTCTTCTGCAGGAGATGAATCGGGAAACCAATACGATTTTGTCCAAAACAAACGGCATAGGGGAATTGGGGTTAACCATCACTGAACTCGCTTTGGGTGTGAAGTCCGAAGTGGAGCGGATTCGGGAACAATCCCTGAACTTGGAATGAGTAACGTTTTCATAATTTCGGCTCCATCAGGGTCGGGAAAAACAACGCTGGTAAGTCAGTTGATGGCCAAGGAATCGAATCTGGAATTTTCGATTTCCTGCACCACCAGGAAGCCCCGTGGCCTGGAAGAAGACGGCAAAGAATACTATTTCATTTCTCGGGAAGAATTTGAACGGCGCATCGATGCCGGCGAATTTCTGGAATGGGCCAAGGTTTTTGACAATTATTACGGTACCAGCCGCCAGGAACTTGCTCGGGCGGAGGGGTTGGACAAAGACTTGGTGCTCGACATAGACGTCCAGGGTGCGCGACAATTAAAAGAGAAGATTGCGGGTGCGGTCAGTATTTTCATTCTCGCACCGAGCCGGACTGAATTAGAGTTGCGGTTGCGGTCCCGCTCGGAGGATTCCGATGCTGTGATTCGCCGTCGGCTTGAAGAGGCCGCAACGGAAATCCGCAATTACAGCGCCTATGATTATGTGATTGTGAATGATCGCGTCGATGAAAGCGCGCGGAATTTGCGATCCATTATTAGAGCCGAACGGGTAAGACGCCAGCGGATGGATTCCAAAGTGGGCGCAATTTTGAGAACGTTTGATGGCTAATTCGATTTAGTAATTTTTTGATGACGATGACCAAGGAGTATTTAGTTATGGCTGATAGCATGCCCCGCAATGTGAATTTCGCGATTCCCGACGACCCCGAAGCGAGCACCTATCGCTACATCATTGTTGCCGCCAAACGTGCGCGTCAACTTCAGGCAGGATCCCGCTCGTTCCTTCCCGCCACTTCAAAAAAACCCACCGTCACTGCTCTAGAAGAAGTGAAGCGCGGTCTAGTGAAGTACGAAGATCCTATCCGCGACGCCGCTTTGGCCGCAACCGCAGCGCGTTTACTAGCTGAAGAATAGGTTTCCAATTTCATGAACGTTGTCCTGGGCGTCGGGGGAGGAATTGCAGCTTACAAAGCTGCAGAACTTTCCCGCATGCTTCAGGAACGTGGCATCGCTGTCCAAGTGGTGATGACCGCCTCCGCCCAAAAATTCATCACTCCCCTTACATTTGCCGCACTCACCAATCGCAAGGTGATCACCGATCTTTTTTCAGATCGCGGTGGCGACGAAGTGCTTTCCAGCGCCGTTGAACATATCAAAGTCGCGCAGGACAATCAGCTCTTGGTGATTGCCCCGGCCACGGCTGACCTGATCGCTAAAATGGCTCAGGGCCACGCTGATGATTTTCTTTCCACACTATATTTAGCGTTTACCGGTCAAGTTGTGATTGCCCCGGCAATGAACACTGCTATGTGGAATCACCCGGCAGTTTCTATGAATGTTGAAACATTGCGCGCCAGAGGTCATGTGATTGTGGAACCGGGCGAAGGGTTGCTAGCCTGCGGAACCACCGGTCCAGGAAGGTTGGCTGAACCCATCGCAATTGCCCAGGAAGTTTCCCGCCTTCTGTTCGGCCCAAAAGATCTGGAGGGCGATGTTGTGCTGGTCACCGCCGGCCCAACCGAGGAACCCATTGATCCCGTGCGTTTCATCGGCAATCGGTCCAGCGGCAAAATGGGCTATGCCATTGCCGAATCCGCTCTGCGACGTGGGGCTCGCGTGATTTTAGTTTCCGGTCCTACTCACATTCCCGTTCCAATCGGCGTAGAGTTCATCCCGGTTGGTTCAGCCATGGAAATGCGCGAAGCAGTTTTGGCGAAACTGGACGGTGCCACCATTGTCGTCAAGTCCGCTGCTGTGGCCGATTACCGCGTGCTAAACGCCTCCAATCAGAAGATCAAAAAGACCGCTACACGGTTGACTCTTGACCTGGAACCCAACCCCGACATTCTTGCCGAAATCGGACGCCAAAAAGGGGACCGCATCCTGATTGGCTTTGCCGCCGAAACAGAAAATATGCTGGCCGAAGCCAAACGTAAAATGCAAGCGAAGCATTGCGATATGGTAGTAGGCAATTTTGTGAATCAGCCAGGAACCGGCTTTGGCGCTGATGAAAACGCCGTCACTTTAGTTTTAAGAACCGGCGAAGTGCTGGAAATTGAAAAAGCATCAAAGCGCGAAGTTGCGAGTCGTATTCTAGATCAAATTGCAAAACTTCGACTAATTTAATATGGGGACAGCCCGCGTGTTTCCCTATTTCACCTGAGAACTCATAAGGTTGCGCTGGGAATTGTTACCACCGTTTCGGATCTTGGAAATTGACAAAGCATCAAAGCGCGAAGTTGCAGGACTGATCCAGCCGGGACTGCTAAACTACTAATTCATGGATCGCGAAACACTACGCACGGCACTGGAATTTTACCGTGACATTGGCATTGAAAATGTCTATAAACGCCAGCCTAGTGCTGCAATTTCGCAATCCCCACAAACTCCTCAAATAATGCCCATTCCTGAAATCCCTTCCATCGCTCCCAAAAACGACACACTATTCAAAATCAGCAAAGACATCGGCGATTGCAAACGATGCCGCCTGTGCGAAGGCCGCAACAAAATTGTCTTCGGATCGGGCAATGAATCTTCATCCCTCGTGTTCGTTGGCGAAGCACCAGGTGCAGATGAGGACGCTCAAGGCTTCCCCTTCGTCGGTCGCGCCGGCCAATTGCTTACGCAAATGATTGAAGGCACCGCATCGAAGGAAGGCATCGCCATCACTCGGCCTGATGTTTATATCTGCAACGTGGTGAAGTGCCGTCCGCCTGAAAATCGCGCCCCGCAGCCCGATGAAATGGAAATCTGCGGTCAATTCCTCTTCCGCCAGTTAATGGCCATCAAGCCCAAGGCCATTTGTGCTCTAGGATCAACTGCCGCTAAAGCTGTCTTAGGAACTAAAGAAGGTGTCACAAAGCTTCGTGGATCCTGGCACAAGTGGCACGACATTCCAGTAATTGTCACTTTCCATCCGTCCTATCTGTTACGTCCCTACAATCAAAATGCCAAGCGCGAAGCCTGGGAAGATCTAAAGAAGGTTCTTCACTTCGTCTATGACTAAAAGTAAGTGCGAAAAAGGCCTGTTCATCACCTTGGAAGGCACCGAAGGCTGCGGCAAAACTACGCAATTCCGCTTGCTGATTGACCGTGCCCGCGCTGCCGGTCATACCGTAGTTGAAACCGCCGAACCCGGTGGCACCAGCATCGGCCGCCAAATTCGAAAGATTTTGCTGGACCCCGCGAATCAAGAATTAGGCCCAACTGCCGAACTATTGCTCTACTTCGCCGCCCGCGCCCAAAATGTGGACGAACTGGTTAACCCCGCCTTGGCCCGCGGAGAATTGGTGATCAGTGACCGTTGGACCGATTCATCCTGGGCCTACCAGGGAACTGCTCGCAAACTAGGCACAGCTCTCGTCGAACAATTAGATACCATCGCCTGTCGTGGTTTGCAGCCCCACTTGACCATTTGCTTGGATATCGATTTGGATACCGGCCTCCGTCGCGCCCGTTCCCGCAACCTTGAAACGCAACTAAACGAATCCCGCCTGGACGACGAGACCCGCGACTTTCATTCCACCGTTAAGCGCGCCTATGCCGACTTGGCCAAACATCACCCCGAACGCTTCCGTATCGTGGACGCTAATCGCTCCATTGACGAAATCGCCGCCGACATTTGGAAATTGGTGGAGGAACGAAAATGATCGCCAACGTTTTTGGAAATAAGACTGCCGTGGATACGCTGGAAACCATGATCCGCGATTCCCGCATTCCCCAAACCCTTCTGCTTTCTGGCCCCGAAGGAGTTGGCAAAGCCACCCTGGCACGCCGCTTTGCCGCCGCACTCCTACCCAACCCCGATCCCATTGAGGCCGACGATCTATCCACCGAAGTGAACCTGGACCTAATCACCGATCGCGAAAAGTGGGCCGCTGACAAACGTTCTGATGAGCCTCTCTTCTTTTCCGCTCACCCCGACTTCGTCACCTTTCCTCCCGACGGCCCCCTTCGGCAAATCTCCATTCAACAAATGCGCCTCTTGAAAGAAAAGGCCCAATTCGGTCCGCTGAAAGGGCGCTGGCGCATTTTTCTGATTGATCATATTGACCGCGCCAACGAACAAGCGGCGAACTCTTTACTAAAGACTCTTGAAGAGCCTCCGCCCTATTTGATCCTCATCATGACTGCGGAAAATGCCTACGATCTTCTGCCCACCATCCGTTCCAGAGCCGTCCAATTGGCGTTAGGTGCTCTCGGCGAACCGGAACTCAAGGAGTTTGTCCGCGCTAGAGGGTTAGACCGTCCAGTGCAGCGAATCGCCCTGGCATCCGGCAGCCCCGGCCTAGCCATTAGTATCGACCTGGAAGCCTACAACAAGCGGCGCACCGCCATGCTTGCATTGCTCCGAGTGGCATCCGGCCAAGCCAGCATGGAAACTTGGGTCAAGTTTTCAGATTCCATCGGTGCTTCGAAATCTGAAAAGCTCGATAGCTACCTGAAAGTTCTCTACATGCTGCTGGAAGATCTTCTGGTTTTACTCGAGGGTGGATCAAAAATCAGAAATATTGATTTGGAAACGGAACTTCGTAAGCTTTCCAGCGTCATTACCTTTGAGTGGATTCGTAAGGCCGTAGGTAGGACCGATGAATTGGTGGATTTAGCGCGCCGCAATATCCAAAAGGGAATTGCATTAGATGCCCTTGCCGTAAGTATGAGAAAGGCGTAAGGAATTGGCCGGGTTGATGCCGACCTACGGAATGTGATGCAATAGGTTCGAAGAAACACTTCTTAAGTTTTCTTCGTCTAATGTAAGTAAGCAGTTGTACTTGAAATCACCATATTGATTAGGAGTTGCATCGTGGAAGCAACCGGACGTAGAGTAATTCGCACCAGCAGTTTGACACCCCCTATGAGGGAGTCGATGGGAAGTTCTCGCCAAGCTCCTAAAAAAATGGTCCCGCCAGAGCAGACCAATGCAGAAAACTTCTATTACATGAAGCAGATGCAGGGGAAAACCCCGATGATCGCCGTTCTGAAGGACGGAGAAATTCTGAAAGGCTACATTGAGTGGTACGACAAAACCTGTTTAAAATTCAATCGCCAGGATGCCCCGAATTTGCTGTTGTACAAGTCGGTCATCAAGTACATTTACAAGGATCCGGAAGCAGTCTAGCTTTATTGATCATCCAGGGCTGAGAACAATTCTTCCAGGTTAATTATTAGGTCCCCTGCCCGAAGCGTTGTACTCATACGGGCAGGTTCCGATTCCGCGTGATATTCCCAAGCGCTACGCTTGACGGGATCAATCACCCAGCAGAACGGCACGCCCCAAGCATGGTACTCTTCACACTTGCCGAGCATGGACCCCAAGCGGTCTTCTGGAGAAAGAATTTCACAACAAAGCTGAATCGGTTCAGTTGGGTATGGTCCCGGAAAATCAGCAGCCACGGACACATCCGGCACCAGATACTTCGTCGGCGAAATTCGCAAAGTAAGCTCGGGCAAAGGACGCAATCCCTGACCGCGCAATAGCATCAACAAGGCGTACTGAATAATGGCATGAAACTTAGTAGGCTTAGCCTTTGGGGAGACCACACCATCCCGGTATTCACGGTAAGGTTTCTCTGTTAGCCGCAGGTAATCTTCAACGGGTATGAGAACTGTGGTGCTCATGATCATATTCTAGCGCCATCCAAGTTTTTAATATGGGGACAGCCCGCATGTTTCCCTATTTCCCGCGAACCGCCAAGTGAAAGTTCGACCCGAAAAATCCAGAAGAACATTTTTCGAGCACTCGTGAACTTTCAAATTCCAAGGCTCGTTTAGTCAGCAATTGGGCGCAACCGGAAACCACTTCACGACAATAGTAAGCACTATGCCAATCAAGGAAACGACCAAATTAAGTGCCACCCACCAGTTGTGAAGGTGCCAGTTTTCTAGCCTGGGAAAGGCCATTCCATGCACAATATCAGCCCTTTTTTTGGCTGTTACTAGCGGGCAACCAGGAAGCTGCTCGTCTATTGCGTCTCGGTACTTTCTAGCACGCTCCATATAAAGGCTGAAGCGTTCGTGGTATTTCAAGGAGAAGGTGGCAGAGAAGCCTCCAAGGATGATCAGGAAAAACGTCTGGGGAAGGTCATTCGGCAGCAGGCCTTTATCCAGGGTGACTATTCCCAGAATCGCCGCTGATATCACTAACGTCGCGGCCGTTATCGAAGATCGCTGTATTTCGTGGTGCCTAGCCTGAGTACACGACTCCTGATACATCTTCCAGAGTGAGTCCACCACTGACTTCTTCTCATCCTCTGTCATTGGTGACTCCCTGTGAAACGATCATTCCGTTTTTTTGCAATAGACTTGCGATCTGCTTCGCCGTCGCATCGGGAACGTCGATCGTTTGCCCTCCACGGAAGGTTAAGGTCGCCGTGGCATCTGGTGTGTCTATCATCGATTCGATCTCGGCGACATTCAGAATGGAGCCTTGAAACTGATGAAGTGCATCCCATCAATTTAACATTAGGCTAGTTCCGCTGCTAGCTTCAATCCGAGCTTACGGCCCGGCCATCTCTGATTGCATGCGGGCGAAACCCGGCGACGCGGTCACGCCGAGTTGCAACTATCCCAAACTCCTGGAAGTTGCATTGTTATAGCCATCGCAGAAAGTATTTGCAACTCAACCGTACTTGGAAATCAATTGTATTTCTTCGCTTCGTTGATCTGACTGTCGCGCTTTAAAACGTCGGTGAAAATCTCCGAAAAACCAACTGCGTTCGGCCTTGTCTAATAAGTATTCCCATGCACTTCTCTAGATCGAAGCGGGCAGGACAGTCGCCTCCGCTGGAACATGGTTAACCATCTAGAGGCCGTTCTGAAATCGCTTTCAGATGGCATTTCTTCATCATTAGGTTGGTTTATTATGGGTTTTCCGTGTAGTAACGAATACAACAAATCTCCGTTGTCCAAAATAGCTGCGAGCGCGCCCTTAGCTTGGAGCTATCGTTTTCGCGCGGACCCACCAACAGTCTCCGCCTGCATCCGCCTTTTCGAACGAATCGCCAAGCTTCAGCCCTCGGTTAAAACGCCGACACCTCCGCAATTAGCATGCCGAATTTCAAGTCAGATAATTTCCAGAGCAACATGGAATGTGACCAATTTCTATCAAATTACAAAAAATGAGTATCCCGATCCCAACTAGTTTAATTCAATGTGCCCGGTCTAAACCCCCCGCCTTTCAGGCGGGTCGCTTCGAGCCACAGTGCTGCAAAATAGAGAGATGGATGAGTACCGAAGAAGTGCACA
>JAYTTF010000224.1:0-49288 GCA_043745195.1 Bryobacterales bacterium | reverse complement strand
TACGATTGTAAAGGGAGAGGGCGTGTCACTACACTTTTTCTAAATTCGTAAATGGCATGAAATGAATAACTTCCGGTTTCATGGTGTTTAAGTCGAGCATTATCCAATGTCTTCAGCGAAGTAAGTGGCGCAATCATTACATAACTTCCGGCCGCTACCCCGGCAATTACCTGATAAGCCATCTCTGGTCTATCAACCTGGAAACGGCAGTTGACTGTCTCGAAGATCTGGGTATCGCGAGCCAAACGGGGACATGGTTCCCTGGCCTGAAGCCACAGAACTCTAAATGAAATCCTATAAAGCTCTAAGCGTAGCGGCCTGGGTACCGTGTCCCCTTTGGCGACCTTTTTTACGCACTTCAGTCTAACCCTTTGGGTGAATCTATTGCGCTGATCCTATGATGGCAAGTCCACTTTTTTTCAAGAGCCTTCGTTATACAGTTAAACTCAACTGCCGTTTTTAGGATCCAGGTTGATTGAATCATAGGCCGCACGCCTAAGCCGGATCAGGTCGCCGAACTCTGGTCCAGTTCCAGGTCTGATTCGGTAAGTTGAAATTTGAAAGTAACGAGCCCGCGGCAATAATTTTGCCGCAAGGTCAGGCCGATAACTTAGCCCCGGTATGTGCAGAAGCAACGTCGACAGTGCCCGGTCTGAAAGTGCCGTGATGTTCACATGCTGGTCGATTGCTTCAATGCTGGCGTACGATTCATGGGTTTCAAAAAACACCGCTTCCGGTATTCCTGTTGTCGTCGATGCGCCAAAAACTGCCGTTCCCAGGTTCGCGCTGACGTAGGTCCTAGCTAAGTCGCCTGCCGGGCCACGCAAAGGTTCTCGAATCATTCGAATCAGAATTGGCGGTTCTTGGGCGGTTACTAGTGAGCAAAATAGAATGCAGCAGTAAAGAACGTGCTTCATGCAAGCAATGACGTGAAAACCCGACCGTTCGTTGCACTCGTAACCTCGAATACATGCTATTGATTGGTAATGAATTTCGGAATCCTAAAATTCTTAGTAAGTTTGGTCCTGTTACCTTGCTTGGCCCAGAGTCAACCTCCGATGGCCGCTGAGCTTATTCGTGCACAAAGGCTAGTAAAGGACGGAAAGTCCGATGAGGCGGAAGCTGTATTGAAGGCTTTGATCGCCAGAGATAAAACTTACTATCCCGCCTACGACAACTTATATGGCATTTACGCGAAGGCAACAAAAATAGCCGAGGCAGAAGGCGTCCTAACCCAGAAAATCGCCGCCAACCCCAGCGATGCGACGTTGCTTATAAACTTGGCAACTCATTATTTTCTCGCTCGAAAAGTAACGGACATGAAAGCAGTGCTGAACCGGCTTGTTTCCGATCCCAAAAAATACCCCGATGCTTTTCACTTGGCTGGTGACTTCCTTTTCCGTATTAAAGACTTCGACAATGCCGAAAGGACTTACACTGCTGGGGAAGTCGCAAATCCTGACAAGCGCATCGTTTTTACCAAGCGCTTGATCGAGGTGAAGGTCGCACAGAACAAGCTTCCCGAAGCTCTGGCGATGACGGAGGTGTTGCTAAAAGAAAACCCTAAGGATCCAGATTCAATTGCCATGCGAGCTACTATCCATTTGCACGGCGACAACCCAGAACAGATTGACAAAGCAATTGTCGACTTAAAATCTGCTTCTTCCCAGATGCCCGAAAATTTTGTTCTTCGCTTCAACCTGGGTCGCGCGTTACAAAAGAAGAATAGAGTTGAAGAGGCCAAGGCGCAATACCAGGAATCCATCAAGCTACGTCTCGATTACGTCCCACCTCGTTTAGCGCTGGCTCACATACAGCTTGCGCAAGGAGACAATGTCGCTGCCCTTGCAACTGGACGCGATGTTTTGGGCTTGCAGCCAAACGATGTAAGCGCTCAAATGATTGTCGCCAGTGCCGTCACGGCCATGGGACAGGTAGGACCAGCCATCGTGATATTGGAAAACATTGTCAAAGACCACCCTGAATCGAACGATGCCAAGTACCAACTGGCTTTCAACTATTTCCAGGAAAAACGATCTACCGAAGCTGAAAAACTATTTTCGGAACTATACCAATCCAATCCGCCAGACCTTCGCGGAATGCTCGGGCTCACTGAGATTTACATGTCGCAAGGAAAATTCGACACAGCGCTGGCGGTGCTAAACAAAGAAATAGGTCTTCACCCAGGGCAGACCAATTTGAAGGTTGCATATGGCAACGTTGCTGTAAGAAAGGGAGACTACCCGGAAGCCATCAAAGTCTACCAGGATCTATTGAAACAAAATCCGCAAGATGGCCTAACGTATGTCCGCATGGGCATGGCCTACCGTCAATCAGGTGACCTAAAACAAGCTGAGTCAAATTTGAGGCGCGCTGTGGAATTACTGCCTGATAATGCCAACGCCTCTTTTGAACTGGCCATGTTTCTGCATACGCAAGGCGATCCGGTGAAAGCTCGTCCCTTCTACGAAAATGTTCTGAAGTCGCACCCTGACCACACGATAGCGCTGAATAATCTGGCATTCATTGTAGCGGAAGAAGGCAAGGATCTGGATTATGCACTGAGCCTTGCGCAACGAGCATGGGCGATGAACCCAAACGATGCCAATATTGGGGATACCGTAGGTTGGATTTACATCAAGAAAAATTTACCCGATAGCGCCATTCCAATCTTGAACGACATTATCAGCAAGAGCGCCGGACAACCGAATTCATCGGTGTATATATATCACCTGGCCATGGCTCACGCTCAAAAGGGAGACAAAGCAGCGGCCAGCAAGGCTTTGGCTGAAGCGATGAAGGCTAACCCTAATGAGAGTAGCCGCAAAGACATTCAAGCCTTGCAAGAAAAGCTTCTCTGACACCAAAGCGGATCACTCGCTGCTCAGCGGATCCTGTGCCCGGCGCACCGCAGCTGTCATCATCTTACGAGGCAGTATTCGCGCCATCAGCGCGTAGAAAGAATTGCTGGCACCCACAATGTGAACCGTCTTACCGCCCATCATCGCGTCATATCCTTCACGGGCAACCTTGGCAGCTGTCGGTACTTTCTTGTTGTGAAAAAGCTTTGAAGTTTCCAAATTGGCATTGCCAACAAAGGCACTTTCTGTTGGCCCTGGGCATAGAGTAGTGACGGTGACTCCCGTTCCTTCCAGTTCATTGGCGATGGCTTCGCTAAAGTGCAAAACATAGGCTTTGGTGGCATAGTAAACTGCCATCAGTGGTCCCGCCTGAAAGGCAGCTGTGGATGCAACGTTCAGAATTCGGCCATGACGTCGGGACACCATTCCGGGAAGAACCAATTTTGTAAGAACGGTCAGACTGGTGATGTTCAACTGGATCATTTCCAACTCTTTTGGAAGGTTCGTATCTTTGAAATGTCCGTACAGACCAAAGCCAGCGTTATTCACCAACACATCTATTTGCAAATTTTGTAGTTCGATGCGATGAATAAGTTCTTCAGCCGCGCCGGCCTTTGCCAGATCACACGCCAAAACCGAAACTTCAACGCCATGCGCTGTCCGCAACTCTGCAGCCACCCGTTCCAACTCACTTTGATTCCGTGCCGTGATCACAATATTCGCGCGCTTGGATGCGAACACTCGAGCCAACTCCAGACCTATTCCACTGGACGCCCCTGTTATCAAAACTGTCTCTGCCATAGATCGAGCTTACTGTAGTTGCATGCCTCGATAATCTGGATACCGCAAGTTGTTCGGCAGTTGGAACGTCCAGCAATCTGGATACCGCAAGCCAACGGGGATTCGAGTGCCTGGCCCAAGCTACTGATCTTTACAGTAAATCAGAGAATTGCACTAAGCGAGCGGCCTGGCTCGCGTGTCCCCTTTGGCGGCCTTTTCTAAGATCTTCAGTCTCACCTCTTGGGGGCTCTTATTTGCCTGCTCACATGTCATCAACGGCCGTTCCATAAACCGCGTTTTGATCATTCGCAATGCCGTCTAACAATATAGAGCGGCAACAACGGGTACATGCGCGACAATAGTAATGTGCGTATTGAAAAAATGGTTTACGGCGGAACTGGCCTTTCGCGAAATGAAGGCAAAGTAGTAATGACGCCATTCGTCCTGCCCGGCGAAGATATTACTATCTGCGTTGTGAAAGAGAAAAAAGAGTTCGACGAAGGTGGCATTGAAAGCATTATTGAAGCATCATCAGATCGAATTGATCCCAAGTGCCCTTACTTCACCAACTGCGGTGGCTGCAATTATCAGCACACATTTTATGAAAATCAGTTAGAGATTAAGAAGACAGTTCTGCGCGAAGTTCTCCAGCGCGTGGGTCGAGTGGAAGCTCCAACTGAAATTGCAACAATTGTTGGTGATCCTTGGGAATATCGCAACCGCGCCCAATTTCATATTGAAAATGGCCGCATCGGCTATCGAAAGGCCGGGTCGCACACAGTAGTCGATGTCGAGGAATGCCCCATAGTTTCTCCAAAGATCAACGAAGCCTTGTGTGCTCTTCGGGGAATTGTAAAGGATCGCCGTTTCCCACGCTTTCTGGAATCCATCGAATTATTCAGCAATGAAAGTGAAGTGCAAGTGAACGTGATGGAGACTCACGGCGGTCTGCACGTGGCTCGTGGCTTCTTCGATTGGGTGGAAAAAGAAATTGGCGGAGCAATTTCTGGCCCACTGGAATACCGAACCATGGGCGAAATTTTCCGCGTCAGTCATCGCTCCTTTTTTCAGATCAACCGGTTTCTTATCCCGCAATTGGTGGATGCTGCTATTGGCAAAGCTGAAGGAACATTGGCATTCGATCTCTACGCCGGCGTTGGTTTATTCACCATTCCCTTGTCGCGGCGTTTCAAGAAAGTGACCGCTGTTGAAATGAGCCGTAGCGGACATGCGGATCTGGAAGCAAACATGGCCACCGCTCATAGAAAAGTGGATACCATCCGAAACCAGACAGAAATGTTTTTGGAAGGCGCTGAGAAAACTCCCGATTTCATCCTTGCAGATCCGCCGCGCGCCGGATTGGGCAAGCCTGTCACCAAGGAACTGCTCCGCATCGGTGCAAAGCAGGTCACTATCATTTCCTGCGACCCTCCAACTCTAGCCAGGGATCTGCAGGCGCTCACCGCTGGGGGATATTCTATTGCGGAAATGACGCTGGTTGACCTCTTCCCGCAAACCTATCACCTGGAAACTGTTACGCGACTGATAAAAGATTAACCCCGGTTATTCCAGTTCCTGATCCTTGTTTGCCGGTACCGGTGGTGTACTGCGAACGGTCCTCGCCCTGGACGAAGAACTTCCGCGTGTCATATCCTCGTCAGGTAAAATCACGTCGAGTGAAACTTCTTTACGATCCCGGAAAAGTTGCAATTGGATTGTTTTCTTAGAAGGCACTGCCCGCAGTTGTGTGGCGATTTCCTTCGGCGTAGCTACCTTCGTGCTATCAACTTTCACAATCACGTCGCCCGCCTTCACCCCCGCCTTTTCAGCCGCCGAACCCTTTCTAACCGAGCGCACCAGAACACCTTCCTTGACTCCAAAATAAACAGCCAATTGATCACTCAGTGATTCAGCCTCAACTCCCAACTGCCCATTGGACCAACCCATATATGCGCGCGGCATGTTATTCCGTATCTCGTCGCGAATACGGTCCCTCATTGTTTCCGCATCGCGGCGCGCGTCCTCCGCCATTTTCCGCACCGCTGTTGTATTGGTGGAACCTTTGCTGGATCGCTGCGCAATTGTGGCCATCATTGTCATAGATGTTCCTTGGCGATTCACTCCCAACTTTACTTGCCGCCCTACCGGAGTCTCACGAACCATGCGCACGAATTGCTCGGTGCCCTCAATCCGCTGGCCATTGTATTCTTGAACCACGTCCCCAACTTTAAGGCCAGCCTTGCCCGCCGGTGTATCGTCTTCTACTTGCGTTACTTCCACGCCATGCTCCTCGCGCAACTTCAATTCTTTGACGCGATTGCTGTCCAGTTCTTTTACATTCACCCCCAGGTAGCTTCGGTTGGATAGGTTCAAGACTCGCACATCCGGCCAAGCTGCCGGTGCTGGAGCACTCGCCGGCGTGGGTGGTACTGGAGGAACTGGTTGAGCGAAACCGATCTGGACAGCAAGCCCTAGAATGGTAATGATTTGAAGATTGCGATGCATAATTCTACTTCCTTATTTCAAAGTGTTTCGGCGATACTATCCTAGTTCGCCGCTCTATTCATTCGACGTTTTGAATTTGGAATTGTTAGCCAGATGCTTCTAGAAAGTATCGGTAGAAGCCTTCATCGCAACCAGTGCAGACTGGCTGCGTTGCCTTACGTATTGGTTCGATTCACTTTCCATAACCTTTTGTAAAGTCCCGGCGACATCCGGTTTATTGATGGGGATCAGCATGTCAATTGCCATGGTTCTTACTTCCGAGTTCTCGTCATTCAGCAGTGCTTTTTGAACTGCCCGCTGAACATCGCTATAGACTGTATAGGGTTTCAATGCTTCTAGCGCTCGCATGCGGACCTCTGAGTTAGAGTCCTTTTCCAGAGCCGTGAGCAATACTCCACGGATATCGACGGACTGCGTGCGCCCCTTGAATGCATCCAATGCCTCTGCTCGCAACCCCGCGTCGTCAGGATCTTTTGCTGCCGTAAGGAGAAGGTGACGGATGCGAGGATCGTCCACTTCACCCAACAATTTCTGTTGCCGGATCTCGTCGATCACCAGTTCTACTTGACCCGATTTGGCCGATTCAACAAAACGAACGCGTTGTGCCACTGGCCCCCAATCTGATTTTGCTTCGCGCACCACCCAACCAGAAAAGAACCCAGCACCTGCCAATAGAAGCCCTGCAATGGGTTTCAACGCAAACTGAAGGCCAGGGTGGAAATCGAACCATTCGCTGATACTTGCCCACCATCCCCGCTTTTCGCCTGCAATCCGATTCGCCAATTGCCGCCGAGCCATTGCCAATTGTCCAATCGCTGGCTCCAAACGGTGCGCTTCTGCAAGTTCCAGAATCGCGCGTTCCATAGCCAGTTCTCGAGCACAAGCTGCACAGGAAGCAACATGGTTTTCCAACTGTTCTTCCTCATCGAAATTGAGTTCTCCGTGAACGAATAACGTCAATCTTTCGCGAGTGTTTTCGCAATTCATACAAATTCTCCCAATGCAGAGCGCATTTTCTGCGTAGCGCGAAATAGACAATTCTTAGCAGCTTCCTCGGTGGTGCCCAGAGCCTCGCCGATGCCGCGCAGCCGCAATCCCTGATAATGGCGGAGTTCAAACACCATTCTTTCGCGGGGGGTGAGCGATTCAAGGGCTGCTTCTATTTTTTCGCCCAACTGCTTGCTCAGCAGCCTGCGCTGGGGATCTGAGGAAGCGCGATGCTCTTCAATTTGATCAATGAGGTTGATAGTACCAGCCGGGGTCTGTTGAGTGGAGGGTTCCTCTTTACGCACTTTGCGGCGGCGCAGGTGGTCGAGGCAAATATTCGTGACTATCCGGTAAAGCCAGGTATGAAAGCTGCAATCAAAGCGAAAATTGTCCAGATTCTTGAATACCCGAAGAAAAGCTTCCTGGTAAACGTCGCGAGCTTCGTCTTCTGATCGCAGAAGATTGTAGGCAATGCGCAGGACATTGTTATCGTAGGATTCCACGAGACGTGCAAATGCATCCTGGTCGCCTTTTTGGGCAAGGCGTATCAGTTCCGGCTCGTCCAGCGTCAGTGTTGGTTGCGATGCTATGGCTAACAGTTCCCCCACAACATCCAGTTTGACGAAAGTGGAGGCAAAAGGTTAGTCGGTCATTTTTTGTAAAAAGTGGCTTCTACACCTTGAAGTAGCTAACCACTTCCCGGAGACGGCCTACTTGTTCGGAGTTCTGTTGCATTGTCTTGTCGATTACGGTTATCGATTTACTGGCTCCCTCAATGGCTTCCCGCTGCAAACTGCTACCTTCCGAGATATCGAGGAGCATCTTGCTAACCTGTTCCATTTGTTCTGTGATATCTCCTAATACCTGTCCCGATTGTTCCGCCAGGTTCTTGCCCGTTTCCGATTTCTTAACTGAGTCAGCAATTAGATTTGAGATGTCCTTGGCCGCTGCTCCGCTGCTCTGGGCCAAATTGCGGACTTCTGAGGCCACAACAGCGAAACCCTTGCCATGATCTCCAGCATGAGCGGCCTCAACGGCAGCATTCAAAGCTAGTAGATTTGTCTTAATAGCAATTTCATCCATCACATGGATGATCTTGGAAATTTGCTGGCTGGAGTTGTTGATAGCTGTTACGGCATCAATCATTTGTTCCATAGCTTTCCGGCCTTGTTCCGCGCTAGCTCTGACGGTGGTGAAATTCTCGGTAGCCTGAGAAGCCAGTTGTGCATTTCGTTGCGAGCTTTCAAGCAATTGACGCATAGCAACGGCTGTTTCTTCAATTGTCGGAGTCCCCGATCGACCCGCTCTAAAGTTCCCTCCATTTCCGTAGGAAGAGACCAATGCTACCGCTTGCTCTACATTATTAGACGCGGTTTGTACATCGTTCATCACTTCGCGCAAACGAGCCGTCAAGCTGTCATAAGATCGCGCAAGAATTCCCACTTCGTCCTGGGTGTCAATACCGATGATTTGAGTAAGGTCACCTCGCTCCAAAGCTTGCAATCCTTCAACAACTCGACTGATCGGACGGGCGACGGCCTGTGAAATTACATAACCCAGCGTGAGCCCAATGCCTACACCAACCAAGCATAGGGCTAGCATCACAAATCGCGCATTCTGATTTCGAGCAATTGAGTCTTTATACTCCGCATTACTTTCAGCCTTGCGCTGATCCACCAGAGACTGGAGTGCACTTTGCGTTGAAGCAAATTTCACCGAAGCCTCCCCATTGGACACTAAAAAAGCTTGCTCTACTTGATCTGCTTTCAGCTTGGTAATAACTAAATCATTTGCCTTTTCGAATTCCACCCAAGACGTTTGAATCTGGCCCACCCTATCGCTATCAAGGCCTTGGGACCCTTTTTGAAGGCGAGTCAGAATTTGATCGAATTGCTGGCGGCTAGCTTCCACCTCTTTCAAGAAGGAGATTCGCTGCTCAGGAGTATATGCAACCAGCGCGTTTTTTTGACCAGATAGCGCCTTAAGCAAAAGAATTTGTGACTCCTTCAAGTCGCTAACTTGTTCCACTTGGCGAGTGTATATTCTTTCAATCATGCCACTTTCGGTTTGGACGGCACTTACCCCCCACAACCCAACGGCCATAGTAATGATAGAAGTAACGACAAAGCCACCCATCGTCTTAACAATCAGTTTTTGATTTTGAAAAAAGTTCAACATTCTGCCCCTAGCCCGACCTTGGCCACCCGCCTAAACATCATTTCGGTAAGAAACCCAATAGTAATAAGCAAAAAAGATTCTTTAATAACCCTGGTTGCTGGCACCGATATGCTTTCCGTAAGTCAAGAGACTTCAAAAGGTGAACCAACGTGAGAATTGAAAAAACCAACAAACTTCTGGGTATAGTTTTTATGGGGATATTGCTTTCTCTGGGACCAATCATTGCCTCCGCCGACGACTCGGTGCGACTTTCCGAGGGCGAAGCGCGCAAATTAATAGTGTCTAAAGTGGACCCGGAATATCCTGCGATGGCCAAGCAAATGCGTTTAGCTGGAAGAGTTCAAGTAGATTGCTTTGTTGATACCAATGGGGCAGTAGAAAAAATACAGATCCTCAATGGAAATCCCTTGTTTTCATCTTCGATCACCAATGCAATGAAGAAGTGGAAATTCAAACCATTTGAAGCAAATGGAAAATCTTCCAACATAGTTGCAGGCTTCGCTTTCGAATTTAAGCTCTAAGATTGACTACCGGTCATCACCAAACCTGCCGGCAATTCTTCGCCGAATACGCGGCCCATTGCATCCAGATCCTTGCCGCCTTCTCCTTCCAGAACGGAGAGCCATTTTTCGCCCTCTGGTCGGCGGCGCAATTGATTGCGCAGCGAATCCACGGTGGTAGTTGGCAGGTCTATGGTGACGTTACCCGTTCGTCGCGCTAAGCGGGCCACAGTTTCTGCTGTGCCTTCCACCGGCGCCAGCGCTTCTGCCCATCTTCCCGCAGTAGCTGAAGGCAGTACTTGATTCAGAGGACCATAGAAAAGTTCCCGCGAACCTAACCTCGCCATGCACCACAACTCGCTGGCCTTGAAATCTCCCGCTTTCACTTTCTTCAATAGAGTGTCACCAAGTTCAGTCCGTGTACCTATTGGCAAATGTTCCAGGCTGCAAGCCATACGCCACATTTCCCGCACCAGGCTGGAATTCAGCCTCACAGGTTTGCCCTTGGTAATCAGATTCGCCGAAACGCGCTGGTACAAATCCACCTGCTGATTACGGTTCATCCCACCGGCCACTCGTCCCCAGAAAATCCACCATTCGCTTTGGTTTTGAATTTGGGTCGAAAACACCAGCCCTTGAGCATAAATCCGGCGAGCCTGTTCCATCAATAATTCATCGCCCGGAAAGCCGAAGCCAGGGCGCAGGCAAAGTCCCGCTAAATTCAACCAACGCGCTTCATGCGATGCAGACTTCTTGCGTCCTTCCGCCAGTTCCAAAAATAATCCGCCAAATTGCCGAATGGCTGCCAGCGGCCAGGAGCTTCGTCCCAACGCCATGGCTGCTTCCAACTTCGCAGGTAGTTCTTCCGGGGGCATAGTGCCTTCAGGCCCGAAAACTTCCTGAATCAGTTGAACACCCCTCTGCACAGCTTCATCGCTCACCACAGCCGCAGCGCGCTTAGCCACATTGCCTGCTTTCGCAGCAGCCTTGCGCAACTCAAATTGCAAACGCCACCGATGCTCACTTTCCAGCGAATCGCACCAGGTTTCAAGGGTGCCAACTTCAGTCAGCTTGGTGCCGATCTTCACTGGGATCAGCCGCTCGCCAACAGGCTTGCCGAAACGGATCAAGGCGTTCAACGGAGCATGCACGTGCAGGTCGCCATCAAGCGCTGAAGCAGGAAACTCCACCAGATCCCCTAATTGATCACCTGTCCGTGTTAAGGAACTATACAAACGGAACGACACTGGCTTATTCGCCACCAGCCGTAAATTAGGCACATCCAAGGCTAGCGTGACACCCTCTTCCACTCCCCTCGGAGCAAGACAAAGGGCGTGAATTCCATCCAAAGCATCGCCCACTCCCAGGAAGTAAGTACGCGGCAATCCACCGCGAACCAGTACCCCGCTTCCGGTAGTGCGCACGTGGGAATAATACGCTGCACCCACAGCGACTGCTAAATCCAAATCGTGATTCTCAAAAATGATAGGTCGCTTTGCAAACCACTTTTCCAAAACATCGGCCACGCGATCTCGCAGAATGGCCGGTATGAAAAATCCGCCATTGAACAGAATGGCGTCAGGCACAGCACCGCCGGCACTTTCGAGGAAAGCTGCCAAGTGGCGCGTCACAGCCGGATCGGCAACATAGGGCAAACCAAGTTCACGGAAGACGCTTTTCTTATCTTCTTTGGGCCTGTCGCTTAATTCGCAAAACGGAAGGAACCCATCTAGTGCAAGTTCCAAAGCTTCAGCCCGAGTAATCTCAGTTCGCAGCGTTCCGCCAATCAGAGAGGAACCGGCGCCAAGCACTGTAATATCTATTTTTTCAAGAGTGGCGTCAGCCAGCATCTTTTCTTTGGCCGAAGCACATTGCCGTCTCAACCCGCTACGCTGACGAATGGAAAGCTGTGTGCCCAGCTTCGCTTCAACCAACCAGGCAAGTGTCAAATCAAGATTATCACCGCCAAGCAGAAGATGCTTACCAACAGCAGTGCGGGTGAAATCGACTAAGTCTCCAGTGCGAGAGACTTTGATCAGTGTGAAATCGCTTGTGCCTCCGCCGACGTCACATACAAGCACGGTCATCCCGTCAAACAGGCTCTTGCGAGATTGAGTGAGGTGATTTGCGATCCACGAATAGAAGGCCGCAGCAGGCTCTTCAATCAGGATTACTTTTTCGAGACCTGCTTCTTTTGCAGCCAGCACTGTCAGTTCACGAGCTTCCGCATCGAATGAAGCAGGCACTGTTAAAACCAGGTCTTGACTAGCTAAAGGGAAATCGGGATAAGCTTTGTCCCAAGTCTCACGCATGTGTGCCAGGTACTTTGAGGAAACTTCAACAGGAGAAAATTCACGCGACGATTCCTGCACGTCCCATGGCAAAATCTTCGCCGTGCGATCCACTTCTGCGTTCGACAACCACGACTTAGCCGAATGAATACTGCGCGTGGGAACCAATGCTCCTTGTTCCCGGGCATAGACGCCCACGGAAGGTTCGCGGTCTCCCACATAGAGAAACGAAGGCAGCGTGCGCCGCAATTCCGTTTGCCCGGCTGCAACCAATTGCGGGATTTCAAAAATGTGAATTGGCGGAAATTCCGCTTCCTCCGCTTCGCGCGGATCTACAAACGCCAGTGCGCTGTTGGTTGTCCCTAAGTCAATTCCGATTTTCATTGCACACGTTCCCGAATGTTAAATTCCAGTTTCCACCGGCGCTCATCGCGTGACACGCACCACAGCTCCAATAAGCCGGTCTCGGTTACTGAACTTTCCAGCGTTACCCGAACCACGCTTACCTGTGGGCTTTTGGATGACGATGTTTCCTCCATCCAAACCTCAACTGGGCTCAATTCTTCCAGTTCATCACCCACAACTTCAATCAATGCGCCGGGGGCATCTTTCTTTCGGATGGACGAAGCGAAGAAACGGAATTCAGCGGGCTCACCCACCACCAGCCCGAACTCGTTCCCTTCAATGCGCACCGAAGTGCCCTCTTCCATGCCGAATGGAGCAACCACCAGAGCTTTCACCGGAGTCTTCACTCCAGGCACCGCAGGCATCGCTGATTCAATCCCAACATAGTAAGTTCGCGGCACACCGCCACGGATGCGAATGCCGCGCCCTTGCCTTGCTTGCCCATAGTAAGCAGCACCGCGCGCCACGGCGTGCATCAAGTCCTCGCCCTCAAGTACGGCAGCGGCTGGCAAATGTTCCGCGGTTAACCAGCCGTTCAGAATTTGCATCAAGCGGCCGCGAACTAAGGGGGCGCGCAGCACTCCGCCATTGAATAGCACGTGTGTTGGAGCGGCCAATCCGCTAGCGCAGCGCCGTATGTTGACGGCCGAAGGTTGCCGCAGAAATTTGGCAAGATGCTTTGGAATGGCTGCGTCCGATGCGTATGGCAAGCCTGCTTCCTGCAACCCAGCTCGTTTAGTTTTGGCGGGTAAATCATCACTTGCAGTTTCCGGCAGAAATCCGTTACTCAATAAATTGTCAATGGTTTCCCGCTTAAGCGATGCTTTGATAGTGCCGCCAATCAGCCCAGTGCCTCGACCCAGAATGGTTACTGGTTCTTCGCGTTTTGTAGCATCCTCAGCTAGTAACTTTTCCTTCGCAGCACGGCAGCGTTGCCACAAAATATGCAACTGCATGGCGTCCAGTTTCACATTGCGTGCAGCCAAGTCTTGTTCTACGGAACGAGCCAGAGCCAAATCAATGTTATCGCCGCCCAGCAGGATATGTTCCCCCACAGCCACGCGCTCCAACTCCATTTGTCCAGCCTTGTCGGTGACGGTGATAAGGGTGAAATCGGTAGTGCCACCGCCTATGTCAACCACCAAAATCAAGTCACCTGCATGCACCCGCTCCCGCCAATCAGGATGCCGTTCCAACCAGGCATAAAAGGCTGCTTGCGGTTCTTCCAATAGCACCACTTGGCCGTAGCCGGCTGTGCGTGCCGCGTCCAGTGTCAGGTCGCGGGCAACAGCGTCGAATGATGCCGGCACCGTGATCAGCACTTGTTGTTCGGCAAGCGGCGCGTCAGGATGTTTGTGCTCCCAAGCTTTGCGCAGATGTTCCAGGAATTGCCGTGAAGCCTCAACCGGCGAGATTTTCGCTAACCCCTCCGCCGCGTTAACCGGCAGCAATGCTGAGTTGCGATCAATCCCCGCATAGCAGAGCCAGCTTTTGGCTGAAGTCACTAATCGCCCAGGTACTTCCACGCCGCGTTTCTGCGCGTAAGATCCAGTGATCACAGCAGGCGACGGATCCCATGGTAGCGGATTCGTACCTATTGCAAATTCCGATTCCTGCGGTAGATATAAGGAGGAAGGCAACAACGCTTCCTCGCCAATTTCACCGCGATTGATTATCTGCGGAACGGAAAAAAGTTCTACGCTTATTACGTCATCACCAGTTGCGACGGGCGAATAAGCAAGGCACGAGTTCGTCGTTCCCAGATCGATACCAACTACATATTTTACGGACAATTTGGATTTCCTACTCGACTTCAATTTCAGCTTGGGCAAGAATATTCAAATTCTGTCCACCGGGCACAGCGGGCAAGTTCACCTTGTCCACCTTCCAACCTTTGTGACGCAATGCGCCTCCCTGTGGTTTGCCTTTTGCAGGCACGTTGCCCAGGAACTTCACTCCGTCTGCTGCCAATGTTCCAGCAGTTGCCGCAGTAGTTTGCGTACCTTCCACTCCGTCAATTACGGGGGCAAAGGTGAAATAGCGTTTCAGCGCGATAGCCGATTGTTCCTGCAAACTGCGGACAGCAGTTCCAACCTGCTCATCGGAATAGCCAGAAATGTCTTCCATAAGAAAATCCACCAAACGCGCGTCGCGCTGGAGGATGCCCAACAGCTGAAGCGCGCCATCGGAAGCTTTGATCTCCTTTACTGGCGGCGCAGGTTTGATAACGGTCGGTTTGACGTAGCCAAGAAGGCGTGCGTCATCCTCGGATAATGTGCCTTTAAAGAGAATGCTGAAGGCGGCGGAAAAGCGTGACAAGTTTAGAAAACCCCCAAAATGTGTGGCTTGTGCTGAAAAGTACGGTAAATCCTAGGATACAACGTATGAGTCTTCAGAAGCTTTGGGCGAGTGGTTTAGGGGGTACTAGCCTGGCGTTAATTCTGAAGAGGGAAACGCCGAACTAACCAGGAATTGGGCAGCCGGAGCAGCTAGCGGTGCGACGCTTTCCTGCTCTGTATATTCAGTAATGGATTGAAACTTGCCGGCCCGTGGATCACGATGCACGAACAACTTGCGTCCTGCTACGTCCAGTACCCAATACTCCACGATCCCAGCGCGGGCATAAAGTGCGGCTTTCTTTGTGAGATCAAAGTACAGGCTTGTATCTGAGACTTCAATGACCAAGTGCAATTCATCAGGCCTTGGGTTGCGTGATGCTACAAGGTTGGACGGCTGTTTGAATACAACCAAATCAGGCTGAGGTTCATTGCTGGGATTATCTTCCAGAGCAACATCGGCCGGACATTCCGAGTTCACTGTTTCCTTGCCAAAAGTTTGGAACAGCCAATGCATCATATATGCCAGCACGACAACGTGAGGACGGTTCTTGCCCATTTTGTTGATCAGATCTCCATCCACCAACTCAAGGCGCTGCTGGTCCAACAACCCGACTCGTTCCAACTGCTGGCATTGGTCGCGAGTCCAACGCTTCCGAGGAGGTTCAATCGGCAAGGCGGTGGACGGCGTGGCTGTAAGAGTTGTTGGCATATTTGAAACCTCTAATTTGATTCTATACCGCCTCCTTGCGTTCGAATGCGGTCAAAACTGTGCCGAATTTGACTTCGGTATTGTTCGCTCTGTGGACTCTTGAGCCACGAGATTTGCTGATCCCATCCAGCTTTCGCGGGTTGAGGGAATAGCTCGGCTACCATGGAGGAGTAAGAATTTCGCGTACCGTCCGTCATCCAGGACGTACCAATTCCGCTAACTTCCCGACACCACATTTCGACAAATAGCATCGAATACTCGATGCGCAAAGGCGACGGTGGATGTTCCGTGCGAGCATCGGGATCGATGTGAATCTTCCCCGCCCAACGAGCGCAAAACTGAGTCGTGATTGACAGGAGAAAGCATGAAAGGATGGACTTTTCCAATGCTTTCTCGTTTGAAATCCTCAACAACTGCGACGCGATTTGCCTGCCGCCGCCTTTGAAGAAGTATTCCAGGTCGTAGAAAATGCCGTATCCCATCCAACTCTTGCGTCTGGCCGAGGTATTCGCTGATGTCAGCTTCGTCGTGTTGAAGATCCTCCAAGTGCCGCCGTGCCAAGTGGGACCATTCGTGCGATGTTACGAAGCAAAACTGCATCAAAAGCAGTAGATGAACGATATCTTCCGAAATGGCTAGGGGTGCGATCTGTAAATTCATGAAGATAGGATTCTGATCAACTAGGCAGCTCGACAAAACTTTCATTTCGTCAACCATTGGTTGCGTCACGACAATGAAACCGAATTCCTCCGTTTCGAAAACATGAGCGCGCGCCTTATTGTCATTTACTTCCACCAAGTCAAAATGCAGTGGCGACAATGCATATCCGCCTGTCGAATTAATGCCAATGTCCGATAGTTGTTGGTTCATCCAATTCACAAGCGATCTATAAAGATGATCGGGTGGTAGATCTTCAACAGCCACGCGTCCAATTATGTGAGAGTACATCAATTCCCCGCGGGATCGTTTTTCGCGAATGTATCTCTCAAGAGAAACCTCGGGTGCTGTCATTTCTTCCAAGGTATCACTGCTAAATGGCTTCCAGTCCGGTACTCCGATTTAGGCGGCCTTTCCTTCGCAATAAATAGAAAATCACCGGCGTGATCACTAGGGAAAGTACCATGGAAACCAACACGCCGCCGATGATGGCAATTGCCAACGGCTGCAGCAATTGAGCTCCGCTCCCAACGCCGAGTGCCAACGGCAGCATTCCGAAAATGGTGGCCAGCGCGGTCATCAGAATGGGCCTCATGCGACGGCGTCCAGCCTCGAAAATTGCTTGGTCCAAAGGCAGTCCAAGGGCCGTGAAGTGTTGCTCTGAATCCAACATCAAAATACCGTTCTTATGCACAATGCCCACCACCATGATGATTCCCATGAAAGAGGAAATGTTAAGCGTTGAACCGGTTACGGTCAAAGCCAACAACGAACCGAAGGTGCACAGCACTGTGGCCAGGACAATTGCCACCGGATGGGCGAACGATTGGAATTCGAAAACAAGGATGACGAAGATTAGCAGGATGGACATCAACATCACTTGCGCCAGACCTCGGAACGATTCCTGTTGAATCTGATAGAGACCACCATATTCAATATCCGTACCGGGTGGAAGTGTTACTTCTTTGGGGAGCCGATCCTGAATCTCTTTCATTGCCGATCCTAGATCGCGTTTTTCAAGATGTGCAGTAACAGCAACAAGGTTGCGCAAATTCTCGCGACGTACTTCTGTTTCGCCTTCCACCATTTCCACATGCGCAATGCTGCTTAGCGGAACTGTATTCCCGGTTGCTGAACTCAACAGCAAACCCTGCAGCTTCTCAACCCCATTTCGGGAATCCAGCGGGTAACGCACGCGAATCCCAACTCGGCGGTTGCCGATAATCATCTGCGACGCCAGTTGTCCATCGACAATTGTGGATTGCAGGTTCGCCACATCAGCCACGCTGAATCCAGCACGCTGCGCCTTGTCTCCATCCACTCTAAAATTCACGGCAGGCCCGATTACAACATTCTGATTGACGATGTCCACCACACCTTTCACTTTTGGCAACCACTCTTCAACGGACTTCGCCACTGCCTTGTAAACATCTTCGTTCTTATGCGTGATCTTGATTTCAATGGGCTGCGGCGACCAAGCCAAGTCGCCCACTAAGTCTTCAAGAATATGGGGGAATTCCACTTCAATCGCAGTTTCAGAAGTCACAATCTTCTGCCGTAGTTCGCTGGTAACATCGTCTAGGGAACGCTTGCGGTCTTTGCGCAGCTTGATCAGAAAGTCGCCTGTGTTCGGCTCCGCGATCGCCAATGCCAGACGCGCACCAGTGCGGCGGGAGTAGCTTTCAATTTCTGGAGTTTCCCCTAAGAACTTTTCAACGTGTTTCAGCAACCTGTCCGTTTCAACCAATGAAGTGCCGGCTGGCGTACGGTAATCCAATACGAAAGCACCTTCATCCATTTCCGGCAGGAAGCCACTGCCGAGGTTATAAAACAGGCCACCCGCACAAGCCAAAATCAGAAGGCTGAGGGCAACAATCACCAATGGATGACCGATGGACCATCGCAGAGTGGAACCATAGGTCGCAGTCAACTTTCGCATGATGCGGCCTTCGCTGGCTTCTGCTTCCGGCTTCAACAACCAGCCTGCCAGAACCGGCGTGAACACCAGCGCCAGAATTAAAGAGGCCAGCAGCGCTGCTACCAGCGTCAACGCCAGCGCCCTAAAAAATACAGCCGTGATTCCACCGAGGAAAACCAACGGAACAAAAACGACGATGGGCGTTAGCGTGGACCCGATCAGTGCTGGAGTCAGTTCGATGATGGCACTACGGGCCGCCTCCACCGGACTTTGCCCCAGGTTCAGATGGACCGCAATGTTTTCCACCATCACAATGGCATCGTCAATCACAACACCGATGCAGGCCGCAATGCCACCTAGGGTCATCAGGTTGAAGCTCATATGGAACAGCTTCATCGCCACAATAGCCATTAGCACAGCAACTGGAATTACAGCGGCGGCAATCATGGTTGTCCGCCAATTTTTGAGGAACGCAATCAGCACGCCGACTGAAAGGAGTAAGCCGATTAGAATACTTTCCACAACGCCGCTGATGGAATCGCGAACCAGAATCGACTGATCGTAGTAAGTGGAAAGTTCAATATCTTTGGGTAACGTTTTGCGAATCTCCGCCAGTTCCGCATTCACGGAATCGGCCACTTCAATGGCGTTGCCATCGGGTTGCTGTAACACGTTCACCAGCACGGCAGGCAAGCCGTTGGCCGTCACAATGTTGTACATCGGCTTTTCGCCGGGCAGCACTTGGCCAATGTCTTTCACCAGCACAGGTGTTCCGCGCACCACATCCACCACGGTATTTTCAATTTGACTCGGCTTATCCATCAAGCCGGTAACGGTGGTTAAGTAGAGGTGATAATTTTCCTGCAACATACCTGCTGGAACAATGGTGTTGGTGTTGCGAATGGCGTCCACTACTTTGGTCAACGGCATGTTGTAGGCGTTGAGGCGTTTGGGGTCGACGATGACGTGATACTCCGGGGAACGACCGCCAACAATGCGAGTTTCAGCCACACTGGACAAGCGATAAAGCCGTGGAGAGATTTCGTAGTAAGCAAGATCGTAAAGCTCAGAGGGCTTGCGGCTGGGCGATGTGATACTGAAGCCAACCATCGGGAACACGGAAAAGGTGAGACGGTTAATATAGAAACGGCATTCAGGCGGCAACGATGGAGTGACTTGCGAAATGCGCCCCTGCACCAAATGAAGTGCATTCAGAATATCCACATCCCATCGGAAAAAGGCGCTGATTTCAGTGGAGCCGCGGGCGGTTGTGGAACGAACCGTTGTCACCCCCGGCACCAATCGAATGGCTTCTTCAATGGGCCGCGTAACGGTGGTCATTTGAATGTTTGGCGGTGCGATGCCATTGTCCACCAGAATCACAATCCGTGGAAAGTCGGTTTGCGGAAAGATTGAAATTGGAATCTGTGGTGCTAGTACAATGCCGGCAAGGGCGAAGCAAAGTACTACCAGGACCAGCGCCCGTCCGTGAGAATTAACAAACGTTGCCAGTGCGCTTGTCATTTCTTGCCTGTGGTGACTTCTGTGTTGTCAGGAAGTTCATAGCCACCTTCCGTAATCACAACTTCGCCCGCCTTCAAACCCGAAGTAACGATGCGGCGGTCGCCTTGCGTTTCTCCTACTTGGACATCCCTTTTGTGGGCGATGGATTTTTCATCCATTACCATCACATGCCCTTTGTTGGTGCCCTCGTCCAACATCAAAGCGGCAATAGGAACCATCAGCGCATCGTGCGGGCCGCCTGTCTTAATGGTTACGGAGCCAAAGGAACCGGCTCGCAATGATTGCGGCGGTCTGGCGATTTCGCACCACACCTCCACCGTCCGGCGTTGCGGATCCACGGCGCGATTTACCACGCTGATGCGGCCCCCAACTTCAACACCCTCACCTTCTCCAGTGCGGAACGAACAGGCTTGGCCGATAGTTGTGCGAGCCGCTTCCGCCTCTGGGACTTGAGCACGGGCAGTGACTACGGAAAGATCTGCAATCGTAAATATTGGGCTGGACGGCTGTCCTAAATCTCCGGCGTATTGAGTTTGCTCGGTAACCACTCCGTTGAAAGGTGCGTGGATTTCGGAATATTGCAGCTGCGCGCTCATGGTTGCCAGACGGCTTTTGGCTTGCTCCACGCGCGCTTCGGCAATCTTAATGTCCTGACCGCGCGATTGCTGTTCCAGCAAATCCAATGACTTTTTCGCCACTTCAAAATTGGTACGCGCCATTGAAAAGTCCGTTTCGCTGACCAGCAATTCGCGCTCCGGAATTGCTCCCTGATCGAAGAGAGCCTTGCGGCGATCGTAAATCTTCTTTGTCTGATTCATGGTTGCGGTTGAGGTAGCAACTGCTCCGCGAGCCCGCTCTACATCGGCTGGAATGGTACCTTTGCTGGTTTTTTCTAATGTGGCTTGAGCGTCGGCCAGCATTGCCTGGGCTTCATCGCGCTGCGAAACCAGATCCCGATTTTCCAAAACAGCAAGCAGTGCACCAGCAGCAACGTTATCCCCTTTACGAACTTTCAATTCGCGAATCACTGCAGTCATGCGGGGGGTGATGTTAGCCTGCTCGCGAGGAAAGATGGTTGCGGGTGCCTGCAGCGTCAACTGCACGGAACTCAATTCTGCTCGTGCTGTCTTCACAGCAACAATCGCTTTTGGTTTGGCTGGTTCTTCTTCCTTGTGGCCGCCGCAACCAATAAGAGCCAGACAACTGAATGCAAGAATCCGTTTCATTGTCCTCGTGCGACCTCCAAGGCGGCGCGTGCGTTTGCGTATTGAAACAGCGTTGTATAGTAATTAGCCCGAGCCTGTTGCAGTTGCGTTTGTGCCACAACAACTTCCAAGGCTGGACCTTCGCCACCCTGATAGCGAATCTGCGACAAGCGCAAATTATCCTCATTCAGTTTGATTTGAGTTTCGGCCAGCTTACTTTGCTCAAACAAGGATAATGCGCGGGCACGGGCATTTTCGTACTCCCGTGAAAATGCCCGTTCCGTCAAGCTGCGAGTGTTGTCGATCTGTTCAGCTCGTAACTTGAATTGCCGGCTAAGGGAGCGGGCTTTGAACCAATCGAAAATAGGGACGGTGACCGTTGCGAACATTGCTGAGCCGCGCTCTTTATAAGAGTAAACATTGGCGTCAATCCCGTACTGGTAATTTAGGTTAACCTGCGGTAGCAGCACTGCACGTTCCCGCTTGGCATCCAGTTGGAAACCTTGTTTTTGCAGGTTAAAAACAAGAAACTCCGGTCGCCGCAAGTAAGCGCCCGGCGTTGCTTCTTCACTGGGTGGGGCTTGGGTTAAAGTGTCTTCAACTTCCAACTGCTTGTCGACATCGGTGGTCCAAAAACTGGCCAGTTCCTGATTGGCGAGGCGCGTGTCCAACTCGGCGGCTTTCCGAAGCTGGTCGAAGGCAACGGTTTGTGTGGAAGCTTTGACCACGTCGGCCTGGGCCACTTCGCCGCCTCCGAAAAGTGCTCTGGTTTTAGCCTCAAAATTGCGCGCTTCCCCGAAGCTGGCCTCTGCTGCTTCCGAGAGTTTCCGCGCCGCGAGCAGCGAGTAATAGGCGGTAGTGACAGCGCGCCGTAAATCGCGGGCGGTAATGCGAGTTCCCGCTTCGGCAATATCGCGATTAATTTTCGCCCGTGCATAGGCGGCGCGCAAACGTCCTGAAGTGTCCAGTTCCAATCCAACGTTGGCCAAAGTTATGTATTCGCGTTGCCCATTCAAAGCCACAAATCGGCTGGAGCCGGCGGCTGTGCTATTGAAAACTGCGCCACCGGTGAAATTGCTTTGCGGCAGAAATGAAGTGCGTGCGGCGTTTACACCTAAGGCTGCAATGCGGGCTTCGTGACGAGCAATGCTGACGGAGGAGGGCACGGATTCAGCCAGTCGAATACACTCTGCAAGTGTTAGAGTTTGGCCATGGGAAATGGCCATGGATACAACCGCCAAACCGAGTGCTTTATGAAGAAGTCTTCGCATACGCTTGAACTGAGTAGTCTACCTCACCAAGGTGTACCATGACAGGTATGCGGATATTTTTGATCTTCTTAACAATGGGATTTCAGGCGTTTGGACAATTCGCCGGTTCCGCAAAATGCGGCACCTGCCACACCGAGGTCTACAGCCGCTGGAAGAAGACACTGATGGCGAATGTGCTGCAGGATCCGAAGGTGAAGCCGCAAGCGATTTTAGGCGACTTTTCAAAGCCGAACCCTTTGGTTACGTTCAAAAAAGAAGATGTCTCATTCACCTATGGGAGCAAATGGAAGCAGCGCTACTTTACCAAAATAGGGAATGACTATTTCGTTTTTCCTGCGCAATGGGACGTGAAAGCGGGCGTTTGGCGCAACTATTATGTTCGTGATGGAACGGACTGGTGGACCAAGCATTACCCAGCGGAGCAAATGAAACGGCCCACTGGCCCGACCTGTGACGGCTGCCATTCGACGAATTTCAATACTGCAGATAACTCCGTGACGGAATGGAATGTGGGTTGTGAGAAATGCCACGGAGCGGGGAGTGCTCACGCCGCCGCGCCTTCAAAATCGAATATTGTGAATCCCGGTAGGCTTGATTTTGTGAGGGCCAACGACGTATGTATGCAGTGCCATTCGGAAGGGCGACCGCTGAACAATCCGGTAAATGGCCGCTACTACGCGTGGCCAGTTGGATATCAACCCGGTGCGAAGTTAAGCGACTTTTGGGAACTGGAAGAGCATAAGCTTGGCGAGAATACTTTCACTCATTTTCCGGAAGGATCGGCGCACAAGAATAGGATGCAGGGCAACGATTATGTGCAAGCGGCGATGCACACAAAAGGTGTGAAATGTTTTAGCTGCCACGATACGCATGGCACTGCGAATGCGGCTGATTTGATCAAGCCGGGAAATGCGATGTGCCTGCAGTGCCATGGTGTGGATTCTCCGAATGGTCCGCGAGGCGGAGTGGCTGCGCATACGCAGCACAAGGAGGGCAGCACCGGAAGCGAATGCGCGGCCTGCCATATGCCGAAGATTGCGCAGACCATTGATACGAATAATGTGCGCAGCCATACGTTCCGGTTTATCACGCCTGCCGATTCGGAGAAGTATAAGATCCCCAATGCCTGCGTGATTTGCCACAAAGAGAAGACCAACGAATGGGCTACTAAAGAATTGAAGAAATGGCCCAATGTTTCGCCATGGCGGGTTGCGGCGAAGTAATGAAGCCTTGTGCGACATTTGAGCAAGTAGGATCCATAGCAGTACTCGTGACTTATCAACTCCTCGATGGAAAAGACAGGATTCATACAAAAGGAAATCGCCATAACCATCGACGCCAGAATGGAAGGGCCAGACTTAACGTTGTACTTGACTCTTTGCTAACATACGGCATGCTGCCCGGGCTGCCTCTCCTTTTTTTCTTTCTTAGCCTGCTTGGAAACAGCAGTGTTGAGGCCAGCGACCTCCTGCAATATGTGATCCGCGCCGAGCCTTTCGAAATCGAACTAACCCTTCCGGACGGGACCAAGCAGACCCGCCAGCTTACCAGGCAACCTGATTATTTCTTTCATCGTGTCAACATCCGCTGGCCCGTTCCCGATGGGCCTGCCGATAAGTCTCTTCGCTGCGAGATTCAATGGGTTGGCTTTCCCGATAATTTCCGCCTCATCAATACTTACGACATTGATCGACGCCAACAGAAGTTCGAAACCACTTTGGGAGAGCTGCGAAAGGCAGTTTTTGCGGGTGGCGACTTCCGCACCGTCATTTCCCCCAAGGGCTTGATCCTGGTAACCCGTGGCGAATGGAGAGTCACCGACGCCACCATGCTTGATTGGGCCGACCGCATTGCCGCCGAGCACCTCGCCGTCTGGAAGGATGAAGGCCTACCCGACCATCGCCTCTATGTCATCGCTACGACGAACATCCAGCAAGGCGAAGGCCGAACCCGGGGGTCCATCATGGAAGTAAATCTGGAAGAGTACGCAGCCGAGACGTTTCAGCACTCCCTTTCCCACGAAATGTTTCACCAATGGAATCCCCGCCGTCTGAACACTGGCGATAACGAAGAGCTCTATTGGTTCACTGAGGGTTTCACCGACTACTACGCCGTACTCTCCCTCTGGCGCGCCGGCATTTGGAGTTTCCAACAGACGGTCGACTATTTCAACAACGTACTGCGCATCTATTATTCCTCGCCCATGCGGAACCTCACACCAACTCAGATGGTCAATACGCGAAAATCCGATTTGGCAGCAGAGCGCCTGCCGTACCAGCAAGGAACGCTCCTTGCCTTACATTGGAATCGCACGGGCAAGAGCCTCGACCGCGCGATGCTGAGTCTGCGCAACAATAATCGAAACCTGCTCTCGAATGGGCACATCGCCAAGGCGTTGCGTGTCATTGGGCTGCGTAAAGCCAGCGAAGAGATTCAGCGCTTCATAGTTGAAGGAAAGACCATCGAGTTGCGGCACAATCTGTGGGGTGCCTGCGCTACAGAAAGCAGACTTGATGTCCACGGTTTCGAAATGGGTTTCAATTCGAAGACTTCCAGCCGGACCTGGATCATTGAAGGCGTAAAGCAGGACAGCAACGCTTGGCGAGCCGGTGTGCGTGACGGCCAAAAATGGCACCCCATAGATGTCAACTTCAACGATCCAACCTATCTGGCCGATATCGAAGTTGAGGACCAGCAGGGGAAACGCCGGATCAAGTTTTACCCGGCCACGCTCGACGTCATCAAGGTCCCCCAATTCAAGCTCACCACGAAACGCTGTGACCCCGCTACGCTGAAGGCGACGCGGTAGGTAGGTAGGAGTGTAAGGCGGACGTATCCGCTGCGATCATTAAGCATCACCGATCGAAGACACTTCGCCTTTCAGACTACCCACCACGGTAGCCTTGTTGGAATCACCAACTTGCTATTGCGGTTCCCAAAAACCGTCCTAGAAATCCAGGTTTTCCATATCTTCGACCGGTTAACCTTGCCACAAAAACATAAAACTTGAATCGACCCAAGTGCCTTCGCTTCCCTTGCGGGTTGCCAGGCTTTTATTCGGGAAGAACGCTGCGCAGCGGTTTTCTCTTCCTGTGATGATTAAACTAGACTATCCGAACGGCCGACTAACAGTTTTTTGTAAGTGTCTGAAGTTGTGTAAAATAAAGTCCGCGAGTCAAAGTGACCGCCGTTATGCGCCACAGCACTTTTTGAACTTTTTCCCACTTCCGCAAGGGCATGAGTCGTTTCTGCCAACTGACTTGGACGCAACCACTGGGGCAACTGGGGCGGCGTGCGAATGGGAGTGCGAGTGGTCATGGCCGCAGTTTTCATCGTGGACATGCCTTCCACAGGCTGAAACACCCGGTCGTGCTCATTCATTTGTAGCCGCTGATCGAGAGCAGATTCCACAGCGTCCAATTCATCCTGCGAAAGCCCGTCGGCCAGCTCCTCAATTTTGCGGAGCATGTGTTTTGCACTGGGACGTTCACTTCTCCTGGCACGCACAAAGCGTAGGCGAAAAACGCATGGTCGCGGAAGTCTTCGTCGTTGAACATATCTTCCAGTCGGCGTTCCGGTTTATCACACCGCCGATTCGGAAAAGTATAAGATCCCCAATGCCTGTGTGATTTGTCACAAAGAGAAGACGAACGAATGGGCTAGTAAAGAATTGAAGAAATGGCCCAATGTTTCGCCGTGGCGCGTTGCGGCGAAGTAAGCCAAGCTTAGTACTTATGACTAAACCCTTTCACTGCTGAGGCGTGATCGGAAGTTGTTTTGCGTCCGTTAGAACAAAAATGGTCCTTCCAGTACTGCTGTCGTACAATTCCAGACCCGGTACGATATTGCAGTCGTATTTTTGAAGAATCATGCGCGGAGGATTGGCTCCGCCGAAGTAACCGAATAATAAAGAGGCTCTGATCTCGGTACGCAAATCAGCGGTTTCGTTTAATTCATTGCTCTTGAGATCGAGCCACGCGGCCTTCCCAACCCCCAGAGTAACCACCTTCTGCTTTATCAGTTGACCTTCAATGTCGAGAAACTGAAGAGTAACAGAACAACTCGAAGTTGCTTCCAATGAGCCACTTCCCAGGTTCAGAGCTTTAACTCGGGCAGTTTGCCCAGCGGCAATCCCAATCGTTCCAAATCCTAGTCCAGGTTGGGAAGCAGACTGCGCACCTGTTACGTTGAGCATAGTTGCAAATAACCCCAAACGAAGAAAAAATCGAATCGACAGTACTACGAAATGGCTTAAAACAATTGGACTTGCTGTCATAGGATCAGCGCAATAGCATCACCCAAATGGTGAGACTGAAGTGCGTAAAAAAGGTCGCCAAAGGGGGACACGGTACCCAGAGCCGCTACGCCTAGTGCCCTATAGGATTTCATTCAGAGTTCTGTTGCTTCAGGCCAGGGAACCATGTCCCCGTTTGGCTCGCGATACCATGATCTTCGAGACAGTCAACTGCCGTTTCTATTAGTACTGTAATTAAGAAATTATCCAGTTTATATTTACACGTATCCGCTGCGGTCAATAAGGATCACCGACCGAAGACACTTCGCCTTTCAGGCTACCCACCACGGTAGCCTTGTTGCTATCACCAACTTGCTATTGCGGCTCCCAAAAACCGTCCCAGCAATCCAGGTTTTCCATATCTTCGACCGGTTATTTCCTCACCACTAAAAATGAAACTTGAATCGACCCAAGTGCCTTCGCGCCCCTTGCGGGTTGCCAGGCTTTTATTCGGGAAGAACGCTGCGCAGCGGTTTTCTCTTCCTGTGATGATTAGATCAGACAAAGAAAATGGTCGACTAACAGTTTTTTGTAAGTGTCTGAAGTTGTGTAAAATAAAGTTCGTGATTCAACGTGACCGCTGTTATGCTCCACAGCACTTCTTGAACTTTTTCCCACTTCCACAAGGGCATGGGTCGTTTCTGCCAATTGAATTTGGCACAACAACTGGGGCGGCGTGGGAATGGGAGTGCGAATGGCCATGGTCATGGCCGCAGTTTTCATCGTGGACATGCTCTTCTGCGGGTTGAAATACTGGGTCGTGCCCATTCATCTGCAGTCGCTGATCGAGGGCTGATTCCACGGCGTCCAGTTCATCCTGCGAAAGTCCGTCAGCCAATTCCTCAATTTTGCGGAGCATGCGTTTTGCGCTGGGACGATTCACTTCCCCTGGCACGCACAACGCGTAGGCGAACAAAGCATGGTCGCGGAAGTCATCGTCATTGAACATATCTTCCAGCCGACGGGCTTGCGCACCCAAACCTAAATAGCCAACACCCCAGATGGCTTGACGGCGGATGGTGGGGTCGGCGTCGTCCAAGTGCCTGGGGAAATAGTCGTTGAAACCGGGCTTCAACGTTTGCCACATGGCCTTCAGCGCCAATGCCCTGGAAGCGGGGATTTCGTACAACTGTTCCGCCAGTTTGTGGATTTCGGGATTGTATTCGTTGATGGTTGCTGCAACCAACGCCGCTGCACGTTCGCGGGGGTCGGCAGCTTCGTCCTTCGATTTTGCGCGTATGGCCTGACGCACCTCTTTGCCGGGCGAAGTTCCTAGTGCTTCCCACGCTGCAAGACGCACCTCAATTTCGGGATCCTTGGTGGCGACGCCCAGAATGCGTTCATCCTGTTCGGTTCCAAGATCTTCATTGCCCAACTGCTCCACTGCATGCTGCCTGTAGAGCGGGTCTGTACTTTCAAGGAACGTCAGAATTTCCTTAAGTTCCATCACCTCAAACACGGGTTCGCTTTGCTCTGAGAACAGGGGCAGGGAATCGTAATCGGCGTGGGCTTCAGCTGGAATCTTGGTGCCGATTTCAGTCAACGCCAGCTTCAGTTCCTTGACGGCTTCGGCATCTTTTACCGGATTTAATTTGGCAAGAGTTTCTTCGATGGCGGGCTTGGTTGCGGGATCACCGTAGAGGGACAGGCAAAGAGCGGTGTCCCATGGATCGATACTTAGGCGGTCGGTCAAGATGGTACGGATGCGGTCATCGGGAGTGCGTAGGCTGGCAAGCAGGAATGCAGCGTTGCCTCCGTCCTTGGGGCCCTTCTTGCGATAGAGTTCGATCAGTGGTTCAATTGCATCCGATCCTAATTCGCCGAGTGCTTCGTAGATTTCGTCGGGATCCTGATCATCTTCCTCATGCAGCATTTGAATGTAAAAAGGAATAGCGGCGGGAGTTCGCAGATGGCGCAGGATGTGGAAGAAGTCGTAGCTTAGGTCAAGGCGCGGTTCCGCGTTGGAATCCATGGCTGTTTTGATAATGACCGGAATGGAATCCGGAGCACGGTCGATCAGCACTTTCACCAAGCGTTGATCGAATGGAACAATACCCATTTGGGCAGAGGTCAAAAGCTCTTCGGTGCTGGTTGCTGGGTACTGGTCGGCAGAGAGAATCATGGGGGTTGGAATCCTAGTAAGTTGCGCGGCCGCCACTGGCATCGTAAGTTTGACCGGTGACAAAGGAGCTATCGGGGCTGGCCAGGAAATGCACTACGGCGGCAATTTCTTCTGGTGTGCCAGTGCGGCGCATGGGAATGCGGGCGGTCATATATTCCACCTGGGCGTCGGTTAATTGTTCCAAAATTTTGGTGCGGATGACGGCTGGGGAAACTGCATTGACGGTAATGCCTTCGGTGGCAACTTCCTTGGCCAGCGATTTGGTGAACCCGATGACTGCGGCCTTGGTTGCTGAATAGCCAGTCATATTAGGGTTGCCTTCTTTGCCGGCAATTGAGGCGATGCTTACAATGCGGCCATAGCCCTGCTTGCGCATTTGATTGATGACAGCTCGGCAGCAGAAGAAAATACTATCCATGTTGACAGAGATAATTTTGCGCCAATCTTCATCGGTTTGCTCCCATAAGGGTGCGGCTTTGCCACCGATACCGGCGTTGTTCACCAGGATATCGAGGCGGCCTGTTTTGACGATGACATGGGCCACTGCGGCTTCCACCGATTGACGATTAGTGACGTCCATTTCAACTCCGAAGGCTCCATTGCCGATGGCGGCTGCTACAGCTTCAGCGCCAGCCAAATTAAGATCGGCTACAACGACTGTGGCACCTGCGCGGCCCAGGCGATGAGCGATGGCTTCTCCGATTCCTGTGGCAGAACCAGTGACGATGGCTGTTTGGTTGGTTAATTCGAACATAATTGTTTCCCTATGCAAAAACCGGAAGTTGGAGTGCATCCAGCTTCCGGTTCTTCGAGTTGATAAAAGTAGAGTAACTACTCTTCTTTCGATACGATGACCGGAATCTCCACGGTAACGTCTTTGTGGAGGCGCACGGACACTTTATATTCACCCAGCTGCTTGATTGGCTCAGCGAGTTCCACCTTACGGCGGTCCACGTTGTAACCTTTGACGGCCAAAGCATCTGCGATGTCTTTTGAGGTAACTGAACCAAACAGGTGATCGTTCTCGCCGGCTTTTTGAGAGATGGCGATAGTGACACTGCTCATCAGTTTACCCAGTTCTTGTGCTTCCCCGGCAAGTTTGGCGTCCTTGCGGAGATGAGCCTGGCGTTCCTGTTCAACAATCTTCTTGTTGGCTTCGGTTGCCCGAACGGCGAGCCGCTGCGGCATTAGGAAATTGCGGGCATAGCCCGATGCGACCGTCACCAACTGGCCGCGGATCCCTAGTTTATTGACGTCTTCTCTTAGAATGACTTCCATGCTACTTTCCCCTACCTAAACCTTTGCCGCGAATGGCAGCAATGCAATGTTACGAGCCTGCTTGATCGCCTCACTCAGACGGCGTTGGTGCGGTGTGCACACGCCAGAAATGCGGCGAGGAGTGATTTTTCCCCGTTCGGAAACGAAATTTTCAAGCATGCGTACATTCTTGAAATCGATATCGTCGATCCGCTCCACGCAGAAACGGCATACTTTCTTCCGCCGGAAATATTGCTTCTTACCGGTGACAATTGCTTTGTCTCCCCCGGTTGGTCGCTGTGATGCAGCGATTGGTCTTCCGCCTCTCGGTTCAGCCATGTTCGTTCCTCCTTATTTCTCCGCAGTTTCCGTGGAAGCTGCGGGTTCCGTGGTTTCAACCGTAGGGGTGATGACAGTTTCTTCAACCGCCACAACTTCCTGTACGGGTTCGGCCGGCATTGCTGGGCCTGGAACCACTGAAGTGGCGGGCGCGGCAGGAGCCGGTGCTGGGATTGGTGCCGATGGAGCAGCAATGACGGGCTTGCGCGCGGCGCGCTTTTCCCGTTGCTTCTTGCGCTTCTCCACCTTCTTCAGCTTTTCATCGATGCGCACGGTGATAAACTTCAGAACGTTATCGTTCACGCGCAAGCGACGTTCGATTTCCTTAACCACGGCGGGACCCGAGGTGAACTCAATCAAAACATAAATGCCTTCGATCTGTTTCTTGACGCGATAGGCTAACTTTCTCACACCCCAATTTTCGTTCTTTTGGATGGTACCGTCACCAGTGGTGATCACGGCGGCCATCTGATCGATTAGGGCGGTTACTTCCTCTTCCGGCAATCCGGTTTTCAGGATAAACAGCTCTTCGTAGATTCTCATTCCTGTATCTTTTCAGTGCCGCCGGCGCGACGGTTATAAGCCGTCATGGACTTTACGACGCCATTAGCGATTATGGATTCCACTGCCTCAGCCCCCTGGCTTAACAGCAGATCCAGTTCTTCAAACTGCACTCGTCGAAAGGGAGCGAGCACAAACTGCGAAGCATCCATCGGATGCCCCGGGTGAATCCCCAGCCGAAGCCGGGAAAACTCATCGGTACCCAAAGACCCAATCACGCTTTTGACGCCATTGTGGCCTCCAGCGGATCCCTTGGGGCGAATGCGAATCTGCATCCAAGGAAGCGCCAGTTCGTCGTAGACCAAAATCAGGTCCTGGACGTTGAGCAAGTGAACCTCAAGCAACTGCTTCACGCTTGGGCCACTTAAATTCATAAACCTTTGCGGCTTGGCTAGAACAACGTTACAACCGTTGATTTTACCAACCCCGGCAAGCGATTTGGCTTCGTTCCGCGAAACGCGAATGCCATGGCGCTCAGCCAGCCGGTCAATTACCATAAACCCCAGATTATGCGGCGTTTTCTCGTATTCGGGCCCGGGATTGCCGAGCCCAACAATAAGAAACGACCTGCTGGAATTTTCGTCCGGCACGGGTAAAACTGATTACTTCTTCTTCGCCGCAGGAGCCTTTGCTGCTGGGGCTTTAGCTGCTGGAGCCTTTGCCGCCGGTGCGCCTGCTTTGGGAGCAGCTCCACCCTTTGCAGGGGCTGCCTCGTCTTCTTTCTTGCCCTTTTTGGCCACTTCGGGTTCAGCGGCTTTAGCTTCCTCGGTGACTACTTCGGCCTTCAATGTGACCACATGGACCAGCACAGCATCGGGGGTCGAAACCAATTTCATGGAACCAGTGAGCGGCAGGCTGCTGGCGCGAACCGCGTCATGAACATTAAGATCAGTCACATCAATGTTGAACATTTCCGGAATGTCGTCGGGAAGGCATTCAATTTCCACTTCGCGGACGATGGCTTCGAGCAATCCACCTTGCAGCTTGACGCCCTTAGCGTCGCCGATGGTGTGAATTGGAACCTTAACCACAATGCGCTTGGTTAGATCGATACGCAGAAAATCGCAATGCAGCAGGTTATCTTTTACCGGGTCGCGCAACCAATCCACAATCATCACCGGTTCAGAAGTGCCATCGGCTACTTTGACGTCGAAAATTGTGTTGTGGCCGGTGGTGGAGTGAAGAATTCTGTTCACTTCCTTGGGGTTAACGGCGACGGCGATGGGATCTTTTCCGGTGCCATAAACGATGGCAGGAATCATTTTCAGCACCCGCAGACGGCGGGCTTCGTTCTTGCCGCGAGAGGCGCGATGGTCGGCGGCGATTGTAATATCTTTTCTCATCTCGAACTCCTAAAAATCGATCAAGCCAGTCCGGCAGCCCTATAAAAACAGGGTGCTAACCGAAGTTTCCTCGTGGATGGACTGGATTGCCTGGGCCAAAAGCGGTGCCACCGAACGGACTTTAATCCGTTGGCAGGCAAGGGCATCGGGCTTCAGCGGGATACTATTTGTAACGTAAACATCTTTAATGCGGGATGCTTGAATGCGCTCCACCGCAGGTCCGGACAGAACAGCATGCGTGGCACACGCCGATACGCTAACGGCTCCGTGCGCAAATAGCGCATCGGCGCCCTTTACGAGCGAACCGGCAGTATCGATCATGTCGTCAACAATCAAGCAGTTCATTCCTTCCACATCACCAACCACGTGCATCACTTCGGCAACGTTAGCATCTTCCCGCCGCTTGTCAATAATCGCGATGGGGGCATTCAGCCGTTTGGCGAATGCACGGGCACGTTCCACACCACCAGCATCGGGCGACACCACCATCAGATCGCTGATAGGATTTTCGCGGATGCATTCCACTAAAACAGGCAAAGCAAACAGGTGATCTACGGGAATATCGAAGAAGCCCTGAATGGGAGCAGCATGAAGATCAAGCGCCAGAACACGATCCGCGCCTGCGGTTTCAATCAAGCTTGCAACCAGTTTTGCCGAAATGGGAACCCTGGGCCGGTCCTTGCGGTCCTGCCGGGCATACCCATAATAGGGTAACACTGCTGTGATGCGGTCTGCTGAGGCCCTTTTCAAGGCGTCCATCATAAGAAGGAGTTCCAGCAGATTTTTATCCACCGGATTGCAGGTTGGCTGAATCACAAAGACGTCAGCCCCACGGACATTTTCCTGGATTTGGAGGTGGATTTCGCCATCAGCGAACTGGCGAACGGAAGCTTCGGCCATGCCGACGCCCAAAGCTTCACAGATCTCCCGGGTAAGCGTGGAATTCGCGTTACCTGAGAAAATCTGTAGTGGACCTTGACGCATAGTCGGAACCATTCGCGGAGCTGTCAATCCATTCCTCCCCATTGGAGATTTTTCAAGAGGACACAACAAATACAAAACAAGGAACTCGGACGGAAGAAGACCGGGGGAGAGGCGCTTCAAAAACTAAAAGATGTTTGGTTGCCCTGCGGCTGGTACAACAACCCCTTGATGATCGCGGAACGGGAGTAGGATGACACACAAATACCCCGAGGCCCGTAACGACCGTAAATAATGAGTGTAGCGCGGCAAGGGGGGGAGGGTCAATATTTTGGTTACAGGGGGGAAATTGGTCCGGATTTCAAACGGTTTTGATGCCGGCCTTCACTCGCGCTTCTTTAAGGAGCTTAACTTCGCCGTCGCGACCCTTGTAGGGAGGTTCTCTCCGCCAAGCATTTGGCATAGAGGGATGGGTGATTGCAACACACACCATATTTTTACCTAAGAAACGAACAGTGTTCAACGGTAGGCTATCCAAACTGGGAATAGAATATCCCTTCCATTTATCAAGCTTGTCACTATTAAGCTTCTTTGAACAGAAGTGGCCCAGGAACGCGGCCGGACCCGTGCCTAGCGCCACGATCAGCTTTGGTTGGAAGATGGTGAGAGTTTCATTTAAAAATGTTAGGCAGGATTTCATCAAAGGTTCATTCTTCAGCCATTTGTCGACCGGGCCGCTACTGCTGTCTTTCTTCTTATTGGGATCTTTATTGGGATCTTTATTGGGATCTTTTTTATGGAGAAAGGGCCAGGCATTGGTGAAGAAGCATTTTTCCTTGTTGATTCCAGAATTTTCGAAATTTTCAAGCAATGGCCTCCATGTACTGCCGCACCGCTCGTCAATGCACTTTAACTGATTATTATTATCAACGAAATCGCTGTCCCGCCCGAAGTTGGAACCAAGAACCATTGTCTCTATGACGGGAAGTTCCGTAACCTCAATTCCGCGGTAAAGACCGTTGCCGCCTGGGAAAAAAGCATAGTGCATAACCTTAAGGCCTTTGAACGGACGAATCAGCAGTTTGTCGAGCAGTTTGTCGGCAACTTTTAGTTCGTCTAGACTCTCACGTAAGATTTTATCCAGATTGTTGGCTTTCAAACTTGAATTCCTTCGATGCTCTCAAATGTTGCTGCAAACAATCGGGAGAGTCTTGCCCTCTGCAATTTCTTGTTCCAGTTCGGACAGCAGCGGCATTCCACGACCACCGGGAGAGCAATCACTTTCGATCTGTTCGTTCCAGACTTTCCAGTCGCGGTCGCTGAGCCAACTTGCGAGCCTCGTCTGCTGATCTGGTGGAAGTTGCTCAATCGCTTGCTTGATGGTTTCCAGAGTCATATCGGTAGCTTAAACTGTTTCTGACTACGGTGCAATGCCTAACAGGGTTCAAGGTTGACCTTTAGTAACATATACGTTACCATTATTGTTGAATGGTTGAGCTTCGCGGCTATATCGATGAAAACGGAAATAAGCGCTTCGCCGCATGGCTCGAGGGTCTCGAAGCGACGACAGCCGCCAAGGTGACTATCGCAATCGCACGGATGGGGCAGGGGAATTTCTCAAACGCTAAAGGCGTAGGTTCCGGTGTTTATGATTGTAAGATAGACTTCGGCCCCGGCTACCGTATCTACTTCGGCAAAGATGGCGACCTGGTTGTAATTCTGCTTGGTGGTGGCACGAAGAAACGACAACAGCACGACATCGCGGACGCGCAGGAATGTTGGGCCAATTACAAACGAAGAAAGAAACAGGAGATTCAATAATGCCTCTGACTCATGACTTCAAAGAGACCATTCGGGCGCGAGCGAAAAGCGACACCGATTTCCGGCAAGCGCTTCTGCGTGAAGCTGTCGAATGTATCATCAATGGCGACCTTGAAACTGGCAAAGCCGTTTTGCGCGACTACGTCAACGCGACTGTTGGATTTCAGGATCTTGAAAAGCGTACGCATATTCCCGTCAAGAGTTTGATGCGCATGCTGGGACCCAAGGGCAGCCCTTCCGCTGCAAATCTTTCCAGCATTCTAACGGCACTGCAAAAAACGGAAGGTGTTCATTTTGAGATTTCTCTGAGGCGATAGGAGCACTCACACAGCCACTTCAATCTGCTCAACGTGGGGAGTGGGCTCGGGGACATGATCACCGTTCAAACGCATTCCTTCAATATGAAACTCAATCGCTTCCCGCATGAGTTGGCGCGTTTCCTCAACCGTCGAGGCGGCGGTTACGCAACCAGGAAGGTCGGGGACATGGGCACTAAAGCCTGTTGCGGTCTGTTCGAAGAAAACAGTGTAGTTGAGAGTTTCAGCTACTGTGCGGCCTTGCGCAACCAGACCACTCAGTTCATCCGAAGTCGCGAGAAATACCCCTTCGGGAAGTTCTTCAATTTGAATCTGTATAGCCAGTTCCATAAACCCCTTCAACCGAAAACAAAACCATAGCCCGGATCCAGAGTCAGTTCCTGAACCTCGGCCAAAATCAGAAGATCATGCACCAGATACGGACTCGTGCGCCCTTTGAACTTGTTCCGGATCACCTCAAAACCGTGCTCAATTCCAGACGCCTCGTCAATGTCGATATCTGCCGCAAGTTTGCCGGTCGCCGTTTCCCGCATCAGAGTCAGTTGAATATTCGCATGATCATCCGTGCTCTTGAAACTGGCCCGGCGTTCAAATCCGGGCAGCGGCTTATGCAGTAAATTGGGTGCCGATTTAAACAGTTCACTGGTGGTTAGGAAATTCTCAATGCCGGAATCTATCATCGAAAATAAGCGGTCCTGCTTTAGCACCAAAAGGGTCTGGTTCTCGAAGAAGCGGAAGACTCCTGCTGACGTTCCATGCTTTGCCTTCGTCAGTAAGTTGAGTAGGCCTGCTTTCCGCAAAGGACCCAGCGCGCCGTATAAAGCGGACCCGCTGAGTCCGGCAATGTCGTTATCCTCCGCGCTGAGGACAATCGGCGCGGCTGCTTTTAGATAAGCCTGGAGCCGCGCTGGGAGGCGGTCGAAAGTGGAAGCTGTGATGTCTTTCACCCTTCCCGGATTAATCACCAGCCGAATTTGGTTATCTGGAGATTTGTTGACTTTGTCTTCCATGATCATTTGGAAGAAGGAGTAGGTATTGTAGTTTTCGGCATCTATTGAGACGCGGTAGAGAGTACCCGGTCCAGAAAGGCACTGAACTTTTTCAACAGTCAGTTCGGTGGCACCTTCCAAATCTAAATCTCCGGTGTGCATGGAGGTGCCGCCGGTGGAACTCTTCTCGGGTTGAAAGTTGATGTTGACTTTCCCTCGGATAGGTTCACTTGAGACGTCGGTGATGAATAATTTGAGACTGCCTTGAGCCATATTTTGATTTCTCCAAGAAGCACAGTCAACTTATCAGGAATGATGGTGCATGTCCAGCAGGTCCGTTACGATTTAGCCCCTTGCGTTCGATGAAACATAGGAGTAAGATTCACGAAACTGTTACTTATGATTCAACGTCGAATTATCGCTTATTGCGCCTTGTGGGCGGTCACTGCCTTTACAGACTTGAGCTGGTCCCAGGAATCGAGAGGCACTGTTCTTGGACGAATCACGGATAGCTCCGGCGCAATTGTACCCGCCGCTTCTATCCAAATCACCAACATGGCAACTGGAGTAACCCTCAAAGGTCAATCGAACGGCGAAGGAAATTACTTCTTCTCTTTTTTGAATCCCGCACTCTACCGTGTAACAGCAGAACGGGAAGGATTCAAAAGAACTGTTCGTAACGATATTGAAGTGAACGTGAACGCCCGGTTGGAATTGAACTTCATTCTAGAAGTTGGCGCGGTGGCAGATACACTCACTGTAACTGGAGAATCGCCATTGCTGGATACAACCAATGCATCCCTTGGCCGTGTGATCGATTCCAAAGAAACGCGCGAACTTCCCTTGAATCATGGAAATCCATTCAATTTAATTCGACTCAGTGGCGGCGTCAACTTCACAGATCAGGCAATCAAGGATCAACCTTGGCAAACGCTAAACACAAACTACGCCATGGCTGGATCTCGTGGTGGCAAAACTGAGTTCACTCTTGATGGTGCTTCCAATACATTGCATGATCAGGCCCGTGGTTCGGTTGCTGCTGCCTGGACGCCACCATCGGACACCGTGGCTGAATTCAAAGTACAAACTGCAACCTTCGATGTTACAACCGGACAAACGGAAGGCGGAGTTGTGAATATCAGTTTGAAGTCAGGTACAAATAAATTGCATGGCTCATTTTACTGGGGCAAACAGACGCCTTCTATGAACGCCAATTTCTGGTTTTCTAATTTGAGCGGTCAGCCGCGCGGTGATTTTAACTACAATCGCCTTGGAACAACATTAAGTGGTCCAGTTAGAATTCCCAAATTGTATGACGGCAGGAACAAGACATTCTTCCTGTTTTCCTACGAACATATAAGATCGATTTCGGCCAATGGAAGTGTCCTGACAGTGCCCACCGCAGCCCAGCGCAATGGCGATTTTTCAGGGCTGCCGGCACTCGGTAGTTCGTATCAAATCTACGACCCCAACACTCGCACGCCTGCCCCTAATGGTCGCTTCACCAATTTGCCTGTGCCCGGCAACATCATTCCGCAGAGCCGGATCAGCCCTATCGCCAAAGCGATATTGGGTTACTATCCTTTGCCCGATCAGAAAGGAACAGCCGATGAAGGGAATAACCTGAACCGTTCCAATTGGCCCAGCACTATTCCTTACCGGACCCATCTTTATAAATTCGACCACATAGTAAGTGAAAAGAACCGGCTGATGTTCCGCACTAACTTCCGTTATCACAACATTGTGGATACTGATTTTTTTGGATTCGACAATCCTTCCCTGGGGACTTTCTTCTGGAATGAATCGGCAAGTTTCGCCTTTGATGACGTCCATTCTTTTAGCTCCACTTTTGTGATGGACATCAAAGTAAGTGATAGCCGATTTGTTCGCGCGCAAGATACACAAACTCGCCAGACCTTTAGTTTGGCTAGTCTTGGATTGCCTGCCTACTTGCAATCTGCCATTGATCCTTCGTTTCAAAGGTTCCCTGCAATCACGGTGAATGGGCAAACAGGGCTGGGTCCTCGCACATTTCTCTACAAGGTAACCGAAACTCGAGTTGCAGCTGTTTCGTTCGACAAAATCAAAGGCAAACACGGCTTCAAGTTTGGCAGCGAATTCCGGCAGTACCCAGTGAATCAACTGGCAGCGAACGCTTCCACCGCCACGCAGTTGGTTTTCAATGCCGACTTCACTCGCGGACCTTTGGATAATTCTCCCGGGTCATTGCGAGGACAAGGTTTGGCGGCCTTGTTGTTCGGCCAACCAACCGGAGGTGCGGTTACGCTGCCCTTCGCTACAAACTTTGCCGAGAGCTCAAAAATGTTGGCGGGATATTTTCAGGATGATTTTAAGTTGACTCGTAAGTTGACCATCAATTTCGGGTTGCGTTATGAGTTGGAAACTCCGGTTACAGAACGCTACAATCGCAGTGCTCGCGGCTTCGACGCTACCGCAGTGCAACCGTTTGAAGCTACTGCTCTGGCGAATTATGCCAGAAATCCAATTGCTGAATTGCCTGTTGGACAGTTTTCCGTCAAAGGTGGTCAGAAGTTTGCCGGAGTGAATGGCGAACCTAACACGCTCTATAATCCGGACAAGAATAACTTCATGCCAAGGGCTGGTTTTGCCTACAGTATGGATCAGAAGACTGTAATCCGGGGCGGCTTTGGCATGTACTTCGGTTCCCTTGGAACCAGGCTTGCGGATGTGGTTCAATCGGGCTTCAGCAGGCCGACGAATCTGGTTCCTTCAAACGATGGAGGAGTAACATTTGCTGCTACTTTGGCTAATCCTTTCCCCAATGGTTTTCTACGGCCACAGGGTGCAGGCGATGGTCCGGCAACCAACGCCGGCAATGCCATCAGCTTTTTTAATTCCAACCCCGCCGCCTCTAGAAACCATAAGTGGCAGTTGGGTATTCAACGGGAACTGCCTGGACGATTTGTGTTTGAAGTTGGCTATTCCGGCGCAAGGAACCGGGAACTGGAAGTAAATCGTCTATTGAGTGCCTTGCCTAACAAATATCTAAGTACTAGTAAAGTGCGCGATCAGGCGAATATTAATTTTCTGACTGCGAACGTGGCAAGTCCATTCGCCGGCATCACTCAATTCAATGGCACCACTTTGGCGGGCAACTTGATTCCGCGCGCCAACCTGCTTTCACCGTTTCCGCAATTCAATGGGGTTTCCTATTTCACTTACGATGGCAAAAGCTGGTACGACGCTATGAACGTTCGTCTGGAAAAACGCTTCGCGAAAGGGTATACCGTTGTTGCCAACTATACTTTTTCCAAATTTATGGAGGCCACGAATCTGCTGAACCCTGGCGATGCGAATCCTTCCAAAGTTATTTCCGACCAGGATTTTCCCCATCATTTCACCGTTACTTCCATTGTTGAATTGCCGTTTGGCCGGGGTCACAAATTTCTGGGGAGTGCTTCTCGAGGTGTAAACGCAATTGTCGGCGGATGGCAAATTTCACCTATTTATACTTTTCAAAGCGGACAAGCGATCCCATTCGGCAACGTGATTATTACGGGCGACCTTCACAGCATTCCACTGCCATCCAGCCAACGGAGTGTCGCTCGTTGGTTCAATACCGACGCGTTCAACAGGGTGAATGCCGAACAATTAGCGAACAACTTTAGAACCGTTTCGCAACGCTTCAACGGCATTCGCGGGGACAACTACAATTTTTGGGATTTTTCGGCTTTGAAGAATACAAGAATCAAAGAGGGGATGATGATGGAATTCCGTTTTGAAGCGCTGAATACATTCAACACCCCGAATTTCGCATTGCCAAATGCTGTTCCAAACAACACCGCGTTTGGCCAAGTGACGGCGCAGCTAAACGTTCCTCGTCACATGCAGTTAACTTTGCGGCTGCAGTTCTAAATCACAAGAGGGGAGTAAGTGCTGTAATATTAGGTCAGCTATGATTCGGGAATACTGTTTACTATCGCTAACAGCAACGTTGCTCGTGGCACAAGATCCTGACCTGGCTAGCCGTGCGGTTGCTGTTCTAGAACAGCGTTGTACTGCTTGCCATGGTCCTGCTCTTGCGCAATCTGGATTAAGCCTTCATTCGCGCGAAGGTGCACTGAAAGGTGGCAACCGCGGTGCTGCAATCGTGGCGGGTAACGCTGCCCAAAGTCCTGTTGTTCAAGCGATTCGTAGGACCGGCGCATTGGCGATGCCACCTGGACCGAAGCTTGCCGAATCGGAAATCGCTGTCCTTGAAAAGTGGATTACAGCAGGCGCCGCGTGGCCCAAAATGCCTGCCTCAAGTGCTAAGTCGCAAACATGGTGGTCGTTCCAAAAGCCAGTCCGCCCGCCGGTTCCAGTGTTGACACAAGCCTGGGTGAAAACGCCTGTGGATGCGTTCATCCTTAAAAAACTGAATACCGAAAAATTGAAGCCAGCGCGTGAAGCGGATCGACCCACTTTGATTCGGCGCGCTTACCTGGACTTAACCGGATTGCCCCCAAGCGTCGAACAAGTTGAGAAATTCGTCAAGGATTCTGCAGAAGACGCCTATGAAAAGTTGGTGGATGAACTGCTGGCCTCGCCACGTTATGGCGAAAAGTGGGGCCGTCACTGGCTGGATCTGGTTCGTTACGGCGACACTTCTGGATTTGAGCAAGACCCCTATATGCTCTACGCCTGGCGGTATCGCGACTATGTGATTGACTCCTTTAATAATGACAAACCTTACGACCGCTTTATTAAAGAACAGATTGCCGGCGACGAGATTTATCCTGATGATCCTTTGGCTATGACCGGCGGCGGTTACTACACAGTAGGGCCGAATCGCGACATGCTTTATAAGGTTGAGGACATCAACCGTCAGGAGACGTTACAGGATTGGGTGGATACTACCGGGTCGGTTTTCATGGGCCTGACCATGGGGTGTGCCCGCTGCCACGATCATAAGTTTGATCCAATTCCACAAAAAGATTACCTGGCGTTGCAGGCCATTTTCCAGGCGGCGGAGAAGACTCGCGTGTTCCTGCAATACGATCCGGCCCGCGGTTATGACTTGGCGGAAATTGGCCGTAACGTGAAACTCTACGAAATTAGCGATCAGCTTGCGGCGTTGCTTCCCACCGGCGGTGGCCGACGTGGCGGAGCTGCTGCAGCAGCGGCTACGACGACGACAACGGCTGCCTCTGAGGCGAAGCCTGCCGAACCGGAAATGACTTCAGAAAACGAAGCCAAGCTGAAAGCGATTCAACAGCAATTGGTTCAAATGTTTCGCAACTATAAGCCTGGACCCTTCGCCCCAGCCGTGCACGATATCAGCCGCGAATCGCCCAAAGTCTATTTGATGCGCAATGGCCGGCCTCCTGAAGAAGTGCACCCCGGATTCCCCACGGCCATGGGTGGCGGATCCATTCCGGAACCGCCTATTGAAGCTCAGTCCACTGGTCGGCGCAAAGCGCTTGCCAATTGGATAGCGTCTAAAGACAATCCTTTAACTGCTCGTGTGATGGTGAATCGTGTTTGGCAATACCACTTCGGTACCGGCATTGTTTCTACTCCCAGCGATTTCGGACATCGCGGCGGAGCACCCACTCATCCGGAATTGCTGGAATGGTTGTCCACTGAATTCATGGATAGCGGCTGGTCAGTCAAAAAGCTGCACAAGCTGATCATGACCTCGAGTGCTTACCGGCAGAGCACAGAGACATCGAAGGATGCCACTGATCGCGATGCGGTGAACGCTTATCTTTCGCACTTCAACCGCCGCCGCCTTCTGCCTGAAGAAATACGCGACACAATGCTGCAGAGTTCCGGTGCGCTGAATCTGAAAATGGCAGGCCGCCCGGTGGTTCCAGAAGTCGCCAAGGAAGAATTGTTCGGCTTAAGCGGTAATGGCATGTGGACCACTACTGCGGACCTGACTGAACACACCCGGCGTAGCGTTTACATTTTGGGCCGCCGAACATTCCGGCCAGCCATGTTCGAGAGTTTCGACGCCCCCGATGGCATTCAAAGTTGTTCGCGCAGGGCGGAAAGCAACACTGCTCCTCAATCTTTAACGTTGCTAAACGGACTGTGGACCGTGAAGGAATCTGCGCGATTGGCCGAAAAAATGGCTGAGATGGCGAATGAAGCGGACATGATCAAGACGGCTTGGCGTGCGGTGTATGCACGGGAACCATTACCTGCCGATACTGCAAAGGCGCAGGCATTTTTGGAACGGCAGACGGCTGAGTTAGGATCGAAAAAGGCTGCGGCAGCCGAGCTGGTGCGAGTGCTGTTCAATACGAACGAATTTCTTTACGTAGATTAATTGCGATGAAACTACCCTATTCCAGACGTGAACTTTTATTGAAAGCCGGGCAAGGATTCGGCGGCATTGCTTTGGCAGGATTGATGGAAGCGGCCAGCCCCATTAATCCGCTGGCACCCCGCGCACCACATGCCAAGGCGAATGCCAAAGCGGTGATCCACCTCTTCATGCATGGCGGAGTTAGCCACGTGGATACATTCGATCCAAAATCGGAATTGACGAAACGCAATGGCGAAACTATTTCCGCCGATGCTGCCAAGGGCTTGAAGACCAGCCGCATTGATTTCGCAAAAGCCCCGGTGCGCGCCAGCCCATGGAAATTTAGCCGTCACGGACAAAGCGGTATGGAAATTTCTGAACTCTATCCGCATATCGCAACCAAGGCGGATGAAATCGCATTGATCCGCTCGTGCTATGGAGACGCTTTTGACCATGCTCCGGCCATGTACTTACGGCAATCCGGCTCGCAATTCCCTGGCAGGCCTAGTCTGGGCTCATGGGTAACTTATGGGCTGGGTTCGGAAAATCAGAATCTTCCGGCGTTCGTGGTAATGTCCGATGGCGCAATGAAGTCCGGCCCCACGGTTTACAATGCCGGCTTCCTTCCGGCGGTTTATCAGGGCACAGTATTCCGCAGTGGACAGTATCCGGTACTGAACCTTGCCAATCCAAAAGATATCTCGTCAAAGGCACAACGGAACTCGCTTGATTTGATTGCTGAGTTGAACCAAAGCCACTTGGAATCCCATCCGGGTGGATCGGAACTGGAAGGCCGCATTGCATCATATGAACTGGCGTTTCGCATGCAGAGTTCTGCGCCGGAAGCTGTGGATGTTAGCAAAGAGAGCGATGCCACTAAGGCCCTCTATGGCATTGGTCAGGCACCCACGGATGATTTCGGGCGCAAGTGTCTTTTGGCTCGCCGCCTGGTGCAGCGCGGCGTCCGATACGTGCAGATTTTCGCAGGTACGAACATTGGCGAGGATTGGGACGACGCCCATAACGATCTGCATACTTCCCACACCAAGATGTGCAAGAAGACCGACCTGCCAATTGCTGCGTTGCTAACCGATTTGAAGGCGCTAGGCATGTTGGATTCAACGCTGGTAGTGTGGAGCAGCGAGTTTGGCCGCACACCCTTGGCTGAAGGAGCCAAGGGCCGCGACCATCATCCCTATGTATTCAGTTCCTGGATGGCAGGAGCTGGCATCAAGGGTGGGCAGGTGTTAGGTTCAAGCGACGATTTCGGACTGCGGCCACAGGAAGATCCGTATGATGCGCATGATTTCAATGCGACGATTTTAAGGCTGATGGGGATGGATCATACACGGCTGACTTACTTGTACCAAAGCCGCGATATGCGGCTGACCGACGTGCATGGTCAGAACGAATTCACCAAGCGGTTGTTGGGCGCCTAGAAAAAAAGCTCGTCGAAGTATTGTTGCGGAGGACACTTGAGACATGGTTAAGGGCTATTTCACCATAGAAAGAAATATTCTAGGGCGCACGACACAGGAGATAGAACTCGTTCTTGGCTTCCGAAGGGGTCGGCTCACCAGCGGTGCCAAAATTCTTGCCCTCCTCCGGGAACCCAACCATGACGAATATGAGCCGGCCGGTTCAACCCTCTTTCCTCAGCGGGAAGGACTTCGACTGAAAGAACTGATTGAAACGAGATTTCGTCCTGGAGCGTGGCTTGGTCAACGATTAGTCAAAGTGGTTCCGAACTTGCTCCACAATTTCAATGAATGGTATCCGCCTGCGCCGCTTTCTGGCGTTGCGGAACAGTGGATACTTACCAAACTCGTTCCAGCGATTGAGGTAGGCCGTTTAGCTGTTGGAGAACGTTACTACCCGCGCAAGCGCGACGCCAGCGCTTGCAGGTAAGCTGCATCGTGAGGCTTCGTCAACCGCCAATTCACGCGGCCACCGCAGGCCCGAGCCACTTGCTCTACAACTTCCGGCTCACGGTCATCACCCGGAGTTAAGGTTAGTGTCGCTTGAAAATGCCGCGCCACGGCCGCAAATTCTGAGACAGACGCTACAAAGGTGCCTTCGTGTACATGCGGGGCAATGAACTGCGCCGCACGCCGCTGGCTCTTTAGCCAGTGCAGGATAAACACCATGTCTCGCGGGGTAACATCCACCGCGTCCGATCCTAACTTCAATTCAAAATCGAAGGTACGTCCAGTGGCCGATCGCGCTTTCTTTCGGCGAATTTCGTCATAAAGTTTCTCAGTGGTGCTTAGTAACTTCGCAAAACGAACCGCTGAAACCTGGATCTCTTCCTGAGTGAAGCGGACCACTCCAACACCAGCCCCAACCGGAAATTCCCGTGCGAATTCTTCCAGAATCCAACTCCGTTCCACGGCGTCGAAAAGGGTTTCAAACTGTCCCGCACTGCCATCATTCACCAGGCTGGTAACGTCCAAGGAAAACTTAGTATAGATTGCTGCCTGCCGGATAGATTGCTTCACCACTTCCATGCTGATGTCGTCGTTTCCGGGAACTTCCAGGGCCGCCTCAATGGTGTAACCTTCACGCCAGCCACATCGAATGGCACCCCATAAACCAGCTGCGTAATTTGCTTCAAACCGCTCCGGAGCGTCCACTCTTATCGGAGCTGCCAGATTCATACGCAATTCCTGATTGGCCATTTGATAGGCTTCAAACGCCTCTGGCAGGTCGTGGATTGGATCGGCTACCGCAATCGAAATGGAAGACATCAACCCTTGAGGCCGCGGCAGAAAGCCACGGTCCACTTGCTCTGCAAATGTCCGCACCGTTTGGATATTTTCAGGGCCAAAGGGTATGGCGTTCACTACAATTTCCCGCCCGCCGCCAGGTCGCATCCGCCCTACCAAAATCGGCTTTACAAAATGAGCACTTGCCGGGGCGGAGGAAAGCGCCATGTGCAATAGAAAAGGTTTTGCCACCCCCGCCATGCTTACCGCGTCAACAGCGAGATAGTAAGTGGAAGAGTGAGTTGGATCCTTTACCAGCGAGCCCATATAAGGCTTCAAGCTTTCTAAGCCAAGACTAGGGACCCGCGACAAAAGACGGTTTCGTACCTCTGGGGTAAGCACTTGACGCTCGCCCATCTGCAAAATGAGATCAGCCAGCGCTGCGGCCTCGTTGGCGCGCATCGGCAGTTCCAGCGGTACAGTCATCATAATTTAAGATGCTTTAAGTATTCCTTGAACTCATTTCCTAAATCGTGGCGTTTCAATGCAAATTCCACAGTGGCTTTCAGGAAGCCTAACTTATCGCCTGCATCGAAACGGGTTCCTTCAAACTTGTAACCATAAACCGGGCGGCTGCGGAGCAAATGCTTTAAGCCATCGGTCAACTGGATTTCCCCGCCCTTGCCAGGTTCAACCGCTTCTATAGACGCAAATACTTCAGGAGTGAGTACATAGCGCCCAATAATTGCCAAATTGCTGGGTGCGTCTTCCACCTTGGGTTTCTCCACCATATTGCGAATCCTGTAAAGCCGGTTCTTGGTTCCGTTATGATCCACCGGTTCAGCATCCACCACACCATAGGCCGAAATGCTATCTTTGGGAACTTCCATTAGCGCCACCACTGAGGCACCATAGAATTCATACACATCAATCAGTTGGCGAAGGCACGGGACGTCGGAATCAATCACGTCATCGGAAAGGATAACGGCGAAGGGTTCCTTTGAAACTAATTCTTTGGCCCGCAGCACGGCGTGTCCCAACCCCAACGCCTCTTTCTGCCGCACATAGGAAACGTCTATCATCCCGGAAATGTCCCGGACTTGTTGCAGAAGATCTTTCTTATTGCGCGAGGCCAATAGATTTTCCAACTCAAAACTGACGTCGAAATGATCCTCAATCGCAGATTTGCCTCGGCCCGTTACAATGATGATGTTTTGCACACCAGACTGTATTGCCTCTTCCACGCCGTATTGGATAAGCGGTTTATCCACTAGCGGAAGCATCTCTTTGGGCATCGCTTTTGTGGCGGGCAAGAATCGGGTGCCTAAACCGGCAGCGGGAAATACGGCCTTCCTAACCTTTGCAATCATACCCCTTTATTCTAAACGTTCTTGCTAATGAACAATATACGCTAATGCCCTTGTATCGTATTCCCCTGCGGTACTAGAACCGAACGTGCTAAAGTCCTACAGTTTTAATATTGCTGAACCTTAATTGAGGAGGCACACTGTAAAAGTCTACAAAGAACAGCAATGGATCGATCTGACCAAAGACAATGGGGTGCGAAGGAAGTTGCCCGACTTCTGACGCTGGTGGAAAGCGAACGCCGTTATTATCAGGAAATTTTGGCAATTTTGCCGATTCCTGTTGCGGTGATCGATTCCGAGTTGCGCCTGATTTCCACGAACAGGGCGTTTCGAAATCACTTCGGGATAAGCCGTGAAGAAGCACCCAACAAGCTGGAGGACTGTGATCCGATCCCCGCTGAACTAGCGCATGCCTTATCCAGCCGCCAACCGGTTTTGGATTTTTCGTGCACTTTGTTCGAAAAGCATATCTTGGCTTCCATCGCCCCTTTGAGTAGTTGGGAGGAAGGCCGCGAAGCAGTGCTCACCATCGGACAACCGCCAGTAATCCATGCTCTGCCCGCAGTTTCCATCCCCGAAGCGATTGTCCCGCATGTCCCTGTTGCAGTTGATCCGCTTCCTGAGGTTGAACCGGAACCTGCTCCGGTAACTGAACCGGTGGTTGAACAGGTTATCGCACCGCCAGTCATTGAGGCTGAACCAGAGCCCGAACCCGAACCCGAACCCGAGCCCCAGCACTTCAATCTTCCCCTCTTCGCTTGGGAGAGCGAGTTGTTTGATGGTGTCCGCCGACCGCTGTTATCGCCTGAAGATGGTATTGCAGCTGCTATTCACGACTCTACCAGCGGCGTTCCTTTTGCTGATTGGATTCAAAATGTTCACCCTGACGAACAGAATCGGGTTCTGGACTTCTACGAATTACTTGCCCAACGCGGAGGCCGCGGTTCATGCGAATACCGCATGGCCCTGGGAAATTCCTGGTCGCTGGTGCGCGATGCAGTGGAAGTGGAAGATGCAGACGGCACTCCAATTTTCCGTGGCGTCTCATTCGATCTCACTCGTCACTATCAAGGAATTCAACCGGGGCTTGAAACGTTGCGCCGTGAGACAGCAGGACAGTTGGCGCGGTCCGTTACCCATGAATTGAATAACACCTTGATGATTATTCAAGGTTACGCTGAAGAACTGCATCAAGGTTTGTCCGAACACGACCCCCGTCGTCAAGATACGCATGAACTAGTGAAGGCAACAGCCCGTGCAGCAACCACTATCGCCCGTCTGCAAAGTTACTACCGTCCCGCACCTGCCCGTGTATCCGTATTTGACCTCCACAGTTTAGTGGATGGACTCACCGGTGCCCAGGGCCGATTGTTTGAAAATGTCGAACTGGAATTGAAAGCCGGACAAGCTATCATCGAATTTGATGTTACTCTGCTGGAACATTGGTTAAAGCAGTTAGTGCAAGACACAGTGCAGCGCAACCCTGAAGCAACTGTTACGGTGTCCACACGCTTGATCGTCTGGAAAGATGTAGTTGGATTTCCAGGCACAGCCACCCCCGGTGACTATGTGGCTTTGCGTGTAAGTGCAACCCCCGCTCCAAATGTCGTAAACGGAGCTTTGGGGACTCTTGAATTCTCATCGGAAGCGGCCGCAGTCCACGCTTTGGCGGTAAGTAGCGGAGGCTGTATGTGGCTGGTGTCACCCTGGGACCCCAACGGCGTGTTCCAACTATGGCTGCCCAAAAAATCGGCAGCGTTAATTACACCTTTGCCACCTCCGATTGTGGAGGAAAAAGTTGTCCCGCCAGTTGTCGAGAGAAAACCAAAGGGGAGAGTGATGGTGGTTGAGGATGAAGAAGGCATTCGTTCCCTGGAAAGGCGATTGCTGGAAAGGCAAGGATTCGATGTGGTTGAAGCAGCCAATGGACTTGAAGCTTTGGACCTGATCGCGGCTCACCCGGAACGCACTCTTGATTTGTTAGTTACTGACTGGTATATGCCGGGCATGACAGGAATGGCGCTAATGGAAGCCGTACGTCAGAAGTATCCAGACCTTCCAGCATTGCTGGTATCAGGATACGCCGACGATGCAGCGGTGCAATTGGACAGTATGCCCAGGCGCACACTGTTTCTGCAAAAGCCGTTCACTCTAAACAGTTTGGCTGAAGCGGTGGAATCCTTGCTGAAACCTTAGGGGTAAGGCTGAGCCATTTTTTTAACAGGCCCAATTCCAATGACATTCTCCCGCCGTCAATTTCTACTTCTCTTGTTGTGACGTCCGCCATTTGTGCGATTGTGGACCGCTTTGTGGAACGGGTTGAGGTGGATGGCGCTGAAGTAACCCCGCTAATCACGAAACTGGATGCAGGCCGTTTCATGGTTATGCTTCCTGGTGGGCAGCATATCGTCTGGCTTCGGTTGGGGAATTGCACCCCTGTCCCGGATTTCGTCGGACGCAGTTCGACCTTGCGAACTGGAGTACTCTTTTCAAAAAAACCAGCAAAGCCGCTGCCACTTCCTTCGCTGCAACTGCCGCCCAGCAGTTTTGCCTGAAATTACAGGCATGCCCTGCTTGACTCCTCAGCCAAGCAGGGCAACGCGAATTTTCCGTTTTAGCGGCTCACCGGTTGTATGATACTGCGGCTCGAATCGACCCGAGCGCCTCCACATTGTGGCGGAGGGCTTTTTTAGAAGAGCATTCTGGCCAGAATTTATTCTCTACTGAATACAGAGTAGCAGGAGGATGAGAATTGTCCAATACAAGATGATCCTGAAACAGGAGTTGATTCCAATACAAAGTGATCCTGAAAAGGGCGAAACTGGAATAGGCGAACTGCGGCCGA
>JAYTTF010000223.1:0-4141 GCA_043745195.1 Bryobacterales bacterium | reverse complement strand
GTTGGCCAACGGTTTGTTCTTCCTGTGAGTAGAGTACCGCGAGGGTGGGGGATTTCGAACAAGGGTTTTTTGGAAGGTGTTGATAGTGGGGCGATTATATTAATTTTTTGATGGGGACCGGAAAAGATTGGGTTCGTTTTTCAGGGTATTTTTGAGGACTGTAGGTTTTGGGAGGAATCGAGAGCTAGCAAGGTGGGGTGACCGTCGTATGGTCAATGCGGGGCGTTTACACAGATTCGCGGACACTCCCGTTTTCCCGCTTCTGGCCATGCGGGGTCGCAACGCGGACTTGCGCGAACGCCTCCCCACAGCGAGCAGAACAGAACAGAACAGAACAGAACAGAACACGACCCAATGGCAGCGCTACGAGTTCTCTGCCTTACTTCAGCCTAATGTCATTTTGGCCGAAAAATAGGGACTCTGCCCTCATTTGCGGGTATTTACAGAGCACTAATAGGATGCTAGTCTCAACAGCAAGGGTTTCGATTCGGGAGCGCTTGTTCCTACCGGGTCTCCACAAACAAACCGCCTGATGCAGTTTGGTCAGGTCAAATCAACTCGCAAAGGAAGATCTCTATTTTGAAACGCTCTCTATTCGTCTCATTGGTGCTCGCAAGTGTCGCGACCGTCGCACAGGCCGCACCAATCAATTACACCATCAACTTTACGACCACAACGGGCACCATCGTCCCCACGGGTCAATTCACCTACGACAGCGCAATCGTCAACCCCTTCTCCGCTTTCACGGTGACTGCAGATTTGGTCGTGTTCGATTTTACGGCTGCGTACAATTCCTCAACCGCCGTCGCTGGCGCGACGTGTCCAGATCCCGGATCGGCCCAGGCCACGTTTGCCTACCTGACGGGGGGATGTGACACACAGCTATGGACACTCGGCGTTCGGCGCGCGGGTGGCAACTTACTTTCCCTTGATGACGCTGGAACCTTGCCGCAGGTGGCAGTCACATCCTCTGCACTCTCTGGCCGCCATTCAGGGACCTTCACAGTTACAGAAGCGACGGCCTCAACAGCTCCCGAACCAGGGACTGTTCTACTAACGATGTTTGGGCTGGTTGGAGCCGCAGGGGCAAGATGGCGATCTGCGCGGCGGAACGCTGCGCCTCCAGCCCGATAACCTCGCACTGTCCGATGCGCAGCCGGGGTGCTTCATTTCACGGCCAACAACTCAGTTGGCTGGTCACAAGCGAGACACGGCGGCGCTTTTCGCATAGGCTGGAGCACCCGCTCTTAAAATGTCTGCACGGAGGGGCAGCCACGCCGTTCGATGATGGGGCTACTCGGTTTCCCAAGGGGTTGAAAACCGGCACTCTTGCTTTGTCGAAATCGCTCCTGTCGCGTGTGACAACCCTCAATCCGTGTTGAAGTGCTGTTGCTGCAATCAAGAGGTCGGGGTGTGACCCATCTTGCGGCCCTCCTCCATAAGCACTCTCCACTTGAGCAAAATATCTTCCGTAACCGGCAAGACTCGGCCCGCAAGTGGGCAGCAGCGTGAGTCTAAGCCAGGTAGTCAGTTCCGCGCGGCGCGCCATGTCTTTCTGAAACTCGATACCAAAGCGAATTTCAGCGATACTAACGACGCTGATGTAGAGCGTGTTCAAGGGTTGCGTCTGGTAGAAGCTCGTGACACGCTTTTCAGGCTTCGGCTTGCGCCCCTCCGATAGAATATTGGTGTCGAGCAACCACGCCATCAGAGGGCGATTTCCCGAACGTTGGCGAGCAGCACGCGGGGCGGGGTTAGCTCAAGATCCGGGAACGGCGATGCTTGTAACGCCGCCAAAACCACGGCGCCGGTCTCCGTTGATGGCTCAGCGGACGTGTTTTGGTCAAGAGCGTCAAGGGCTTTCTCTATCAACTCGTCGGCGCTCTGGAAGCGGCCGGTCTCAATGTGCGCGGCCACCCTTCTGACCAACTCGGGTTTCTGAATTTCGATGTTCATTTGAATCGCGCTTCTGATTCAAGCTTACCGCGAATGCGGAACCCGAGGCGACCGGGCGCGTCCCGTCAAACCCGTGTGGAACAAGAACCGATAGAACTCGCAAAGTCGCGTAGCGTCGAGCAACCTAATATCTGACTTGGCGCGTACCGGTGCAATACCATTAATTGTGAAAGTGATCTTTGTCCGATATTCTAAAATTCTAACTTGGGCGCAACAGAAGTATACGCCTCTTATGACATAGGAGGCTTCCAAGACACAATTCGGCCTGAGTTTTGAAATTGCTGAATGCGAACTTCCGGCCGCTTTGCGTTCTCTCACTTCGCTACCCGCCCAGGTAGTTGACTGATTCACAGCCGGACCGTTCAGTTCCGCAACCGATTGGTTTGAAACGTCAGATTGTTTAGCGACCGGTTATTCGTTTTTGTAATTAGATACCGCGCGGACTTTTCTGTGGGAAGCACGTTGGCCAACGGTTTGTTCTTCCTGTGAGCAGAGTACCGCGAGGGTTGGGGAATTCCGAACGGAGTTTTTTGGAAGGTGTTGATAGTGGGGCGATTATTTTTATTTTTTGATGGGGACCGGGAAAGATTGGGTTCGTTTTTCAGGGTGTTTTGGAGGCTGTAGGTTTTGGGATGAATCGAGAGCCAGGCACGAGTTTGGTTCCGCGCGCCTTCCGAACTACAATGAAGGCATGGTGTTCGACGATTACAAGCTCGTAATCTATCGGAACCAGCCAGACGGCTGGGTTGCCGAGATTCCCGCCATCGCGGGTTGCCACGCGCTGATGCCAACTGTGGCGGAGGCAGTAAGTGAACTCGACAAGGTCTTCCACTTGATCGAGGAAGAGTATCGCGCCGCCGGTCAGGCTTTGCCGCAGGACACCACCGAAATCGTGCATGCCTAGTGCCCGGTCGATTGAATTGCAGCGAGTCGCCGCCAAGCTGGGGTTCGAGCGTGCACGACAAACCGGAAGCCACGAACGGTGGCGTCACAAGGACGGCAGGGCTACGACCATTCCTATTCACGGAGGGCGTGAGATTGGCCCGCCTCTGTTCTATCGGATTCTTGAACAGCTTGATATAGACCTGGAGAAGTTCGACCGCCTTCGGTAGCCTTGGCGTTTTGTGGGTGCAATGGACGAGCCGAAACGAACGGCTACCTTGTTTACGGCACATCCTCGCCTTCGTAGATCCAACCGTCGCTGCCAGGAAGAAAGATTTTCAATTCAGCGCTCATCCGGCCAACGCCACGACAACCGGCATCTCCCTCGAGCGCGTATTCGCGGACCGGATTCCAAGAGCAGCCCGCGTTCAATAGGAGTTCCGCAAAATGCAGTGTCCCAGAGTAGGCTCCCATCCAAATCGTGTCTCTTGTAGACCAATCTTCATCGGTCGCGCCGACACAGTCATCTGCGTTACTCAACGCTAGCACGGGCAAATCATCTATGTGATTCTCATACAACCATGGATGTTTATTAGTTTCTGTGGGGTAATAGCGAAGAGCGTATGGCACCATGGAAAGGCCGACCGGCGGGTCTTCTAGATTTAACTCGGATGCGCGTATTATGATTTTGCGAATAGCAGATTTGGGGTGAGTTATCGAGAGGGTAGTGTCTTGTTTCGGACCGTGAAAACTCGCCGCCAGGAGAAATAGTCCCAATTCGCGGCACTTTTTTTGAGTGAGATACACCCATAAAGCATCCGCCTTGTACCAACCGTTATAGTCGTGGTGGAGCTTATTAAACAGAATACGATCAGTCGACAGGAAAGCCGGAGGAACCGGCAATACGCCGGCGTGAAAGACGAAGTGCGGATGGCCGGGCGGCCCGTCCGGCACACGCCCGGCAAGTTCTCCAAAGGTTTGGCTAAGTCCGCAGTTATTTTGGCCCACGTTGAATTCTAGCTTGATAGCGCCCACAAAGTCGCGTAGTGGAGAGCGACCTGGTTACCTGATTTGGCCAGCACGGATGGTTTGAGGGTCGCCCGCGCCATTGGCCACTTTGCGTTCTCTCACTTCGCTACCCGCACAGGCAGTTGGCTGATTCACAGCCGGACCTTTCAGTTCCGCAACCGATTGGTTTGAAGCGTTAGGCAGCGTAAACAAATAAAGGTAGCAACCTAGCCTCTGGGTGCGGTCGGCGAGATGACGTAGTTCCATTCACCGTGAAACTTATTGGGTTTAAGCT
>JAYTTF010000222.1:0-4179 GCA_043745195.1 Bryobacterales bacterium | reverse complement strand
CGGGACATGCGCTGAATTTGGATACCGATCAAGGCTGATTCGGCTGGGGCTTGACGGCGGAGACGCCAAAGGGTGCTGGCCATTTCAAAGACGAAGGTATCCTCAATGGGGTTGGTAGGATTCCAGTTATCGAGGTGGGCGTCCAAGATGAGTTGAAACTGGGGAAGTTCTTCACCAGGGAGAATGAGTTCCTGGACGTAGGCAGCGTGGGTGACGGCGTTGAAGGCAGAGCGGCGTTTGCCTTCAGGGGTTTTGGGGCCGGTGGATTTCAGCGCGTTTAGGCGCGAGGTTTCTTTGCGTTTGTCGTCAGTTTTCATTACGTTTACAGGATAGCAGACGGGTTAAAGGACGCTATGGGTAAGTGCTTTAGAATCCTAACGGAATGGCTTGTGACCGCGCACATGGTTGTCCCCACAACCGAGTGGAAGAAGGTCCAGAGACGGAGCAGATGTGCATCCCTGTGCCTCAAGATTTAACCGGCGACAAACCCCTCCTCTTCCATTTGCCTTTTGATTTCGGCGAGCCTTGAGCATTGCTTTTCAGTCGGGAGTTTTCGGGGCATTGTTGTAGCGACCGTAACGATTGAGTCATCGGTTGGCCCCAACAGTTGTTTCTGTCTTCCCCAACTTTGCAGCGTGCGCCAATACGCCGGGCCGAGTTCCACAACAAGATGATTTTGGTGTCGCGCGCTCGTTGCCAACAGAATTCTTTTTTGCACCACTCTGTGACATTTTGGAATCCGCCCTCAGGCGCGACGATGATCGCGAACATGCGCTCCGCAATAATCAGGAGTTGTTGTTCAATTGCTGGCGTGAGGCTTTGGCGGTTCCAGAGTGCCTTGAAGTCGAGGAGTTTTCCGATGCCATCGAACTGGACTAAGTTCGAGAGCTTGGAGATGGCGTACGAAACAATGTTCGCGCGATAGCCGCCTTGATATCCTGGAGTACTTTTTTCAAGTTCCCGATGCAATTTTCAATGAAGTCCGCAAGGTCTATCTTGCCTGGGTAGCAATTGGGCAACCAAATTTGCCGGGGACTGCAGGCCATAACGGATTGCCGAGGCAGGATTCTCGGGGAGATCATTCTTTAATAACGAAAATGTGGAGCAAGTGCGAGTACGCCTACTCCCGTTGAAATATCACTGTTCGATGGTGAGCCATAAACTGTGGCTCGGGCATAAAGCGATCCGGACGGACAAACGGCTGGCCTTCCCGGTGAATAAACTCAGATTCAACGGCGTCGTTTGGAAGATAGCGCCGTAAAGCAGGACTTAGGACTAGACGCATTTGTTCGTCGAATGTGATCAAGCCAACATCAAAAGCTCGGTCAAAATGTGCCGCCAAACATAATCCGTTCCGTGGATTTAGCCGCTCTGCAGGAAAGCCGCTCCACGGCAGGATGTGACTTGCTATCAGAAGCGCAGGGACAGGAGTTCCGGTAATACAGCAAGTCGAGTTGTATGCAGCCAGAACGATTTTTCTGAAGACTCTCTGCATTGTTCGTACCATCACTACTCGCTCAACTTCGGTGGCGGAATCTGAAGATGTCACAGCAAGCGGATCACTGGCGGCGATAGTTCCTTTGTGTACCCTTAATTCCTCCAATCTGATTTCGCTGCGCATGTTCATCTGTTCCCAATCCGCTTGAAATTCAGTCCAGATCAACTCATCTGCTCTGGTGTGGTTCGACAGCCCTTTTATGCCGCGAGCCTGGTGCGCCGGATCCAGCGATGCTAGGTTGACGAGTTTCATGGCAACACTTGAGGGTGTTCGGCCTAGTAACTGTGCCAACTCGATTACTTTTGGATTTCTAGCGTGCATTTGCCCAAACGGGAGCCCGAAATACTGGCCACATACAATCAGAAGATCTTCGTAGGACCAAGGAACTCTGGTGCCTGGAGGAGTCACCGTTGTGTCCCAAAGAATGGAAGGCTATTTAGCACTTGCAGAGCGACCATGCTCAGACCTCCTGGAGATATCGTGAAATTTACCCGCCGTCGAAGCGAGGTGTAGGCAACTGTGTCGGAAGTGAGAGGACAAACGCCCGAGTTCGAATAAATCACCCTGAAATGCCTAACCTTCATTCTCACACGATCCTAAAAATCTGGCGGGCAAACGAATGGTTTTGCGTCCAGGCAGTTTTGCCGCGCCACCCCGGAAATTACCATAGGGCAAATGTTCTCGCCGGAACTCCCTTACTTCCTGCGACCGCCCAACGACTTTCGCTTGTGCCCCACCGATGCTCCGGGGGAATGAAGATCAGCAGGTATTTGCTCGAATAAGCCGTTCCCCGCTACTCGCGAAGAGAGCAATCCCTTAACGTTCTCCATAATGAAAACGCTCGGTTCGTGCTCAGCAAGAATCCGAAGGTACTCGCGGTAAAGATAGACGCGTTTGTCATCATCCGCGATTCCGCCGCGGCGGGACCTCCCTACAATCGAGTAGGCTTGACACGGTGGTCCGCCGCACAAGACCCACTGCTTGCTGGCCCCAACAGCCCGGCGGATGCGCTCGTGTAAATCTGAGGGTGCCACCTTCCCCAGTTCTGCGAGCCATGCCTCCGTTCGGGCGCACTCCGATTCAACCGGATATTGCGCGAACAAATCCGCAGTTGTTATGGCACCGCGCAATCGATCGTAGTAGGCGTCGGGGGCTTTGCCTTTGGGGAACTGACGGAAGAAGCTACGCAACTCCAGTGTTGTGTGCGCATCAGGGTCCATCTCGATCGACAGACGGACATCGAAGGCGGTTGCTTGAGCCTCCGTCGCATAGGACGCAAAGCCCTCACCGAGCCCACCTGGCCCCGCAAAGAGATCCACAATTGGGATCGGTGCCCTCAAGCGTGTCGGTCCCTTAGCGCTCCGGTCAAACGTTTACCAACCAGTTCTTCGTTAAATAATTCGCACTCCCACACGGTTATGGTTTGCCAGCCCAAAGCTTCGAGCTGTTTGCTAATGCGGCCATCGCGCGCAACGTTTCCGTTGAGCTTCGTCTCCCAAAACGCTGGTCGTGTGCTCGGCATCGTGGCTTTTCGACATCCTTGGTGTTGGTGCCAAAAGCAACCATGCACAAAAATAGCCACGCGGCGGGAAACGAGGGCGATGTCAGGCTTGCCGGGCAGATCCTTTCGCCGCAAAGAGAAACGAAATCCTAGCCGGTGCAGAAGCGAACGGACACGCCTCTCCGGAAGCGTATCGCGACTGCGAATACGGCTCATGTTCCAGCTTCGGTGCTCGGGTGAGATGCGATCCATGGCAACACGCGCGCCGGGACGCGAAGAGGCACGTTCTTCCAGGATGCCCTCTTCGTGCACTGCCTTGCAAGTGTGACGAACCACTCGCTGAAGTCTTTTTCTCGACGAACTGCTCTTGAGGGTGGTGGCCGAGTGCCGATGGACCGCAAATATTCGAAAGTTAGATTCCCATTTGCCCTGATTGGACTATTGGCCCTCCGTCGTGCCAGGAGCCTCGTTGCTTTCGGAATATAAGGATACATGAAGGACCGGCAATACCATCGAAGTACTTCTACTAATCCACAAGAAAGGCGGCCTTATTTACCAATACACAATGTAGAAAAAATGCGGTTCACAATATCGTCAGCCGTGGGTGCCCCAGTAATTGCATCCACCGGACGTAGCGCAACGGTCAACTAACCAGACGGATCAAAAGAAAACAGGCAGCTAGCCATAGCCAGTTGCCTGTTTCCACGGACTACTTATCGATCTACTGAACTACTGAATCGACCCCAAACCTCCAACGCGGCAGGAGCGGCAGATTCCAAACGTGCTGCCATTACCCACAATGTTGGTACAACGGTTTGTGATGCTCGCCAGTTCCGCCGGACTCAGCGTTGCTTTCAGGAATGGAGTCTCTGCTACCCCAAACGTTCCAGCAACCGGTGCCCCGTGGATGGTGGTTCCAAAAGCCAGCATGCCACCAGCAAGCGGGAAGCTTGTGCCTCCAGCCAATGCCGCACTGTTCGTGCAGTTTGTGCCAGTGAAGCCTGCACCCGCTGCTGTGTTGACCAGTTTCACCACCACAGAATTGGGCCGTACACCAGTAAGTGTATTGCTGATCAAATCACTGTTGACCGAGAGTGAGACTAGCCCATTCGGAGTCAACAAGCAGGAACAGCAGGAGACCAGTTGTTCGTCAGGCGAGAATGCGTAAACGTTCACGCAT
>JAYTTF010000221.1:0-49837 GCA_043745195.1 Bryobacterales bacterium | reverse complement strand
ATGATCAATCCCCAGCTTCCGACACCTTTGCCCCTTCAGGCTCCTTTTGTGTGAGAATCGACCTCCGCTCCAGGCTCTTCTTGCATGAGACAAGACTTCGGTTTTACCATATTCAAACCTTGTGGTATCATCTATAAAGCAGTATCGCCTATTATTTCCAAGGACATCTGAATGCCCAAAATGAAGACTCACAAAGGCGCGTCTAAGCGGTTCAAAAAGACCGGCACTGGCAAAATTGTTCGCCGCCATGCATTCGCCCGTCATATTTTGACCTCAAAGTCACGCTCTCGGAAGCGCAAGCTATCGGGATCCACGGTGATGGATAAAACCAATACCGACGCAATCAATGTGATGCTACCTTACTAGCCCAAAAGCTTGTAATTGCATCCGCTAGTGCGGTCGTGGCGCGCGGCACGTGCCCGAATCCGCCTAACAGCAACAACAGACATAAACCAGAAACGAAGGAGAAAACGTGCCCAGAGTAAAACGAAGTACTAAACGAGTCCACTACCGCAAGAGAACTCTTGGATTGGCCAGTGGATTCTTTCTCACCAAAAGCAAACTGAACCGGGCTGCGCAAGAAGCAGTTGAAAAGTCGCTGAAATACGGCTATGTCGGTCGTAAACTGAAGAAGCGCGAATTCCGCAGTTTGTGGATTGTTCGTATCGGCGCGGCCACTCGTGCCGCCGGCCTAAGCTATTCAAGGTTTATGTCCGGCATGAAGAAAGCCAATATTGAGCTGAATAGAAAGGTATTGGCAGACTTGGCAGCAACCCAACCGGTTGCGTTCTCTCAACTTATTGATAAAGCCAAAGCTGCTCTCGGTTAACTGAAAAGCACAAAAGTCTGAAAACAATCCTGGGGACTGTGTACTTTTCGGTATACTGTCCCCAGAGTCTTTTCCACTATGGATTCCTCTCAAGATAACGGTATCTTCGCCACTCTCGAAGAAAAAGTACAAAAAGCAGTCGGGATGGTTCATTCGCTGCGTGCGGAAAACATCAAGTTAACTGATGAACTGCGGCGCGTGTCTGCGCTAGGCACTGATACAACCAAGCTTCAGCAGGACTTTTCCATCTCCTTGGAAAAGGCCAACCGCGATGCAGAAAAGTTTCGAGCAGAAGCTCAACGAGCGAAAGAAGATAGTGAGGCTCTGCGGGCTGAGCGAAAGCTGGTAAGGGCTCGCATTGAAAAGATCCTGGGACAAATTGATCAGTTGGCCGAGCGATAAACCATGCCGGAACAAACCATGCCGGAACGTAAATCTGTAAAAGTCATTATTTACAACCAGCAGTACAGCATGCTTTCTGAGTCCGATCCATCGGAAGTGGAAGAGTTGGCTTCGGCAGTGGATGGTTTGATTCGTTCCATTTCCAGCAAAACGGGAAGTGGTGATTTGGGAAGGATTGCGGTTCTGGCATGCTTGCATCTGGCCGATCAATTGAGAACCGTTGAGCGGGAGTTGACTGAAACACAAGAACATTCAGGAAAGCGGAACGCAGAGCTGATGAAGCTTTTGGACACGCTTTAGCTTTTAAGACAATTTTGGATTGGTTGTGTTCTGGAAAGGCCGACGAGGGCGTCGGCCTGCAGGCCAGGGGGCCTGCCCCCCCCAAAGCGTTGGATCACCTAAAGTTGGCAGCTGGAAAGTTTTGTTGCGACTAAGTTCTCTTGGCAGTCCGTGCTTGGCAGAGTGCGTGCCTACTATAGATGGTTGTTTCGCCCTTTTTTGTGGTCAGCTTTGTGGGGACTGAGGATATTTTCTTGGCGGCCAAGGTTCCTGTTAACTGGTTGCCTTGGGTTTTCAAATCCAGAATGGTTGTTCGGATCTTATTTTTCCAGCCTTGGGAGTCATTTCCATTTTCCAGCGGCCATCTGCAATTTCAATAAACTAATTGTGTTCGCTGGAAGGGGGAACAACGCCTTTCAAGCGCATGTAGGTTACCAAATTCCCATAGTGTTCAAACAGGTGCATGGTGTTGAAGGAAAGAATGCTCAATTTGGTGCGATCGGAGCCGAAGAACTTTACTTTTTCTCCAGCGTTTGCCTCAGTGACTGATGCATAGGCTTTGTCGCAATAGTCGAAGGCAGCCTTGACGGCAATAACCAAATCGGATTTAGAATGCAATTTCTTTTCAACACCGGGTGCGGGGTTTTTCTCACCTAAAACGGCTGAACAAAAGGCGTACTGGGCGTCAGCGGTATGGGCAACGATTGCACCGAAGGAACGGACATCGGCTGTGGGCTTGAAATCGTAGTTTTCGCTGCTCATTTTTTCAGCGGATTTCACGATGGAGCGGCGAACCGTGTTTTGAAGGCTTAAAGCAGCGGAGCTGTTTGTGGAAAAGTCTGGGGCTTGGGCAATGAGGAAAGTGGTACCGGCAAATAGGAAGAGGAATTGTTTCATTCTTCCAGTGGAATGCAATTAGAAGTTAAAAGCAAGTTTGGGGCACAGTCTGGGGATTTCCGAGGGGTGATCTTTCCTAAAGCAGCGATCAATTCCGTTAAGCGAATGGGTTTGGCGACGTAGTCGTCCATACCTGCGGCTAGGCATTTTTCACGATCCCCTTGCATTGCGTTGGCGGTCATGGCGATGATTGGGATTCGGCCCGACATGGAAAGAGACGATTCCAGGGCGCGAATAGCGGCAGTTGCTTCCAGTCCATCCATTTCAGGCATCTGGCAATCCATCAGGATTGCATCGTATTTCCGAGAGCTAACTGCATCGACCGCCTGTCGACCATCGGAGACAACATCGACTTGAAAGCCGTTCTTTGAAAGCAGTCTGACAGCGAGTTTCTGATTCACAAGATTATCTTCGGCAAGCAACAACTTAAGACCGCCAGCTGAATTTTCAGCCACTTCCAGTGCGGGAGCGATTACGGTCAAAATGCCGGAATTGAACCGATGCTTTAAAATTCCATTGAGGCATCGATGCAATTGACTGCGGCGGAAAGGACGGGAAAGATAACCCTGAATTTCTTCAAGTGGCTCTGTTGGAACATCGGCATTTCGTGCCGGGCCCCCGATCATCACTGCTGGTAAATCATGCTGCAGCATGATTCGACGGACAGAGCTGATACGATCCGGCCCATTTCCATCAGAGGCCTTTTCATTGAACATTAAGACATCGAAGGTGTGGTTTTGAACGCTTTCACCGGCTTCCTCCCAACTGCGCAATTTTGTAATGGCAGCCCCTAAGGGCTCAAGCACAGAGCACAAGAATGCAGAACTAAGGGGATCGGGATCAACCACTAACACCTTAGCGCCGAGGAGAAGCGCCCGGGTTGACTCAAGCTCATGCAACCAGGCTACCGGTGGTTGTTTAGCCTCCAGCCTAACGGTGAACCAGAATGTGCTGCCCTGCCCTTCCTTACTAACGACGCCAATTTCCCCTCCCATCATTTCCGACAGGCGCTTGGAGATAGCGAGACCTAAGCCAGTTCCTCCGAATCGCCTGGTGGTTGACGAATCCACTTGAGAAAACTGTTGGAACAGACGGCCAAGGGCTTTCTCCGGAATGCCAATTCCTGTGTCACTGACCGAAAACCGAATTTGAACGAAGCCGTCCTGATGGGATCTGTCTAAAGTTACTTTTACGGCAACGGCGCCCTTACTGGTGAATTTGATGGCATTGGTTAAGAGATTTAAGATCACCTGCCGAATCCGTCCAGGATCGCCACTAACGTAAGAAGGAATGGAAGGTTCAACCATGGCCAGCAATTCAATTTTCTTCGCATTGGCCCGTTCCAGCATGAGTTCGATGGAATCCTCCATAACCTTGCGCAAATCAAAATCGATGGTTTCGATTTCAACGCGTCCCGCTTCGATCTTGGAAAAGTCCAACAGGTCGTTCAGCAAGGCCAACAGGGCTTCGGCACTACTTTTGACCACTTCCGCCCATTCCTTTTGTTCCTCGTTCAGTTCGGTTTCAAGTAGTAGCCCTGTCATCCCAATGACGCCATTCATTGGGGTGCGGATTTCGTGACTCATGGTTGCGAGGAAACTGGATTTGGCGTGATTTGCAGCCTCAGCCTTTTCCATTGCCTGCCAAAGATCCTGCTCTACTCGTTTGCGATCAGTAATTTCGCCGGTGACACCCAACAAGCACCCTCGACGCTTACTGAACCTGCCTCTTTCCCAAATCCAACAGATTCCCTTTTCCGGATGGACAATCCTGTATTCGCATTCATAAATGTCGAAAGTACCATCCAAATGAGGCTCGATGGCCAACTTGGTTTTACTTTTATCTTGGGGGTGAATCCTTTCTTCCCAGTCCTTCCGATCCAATCCGCCCGCTGGAAGCCTCAATCCCACCAAAGCTTGCAACTCCTCCGAACAAGTCATCCAACCTGTTTCCAGATCCCAACTCCAAGCACCTTCACTGGAACTGACCAGACACAAGCGAAGCCGCTCCTGAGCTTCGTACAATTCGTCGTCCGATCCAATGGTAGATACCTCTTCAAGAACGCCGGCGAACGTGCGTTGGCCCAATTGGTTGCTCCATGCCCCATGGATTTTGAGAATTCTATCTTTGGGTGAGCCATGGTGACCGCCATGGCGGACGGTGAATTGAAACTCAAACGGTTCGGTGGAGAACAGTTTTTGATGCCACAGTTTTCGTACCGCCAGCAGTTCAGAATCGACTACAAGGCTAAACAGGCCGGCAATCCTCCCGCCCGTAGTGCGAATGCAGGAACGATTTTGCAACAGTACCGCACCTTCAGGATCAGCCAAAAATAGGCTTAAAGGTAGAGCATTCCAAGCAATCTCAGACAATTCATTGGCAAGTTGGTTAACCATTTCGATTCGAGGCGGCGGACAGTACCCGTATCGACCATGGCCGGAAGAGTCTTAAACTGAGTATCCTAAAGAGTGGACTTCGTCGAACAACTTAAGTCCTCGGTGGACATTGTCAAAGTTATTGGCGATTACGTTCGTCTGCGCAAACTGGGCAACAGCTATAAAGGCTTGTGTCCATTCCATAACGAACGAACTCCATCGTTCAACGTTCACGCGGTGCAGCAGTATTTCAAGTGCTTTGGATGCGGCAAGGGCGGCGACCTGATCAAGTTCGTGATGGAAATTGAAAGTATTCCATTTTACGAAGCTCTGACGATGTTGGCTGAGCGTAATGGCATTCCGATGCCGAAGCGTTCTGACTATTCTGATCCAGAGTCGAAGCAGCGGGCCACTTTATTCTCAGCGCAGGAAATGGCGCTGGAGCATTTTCGGCAGAATCTACATGGTCAGAGTGGGGTGGCGGCTAGAACCTACTTGAAGAATCGAGGGATTGGGGGCGATCTTGCCGGCGAATTTGCTCTTGGACTTTCGTTACGCGGTGGTGGGGCAATTACAGCACTGCTGCAGCAGCAGGGGTTTTCAGCGGAGCAAATTGTGGATTCGGGTCTGGCGCTTCGTCGAGAGGATGGGAGCCTTTATGACCGTTTCCGTGGGCGGCTGATGTTCCCGATCCATAACGAATCGGGAAAGGTGATCGCATTTGGGGGACGAGCGTTGGAGGCTGGTGACGAGCCCAAATATATGAACTCACCTGCTACGGTGCTTTATGACAAGAGCCGGACGCTGTACAATCTGCATCGGGCACGGCAGCCGGCGCGGAATGCGGACAGGATTGTGCTGGTGGAAGGTTATATGGACGTAATTGGTGCCTGGGCTGCGGGGGTGAAGGAAGTATTGGCTACCTGCGGGACGGCGCTGACAAACATGCAGGTGCGCAACTTGCGGAAATATAGTGGCCGCATTGTTTTGAACTTCGATTCGGATGCGGCTGGAACGAATGCGGCGGAAAAATCGATTCAAATGTTGTTGGAAGAAAACATGCATGTGCGGATTCTGGAATTGCCTGAGGGGTTGGATCCTGACGAGTATGTACAAAAGCATGGGGCGGAATCGTATCGGGGGCAGATTGAAAAAGCCGGGAACTATTTTTTCTGGCTGGCGGACCGGGCGCGTTCCCGTTTCGATTTAAAGGAAGCAGAGGGACGGATTGAGGCTTTGCGATTCCTGTTGCCTTCGATTCAGCGAATTCCGGACAAGATGGAGAGGGCTGCAGTGGTTAATGATGTGGCTTCCTATTTAAAGCTGGATGCGGGACTGCTGTTGGAGCAGTTTCGGAAGGCAGCGACGAACCGTCAGCAGGCAAAGTTAGATAAACCTCGTTTCGATCTTCCTTCGGTCGAAAAGATATTGGTGCAGGGTTTGATTCATAGTGCTGAGGCTCGGAGACAGATTCTGGAACCGTTGGCGGCATTGCCGCATTTTCCTCAATTGGCGGGGAAACATATCTTTGAGAGTATATTGGCGATTGAAAGAGCTGGAGGGCCGTTTCGGTATGGAGAATTGGAAGCGCGGCTGACAGAAGAGGAAAATGCGCTAATGGCCCGGCTTGCTTTTGCCGATGATACTGATGAAGAAGACATTCTTGTTAAACAAGCACTGGCCTGCCTTGAGGAATTGAAGCAGCGCGCATCCCGTTTGCTGGTGGAAGAAGCCAAAGCGGAAATTGCGGCTGCGGAAAAATCAGGGGATATGGGCAAGGCTTTGGCTTTGATGCAGGAATTGAAGCGGCAGCAAATCCGTAAAACGGATTACTAGGAAATGCGGCTGGAATTTTGTTCTGGTCTGCTGGTATAAAATGGTGGATACCTTACTCGGTGCTCCTTTGGCGATAGAAGAAAAAGACAACGGATTCGGAGAACTTATCGAAACAGGCAAAGACAAGAGCTTTGCCCCTTTTGATGATGGAGCTGACCTTGTTCCGGACGAAATCTCCGCAGGACCTGAACTGGATGAATTATTGTCCAGTCCGGACTTTGCGGTTGATTATCTGGGCGAAGGAAAGTTGGATTTCAAGAAGGATCAAGAATTCGACGAATTCAGCGAGCTTGACCCTGTTCCGGAATTTTCCGACAAAACCAACGATCCGGTTAGAATGTACTTGCGCGAAATGGGGACGGTTCCCTTGCTTACGCGAGAAGGGGAAATTGAACTAGCCCGAAGAATTGAGCGCGGTCAAAAAGGTGTGCGCAAGACATTAAGCAGATCTCCAGTGGTTGTTCAGGAGCTATTGCAATTGCCAATGCTGCTGGAAGACGGAACGTTATATTTGCGAGATATCCTCAACCTGCCTGATTTGATGGTGACCGACGAGGCGCTTGACGAACAGAAGGTAAGCATTTGCGCGTCGATTGATGAAATTGACAAGAATTTTCAAAAGGCTCAGCATTACCGGCAACGCCTGTTGGCGGTCCCCAGAGCAACTAAACCGAAACAGCATCGCAGCCTGAAGTGGAGCTTGGCGCGAGCGATGGTGCGAGTGTCTAGAGGGATCCGCAACATGCCCTTTTCGAGCGTCTATATGCATCGGCTGGCCGCCAAGTTGCGTGTGAAGGTGGAAGAGTTTCGGCCGCTTGAGCAGGAGATTACCAAGGCTCAACGTTATTTGGAAGATCAACCGGCTTCGCCTGGCCGTGACAATCGTAAGGATCTGCGAGCGCTGAATCTGCGGGTTCAGCAGTTGGAAGAAGAGTTTGGAGCCTCGGCGACGGAAATCCGGCGAACGCTGCATATTGTTGATAGAGGGACGGAAGAAGCAGACCACGCAAAAAAGAAGCTGATTGAAGCAAACTTGCGGCTGGTTGTTTCCATTGCAAAACGTTATACCAATCGTGGGTTGCAATTTCTGGATTTGATTCAAGAAGGCAACATCGGACTGATGAAGGCTGTGGACAAGTTCGATTATCTTCGCGGTTACAAATTTTCAACTTATGCTACCTGGTGGGTTCGGCAAGCGATTACGCGGGCCATTGCCGACCAAGCAAGGACGATTCGTATTCCTGTGCATATGATCGAGACGATCAACAAGCTGGTGCGGACGCAGCGGTTAATGCAGCAGGAGTTGAATCGCGAACCGACGAGTGAAGAGTTGGCTCGCCGGATGGAAATGCCTGTAGGCAAGGTTCGCAAAGTAATGCGGATTGCCCAGGAACCGATTTCGCTGGAAACTCCAGTGGGCGAAGAAGATGAGTCCCATCTTGGGGACTTTATTATTGACCGGCGAGTCACGTCGCCTTCCGAAGCTGTAATAAATCTAAACCTTCGTGAGCAAACAGCCGAGGTTTTGAAAAGCCTGAGCCCGCGCGAAGAAAAGATCATCAAGATGCGCTTTGGGTTGCAGGATGGCAGCGAACATACGCTTGAAGAAGTTGGGCAGCACTTCGCTGTGACTCGGGAACGAATTCGACAGATTGAGGCGAAGGCATTGCGCAAACTTCGTCACCCCAGCCGCAGTCATCGGTTAAAGGCGTTTCTGGAAAGCGGCCCGAACGGCGAATAGAATTTAGCCGTACAAAATACCGACCTGATCTACAATGGGCTCGGGAACCAGATGTTGCCAAGGTTCCCGAGCCCTTATTCGTCTTCTCACTTCACTGGCGGAAATGTGGCCCATATCTGCCATAATGGGCAACGTGTGAATGCGCGTGCGAAAGCCAAAGGGCGGATCATAGGCCCCACTGCGAGCGGCTACCAGCAGTTCGTATTCCTCCAACTGGCTGGATAAGGTGCCGGGGGAACCGTAATCCCAACCCACCACGCGTTCGGCGGCATCGCGTCCACATAAAACCATGACTCGTGGGCGGTGAGGAACCATATCAATGTACTCGCGGGCCATTTCAACAAACAGTCCACCTTCGGATTGAGCGACGGAGAAGCGGTCCTCTCCGTCGAGGGCGGCGGCGACCAAAAGCAATCTTTCGGTGGGGCCGACACCGTCGTAGCTTTTGTGGGGGAAATTCTGGGGCATGACGAAGACAATTTCGTCTCCATAGATGAGCGCCCGTTTGGCTACCTCGAGGTGGGCAACGGTGGGGGGGTGAAAACTGCCGGGGAACAATACGACAGTTCGGGGAGTGAGTTCATAGGTCCGGTGAAAGAAACGCACGTTTTTCCATGGTACCCTCTTTAATTGACAACCACAGTTTCTCAAATGAAAATTCAAAAAGTGGAAGCGCTGGCGATCTCAATTCCGCTTGAAACTCCAGTGTCTGATGCGGTGAGGCTAATCACGCATCGCGATCACTTGATGGTGAACATTCACACATCGGACGGGCTGATTGGCACTGGGTTTACACTTGGCTACGATTCTTCGTTGGCAATGGTATCGATGGTGGATACAATTTTCAGGCCACTGCTTGTTGGTGCAAACGCCCTTGACACGGAATGGTTGTGGGCTGAAATGTACAGGCAATCGATTCAGGCGGGACGACGCGGGGCTGGGCTTCGGGCTATCAGTGCGATCGACATCGCGTTGTGGGATTTACGTGGCAAGGCTGCGCGAATGCCGGTTATGGAATTGATTGGGGTGCATTCGAGGAAGCTTCGTTGTTACGCGACAGGCGGCTATTACCGGCCTGGACAAACGTATCAGGAACTGGCTGCGGAATATGAGCTGTACATTCAAAAAGGATTTGATGCCGTTAAGTTGAAGGTGGGCAAACTGGGTGCGGCGGAAGATGCGCGGCGCATGGCGGCGGTGCGAAAGGCTGTTGGGGACGATGTGGATATTTTGTTGGACGCAAATGGAGGCTGGCCGGATGCTCCGACGGCGGTTGCGGCGATGCGAAGGCTGGAAGAATTCAGACCATTTTGGATAGAGGAACCAGTGCGGGCTGACAATCTTGCTGCGATGTCGCGTATTGCGGAGGCGCTGGATACTCCGGTGGCAACGGGCGAACTGGAAGCCACGCGGTGGGCATTCCACCAGATCACGGAGTTGCGCGCGGCGGACATTCTTCAACCGGATGCTACGGTGTGCGGAGGCGTTTCGGAGTGGTTGAAGATCGCCCACATGGCTGGGGCGATGGACATTCCCGTTGCACCGCACTACAACTGGGACATTCACACGCAATTGAGTTCCACGATTCCCAACCACTGCATTACTGAATATTTTGTAAGGGAATCTGGAGTGAAGCTGTTCGATGAACTTTTGGCAAATCCGATTTACCCAGTGAATGGAGTGATTACGGCTCGCGATGGTGCTGGATTTGGGATTGAATATATACCAGAGAAGATTGCGAAGTACCGCATTGGTTAACAAGTGAAGGAAACTTGAGGTTAGAATTAGACGTCTGTTAAAGAGTTGTGCGAAAGAATAGATAGAGGGAGTTTGGAAAAATGTTCACTTGGATTTGCCCAACCTGCGGCCGGGAAGTGCCACCGTCAATGAGCGAATGCAGATTTTGTGCGGAAAAGCAGGCGGAGGCACAAGTGGCAGCGTCGCCTGTCGAGGTCCCTCTACAGCCAATTCCGCAGCAGCCGATAGTTCAGCAGAGGCCACCACAAGTTGCTGCGCCTCAGCCCCAATATCAAGCCGCACAACCACCACAGGAGCCCAGAGGTTATGCGCCTGCATCGGCACCCACCTATCAGACAGTGTCTTACATGCCACCCGTTGAACAGCCGCAGGGATTACCCTCGTGGTTGATCACGCTTTTGGTGTTTGGCGGATTGTTGGGTTTAGGTGCAGCATTTTATTTCCTCTACCTTCCAAGCACGAAAAGAGAAGGCAGTGAAGCGGTGGCAAAAGTGGAATCAGCGGAGGGTGCACCGGAAGGAGCGAAAATTTCCAAGGTGAATCCATTGACGAAGCAATTGGAGATTACTGGCCTTCGTATCACCGAAGATGCGCGGAAGAAATTACAAGTGCGAATGATAGTTATCAATCATTCCAGTGCGGATATGGGTGAAGTGAAATTGAGCATCACACTTTCCTCGGCGGCTGGAAATGGACAGTTGACGGTGCTTGGAAAGTTTCCACTTACGGTGAGCGATCTTGGTCCAATGGAGGCCAAGGAAACGAAGGGTTCGTTAGCTACAAACTTGAGAGCCTATGAGTTGCCGGATTGGCAATTCTTACGGGCTACTGCGGAAATCATCGAATAGAAATCAAGCAACGGCCAGGATCACGGGATGAGTGATTTTGGCGCCTCCCCACATTTCAGCCAGCGCTTGTTGACGGAAACTGAAGATCTGCATCAACTGGTGTTTCACAATTGGTTGGGCTAATTTTCCCACGAGGCCGAATGGGAGTGTGTAGTCGACCACATCGCGAACGGCAATGCCTTCGGGGGTCTCTTCAAAGGTATGAAGGTGATGCCAACGGGTATAGGGACCACTGCTTTGTTCATCAATGAACTGAACTGGTGGATCGTAAGAAGCGATTAATGTGGTCCAGGACAATGGGATGCCCATCATTTTGAATTTGTAGCTGATGCTTGCGCCTTTTCGCATGACTACTTTGTCAGGATTGGTAACGCGGAAATCGAGCCATGGCGGGGTGATCTTAATCAGGTTGTAAGGGTTTTCAAATACTTCAAAAACCTGTTTGGCGGGAAGGGGTACAACCATTGCGCAGCGGAGTTGGTAACTGGCCATTATTGCACCAGGCCAAACTGCCGCTTTTGATTCTGGTTCCAGCGGCATTGGGTGGGCGGAGGATCAATGGGGAAGCCAAGGAGTTTGAGGTTGTAACGGGCGTCGAACTGGCAGGGGTCTAATCTTAGCGCTCGGTCAAAATCAGATTTTGCGGCTTCCTTTTGTCCAAGCATTCCCAGGACGGCTCCGCGGTTGGAAATTGCCAGGGGGTCACTGGGGGATAGGGCGAGGGCTTTGCCGAATTCGGCGAGGGCTAGTTCAGGTTTATGCATGCTCAAATAGACTCTCGCTTTTTCAGATGCCACGGTTCCATTGTCGGGCACACTATTTGGCAGGTCGTTTAGGATTTCGAGTGCCTTGTCATTGGGGGAGACTCGAGCCAGTTGGATTCTGGGTCGGATTTTATGATCAGAGATTTCAACAGCGCGCGTCCAGAGGGAGACTTCGGTGAGCCAGTATCCTGTCTGCCAGAAACTATGTGCTGCGAAATACAGAATGGCTGCGAGCCGGAGCCACTGATTGGAATTGATAAAGGCTGAGGCGAAAGCAACTGAGATTGCGACCATGGGCAAATACATTCTTCGGAAAGCGGCTAAGTCCTCGGCGGGAAGGATGGAGGAACTGGGCAGAAGAAGAATTAAGCCGCAGAGGAACCAGAACCCGGCGCCCAGGTTTCGAAACGATCGGGAAGCCCAAAAGGTTAGAGATGCAATTATGACCCAAGGAGCAAGTTTGATAAGGAATCCAGAAGAGTAGTAGGTATCGGGGTCGATGGTAAGCATGAATGGCCCAATGAAGCTGGATGCGTATTTGAGTATGACTTCCCCTTGGACCCATAGGTAGAGCAAAGGTGTTATGCCGGCACCAAAGCCACTGCCTGATCCGGCGATCATTTTGGTGGCGAGGATGGTGCGCACTCCCAGAAAGCAGGCGACTCCTAACATTGCAGCAATAGGAAGTACTCGCTTTTTCGCAATGCCGATGGACCACTGATACATAAAGAAAAAGACGGGCAAGGCGGCGCATTCTTCCTTGGCTAACATTCCCAGCGTGAACCAACCCAGGGCATGCCAGAAGTTTCCATTGAACCAGGCTCGCATGGCTAGGAGTGAGAACATTGTTGCCAACAGAATTGCCCGGGCGAAGACGTAGTTCACTGGCTCGACCGCAAAATGATGAACTGCGAATAGCAACGCTGCACCTGCTGCGACATCGACGGGCACAACACGCGCCAGAGCAATTCGCAGTAGTGCGGCGTTTGTGGCGTGTAGTAGGACATTTAGGGCAAGATATCCGCCTGCCCATTCACCAAACATTTGATAGTTGGCCCAGAAGGAAAGCCATGTCAGCGGGCGAGTTTGGGTCCAGCGAAAACAATCGAGCCAACCGTTGGGTGAGGTGATGGCGGGATCAACCAGAATGGCGTAATCGTCCAAATGGAAGACGCCTTGCGTTGCTCTTAGGAAGACAATTATGGCTGCAAAAAAGGGGAACCACGGGCTGCGGAATGCTATCATGAAATTCTTAAACAAGCAGGTACATGAAGCGCCCGAAAAATGCAGCCGAGCGCCAAGCGCGCCTCAATAAGATCCTGGAAATCCTTGATGAACTGTATCCGAACGTGACGTGTGCGCTTCATCATTCCAATGCGTTTGAACTGCTGGTGGCAACCATTCTTTCTGCTCAATGTACCGACGTCCGGGTGAACATTGTGACGCCGGGGTTGTTCAAGAAATATCCCTCTATTGAAGACTTCGCAGCAGTGGATCCGAAAGTTTTGGCTCAAGATGTACACAGTACTGGCTTCTACAACAATAAAGCAAAAAGCATTGTTGGGGCGGCTCGGATGATCCTTACTAAATTCGGGGGAAAGGTGCCGGAGACAATTGAGGAATTGTTGACAGTGCCTGGCGCTGCGCGGAAAACGGCAAATGTTGTATTGGGTACGGCTTTTGGAATTGCCAGTGGAATTGTGGTGGATACGCATGTTTTGCGTATCGCTAAGCGGCTGGGGTTGACGACAGAGACTACGCCGGAAAAAGTGGAAAGAAGCCTGATCAAGATTCTGCCGCAGGAGCGGTGGATTTTATTTTCACATCAGTTGATTCATCATGGCAGAGGGCTGTGCGTGGCTCGCAATCCAAAATGTTCACAATGTCCGCTGGATACTATTTGTTACGCTGACGACAAAACCAACTAGTTGAGGCCCAATGAGAAACACACTCTATTTTTTATCAATCAGTTTTCTATTCCAATCAGGATGTTCGAAAGCTCCTGAACCCGTAGCGCCACCTCCGCAGTTGCATGATGCGCAGGCGGCGGATCCGCCAACGGTTGGACGCTATACGAAAATGGACGATCCGCTGGTGAAGGAATACATTATTGCTGATGTGCTGTCGGCTGAACCGACGGCGATGTGGCGCTGGACGGGGAAGAATCCGACGTTCCGATTTAAATTGCGGAAGCTGGAAAATCTGCGCTTTCATGCCGACTTTACGGTGAACAACACCGCACTGAAGGTCACTGGACCGGTGACGATTACGTGGTTTGTGAATGATCATGAACTGGCGAAAGAAACCCACACGACGGAAGGCTTTAAGAAAATTGAGAAGCCTGTTCCGGCGGAATGGTTGAAATCCAATGGGGAAAATATTGTTTCCGCCACCATCGACAAACTTTATAACAGCCCTGACGGTGAGAAGTACGGTTTCATTATTTCAAACCTCGGATTCATTGACTGATGATGCAGGTGGCGTACATCCTGCTGGGATTCTTAGCCACCGTTGGAGTGGTGTTTGTAATCGGTCAATTTGTTTTGGCGCGGCTGAAGCTGGAACTCTACCGACAGGAACAGCCGGCGATGGCGATTGTTCTGGGTTCGGCAGTGTGGAGTCTTGTAGTCTTTTTTTTGGCTACGGCACACCTTATCCATAAGGGCGTGCTGATTGGCTTGGCCGTTGCGATTCTGCTGGCTGGTTGGAAATGGAAGGTTTTTGAGTTTACCAATGAATCCTTCGCGCCCTTACCTAAACGGTGGAAATATGTACTTATAAGCATTGGAGCGATCTTCGGGGTGCTGTATGTTTCCAATGCTATGGCTCCGGAAATCAGTCCTGATGGAATGGGTTACCACCTTGGATTAACCGCGCGTTACTATCGCGAACATGGTTTCCGGCCAATTACAACCAACATGTACGCGAATCTTTCGCAGGCCATGGAGATGCTATTTTTATTGCCATTTGCCATTGGAAGGCATTCCGCAGCTGCCATGGTGCATATGGTTTTTCTTTGGCTGCTGCCCTGGTTGATTCTTTGCTATGGACGCCGAACGGGCTTAGTCAACGCCGGTGCACTGGCTGCGGTGCTTATTTTTTGCTCTCCAGTGATGGGTATTGACGGCATTAGTGCTTACAACGATATGGCGACGGCTTCGGCAATCTTTGCGGTTTTCTATCTTGTTCAACTTTGGAAGCAGAAACGGCAAGGTTCGCTACTTGTGGCCATCGGAATTATCGCCGGCTTTGCTTTCGGCTTGAAGTATACTGCGTTTCTTGCGCTGCCCTATGCGTTGGCTGTGGTGGTAAAAGAACTGAATCGGGATCGCAAGCCATGGCTTTTGCCTGCAGCACGAGTTGCGGCAATTGCTTCGCTATTTATGCTGCCTTGGTTGATTAAGAGCGCACTTATTGTGGGAAACCCTGTGTCTCCGTTTATGAACAGTTTGTTTCCAAACCCCAATATCCATATCTGGTTTGAAAGAGCTTATAAGGAAAGTATGGCCCGTTACGGGTTGGACAATTTGGCATTGTTGCCGGTGGAAGCAACCGTTAGGGGTGAGAAATTGTGTGGGTTGTTGGGACCTATATTTTTGCTTCTTCCAATGGGGCTATTGGGATTCCGCAACCGAGCAGCGCGCCCGATTTTAATTGCGGCGGTTCTGTTCACGCTGCCGTATCCGGCTAATGTGGGTACGCGCTTCCTGATTCCTTCAGCTCCATTTTGGGCACTGGGCTTTGGACTATTGTTAGAGAGCGTCCCTACCGTTGCCCTTACTTTGGCACTGGTTCATGCAACTTTAAGCTGGCCAGATGCGGTTCCACTTTATTCAGCGCCGTACCCTTGGATGTTAAGGCGCATTCCTTGGAAGCATGCACTGCGGATTGAGTCAGAGGATAGTTACATTGTCAGAAATGTTGGGGGTTATCCAATAACTCGGGAAATCGACAACGTTGTGCCGGCGGACAAAACTGTTTTCAGCTTTGACCAACTTCCTGAAGCTTATGCAAAACCGAAATTGGTGGTTAGTTTTCAAAGCGCCTATGGTGATTTGATTACTGATATTTTCCACTCGGTGCTTGTGCCGCCATTTCAGCCAACGGGCAGAACTACCTTCCGATTTCCCTCGCAGAAACTGAATCGAATTCGATTGGTGCAGACTGGTGATATACCTAAAGAAAAATGGTCCGTGACGGAATTCAGAGTATTCTCGCAGGGAAAAGAATTACGACGGGAAAAGGATTGGCGGCTTCGTGCGTCTCCTAATCCATGGGATGTTCAGATGGCATTTGATAATTCTCCTGTAACGCGGTGGTCGTCTTGGGAACCGAGGAAGCCGGGGATGTTCATTGAAATTGAATTTTCTTTGCCGCAAATGATGGATGAGGTTGTGTTGGAGGTTTCTCGCGATCAGGCTCCTGGGTTTTTGGAAATTCAGGGATTCGACCAGTGGGGCAATAAATATCAATTGTCGAACACGGCGAAGGAAACGGCGATTGAGATACCTGAAGGTTGGCGGAACATCAGTACGCGAGAGATGATGGCTCGGGGAATTGATTATTTTGTGATTAGTGAAACCAACTATGGATATATGGATGTGCTGAAGAACTCGCGATATTGGGGTATGGAATTAGTCGCGGTGAAAGGGCCGAGCCGGCTTTACAAGTTGACGGGCAAAGCTCCGGAGGCTGGGCAATGAAGCTTTTTCTGGGGGTTGATGGAGGCCAATCTTCGACAATGGCGGTGATTGGTGATGATGCGGGACGCATTCTTGGGATGGGTCAGGATGGTCCGTGTAATCATGTGCAATCAGCGGCGGAGGGTCGCGAAAAGTTTGTTCGTGTGATTAGTGGATGTATTGGGAAGGCTTGCCAACAAGCTGGGATCCCAGAACCGGTTGAGTTTGAAGCGGCTTGCCTTGGCTTTTCCGGTGGACCTGCTGATAAGAAATTGATTTTGGAGCAGATGCTTGCTGTTAAAAAACTGACTGTGACAACGGACGGGCTGATTGCCTTGACTGGAGCACATTCCGGGGGGCCGGGCTGTATTACGGTTGCAGGCACAGGATGCATATCCTTTGCGCGGGGGCCGCAAGGTAACGTTAGCCGGGCTGGGGGATGGGGGTTTGCTTTCGGCGATGAGGGTGGTGGCTTTGATCTGACGCGTCAGGCGTTACGGGCAGCACTACGGATGCAGGAAGGTTGGGGGCCGACAACTTCATTACTCAATTTGCTGCTTGGAGCTACAGGGTCCGCTGATGCCAACGATTTGTTGCATAGGTTCTATACTTCCGATTTTCCAAGGCCACGGATTGCAGCACTCTCAAAACTTGTGGATCAAGCTGCGATGGAAGGTGATACGGTGGCGCGGACGCTTCTGAACAATGCAGCGCAGGACTTGGCATTGATTACAGCGGCTGCTAGAAACCAATTATTCCCATTAGGAGAGCCTTGCAGGGTATCGCCCATAGGCGGCGTTTTCAATAGCGAGATTCTGCTGCAGCGATTCAAGCTTCTTGTTAAAATGAGCGACGGCTTCGTGGTTCCGCCGCAGCACGGTCCTGCTATTGGTGCATTGCTTGAAGCTTATGGGTCTGTGGGTGGTTCCGTTGTGCTGACCAATCTTCCGGAGAAGGAAAAATGAAAACTCTATTACTTGCGTTGATTCCATTTGTGGCGATTGCCCAGGAACCGGATTGGATTGAAATCGACAAAAAGGCAGTTAGGCTGTTGCAGGAGTATATTCGAATTCCGAGCATCAATCCGCCAGCCGATACAAGGGCGACGGCAACTTTTCTGACGCGCGAATTGGAATCGGCGGGGTTCAAGGTGAACCGATTCCAGCCAGACTCTTCAGGCTGCGTGAATTTGTTGACGCGACTGGAAGGCCGCGATCGCACGGCGAGGACACTGGTGCTGATGACGCATATGGACGTTGTCCCGGTGGATGCAAAAGCATGGAGCATGGATCCGTTTGGCGGGGAAATTAAAGACGGTTACATTTGGGGTCGCGGTGCATTGGATATGAAGGGGATTGGAATTCAACAATTGATGGCCCTTGTGCAGATGAAGAGACTGGGCATTGTTCCACCGCGCGATATTGTTTTTGCTGCGACCTGCGATGAAGAAACAGGTGGAGCGCATGGCGTGAAGTGGCTGATCGCAAATCATTGGGACAAGCTGAATCCGGCGTTTGTGATGGACGAGGGGGGCTTTGGTAGTCGTGACATTCTGGTTCCAAACAAGCTGGCATTCGGCATCGCGGTGGGGGAGAAGCAGTTGGCATGGCTGCGGCTAAGGGCCAAGGGGACAGCGGCGCATGGGTCGCAGCCAATACCTGATAATGCTAACGACATTTTGCTGACTGCTATTGGCAAGGCGATGGCATTGCCTGTCGGCGGGAAGCGGCATCCTGTGGTGGATGAGATGATTCGCAACTTAGGGGAACTGGTGCAAAATAAATTAACGAATGCGATCCAGAAAAATACGATGTCGCTGACGACGTTGCGGGCGGGCGTGGGCGATCCTCCGAAAGTGAACGTTATTCCGTCTTCGAGTGAAGCAACCCTCGATTGCCGACTGCTTCCCGGGGTTAATTCAGCGGAATTTATTTCAGAAGTGAAGGCGCGCATTAATGATCCTCGGGTGACGGTGGAACTGCTTTCTGAACCTCTTGACACAGGGGTTTCCAGCAGCCAGACACCGATGTTCGCGGTTATTAAGGCAGCCATTTTGAAGCACAATCCAACGGCGGTGGTGACTCCCATGCTTGTTCCTTATGGAACAGACAGCAGTAATTTCCGGATGAAGAAGATCCCCTCTTACGGTTTGACGCCAATGGTGGTAGATGCGGCTACCCTGGCCACAATGCACAGCGATGCTGAGCGCATCCCTGTTGCTGAATTTCTTAAGGGACTGCGGATTTACTTCGACGTGCTACGATCAAATTTCTAACCCCCAAAACTCTATGTCAAAACTTTCAATACGTGATCTTGATCTTAACGGTAAATGTGTTTTTATGCGTGTGGACTTTAATGTCCCCTTAGCGGCAGGTGGTCAGGAGATCACGTCCGATAAGCGCATACGGGCATCCTTACCATCTATTCAATATGCTTTGGACCATGGTGCCGGTGTGATCCTGGCAAGCCATTTAGGTAGACCCAAGGGCAAACCCAACGCTGAGATGAGCCTGACGCCATGTGGCGTGCGCTTAGCTGAACTTTTGGGTAAGCCTGTGGTGATGGCACCCGATTGTGTGGGCGCCGAAGTTGCAGCTTTGCGGCCGAAGCCAGGGCAGGTATTGTTGCTGGAGAATCTTCGATTTCATGCGGAGGAAGAAGGCAACGACCCTGGGTTTTCCAAGCAGCTTGCATCGTTATGTGACGTTTATGTGAATGATGCTTTCGGGAGTGCGCATCGTGCGCACGCTTCAACAGTGGGGATGATTGCCTTTGTGCCACAAGCCGCCGCTGGTTTGTTGATGGATAAAGAATTAGAGTATTTGGGAAAGGCAACTACCAACCCGGACCGTCCGTGCGTTTCGATTCTTGGTGGGGCGAAGGTTTCCGACAAGATTGAAGTGATCCAAAATCTTGCCAAAGTAGTGGACCAACTTTTGATTGGTGGTGCCATGGCCTATACGTTCCTGCGGGCGCGTGGGGAATCTACTGGAAAGTCTTTAGTGGAAGAAGACAAGCTGGAACTGGCGAAGGAGCTGATGGATCAGTTGGGGCCGAAATTGCTGCTGCCTGTGGATCACGTGGTAGCTGAAGAATTCAAGGCAGACGCGCAGCACCAGACAGTGACAACGATTCCCGATGGCACGATGGCTTTGGATATTGGACCGAAGACTATTGAACTCTTCTCAGCGGTTGTGGCCAAGGCGAAAACCATTATTTGGAACGGGCCGATGGGAGTCTTTGAAATGAAACCTTTCGATACGGGAACGGTGGCGTTGGCCATTGCCGTTGCCAATTCGGGGGCGATTTCCATTGTGGGCGGCGGCGATTCTGAGAAGGCGATCAAGTCTGCAGGAGTAAGTGACAAAATCAGCCACGTATCGACAGGCGGTGGAGCTTCCCTTGAGTTCCTTGGTGGGGTTGAATTACCAGGGGTTGCTGCTTTAACAAATAAGTAGCAGAATTTATAGAGATGAGGAGCACCTATGCGTAATTTTGTACTTTCCCTGATAATCCTTACGGCTTTGCCGCTTGCGGCTCAGCGTCATAAGTTGACAGTTAACGCTGAGACTCCAGAGGGAGCTTTGCTGCAAATGATTGGTCAGGAGGCGGAGGGCGCTCCTCGGCGCACGGCCATGATGGAATCGTTCATAGAAAAGCATGGAAAGCATGAATCTGCGCCATGGGTGCTGCAACAGATGCAGGCGACATATTTGAAGGCCAGTGAATTTGATAAGGCGTTGGGTGCTGGGGAAAAGCTGCTGGCCATTGATCCGATGGATGTGGAAACGTCGCAGGGAAATTTGAAAGCGGCCGAGGGGAAGAAAGATCCAAGCTTGGTGCTGAAATGGGCCGGGAATACTTCTGCGATGGCAAGGAAAATTGTGGCTTCTCCAAAACCTAAAGTTGAGGAGGAGGTGGAGGAATGGGAGCGTTTGGTGAACTATTCCAAACAGGTGGATGTTTACACCGAGTATTCCCTTTACGCGACCGGACTGCAGTCGACTGACGCCAAGACCCGGCTGCAGCTTTTCCGGGCGTTGGAAACGCAGAATCCCCAATCGCAGTACATCAAGGAAACGCAGCCGTTGCTGTTCATGGCATTGCAGCAATCAGGGGACAATGCTGCGGCCTTGTCGCTAGCGGAAAAGCTACTAGCCACTGATCAAACCAACGACGATATGCTGTTGTTTGCCGCCTCTCAATACTTCGAGGGCATGAAGGATAAGGCGAAGGCTGTTCAGTATGCCCAGAAGTTGGTGGAGGTGTTGCCAACAAAAGTTAAGCCGAATGGCGTTTCCGACGCCGACTGGCAGAAGAATGTCAGTGTAAAAACGGGAATTGGATATTGGATGATGGGGTTGGTCGCAGCCACTGACAGCAAATGGCCGGATGTGGACAAGCAATTGAGGTTAGCCTTGCCCCACGTTCAGACGAACAACGACATGAAATCGGAAACCTTGTTTTACCTTGGGTTGGCTAATTTCAAGATGGGCGAGCCGAAGGCAGATAAAGTGAAGATCGCCGATGCTTACAAGTTCAGCCAACAGGCTGCGGCGATGCCCGGGAAATATCAGGGACAGGCGAGCAGCAACGTAAAGGTGATCAAGCTGAAATATAAGTTGCCATAGACGTTAAATAAGGCAAAGACCGAAGAGCATTGGATTAGGTTTTTGGCATAGCATCTATGTATGGGGTTCCGTTTCTATTCCCTCGTTTGCATTGCCATTGCGGGGGCTAATTGTGCCCCGGCTCAAACGGTTCGGCTGGATAACACGGAACTTAAGAAAGGCTGTGAGCCGGGCGACACTATAATCGACCAAATTCCAGCGGGGGCGGCGGTTGAGATCCGTTCGGGCATTCAAGGGTGTTATTTCGTCAACGTTCGCCACCAAGGCAAGGTTTGGTTCGGCTTCCTGCCGGCCGATGCGATTGCTGGAATTGATAGGGTGGAAAAGGAACGGCGCACGGCTCCGAACATTGGGGCTGGTGCGGCAAGACTGGGTCCTCCGCCAGTGGCAACGCCCGAGGGCGCTTCCGCCAATGTGAATAAAGCGGTTGCATTGTTGGGCATCAATCAGCCACAGCAAGCTCTGGAACTATTAGAAGTGGAGTTGAAGAACGGCAAGCCTGACGCGAAAGTTCTGGCGCTGGCAGGTGTGGCCGCTTTTCGTGCAGATGATTTGGCTGGAGCTGTGGCCTATCTGAAAGATTCTCTGGAGATGGAGAAAGACCCCGGGCTGGAACTTTTGTACAACAAGGTGATCCGCGAATTTGGAGCCTCACGGGTTATGAAAACGTTGATTGGCACTAGAGCGCAACTTCGTTACATGCCAGGAGTGATGACCGAAACAGAAGCGCACTCTTTACTGGATTTGATTGATCGCGAATATGCGCGTATTTCTACCGAACTGGGCTGTAACACCGGGGAACGGCTGACCGCGATTGCGCAGAATTTAATGGATTACAGGAAGGCCTCGGATGCGGCGGAATGGTCGACTGGTCAATTTGACGGTCGCATTCGGGTGGCTTTGCTGGAACCGACCATTGGCGAGGAAACCCGGCGAACTTTTTCGCACGAAATTGTTCATGCCTGCCTGGCGAACATTGGACCCTGGCCGGCTTGGCTTCATGAAGGATTGGCTCAGAAACTTTCCGGACAACAACTTTCGCAGGCAGCTAAGCAGCATGTCCAGGAAGCGGCGCGTGCCAATACTATTCCAAAGCTGAACCGGATGAGTCAAACCTGGTCGAGGATGAGCGCTGAGCACGCCACGCTAGCCTATTCGGCGGCCTTCGCGGCGGTTGATGTGTTTTATGAAAAGTTCAAAGAGTTGGGCATTCGGAACCTGATGCGAAACCCTGAACGGCTGCCGGGGATTGCCGATCAGTTAGACAAGTTTTTGCGACAGTGATCTCTTAGTACCAAAGTTTCGATGTTGCGGATTTCGGGGCAAATGCCCTCAGGTGAATTCTGGATTTCTTTGATTCTTCACTCGTGTTAATTTTTTGTAGGGATAAGTTCAGCAGGATGAGGAGAAACTAATATCAGATGAAAGTAAATGTCAGCGCATCTTTGAATTCACTTTTGCGAAAGTTGATTCGAAATAAAAAAGGTCAGGATTTGATTGAATACGCGATGATGGCCGGCTTTGTGGCTGTGGCGGCGGGAAGCATTATGCCCAACGTTTCCACAAACATCAGCACTATTTTTTCAAAAGTAGGCAGTTCCATGTCGCGAGCAGCAACAACGGGCGGATCTTAAGAGGATAAGTGAAATCGGATGGGGTGGTTGGGATTCGTCCCAGCCACCCCCATTTAATTTTAAAAGCAATCGAAGGACCGTAGTACTCCAATACTCTACTCTGCCCTTCTCTTTTAGGGTTACATGCGTATTTCGGCTTAGCTCTATTCAATGTTAAGTTCTATTAGCGGATAACGCTGACTTCAAACAAGGACACATGGCATGACTAGCAAATACTTCTTCGAGATTCTGAAAGATACCCTTCTGAAAGACAAAAAGGGACAAGACCTAATTGAGTATGCTTTGATGGCGGGCTTTGTAGCGGTGGCGGTTGGCGCGATCATGCCCGATATTTCGGTCAACTTGAGCACGATTTTTTCCAAAGTAGGAAGCTCAATGTCTCAAGCTGCAATCACCGGGTCCTAGAGCAACTGGGAAGTAAAATACGCTTGGGTTGCAAATAGGCCTCAAGCGAGTCTCTTACTACTGGGAACGCTTCTTAGTCTTTTCGTAGGTCAAACTCAGGCTTTATGCGGATTTGATGGATCGATTCTCGATGATAAATTTTTAACAGCGGCGGAAATAATCAGCCGCAAAAATTGGGAAGAGGATACATCATGAAAAACTTGAAGAACACACTTTTGAAGCTCCGGATCCTGCGCGATACCAAAGGTCAGGACCTTATTGAATACGCATTGATGGCTGGTTTTGTGGCAGTAGCCGCTGGCGCGATCATGCCCAACGTTTCCACCAACATCAGCACCATCTTCTCGAAGATTGGCAGCTCCATGTCACAGGCCGCAACACAAGGTTCCTAACCGGTACCGGGTTTTTGCAGGATGGGGAGGAGGGAGCTTTTGGGCTCCTGTCCTCCCCTTCGGTTTTTAAAGCATAGTGCCGATAATAGGTTTAGATGCCTGTTGTGGACCAATCCCCTCCCTTTGCCAGTTGGACCTTTCCGCAGAAACTTTTGGTGGCGTTGTGCCTGGGAACGTTTTTGATGATGCTTCACCACTTGGGGGTCCTTGCAGCTTGGTGGAATCCACCAGCCGGGTATTCCACGCTTGGGTATGTGAACAATTTAGATGTTCCGCAGTATCTCACATGGATCCAGCAGGCACAGAATCGGATTCTGGTTCCCAACCTTCATGCACCTTGGATCACCGAACCTGCACTTTTTCAGCCTTTGATGGTGATGACCTCCCGACTTCCCTTCCCTACAATTTACTCTTACTATGGGCTGCACCTTCTGATGTACTGGTTGGCTTCGTTCTGCTTGATTGAAGCAGGGTTCACATTCTGCAGGTCCTGGCGGCAGTTGGCGATGGCCGCCGTTGTTGTAGTTTGCGAGTTGCCGCTAAAAATGTTGGCTTGGACTGTTGGCAAATTTGTTTCACCAGCGTTGGCTGAAGCCTTTGCTTATGGACCTATTGAGTTTTGCTACGATTCCGCTGACGGGTTATTCCGCGGCGGTATTTCCAACTCCATGACGCTTACATTTGGTACGGCCTCTATGTTGGCTGGATTCACCTTGCTTGCCAGGTATCAGGAAAAGCGCAGACCTGCGACGCTGGTGGCTTTGTTGGCTGTCTGCACCATTTCGGCAATCCTGCATCCTTATGAGATCTTCGTAATCGGCCCGGGCGTCATGATTTTCTTCCTGATCTACAGGCAATGGATTGAGGCACTGCTGGTGGTAGCAGCCTCGGCTATCGGCATGGCGCCTCATTTCTACTTCTTATTGAGGTCAAGGTGGCTGCTGGACAACTCTGAGGGCATCCATGGCACTGTGAACACGCTGAGCTGGGCCCCGGCCACCTATGGACTGCCGTTTCTGATTCTTGCTGGACTTATGGCCTTAAGCTTTCGAATGCGCTGGGTGAATGATCAAATTCTTCAGATTTGGTTCTTTACTACTCTTCTGATTCCGTTTGTGCCGGGAAGTCCTTTTACCTTCCATCTATTTGACGGATTCGCGTATTGTTTAGCACTATTGTTAACGCGAGTGGCAAGCAACGACAAACAACTGCGGCTTTTATGGGCAAATCGACCGGCACTTGCCAAATCCCTGGCTTTGGGATTTACGGCACCGGCGGTGGTGGCTCTATGCCTGTTCGTTGCCCAACTGGCGGCGGATGGACGCGCCAAGCAGCCGGAAGTGTTTCTATCCTCCGTTATCCCGACTCAAGACATAAGGCTAGTAGAATGGACGGCGGCCAATATTCCGGTTGGGAAACTGGTGCTGAGCCCTGAGAAGCTTTCTCCCTGGATTACGGCAGGGGGTGTTCAATCTTTGGCCAGCCATGACGTGATGAGCATTACGTTTAAGGATCAATTGGAATTAGTGGAAAGCTTTTATGGAGGAAAGCAGGTTCTACCAGAGATCATTGATCGCTACGGGATCAGTTATGTGATACTCCGTGACGATTCCAGAATTCTTTTGCCGGAAGAAGATGTCAGTGTCGTGGCTTCGATTGCGGGCTATAGGGTGTTTAGGATTAATAGCGGAGGCATGAAGATCTACCCAGGATTGAAGCAGCTACGGCCCGGATTTGAATATAATGCGTCCAAAAAGGCGATTTTGGACCATGTGAGTAGGGTGTACCGATTGATGGGACTACTCTAGGTACTGAGCAGAAACGATAGTGAAAATAGGGTTGTCCACTGATATGGTTGAAAGGGAATGGATGGTAAATTTCTTGTATCCGCTAGTTAAACAGCGCAAAACAATACTCTGAGGAGGGTATAGGAAAATGAAAGCTAAATTTTTGAAACTGATTAAAGACACCAAGGGTCAGGACTTGATCGAATATGCATTGATGGCAGGCTTTGTGGCAGTAGCTGCGGGCGCGATCATGCCGAACGTATCGACCAACATCAGCACGATTTTCTCGAAGATCGGCAGTTCGATGTCACAAGCTGCGGTTCAGGGATCCTAAGCTAGGAACTCTGTACTTGCATTTCAAAAAGGGGTGGTCAAGGCTTGGGCTTGGCCGCCCCTTTTTCTTGTTCAAACAACCTAAGCAGCCCCGTTCTTCTTGAACCACTCCATTAGCCGCTTAAATCCATTTTCTGCCGATGCTTTGTCGTAGCTGGGCCGGTAATCTGCGTTAAAACCATGCTGCGCCTCAGGGTATACGACGATCTCGGATACATTTTTCCCGCTCTTCAGCGCGATTCGCATTTTCTCGATGCTGTCCAACGGAATGCCTGTATCCTTGCCGCCGTAAAGTCCCAATACCGGGGCATGCAACTGGGCTGCGACGTCCACAGGATGCTGCGGATTCATTTCACTGGGCTGACCCACCAACCTACCATACCAAGCCACGCCTGCCTTCAATTTGGGGTTGTGTGCAGCATACATCCAGACCACTCGACCGCCCCAACAAAAGCCGGTAATGCCGAGTTTGTTAACGTTGCCCTTATTCTTGCCGGCCCAAGCCACTGCCGCGTCCAAATCGGACATCACTTGGGGATCTGGAACTTTTGAAACCACTTTGGAGATCACTTCCTGAATGTTGGTGATGCCTGAAACATCTCCCTGGCGGGCGTACATTTCGGGAGCAATCGCTAAATGGCCCGCTTTTGCGAAACGGCGGCAGATATCCTTGATATGTTCATGAACGCCGAAAATCTCCTGCACCACCAGAACCGTTGGAAAATTCCTGCCTTTGGCTGGCATCGCCCGGTAAGCAGGAATTGAGCCATCTTTGGTGGGGATCTTTACCTCACCAGCCACCAAGCCTTCGGAACTGGTCTTAATTGTTTGGGCGGTAATGGGTTGGACCGCTAATGCGAACCCGACGCTCAACTTAGTAACCAGAAAACTTCGTCGATGTTCGGCCGGATTTGGTGGAGCCAAACAGAGTGCTTCAGCCTCTAAAATTGCGCTTGTCTTTTTCATGATCGATTCTCCTATATGGGGCGACTTTCAAATTAGTTCTTCTGCAAACTGGCGCGGATCTTTTCCTTTTGAGCCAGGGCTTCGTCCGTGAACCAGGGCTCAACATCGGGTTCAAAGGCGGCTCCTGCAACGCCAGTGGTCTCAAGGATAATTTTTTTCAATGCGGCGAAGGTGGCTGGGGGCTTGGCACTTAAGAATTGCGCCAAGGCCATGCCGGTGGCAGGGATCTGGGCCTCCGGAACCACCTGCGCAACTAAGCCGGCTTCCAATGCTTTGGCTGGGGAAAGAGCTTCCCCCGCAAGTATCATGCGGCGTGCCACGGGTACTCCGGCGGCCGCAGTAAGCATTCGAAAAAGCCCATGAGGTAGAACAACGCCCACGTCGATTTCATTCATTGCAAAACGGTAGTCGCCTTCGGCCATCACTCGGAAATCGCACCCCAGGGCGAGGATTGCACCTCCAGCAACAGCATGGCCGGGAAGAGCGCCAATTACTGGTTTTGGAAAATTCAGGACGATGGAAATCAATCGGCCAAACGCGCCTAGGAAATCGCGCATCTGTTCTTTTTCATACGAGAAAACTTCCATGGCGTCAAAGCCTGCGGAAAAGAATCTGGGCACTGCGCTGGTGAACAACACTGCGCGGACGTTGCCATCGTCCGCGGCCAACCGGAATGCTTCAAGAAGTTCTCCCAACATTTGGCGATTCAATGGATTCGCTTTGGGCCGATTCATTGTTATCACCGCCACTGCACCTGAGGTTTCAAATTTAACAAATTTCATAATGGTCCAAGTCTTATTGAACTACTGTCGCGCGTCTTGATCCGGCGCGCAAGCAGGGAAATTTGCTACGCTCAACCGGAGTACATGATCGTTTCTGATACAGCTCCGGTTCGCCCGGGCGAAGAGTTGGATAACGCCGCTCTTTCCGAATACCTACAGGGCAAACTTCCTGGGGATAACTCATGGGTGGAACTTGAGCAGTTTCCAGGCGGGCATTCCAACCTCACTTATCTGTTGCGCAGGGGCAATGAAGAATATGTTCTGCGGCGAGGCCCGTTGGGTCCTGTTGCGCCCAAAGCACACGATATGGCGCGCGAATTCCGGATTCTAAAATCAGTGCACCCGAGCTTCCCAGCCGCCCCGAACGTTTTCGTACTCTGCGAAGATGTCTCTGTTCTGGGGTGTGTGTTTTTTATCATGGAGCGCCGCCGGGGAGAAATAATTCGGGATATTGTTCCTGCTCAATTTCAAGGTGTGCCGGATTTTCAGGGTGTGCTGAGCCGAGCTTTCATCGATTGCCTTGCTACTCTGCATTCCGTAGAAATCCATACTCCAGAACTGGCGGCACTGGGGAAACCGGAAGGATTCCTTGATCGGCAAGTGAAGGGTTGGACGGAACGATGGCGCAGGGCACAAACCACGCCTTCGATTGGAATGGATCGCCTTATAGAATGGCTTACAAGCACGATCCCCACTCCGCTTGCTCCAACGCTGGTACACAACGATTTCAAGCTTGATAACGTGATGTTTTCGTTCGACAAACCATCGCAGGTGGAAGCTGTGCTCGACTGGGAAATGACGACGATTGGAGACCCTTTGGTTGATGTTGGTCTTACTCTCTGTTATTGGCAACTGGGTTCGATTTCTTCGCTTGGCAAAGAAATCGGACTATACAATCGGCAACAATTTCTGGAGCATTATCATTCAAGAACAGGCCGCAATCTAGATAATATTCGTTGGTACGAAATTTTAGGGATATTCAAACTAGCTGTGATCCTTCAACAAATCTATTTCCGATATCATCAGGGCCAAACCAAGGATGAACGTTTTGCCCAGTTCGATGTACGTGTTACGAATTTGATAGACAGCGCCGTGCACTTGCTGGATGCAACCGCTTAAGTGGGCTGGATGGGTTCGGGCATCGCTGACTTTATATCAGTCCAGCGGATATTGGGAAGCGTTTGGCGGTGCCGCCGTAGTGGTTTGTTCGGATGGTACGCGGCGTTGGCGGCTCCGGGCGAAGCTCACGATGACCCAAATAAGGTTCATCACTAACCCAGTGCCAAAAGCGAAAACGCCTCCAAAAAGAATAGCGACCTGCGTCTCGCTAGCGCACGGACCCAGCACAGTGGACACCGCGAAGATGCACAACGCGCCGACTGCCATCAGTCTCACCCCGTATTTGATTAAATTTTCAACCTGTTTTCAATCCTTGTAGCGAGTTTCGGTACTCGCAAGCCAAGCTGCGCCTTATCCAGGAAACGCTTCTACCACCGCCAAACAGGCATTTGGAGCGGCAAGAGGGGAGACATTTTCTCCCTCTTCATACCACTGGACGGACTGATAGATACCTGACTGCGGATCGCGATGAACTCCAAGTCGATGCCCAACTACATCCAGCACCCAGTAATCCAAAATGCCTGCTCTGGCATAGAGCCCAGCCTTCACTGTCAAATCAAATCGAAGGGTTGAGTCGGAGATTTCTACAACCAGTAGCAAATCCTCGGGCTTGGGGTTTGCGTCCAAAACCAATCGTTTGAGCACAATTAAATCAGGCTCAGGTTCGCTTGTAGGATTGTCATCGGGAGCTACGTCAATCGGTGTTTCTGAGTTGACAAAACTGAAGATCCCGTAGAGCCATCGGGAAAGAGCGCTACTGCTATTTGTGTGCGGTCGCTTCTTGCCCATCTTCTCGATTAAATCCCCTTCGATCAGTTCGGCCTTCCTTTTCTCAAATTGACCTGACTGCTGGAGAACCGCACAATCTCCTCGCGTCAACCGAAGCCTGCGGGGAAGGGGCGGAATGGATTCAAGCAAGGGGGCGGAACTGGCGCTTAACATGTTGCCTCTCTTCGTAATTCTAACGCAGCAAGAACCACGGCTGCGCACATTCCGATAAGTAGGGTATGCTTTAGCTTGCCCAAAAGGAAACTATGGACTTCAACTACTCGGCGAAAGTAAGTGATCTGCAACAAAAATTGACGGCTTTCATGAAAGAGCATGTGTATCCAAATGAAGCGTTGGTCAACGAACAAATTGCCAAGGGAAATCGATGGACGCCCATCCCTTTGATTGAGGAACTAAAGCCGAAGGCCAGAGCAGAAGGCTTGTGGAATCTCTTTCTTCCGGAAAGCACCCTTGGTGCGGGCTTGAAAAATATTGAGTATGCGCCTCTGTGCGAAATCATGGGCCGAGTCTATTGGGCTCCAGAAGTTTTCAATTGTTCTGCTCCTGACACAGGGAATATGGAAGTATTGGAACGTTACGGAACAGCCGAGCACAAGAAGCAGTGGTTGGAACCATTGCTGGCGGGTGAAATTCGATCCTGCTTTGGGATGACAGAGCCAAACGTTGCTTCATCAGACGCAACCAACATTCAAGCGAGCATCGTGCGTGATGGCGATTCTTTTGTTATCAACGGCCGCAAATGGTGGAGTTCAGGAGCAGGCGACCCTCGCTGCCAATTGATCATCTTCATGGGGAAAACGGATCCAACCGCGGCAAAGCACAAGCAGCAATCGATGATCCTGGTTCCAATGAATACTCCAGGCGTAAAAATCGAAAGGATGTTGAACGTATTTGGATATGATCACGCGCCGCACGGGCATGGGGAAGTGAGCTTTGACAATGTTCGTGTCCCGATGTCGAATTTGTTGTTAGGAGAAGGACGTGGTTTTGAAATCGCACAGGGCCGATTAGGGCCTGGGCGGATCCACCATTGCATGCGTTTGATCGGAGTGGCAGAGAGGGCTTTGGAACTGATGTGTCAACGGGCAAATTCGCGCGTAGCATTCGGAAAGAAAATTTCAGAAATGGGGACCGTTCGGGCTGACATTGCCAACTCTCGAATGGAAATTGAGCAGGCTCGGCTGCTGGTATTGAAAGCCGCTTCCATGATGGATACGGTGGGCAACAAAGCGGCCCGTTCGGAAATAGCAGCGATCAAAGTGTTGGCACCCAACGTGGCTCTTCGCGTTTTGGACCGGGCAATTCAAGCGCATGGTGCAATGGGGGTTTGTGACGACACCTTCCTTGCGGGTGCTTGGGCGAATGCAAGGACACTTCGATTGGCGGATGGGCCGGATGAAGTGCACATGGAAGCAATCGCAAAATGGGAGTTGGGCAAGTACGATGAACCTCGCCGATAAACACATCGCAGTGACAGGCGGAGCCAATGGAATTGGCAGGGCACTTTGTCTTCGCTTTCATCAGGAAGGGGCACGGGCGTTGAGTATTGCGGATGTGGAGATAAAGCCTGCAACTGAGGTCGCCGGGATGGTAAACGGCTGGGCTTCGGCTGTGGATGTTGCCTCCCAATCTGAAGTGGAGACATTCGTGAAGCAGGCTGAAGGGCGCAATGGACCGATCGATCTTTTTTGTGCCAATGCCGGCATCTTCACTCCTGGCGGGGAGGAATTAAGGCTTGAGGATTGGAACCGGGTTCTGAACATCAACGTGATGGCCCACGTCCACGCTGCGCGCGCTATTGTTCCATCCATGCTTGCTCGTGGTGGTGGGTACTTTCTTTCGACAGCCAGTGCAGCGGGATTGCTAAGCCAGATCGGTTCAGCACCGTATGCTGTGTCGAAACATGCGGCGATCGCATTCGCTGAATGGCTATCCATCACTTATGGAGACCGTGGGTTGAAGGTTTCATGTCTATGCCCGCAAGGAGTGCGAACGCGGATGCTGTTGGGGGAAGATGGCGATCGGGAATCGTTTTTGAGAGATGGGTCAGTTTCGGTGGAACAAGTGGCGGAGGCAGTTGTGCGCGGACTTGAGGCGGAGCAGTTTCTGATTCTTCCACACCCAGAAGTGTTGGAATATTTCCGGCGCAAGGCTAACGATTACGACCGGTGGATAAGGGGCATGCGCAAGCTGCAAGCAAGCACTGCGCCAACTGAAAGGCAATGAGCGTACTAACGTTGATTCGTCATGGGCAGGCCACTGCCTTTGCGAAGAATTCGGATCGCTTGACTACGCTGGGTGAACAGCAGGCACATAAGTTGGGTGAAGCATGGGCGGCGCAAAACGTTCAATTCAATCGAGTAGTTTGTGGAACATTGCAACGCCAGCGGCATACGGCGGAAATCGCATGCAGCTACTTGCAGGGCTGCCCGGATATTGAACAGGCGGCGGCATTCAATGAGTATGACGCCACGGGGATTACGGGGCTGGAACTAAATCCGGAATTAGAAACACTGCGCAATGCTTTCTTAAGAAATCGTGAATCGGAAGACCGGAATAAGTATTTTCAAAAGTTCTTTGAGGGAGCGATGCAGGCTTGGCTGGCTGGTAGGATTGAGTCCCCTGGCGTGGAATCTGCGGCGATATTTTTCGAGCGTGTGGAGATGGGTCTGCGCGGCATAGTCAAGGAGTCAAAGGGCAATCAGCGAATTGCTGTATTCACGTCAGGAGGTGTGATTGGGCGGGCGGTGCAATGGAGCACATTGGCACCAATCGACACAGCACTGGCACTAAACTGGCGAGTGCGGAATTGTTCGTTGACCGAATTTTTATTCAGCGGAGAGCGAGTGAGTCTTGATCTGTTCAATGCGACTGGGCACCTCCCCCCGGAGATGATTACCTATCGGTAAAGCGCTTCTGCTATGCTTGCCTGCATAGTATGGTACAACCCATTTGGAATTTCGAACAAGAACCTTATTCACAGCCAGCCGATGAGACAAGTATAAACTTACGCGCATACTTTGATCGAATGGATGATGAAAAGCTACGCCAATATGAAGATGGATGGACAGACGAAGAGCTGGTTGCATGGGATGGAGAATTTAAGGATGACGGCTCACTGATGTTGATTTGCAGTGAGCGTGATGTGGAACCAGACGAATATCGACGGGAATTGGAAGCATGCCTGGCCTATCGAAATCGAGTTCGAGGGTAGTGGTAAAATAAAGTTGAGCCGCGAAGTGCACGACGCGGAGGAATGGGTGAGCGGTTGATACCGGCAGTCTTGAAAACTGTTGTACCTTAACGGGTACCGGGGGTTCGAATCCCTCTTCCTCCGCCATAAACTTTGGTAGTCTTGACAGTGCCTTCCAATACAATACTGCGTTTATTCAGGCTTTTGGATTTTGCAAAAGCTTAATTCCCTCCCCGTTTGATGGCGATGTTATTCATTGAAATTTTCGTCATCGCAGCGGCCAACGATAAGTTCAGCGTCGTTGCGTAGACATCGGCATTGCGATGCTTGCGGATCAGTAGGGCTTCGGTCGTTACTATGCCGACCAGCATCCCCAGCTTTATCCCAGTGCCTCGCGCTCCGAACCGTCCATCGGAGCTGCGCAGAAACGGTGTTGTCTCCCGTCCACCCCAACTCGACCCAATATCAATAGCATTCGCTAGGGATAAGACCACAACACTAGTTTTGTGAAGGGTAGTTCGCCAGCGGCGTCGCGGCTCCGCATTTCCAAGGGAACTGCAAATCAAGAAGCAAGCAATTAGTTTAATGGTTTTCGTGTGCATTTGTTTTGTCTATCTTCGCTAGCCACCAACCATCCAACAATCCCCGCGCAGTACCGTTACGCAAAAATAGTTGTACGGGCAATATTCATGCCAAAAAGGCTGCTTCCGGGTAATTTATAGACAGACGTAAAACACCAAACGCCGTAGCCTAATGTTCCAGTCATAAGATTGCAATGGGTTGAGAAGTTTGAAGAGAAATTTGGCGGGCTGCGGGCACTAAGAACTTAGTCCTTAAATTCCATGACTTCACCTAACGCGGAGCAGGGGTATAACTTCCTGGCCATCTCGGATGATTTTCGTTGAGATACCCAAGGTGTTGAAAATCACTCGCAACCTAACCTGGGTATTTGTAGGTAATACTGCCGCGGCCGCAGCACAGTGGGGTGTTATTGTGATTCTGACTCGTTTTAGCGGACCGGAAATCTTGGGTGCCTACGTGCTTGGCCTCTCAGTTGCCTCCGTGTCATTCGCCTTAGCAAATTTGGAACTAAGAACATTGTTCGTTACCGATCAAGCACGGTTGATTCCCTTTGCAGCCTACTTTCAACTCAGGGCCGTAACTGGCGCGGTCACCTTGCTCGCCCTTGGCTTGCTGTCTTGGTTCTTGCCGCACTCAAATGGTATGGATGTGCATGGAATGCAGATAAAAGTAGCGATCGTAGCCGTTGCGTTTCTCAAAAGTCTGGACGGCTTCAGTGACATTATTTATGCTCAACTACAGTCTCGAGAAACAATGACCTCCATTGGCCAGAGCCAATTGGGGAAAGCTATACTTTCCCTCTGCCTCCTTGGTGTCACATTGGCATTTGTCCAAAATCAGATGTGGGCCATTGGAGCATTGGTCGTGCCCAGCGCATTTGTATTACTCTTCCACGATCTTCCTATTTTGAGGACCATCTCAAATTCAGCCAACCCTGGATTGAATTCGACCACGTCTTCTAAAGTACACGCGCAAAACGGAGCACCGGCGGCTGTGGAACTTTCCCAAGCTCCTGGTTCGTTTAGGGGCCGCCGGGCCCTTTGCGCTTTTGACGAAATGATGTCGTTGGTTCGAACTGGATTTCCTCTGGCAATTGTCACAACTATGGTAATGCTGCACGCCTCGCTGCCTCGTTTTGTAGTGGCAGGTTCCATAGGGAAAGCGGAAGCTGGAATCATGGGCGCGTTGACCTATGCCGCCATCGCACCAAATCTGTTGATGGTCGCATTGGGCCAATCCAGTGTAACCGCACTTGTAAGAAGCTTGGCTGAGAAAGACCGCAAAGAGTATCTGGCAGGAATCTCCCGCTTGCTGGTTGTGGCCCTCATTCTGGGATCTGTAACGCTGCTATTTGGATTCTTTCTGGGCAAACGCATATTGCATCTGCTTTATGGCTCACAGTTTCTAGGTCACGAAAATGAGCTTTTAGTATTTCTTGGAGCAAGCGCTGTTGGATATGTAAACACCGCATTGGGATATGGGCTGTCGTCCTCTCGTGTGTTCGCCGCTCAGATTCCAATGATGGCCAGTGTATGTCTGATTTGCTTTGCTGCCTCCGTAATTCTGGTTCCAAGCTGGGGACTTATTGGAGCAGCAGCGGCGCAACTCATATCCATGACGGCACAGTTGGTGCTGAGTGCATCAATGCTCGCAAGCGTATCAAAATGCCGCTTTCAGTATCCCTATGCTGAGTCGGAAAGAATTGAATCTACATGAATCTTTTAAGAAACTTGCGCAAAACGGACTCGCTCCGGCTAATGGAATCAGCGAGTTTCTCCGGATATTGGAGCCGCGCCGAAGCTGCCTTTGCGCTTTAAGGTCACTTATGCCGACAGAAATTCGAAATCATAGCACCGCCGGCTTGAACTTCATTCGGCCTGAACCGCTGTCCAACCAAGTTGGATTGTCTCCAAAGGCTCAAAGTCTTTATGGTTGGTTCGCCGCATTCATTGCTTTCACCGTTCCCTGGAGCGATATGGTCGAGTTGCCCTATAGCGTCCAGTTCACAAGACCACTGGTGATACTTGCAGTTATCAGTTGGCTTTTATCCTGGCGGAGTGGCAATGCAGTGCGACCAGCCAACTTCCCAATTTATGCCATGTCTTTTCTTGTCCTTTTGGTGCCCTTTCACTTCTTGTTCGCAGAGGATCCCGAACGTACTGGAAGACGACTGCTTTCTTACATTGGTTTGTTTCTGATGACATTTTTCATCTACCAAGCCATTCGATCATGGGAGATGTACACCCTTGTATTGCGATCTTTCATAGCAGGTTGTTGCATCCCGCTCGGCGGTTTGACCTGGAACTTTATGAACGGTGTTGCTCAGGGGGATGGCCGCTTTACAGCAACTGGGTTTGATCCCAACGATTTGGCTGGCCAGTTGGCTCTTTCAATTCCCACTGCTGCTTACTTGGCGATAAATCTTCCCAAAAGAGGCATATGGTTCTGGATGTACTTGCCTTTGGCCGTGGCTGGGATTCTACTAACGGCTTCCCGTTCTGGTTTAGTTATTCTTCTGCTTGCGTGCATTTACCCCTTGCTTGGTCTTATTCGCCGGACGAAGAACAGCAAAATTGGCATTCTCGGCTCTCTAGTGTGCGCGGGCTTGGGGGTATACTCGCTATCCTCCAATATTTCATTCCACAGACTTGGCACTTTTGGAGACGAAATCTCACGAGGAGACATGAATGGGCGCGGTACTGTTTGGAACAATGGGATGGAGCTTTTTTGGGAAAACCCGATATTCGGAATCGGAGCAGGTTCCTTTTCCGGCACGGTAGGCGGTGGCATCCGTATGGCTGCTCACAACACATATTTGGAAATTCTTGTGGAGCACGGTGCCATTGGATTGACTGTCTTCCTGATGATTCTTGTTGGCTTGATTCTAAGAATCAGGCGCTATCCGCTTGATGAGAGGCTTCTTTGGTGGGTCACACTAGGCTGCTGGATGATTTTGGTGACAACTCTTAGTTGGGAAAACAGAGAGATCACCTGGCTGTTATGGGGGCTCTGCATCAGCTTTGTTGCACGTGTGCAGCAGCAAGGAATGATCCGCTAGCTGCGGTTATCATGCAGCGTAAGATAACTTACTTTACAACTGGATTGGCGCTTGCTGGAGCGGAAACACAAGTCCTTCGGCTGTGTGAAAAGTTTGTCGAAGAAGGATGGGACACCAGGGTGATCTCATTGATGAGGCCGGAGGCTTACCAAGCAGAACTGCAGCAACTTGGCATTCCCCTTCTAAGCCTAAACGTTCAGAAGCGCTTGCCCAACCCAATGGCTTTCTTGAAATTGGTGAGGACATTGCAGGAATGGAACCCGGACGTTTTGCATTGTCATCAGGTTCATGCAAACCTCATCGGCCGGCTGGTTCGAGCATTCACCACTATCCCCGTCCTGGTTTGTACAGCCCATAGTATTCAGGAAGGCCCCCGCTGGCGTGAATGGGCTTATCGGTTAACCGATCCGCTGTGCGATCTCACCACCAATGTTTGCCAAGCCGGGGTTGACCGATACATCAAGGTAGGCGCTGTACCTGAGGCGAAGATCTGCTATGTGCCGAATGCCATAGATGTGAACCGCTTCTGTGCAGGTGCAGACCGAAGAGTACAAATTAGAAGATCTCTAGGGTTGCATGACGAGTTCCTTTGGCTTGCTGTCGGAAATTTACGGGAACCAAAAGATTACCCAAACATGCTTGCTGCGTTCCAGCAGGTTTGCACCAATCGGCCTGATGCTCGGCTGTTTATTGTTGGAAGCGGACCCCTGCGCGCGGGCTTAGAAACACTTGCCAAGCGAAATACCCACAGCAACATAACTTTCCTGGGACCGCGCGAAGACGTGGCCCAATTGATGTCCGGTGCAGACGCGTTTGTTTTATCGTCCGCGTGGGAAGGAACACCGCTGGTTCTGCTTGAGGCTGGTGCGGCAAGTCTACCCATTGTGGCCACCAGCGTGGGTGGTGTCCCTGAGGTCGTAACGAATGGCTTGAGTGGATTCCTAGTGCAATCTCAGAATCCAGAGGCTCTTGCAGAGGCCTGCTTGAAAGTTATGAACTTGACCCCAGATCAGCGCAAAATGCTTGGCCAAGCAGCGAGAAACAAAATTGAAGCTGAGTTTGGCCTTGATTCGATAGTACAAAAATGGAAACAAATATTCGCCCGCCATCAACTGCAAGCAGAGCAACGTTCCCCGGCCCGGGGGATTGTGTGAAGATCATTCATGTTTTAGGCGATTCAAGCTATGGAGGGGCCGCAAAGAGCATTCTGCGACTTGCCAAGCTGTGGGGTACTGCGGGTTGGGAGGTCAGCATCCTTACAAGTGACCCGCAATTTCAACAGGCCGCCAAAGACGAAGGCTTGAATTTTGCTGGGGTGGATTGTATTTGGAGAGAGATTCGGCCATTAAAGGATCTGCTTGGCCTGGTGCGGTTATGGCGATTTCTTCGTAAAGAGCAAGTGACCATTGTTCACACCCACACAACAAAAGCGGGCTTCATCGGGCGGATAGCCGCAAGGCTTGCAGGGGTGCCAATTGTGATTCATACGGTCCACGGGTTTGCTTTTCATGAGGGATCTTCATGGGCCAAAATTGGTTTCTACGCTTTACTTGAAAAGATCGCCGGTTACTGCTGTGATCGAATCATCACGGTAAGCCATTTTCACAAACAATGGGCGTTGGATCTTCACATTGCTCCAGACGCCAAGCTGAAAGCCATCCCGAACGGAATTCCCGATATTCAGGAAGCTGCAGGAGCTAGCAGGCAAGAGGTCCGCGCCAATTTGGGAATTCCCGATGGCGAAGTGATGCTCTTTACTCCTGGCCGATTGGCACTTGAAAAAGGCCTTGAAGATTTGTTAGCCGCTGTTGCAAATACCCAGGGACGACTCCAACACAAACTACACCTAGTTCTGGCCGGAGATGGTCCGCTACGGTCCGTGCTGGAACAGAATGCCCAAACCCTTGGGTTGTTTGGTCAAGTTCGCTTCCTTGGATTTAGGACGGACATTGGGGATCTGCTAAAAGCCTCTGATATAGTCGCCTTGCCCAGCTTGCGCGAAGGACTTTCCATTTCTTTGCTGGAATCAATGTCCGCAGGCAGGGCCATCATCGCCACAACGATTGGCAGTAACCTTGAGGCAGTAGGCGGGTCTGAGAACGTAGACCAGGCAGCACTGATGATTGAACCCGGCAACCGTCACGCGCTGACGGAAGCCATCATACATCTCACAGAAGATAGCGCGTTGCGGGATGTGCTTGGGAAACAAGCCCGCTGTCGCTGGGAACAGAACTATACTCTAGAACAGGCCCAGGACACATACATAAAGACTTATCAACAACTTCTTCTGGCGAGTCGTTTCAAGTCCAGCGCCGAACGATTGCAAACACCTTCTACTAAGTAATCTGCCATATTTCTGACAGTGAATTTCCCAAAGTGACAAGATATTCCCGCAATGGAATTGGATGTTTCAACTTGAATCCAGCTAAAAGGAACGAATCTGCCACGAAGGGCACTAGCTGAAACCGTTCTTAACCGATGGATTCTACAGAGAAACAAACGTTTAAGATTGACTTGCCTCAGCCCGTGGACTAAGTGGCCTCTGGATTGCTTTCTAAGAGTCCGTGAAGTCGATGAAACGTTTAGTAGACATCCTCGGAAGCGGAATACTCCTTTCGCTGCTGGCACCCCTTATGCTTGCATGTGCTGCGTCCGTCAAAATGTCTTCCCCGGGGCCGGTGCTGTTCAAACAAGAACGTCTTGGTTTGCGTGGCATCGGATTTACATTATTCAAGTTCAGAACTATGGAAGTTGGTGCTCCAGATTTGCGGAATCCTGACGGTTCCGCTTTCAGTTCCAGCACGGACCAGCGAGTTACAAGCGTGGGGCATTTTTTACGGAATACAAGCCTCGATGAACTCCCTCAACTGGTCAACATTTTTCGCGGGGACATGAGCTTAGTTGGACCCCGTCCGGACCAGATCGATCAATTGCAATACTACACGCCCCTTGAGCTTAGAAAGTTGGAAGCCAAGCCAGGACTTACGGGCCTTGCGCAAATCAGTGGACGCAACAGTATTTCCTGGCAACAGCGTAAAGAGTTGGATGTCGTCTATGTGGAGCGGCAATCGATGTTGCTCGATCTATCTATTATTTGCAGAACACTTCCATATGTTTTGCAGCGAAGGAATCTCCATGCAAACTCTGACTAGTCTTGAAGCGATTTTGTTAAGACCAATTGACCACTGGGGCGAAGTGCAACCTGTGCTGGAATCCCAATTGACGCAACCAGGCAAGATTTATCAACCCTTTGTGGAAAGGCGCAAGCTTAACGAGTTTCTATTGTTGAGGGCAGCCCAAACCCTACACTCTCGTGAAGCAATCTCTGTGTTGGCTCAAATGGACGGAGTGGTTTGCGGTCTGTCTTGCTGGAGCACTCTGGCCTGGGATAGCAAGATGTATGGCTTTCCTGCTGCAAAACTTGATTTTCTTTTGGGCAATGGTGAAGATGCCGAAGAAATCAAACGGAGTCTGCTCGACGAAACAATCGAGGGAGCTCGAAACATGAGAATACGACATCTCATTGCGCGCGCCGATGCCGACGACCACTCGACCATGCGCGTTTTAGAAGAATCCAAATTTGAGATTATTGATGGGATTCAAACATTCTCTCTTCGCTTGCCTGCAAACTTTAACGGCTGGTACGACTCAGACAATACACCCGAGACACGACTGTTTGAAGAGGGCGATCTGGCTCAAGTTCTGGAAATTGCCCGAACATCTTATGTCTTTGATCGTTTCCACACCGATAGTGCAATTGGAAAAGCAACGGCTGACCGTATCAACGAGGCGTGGTTGGCTAATTCCTGCAATGGCAATGGGGCGGACGCAGTGCTAGTTGCAGTGGATGGTCCTGTTGTTCTCGGTTATGCCACTTGCAAGATCGACCGCGAGACCCGTGAGGGGCTGGGCGTTAGCTTCGGAACTATCGTCATGGTTGCCACTGCTGAAAATACCCGGAACAAAGGTGTTGGCCAAGCTTGCACAGCAGCAGCAATACGGTGGTTTCAAAATCAAAATGTGGATGTAGTATTGGTTGGAACGCAACTGAGAAACATACCAGCTGCCCGGCTTTACGAGAAATGCGGATTCCGGACCGTTTCAAACACAGTCACTTTAAGAAAAGTTTTATGAGAGAAACATTTCTTCCTTACGCGCTTCCCTTCATCGGCGAAGAAGAGATTGCAGAGGTTGTTGACACACTGCGGTCCGGCTGGCTCAGCAGTGGCCCAAAAGTAAAGCAATTCGAGCAGGACTTTGCTGCATATACAGGGGCCGCTCATGCAGTAGCGGTTAATTCCTGTACTGCGGCATTGCACATAGCATTGACAGCTCTTGGCATCAAACCCGGCGATGAAGTGATCGTACCTACCATTACTTTTTGTGCAACGGCCAACGTCGTAGTGCATCTTGGAGGTCGCCCGGTAATTGTAGATGTCGACAAGCATTGTCAAATTGACCCGAAGGAAGTGGAACGGGCCATCAACTCCCGTACGAAAGCTATTATCCCGGTTCATTTTGCTGGCCAAGCATGCGATCTTAACGAGATTCTTGCTCTCGGGCTTGCTCATGGAATCCCAGTCATTGAAGATGCCGCTCACGCCGCCGGTTCTGAGTACGACGGAAAAAGAATTGGCACACATGGAACAGTGTCGGCCTTCAGCTTTTATGCGACCAAGAACATGACTACTGGCGAGGGTGGCATGCTCACAACGCAAGACGGTGATCTAGCCGCTCGAATGCGGCAATTGTCCCTGCACGGAATGAGCCGCAATGCTTGGAACCGCTATAGTGCTGCAGGAACCTGGTTCTACGAGGTTTTGGAGCCTGGCTACAAAGACAATATGACCGATATTCAAGCGGCTATCGGCATCCACCAGCTCCGCCGTTTAGATAGCTTTATACTGCGACGCAAGCAAATTGCAGCCAGCTATCGCGCAGCCTTTTCTAAAATTCCAGGGATTCAATTGCCCGTCGAACTCCCCAATAGAAATCACACTTACCATATCTTTCCCATCAGAATTAATTCCGAATTGATTGGTCTTGACCGGGAGCAATTCATAAAGCAGTTGCAGAAGGCCAACATTGGAACAAGTGTGCATTTTATACCCCTTCATCGTCATTCGTATTATCAAAAGACTTTTAACTATCAACGCAGCCAGTTTCCTATGGCTGAGCACTTGTTCGAGGGAATGTTTTCTCTTCCGCTCTATCCGAAAATGACTGACGAGGACGTATCAGATGTCATCCGCGCTGTTCAAACACAGCTCTGCGGAGTGTCACGTCAACTGTGTGCCTAAGAGGAGAAAAATGCCAAGAACTTTTTTAAGTTTTCGTTGCTCCGAGACCTTACCCCGATTGGTTGCAGACTTTGCAATCGTTCAGCTATCCTTCCTCCTCTCTTTACTTGCGGCCTCCATTTTTGCATTAAGAACAGAGCCGAACCTAAGCGCGATTGAACTGGTCGATACTTTTCAAAACCTCTATAGCAGACAATTTTTCCCACTGTCATTGCTATTCCCAGTTGTATTCCTAATGAGTGGTTTCTACACCAAATCACGGTTATATTCTTCCAGCTACAAACTACAAGTCCTTCTGCGTGGCTCAATTCTTGCATCGCTGATTTACCTGGCAACTCACTTTGTGGTGAACCGCGCTGATGTTCTCCCAAGAAGTGTGCTTCTTTGTTTTTTTGTCCTTGTCGGCGTCGGAATTATTAGCTCCCGCAAACTAAAAGAATGGATATTGAGGAATGAAAGTACATCCACTCCAGGCAGTTCCTCAGAAGAGTCCGCGTTGGCCGATCCTCCGATTCTGGTTGTAGGTGGAGCGGGATACATAGGTTCGATTCTGTGCCGCAAGCTGTTGGATCAGGGAGCTTGTGTAAGAGTCTTGGACAGCCTCATGTACGGCGACTCGGCCATACGCGATCTCTACGCACACCCTAGATTTCAAATGTTCAACGGGGATTGCCGCCATATCCAAAGCGTGGTTGGGGCATTAGCGGGCGTGAAGTCAGTTGTTCACTTGGCAGCAATTGTCGGCGATCCAGCTTGCGAGCAGAATAGCCAAAGTGCACTGGAAATCAACTATGCAGCGACACGCATGTTGATTGAAATCGCCAAAGGAAATTCTGTTGATCGCCTGGTATTCGCTTCTAGCTGCAGCGTGTATGGAGCAACAGATTTCTTGGTGGACGAGAAATCCAAAGTCGAACCAATCTCGCTTTACGCGCAAACAAAAGTAGATTCCGAAACCGCTCTTTTGAACTCGGCGACTACGGCTTTCCATCCTACTATCTTACGATTTGCGACTGTTTTCGGGCATTCTCCCAGACCCCGATTCGACCTTGTTGTCAACCTCCTTACGGCAAAAGCACACAAGGAAGGAATCATCACAATATTCAATGGAGAGCAATGGCGCCCTTTCATTCATGTGGCAGACGTCGCTGATGGCATTATTTGTGCTTTGCGAGCACCAATCGCTCTAGTCAGCGCGCAAGTGTTCAACGTTGGTGATTCGCGGCTCAATCACACCCTTTCTGAGATAGCCGAAAAGATTAAGATTGCTTTCCCTAATACCAAGATCGAAAGCGTTGAGAACGCTGACAAACGCAACTATAAGGTGTCGTTTGAAAAGATTCGGGGACAACTCGGCTTTGAGTGTTCAATGAAAATCGAAGATGGAATAGCCGAAATGCGGCAGGCATTTGTGAACCATGGCATAACAGATCACACAGACGTTCACTATCACAACCAAAGGTATTTGGGTCTAAATGGAAGCCCATTGCATCAAGATCCAATTGATGCTGAGGTGATGGCAGCATTTGCCCGCTCAGTGAGTAGCATCGAGGAATCGGTAATCGCATGAAAGGTCTCTCCGCTCGAGTTTTGTCTACGTGCTTTTCTGGTTTCGCCTTACTAGCTGCGTATCAAGAAATCTTGAGCGCCTGGTCAAGCTATTTGGCTAGCATACCGACTTTGGAGAGGTTGGAACAAGCATCACGGATTACACCTTTAGATTCAGCCTTGTTTAGGCAGCGCGGAATTCAATGCCTTGATACAAAGCCTGAAGCTGCCGGAAAGCTACTTCAAAGCGCAATCGCCATGAATCCCTTCGATGCCGAATCACTCATCGCTCTTGGACTCCTCGAAGAGTCTGGTGGGCGTCTTCAAGAGGCCGAATCATACTTAACCAAGGCAACCTCCATCAGCCGCCGTTTCAAGCCTAAGTGGGCTCTAGCTTTCTTTTACGCGCGTCAAGGGCCACTCGACCAGTTCTGGAATTCAGCTAAATCGGCCGTAAATACAGAAGGTGCGGACGTTCAACCAGTTTTTGCTTTGGCCCATGAAGTTCTGAAAAATGATCCAGAAGAAGTGGCGGGACTACTCAAATTGGAGAGCAAGCAATCGCTGAAAAGCTATGTCGAATTTCTTCTGAATCAAGAAAGTACCTCGAACCTTGGACGAATTGCACTCCGCCTGGATATTTCGCCGGAGTCTAGACCCTTACTGTTGACTGCGGTGGACCGTCTAATCGACGAAAACAGGCCAGAGGAGGCTATGCCATTGTGGAATAAATTAGCGGCAAACAGCGGCAATCGTCAGTTGTTGCCGGCAAAGGGCCAATCACTAACAAATGGCCAATTTAGACCCCCCTTAACACGCGGCTTCGATTGGCGGCAGTCTGAAAATCAAGGTATCGACATCTACGCAGCCGCTCCAGAGAACCTCAGGATTGAGTTCTCCGGGCGTCAATCGGAATCAGTGACTCTTCTATCTCAATTCGTCCCGGTATTACCTAATAGGCCGTACAAACTTTCGTATCGATACCACACTTCTGGACTAAACGGGCTCACAGGTCTCTATTGGCAGGCGTTTCAGGCAAACAAACCTGCTACTTTGCGTTCTGCCCCTCTTGATCTTATTTCTGAAGGAAGCGACTCACTCAGCTTTAGAACTGAACTCGATACAAAATTACTTCGCATTGAATTCAAATACACGCGCCCTCCAGGGGCCATGCGTCTTGCTGGTACTGTGGTCCTGCGTTCCGCAGAGTTGGAGCTATTGTGATCCGCATGGCCCAATACGAAGATGGCGCAATATTTTTCGCTTGGTCAACAATATTAGTGCTCTTATTTGGTGTTCTCTCGGCTTGGGCTGATCCAATTTCTGGTTGCTTGATAAATGCGTCCGGACTCCTATTGGCGTCTCTCTGGTTGTTACGCTTCGGGTTTACAGGCGGACTCCATTGGTTGCTTATCCCCCTCCTGATGCTTAGCGCCTATGGTCTGGTGCAGATTGCATTTCATTGGACTATTTCTCCTTTTCAGACTTGGAATGCGATATACACGTGGTTGTCAAGAGCTGCGTTTTTGTACCTCGCCTTCGCGACTTTGAAATCGCCAAAACTTCGAACTTCTGTTTTATCGTTTGTTCTCGGTTTTGGAACGCTGCTCGCCATTATTGGCATGATCCAATGGTCTACGTCGAATGGCAAAGTGCTCTGGTTAATTCCAACCGCTTATAACGACGAAGTGTTTGCCACTTTCCCTAACCGAGACCACTATGCCGTTTTCGCAGAATTGGTCTTACCAATTGCACTAACAAGAGCACTCATGTCCGACATCCGGTGGCCGTATTCTCTGGCCGCAGGCGTCATCTATGCATCAGTTGTGGAAAGCGGATCGAGAGGCGGAACAGCAATTGCATCGCTTGAGGCGCTCATAATAATGGCTGTAGCACTTTTTAGAAGAGCTAATGAATATCGCTGGGTATTGTCCGCTGCAGCCCTCATGACCATCTGCTCGCTATCGGCGGGTTGGCAATATGTATGGTTTCGCTTTCATTCTACTAACCTTTTTGCACTCCGCAGAGAAATGGCGTTAGCATCAATTCAAATGATCCAAACTCGGCCATTTAGAGGATTCGGCCTGGGAACTTGGCCAATGGTCTATCCAGCATTTGCGATTTTTGATCCACCCGGCTTTTACATGAACCACGCCCACAATGATTGGCTTGAGTTGATAGCCGAAGGTGGACTTCTTGTCGCAATGACAATTCTCACCATAGGCTGCGGCTCCGTTCTGCTGTCCAGAAGCAGCTTGTGGGCTATAGGAATTCCGGCAGCACTATTGCATGCGCTTGTGGATTTTCCACTCCAAAAGCCAGCAATAGCCACCCTCATATTTTTTCTTCTCGGAGCAGCCGCTGCGGCTGCACAAACTCCGAATCGGAACAATGTGGGGCACACAATTCGAGAAGAGAGAAACTAAATGACAAGCTCAATATTGCAAATTCAAAACAAGAGATGGCCAATCATCCTCTTGCTATCTTCGATAGCTGCACTGGCTCAAACTAAAATAGCTGCCCCATTCGACCCTCTTGGTGCTAACCTACCAACTCAGTCGATTGGCGCCAACGACTTGCTCTCTATAGCAATCTATGATTCACCAGAATTGAGCCGTACCGTTAGGGTAAGCCCCACCGGCTCTATCAAACTTCCAATGCTGCCATCGCCGCTTATGGTAACGGGAAAGTTACCTGTGGAACTGGAGTTTCTTATAGCTGCGGCCCTGATCAAGGCTGAGATTCTTGTCAGCCCTGTAGTCACTGTAAGCGTCGCCGAGTATAACAGCCGGCCAATTAATATTACTGGTGCGGTAAGAAACCCATTGACGTTCCAGGCAATCGGAACTACAAGATTGCTTGACGCAATTAATAAAGCTGGCGGTCTAACAGAAAACGCGGCTTCAGAAATCTTAGTTACAACAAAAGCTTCGAATGAGGTGCCGCGGAGTGTAACGCATATCTCCATTAAAGAATTGTTAAACGCTTCTAAACCAGCGCTAAATCTCCCTCTTTCCGGCGGTGAAGAAATTTCGGTACCACCTGCAGGCCGCGTTTTCATCCTTGGGAATGTCAAAAGGCCTGGTGCCTTTCCGCTTAGGGATGCGTCGGAAGGAACGGTCCTTCAAATGCTAGCCCTCGCTGAGGGGCTAACCTCATTTTCTACAAAGGAAGTTTATATCTACCGACTTGGAGCCGAGGGCTTGCGGTCAGAGATTGAGGTGAATTTGGAGTGGATTTTGAAGCGAAAGGCTCCTGATGTCGCCGTCCTACCCGACGATATTCTTCATATTCCAGACAACAAGAACCGACGACTTGGCATGGCCGCAATCGAGAAACTCCTATTGTTCGGGAGCACTGCTGGCGCTACCGCTCTGATATATGGCAACAGGTAGCCTTGTTTGCCAACTTCATGCCAAATTTTACTAAAACAACTATGCAACGAACCCCAGAATTCCCTCCGGCCCTTATCGATATGAGACAGCTTTCGCCGACTATGCCATCGCTCGCCTACGCCTCTTCTCAGGAAGCCGATCAAGAATCAACGCTTCCTTTGTCGCATTTCCTATGGATACTAAAGCGACATCGGTGGAAACTTCTTGGCTTTATCTCTTTTAGTGTTTTGATTAGCACCCTTGTTTCATTGCAGCTCATTCCGATTTTTGAGGCAACGGCAACTCTCGATGTTGACCGCCAAACACCACAAGGCATTGTTGGTGCCGAAGCCAACCGATCCGCCTTCAACGATGCGGATCAATTTATGGCTACGCAGATGAAAGTAATTGAATCAGACTCTGTTCTGCGCCCCGTGGCTCTTCAATACAAGTTGCTAGAACAAGACATGCAAAACGTTGAAAAAGATCCGACTAGAGCTGCTGCTCGTCGCGATGCTCCAGTATCCCTGAAAAAATTGCGCATTACGCGTCCTCAGAATACTTACTTGCTGAATGTTAGCTATCGGTCGCCTGACCCGCACTTAGCGGCAAGTGTTGCCAACGGAATCGCCCAAAGCTATATCACTCACACCTTCGACTTGAGGTTTCGCGCAGCTGCTAGCCAATCAACCTTTATGGAAAAGCAAATCGAGGAATTACGGGCAAAGATGGAGCGCTCCTCCGGTGCGCTGGTGCAATACGAAAAGGAACTCAACTTCATCAATCCGGAGGAAAAAACGAGTATTCTTTCGGCTCGCCTGCTCCAACTAAACACAGAATACACATCCTCGCAAGGCGATCGAATCAAGAGGGAGGCGGAGCTCAACTCGATAGGCACCGGCTCGATGGAAGCAGCCCTCGCCTCGACTCAGGGGGAATCTTTACGCAAGTTATTGGAGCATCAAAATGAAGCCCAGGAGAGGTTCGCGTTAGCTCGCGCACAGTACGGCGCAAATCATCCTGAGTTTCGTAAAGCAGCCGGTCAGCTTGCAGAAGTACAGCGGCTGTTCGACCAGACGCAGAAGAACATCATTGCCCGCGTGAGTACAGAATTTCGGCAGGCTAATAGCCGTGAAACCATGCTTCGCAAGGCTTTCCTGGAAACAAAAGGAGAGTTCGACAAACTAAACACTCGCTCATTCGAATATCTGCAATTACGCCGCGAAGCAGAAAGCGACAGGAAACTCTATGAAGAGTTAACTCGAAGAATTAAGGAAGCTGGAATCAATGCTAGCTTTCAAAACAATTCGATTCGGCTGGGCGATTCAGCCCGCCCACCTGTTAAGCCCGTTTTTCCCAATATTCCTTTGAATGTCCTTCTTACATTAGTATTTTCTTGCCTTTTGTCGATCGGTGTCGCTGTTCTTAGTGATTTTCTTGACAACACAGTTCGTGATCCCGATGAGCTAGCCCGGGCATTGAATGTGCAAGTGCTTGGGAGTTTGCCCCTCGTTACGAACTGGCGAAAGCGAATTTCTCCATTGCCTGCAACGTCCACTTTTGCGATAGAGGCAGTTCGCTCAGAGGACAAAGGCATGTATGGTTTCCGGGAAGCAATTCGGACGTTGCGAAATACAATATTACTCGCCGATTTTGACCGGCGCATTCGTTCAATTATGGTTACCAGTGCCTCACCTTCTGAAGGCAAATCCACAACGTCCGTTCACCTCGCCATAGCCCATGCCGAACAGGGGAAGCGTACTCTTTTGATCGACGGAGACTTACGCCGTCCAAGCATCCATAGGAAGTTCGGCTTCACTGCTACCGCCGGACTATCCAACGTGCTGCTTGGAGAGTTGAACTGGAATCAGGTGTTGGTCCAGCCCGAAGGCGTCCCCAATCTAGACATTCTTCCGGCAGGCCCGCCTTCTCGAAGGGCATCGGAATTGGTTGGCGCAGGGCTGGCCGACACACTTGAAGAAATGTCTAGAGAGTATGACATGGTGATCATTGATGCCCCTCCGCTGCTTGGTTTTGCAGAGGCACTGCAAATGTCAGCTTGTATAGACGGTGTACTGGTTGTTGCTCGATCAGGCACTACAAATAAAAAGGCTCTCGGAATCGTTGTTCATTCTCTGCGAAGACTTCATGTGAAAATACTTGGACTAGTGATCAACGAAGTTGAAAACGATTCTAGTGACACTTACTATTATTATCAGTCTAATGCTAAGTATTACATGGGAGTAGCCGAATCGTGATGCCTTGATGGGGAAGAGGTATTGCAATGAAAAACCAAATTAAATGCGTCGTAAATAGACTTATTGATCAGATATCCGTCGCTGCTGGTTCTCGAAGGCGGAACCTACCTCAGGGAGGCGCAGCAAGATGAAACTCAATCAATCCCGTTTTTGGGCTTCGGGAAAATCTGCTTTTCGATCTCAAACTTCGTTCGCTACGCCGAAATCACTCAAGTTCCCGAGTCAGGAGTGTCTCCGTGATTGACATTCACACCCATATTTTGGCCGGTGTTGACGACGGCGCCTCGGAGGTAAATGTAACCGTAGCTATGCTTGAGATGGCACACAAAGATGGTATCCAAGCGGTCATTGCTACGCCGCACGCCAATCAACAATACAGATTCGATCCGTACAATAACAAAGCTGAAATTCGAAGGGTCCGCATATTTTGTCCGGATGCTCCTTCTGTCCACTTGGGCTGCGAGTTGAATCTTACGCCTGAAAATATCCATGCAGCAATCAACGATCCTTACAACTACACGCTGAATGGAAAAGACTGCCTTCTAGTTGAATTGCCAGAACAATTCACGCCGCAGACAATGGACTCTTCCTTGCAACTCCTTATAGAGGCTGGGTTCCGCCTAATCATTGCACATCCTGAACGCAACGGGTATATTCAACGTCATCCAAATTACGCGGCGGACTTAGTATCTTTAGGTTGTTTCATGCAGCTTACGGCTAGTTCTCTTTTGGGTTCATTTGGCAAACGGGCAGAGGAAATTACTGAGCATTTAATGAACAGAGGGCTCGCTCATTTCGTCGCGAGCGATGCACACGGCGTCGACAACCGAAGGCCTTTGCTGAAGAGGGCTTACGAGCATGTTGCTAAAAACTACGGCGAGGCCACCGCAAATCTTTTGTTTCTTCGAAATCCACTGGCAGTTATTGAGGGCTCATCGATTTCTTCAATAAACCAACCCAGCATGTCAAGGATTTCTCGATTCTTTATTGGAACAGCAGGTCGAAGATACTCCACATCACTGCTGTCCAAATTAGTCGCTAAATAGGCAATTTGGACGGGTTAAGCCGTTGATTCGATTGGCAGACACCGGCGTTCTCGAAACCAGGTTGCCTGACTAGTTCGAGTGCTGTCCAAATTACCCCATCGAGGGACTGGAGGGACCTTTCTAGGTTCAACCTAGAAACGGCAGTTGAGAAGAACTGACCCACAAAAATAGCCGCAAAACATTCACTTTCCGTGTAGTAACTAAGAAATATTGGGTCACCTAAAGGGTG
>JAYTTF010000220.1:0-4215 GCA_043745195.1 Bryobacterales bacterium | reverse complement strand
GCTTTCGGAAGACTTGCAAAAGAATTGCACCCCCGTCCCGGATTTCACGAATTGGACAGACAGGGTGCCGGTTACGGCTTGCAACTGCCGTTTCCAGGATAATGGGGAAATGTCTGCGGATCAGCCATCTAGGTTTACCCATCTAACACAATTGCCGTTTTTAGGTTCTAGGATTAATCTATTCCACCAGCACGGCGGATCAGCATGGTGTTCCGTAAACGGACGTCGGCACCGGCACGCGTGAATATGGAACCTTCAGCTATTGTTTCGTAGCGCTTCATAAAGCTAAGCGCAGTTTCTCCGTTGGCGAAACGAGCATTCACGTCAGCTCCGTGGCCAACCAGAAACTCAATCATTTCCGGACACCCATAGATCCCCGCAGTGGCTAAAGCGTTGCTTATCCCCGATTCCTGGGCGTTCACGTCTGCCCCGGCTTCAACCAGCAATTCCATAGACCGCAATCCTTCCGCGCAACCGGCCCCTCCCATGTATGCAGCGGATATCAAGGGAGTGCGAGTCAACTGCCCTTTGTTTGGATCCGCACCATGCTCAAGAAGGATACCGGCTATTTTGGAACGAAACACGGCACGGTAGAGTGGAGTTTCACTAGATCCATTCACTGCGTTTACGTCAGCTCCGGCGGCAATTAGCTTTCGAACACATGCGACATGATCCCCTTCATGGAATTTGAGAATTCCTTCAGGGTCGGATGCCCAATGCAATGCTGTGCTGTTTTGTTCATCCCGCCCATTAACAGATGCACCACTGTTCAGCGCCGCTTCAAGCTGAGCTAGGTCGCCTTGAAATGCAGCTTTGGCCAGTGGATTCTTTTCTGTTGTTGACTCCGCGAGGGTCTGGTTTGTGAAGCTGTTGAAAATGGAAATTGCAGCCGCCAAGCCCATGATGACGATGATCGAGTTGCGGTTGTTCACATCAATCTATCGGCCATTTGTTTCGGTTTCTACAACTGTGGCTGGATCATTGGCAATGGTTGTTCAGATAAGGGTGAGCCTTAGCAGACGAAAAAAAATACCCCATTCGAGATTCAGGTCTTTCTCGCCGGCGCCATTTTTAGCAGAGCAAGCGTTTCAATCGGACGAGTATCTCCTTTATTTAGAAACGGCTATGGTACGCGCGTACCACTATCTGGTGTGATGTAAGTGAACTGACTTAAGACTATAAATTAAATCCTTAATCTATTTATTTGGTCCAGAATATCCAGTACTCTCGAATCTGTACACCACTTATCGCTGCTAGAACCATTAGTAGGAAGTGTCGGGAAGAAACATAATGATGAAATCCGAATCAATACTTGGTCGAACAATACAACGTCGTAGAGAACGCCAGGGGGGTGCCGTTGTCGTAGAGCAAGCATTTACCCTTGTCCCTTTACTGTCTTTCATCTTTGCCACCATGGATATTGCAATGGCCGTGACCATGCAGAACACGGTTCAGTTTGCAAGCCGTCAGGGTGTGCGTTACGCAATTACCAGCCAAACACGTTCCGGCATGAATCACGATGAGTCTGTTAAGTTTATTGTGGTTGCCAATAGTATGGGGATGATGCCATACCTGATGCCGACAACAGGCGGCACTCCTACACCCAGCACTAACCCATACGATTACATCACCATTCGATATTACGATCCAACTACTCTTACAGAGGTTACCGGAACCGGCTCTAACCGCGGTGGCAATATTTGCAGAATCACTATCACCGGACTGCGTTATTCCTGGATGGGCCCGCTGACAAGAGGAAGCGCCGCTTTGAACATGTCCGCAGCTTCGTCCGATGTTATGGAGGCCTCACCCAATGGCGTACCACCAACACGTTAGTCAACTTCGCCGGACGAAAAGTCGTGGCACAGCGCTAGTTGAATTCGCCATTGTTATGGGGATTATGATTCCTATGTTTTTCGGAATGGTGGTGATTGGGCTGTCTTCTACATCGGGGATTCAAGCTGTACAGGTAACCAGAGATTTGGGTCATATGTATAGCCTGGGTGTGGACTTTTCGCCCGCAACAACCAATGACGAATTGGCATCGAATCTGGCACAGGGTTTGTCTTTGACCCCTACGGGAACTGGTGTAGTTCTATTTACTCAGATCAAGCAGGTTTTTCAAGCAGATTGTACGGCACAATCGTTAAGCAGTTGCGGCAATGCAAATCAATTCGTTATTGTGCAGCGGTTGATGCTAGGCAATGGGACCATTCGCAACAGCACTTTCGGCACTCCAGCGGGAACATATGTTGACGCTAAGGGAAATATATCTCCTGCTAACTATCTAACAGTAGGTTCGTTGGTTGCTACTAATATCGGAATTCTTCCGGCGGTGGCAGCAGGTAATTCGGTATATGCAACGGAGTCCTATTTTCAATTGCCTGCACTTCAATATCTTAGTCCGTTTGGTACTCCAATCGATGGAATTTATTCAATATGCTTCTTCTAACTGTTCACCAAAGTAATTCGCGTTCGCTCGTTCATTCTGCTGCACTCAATCGCAGGAAAAAGCACCAAAAGGGTATTTCTGTGTTTGTGTTTGGCTTCTGCTTGGCCTCCATTGTGCCCGTTGTCGGATTGGCAGTGGATCTTAGCATGATGTACCTGGCTCAAACTAGATTGTCTTCTGCGGCGGACTCGGCTGTACTTGCCGCTGCTCGCGGACTAAGCCGGGGATCGGACGATGGGTCTCAGACAGCAACGGCTGTGAGCACCGCAACGGCGTATATGCTCAAGAACTTCCCCAGTGGTGTGTTCCAAACTTCAGGACTTACTTACACCACAACTGTTGACACCAGTACGCCCAATATACGAATTGTCAATACAACCGCATCGGCCAATATTCCGATGATGTTCATGCGATACGTGGGGCCCACCAGCATGGTAATTCGCGCGACCGCGCAGGCTACTCGCCGGGATACCAACGTCGTCATGATTCTTGATCGTTCGGGTTCCATGTCGTTCAGCAGTTCATGCACTCCGATGAAGGCGGCGGCACAGTCTTTTACTGGTATGTTTGCACCAGGCCGGGACAATGTTGGGCTTGTCACTTTTTCAACGGACGTTCAATTGAACAATGTCGCCTCAACCAGTTTCACTTCTGTAAACACCAACATTGCCAACATCACCTGTCAGGGCAGCACGAATACAACTCAGGCGCTCTGGACAGGCTATAAGGAGTTAATCCGATTGAATCAGCCCAACGCCTTGAACGTACTTCTACTGTTCACGGATGGTCAACCTACGGTTACTCCGATCAGCAGTTTCATAAAATCAACCAGCCCTTGCCCGGCAGCGCTGCGAAATACTTGGCGAAATGCTGTAATTGGTGGCTATACAAATCCAAACTCCGCCGCACTTGGAATGTATGATGTAAACGCTACTGCCACCGATCAAATCTTTACGGTTTCGGGTGGGACGTCAGGATGCGCCTTTGCTGCCAGCTGGCCAAATAATGTTTCCGCCATCACAACCGACGTTTCCACAGTAGCAGCAGCCGATATTTATGGCAATTCCGTCAACGTGCCCAGTGGGGTGACGGGTTACGGCAGCGTTCCAGGAACCCCTGCAATCAACTGGACAAACATGATCAACGTGGCGACCAACACTTCGTACGAAGCGGCTCGTCATATTCGCATGGGTGATCCGGTGTCTCCGGCAGTCACAACAGTTCAAGGCGGCACATCCACTTCAATTAGTGGTGCTTTCATCTACGTTATCGGTCTGGGAACGGCAGCGTACCCTGCCGACATTGCCTTCCTGAAAGATGTCGCGAACGATTTGAACTCGCAGAACATTACCAGGAATGGTACACCTCAGCGTTCGGGGCTTTTTGTGGACGCTCCGACAATTGCTGATTTGAACCCTGCATTCCAACGCGTGGCATCGGAAATTCTCCGCCTGTCGCGTTAATTAACAACCGCAGTAACTCCCGCACGAAGCCGGTCCGCAAGGGCCGGCTGTTTTATTTCCCGACACGCTATCGCCCACATGGGCGGCATGTTTCCATCTGAGTAGGCGACCGATCCAGAAGCGGTTGCGCATGTGAAGTGCTTCACCATAAACCCAAAAACGGCAGTTGACGCACCGTCCATAGATTAACCTCCATACCCACGACAGTTGCGTGGAAACCATCTGTCACCTGAATGGTGAGCGCTCTTTCGATTCTAAATTGAATCGTGTGGCTTGGCGTGGGACTAAAGTGCGGATGGC
>JAYTTF010000219.1:0-16005 GCA_043745195.1 Bryobacterales bacterium | reverse complement strand
TTCGTTGATTGCTCAACCCACCGAACCGCCGGATGCGGACCCGCATGTCCGGTGGTGTGGCAGGGGAGGAGCCGTGAGGTTCCCCCCTATGCCGATTCTGATTAACTTGCTGTAACTATGCGCAATTGGCCTTGACTTGCTCCGCTCATGTTAATTTCTCCTAAATTCTCATGCGCGTTACGATAGGTTAATAGCTGGTGCCCGGTAGAAGGTGCACCAGGTAACGTGGTGGGCTTTTTGACTCTGCAAATTAGAAACCTTTTGATCATCTCCTTGATTGGCGTCACCGCCTGCAGTCCTTCGCCCAAGGTGTTGCTGGTGGATGGAACCCGCAAGTTTTCCCTTGATTCGCAAGGCGGCCTACTTGGTGGTGACGGATTCTCTGCCTCGCAAAATCAAACCATTGCCGGATTGTTAGGTGGTGCAAAGTTCCCCGTACCTGATTATTTGAAGAGCTTGCTAGTCGACGATTACGACTTAGTGAAAGGCAATGAGCTGGTGCCGCTGGAGCCAGTGAAAGTTGTGGTCGCCACCGATTTGCCGAAGTTCCGTTGGAAGGCAGTGCCGGGGGCAACTTTCTATGAAGTGTTCATTCGTGACCATCGCGACATTGTAGTGAAACGAAGCGGAAAAGTTGAGGAAACCGAATGGATTCCTAAAAAGCCTCTGGCTCAAGCGGAAGTGTTTCATTGGAGAGTAACAGCAGGCGCAGGGAAGGAGGCTGCAGTTTCGCACTGGGCCAAATTTGCCATACCGGGTGCAACAGCTCTTGCGGAAATTGAATCTTCAAACAAGATGAATTCGCACCTTCTTTCGGCCATTGCGTTTGCAAGATGCGGAGCAATCGCCAATGCCGATATAGAGCTGGCGGAGTTAGAAAAAACTGCCACTGGTGCTGATTTGGTTCAGCGCTGGCGGTCCCAATTGAAGTGAACAATCCTCGAAAGGCGCCAGCAGAGGTAAGATAACAATGGTTACCCGATGCGCTCCTTTGTACTTTGTTCCATTTTCGCTTTATCCGTTTCCGCCGCAACCATAGAATTCAATCGCGACGTAAGACCCATTCTTTCGGACAAATGCTTCGCTTGTCACGGAGCCGATGCCAAGGCCAAAAATATACCTTTAAGGCTTGATCGTGAGGAAGCGGCCAAAGCTGACTTAGGTGGAGGAAGGCGTGCCGTAGTCCCTGGCAATCCCGATGGTAGCGAACTGATCCGCCGTATTACCGCAGATAAGCCGGCCCGCAGAATGCCTCCAGTTTCCACGGGTCATGTTCTGGCTCCCAAGGAAATTGAGACCCTAAAAAACTGGATTGCACAGGGCGCCCCATGGCAAGCGCATTGGGCCTTCCTGCCTCCTCAGCGTTCGGCTGTTCCCGCCGGAAACCCCATCGACTATTTCATTAAAAACCGCTTGCAGCAGGATGCCATATGCAACTTTCGCCGGAAGCATCTAAAGCCACCTTGCTCCGTCGCGTATCTCTGGACCTTACCGGCCTCCCACCCACGCCATCGGAACTGGATGCCTTCACAAAAGATGCTTTGCCAGGGGCCTACGAACGAGTAGTGGATCGTCTGTTAGCATCGCCCCGATACGGCGAGCGCATGGCCATCCGATGGTTAGACGCTTCGCGTTATGCCGATACCAACGGATATCAATTTGACGGCGAGCGCCATATGTGGCGCTGGCGCGATTGGGTGATTGCATCGTTCAATCGGAACCAGCGTTATGACAGTTTTCTGATCGATCAAATTGCCGGCGATTTGCTGCCCAACGCCACAATGGATCAAAAAATCGCCACAGCGTTCAACCGCAATCATCGCGCAAATACGGAAGATGGCATCATTCCAGAAGAGTACGCGGTGGAGTATGTGGTGGACAGGCTTGAGACCACGTCCACTGTTTTTATGGGAGTGACTTTAGGATGTGCGCGGTGCCACAACCATAAGTACGATCCCTTCACCCAAAAAGAGTTTTACCAGTTTTTCGCTTATTTCAACAACGTTCCGGAGCTTGGACGGGCGATGAAATATGGCAATTCGCCCCCACTCATCCCTGCACCAACCATGCAACAGCAAACGCAGATGGCAGCACTTGAAGCAAGAATTGCTGACAGTGAAAAAGGGTTCCGGAAGTATGCCCCTCAGGCTGCCGCTTTCACCAAGCCAGGGGAGTATTGGCATCCGGTAGCTGGCCTGGAAAAAGTGTCTGAGGTGAAGAAAAACGGGATAGTTGAGTTCGACAAAGGCATAATTGCGAAGGCCGCAAAATTGAACGGAACCAACTCGTTGGAACTGCAAGGAGCCGGACTTTTCGACATTGAAGATCGGTTTACCATTTCTGCGTGGATCTATTCAGACACTACGCCACACGGGGCAATTCTAACTCGCATGGCTGACACCGAACGAGGCAAAGGCTATGGAATTTACGCCGATCACGGGAAGCTCCATTTCCACATCACTAGTAATTATGCCGACGATGCAATGCGCATGGAAACAGCTGCGGTGCTCAGCGCTAAGCGCTGGCATCACGTGGCCATAAGCTACTCAGGATCGCGCATGGCTGAAGGGGTGACTATCTATTTGGATGGCAAGCCGCAAGAAAAAAAAGTGTTGCTGGACACGCTATACAGGCCTTTCCGAAATGCTGGCGCAATCTACAAAGAACCCTTTCGAGTAGGTGCGGGTTGGGGCAAGCAGAATTACTTTCACGGTTTGATCGACGATGCGCTAACGTACAATCGCGTGGTTTCGGCCGATGAAGTCGCCGCCATGGTTGAACCTATTCGCCAAGGAACCAATCAGGCACGCTGGTACTACTTCGACAATGTTGCCCCCGAAGATGTACGAGACAATTGGCGGCACCTGACAGCATTGCGATTGGAGCGGGAGCAATTGGAACGTACCTTTCCAACCGTTATGGTGATGGCGGAAAGTGCCAAGCCCAAACAAACTCATTTGTTGCTTCGCGGCGCTTACGACAAACCCGGCGAACTGGTGGAGCCGGGCGTGCCCGCAGTTCTACCCCCTTTGCCCGCAGGTGCTCCAGCCAACCGTTTGACTTTGGCTCAATGGATGGTTTCCTCAGAAAATCCTTTGGTTGCACGTGTGGCCGTGAATCGCTATTGGCAAATGTATTTTGGAGCCGGATTAGTAAAGACAACCGAAGATTTCGGTCAGCAGGGCGACTGGCCTTCGCATCCTGAATTGCTGGATTGGTTAGCCACCGAGTTTGTGCGAACCGGCTGGGATGTGAAGGCGATGCAGAAACTCATGGTCACTTCCAACACTTACCGGCAGTCTTCAAAGGCTACTCAGGAGTTGATTCAAAAAGATCCAGCCAACCGGCTATTTGCCCGTGGACCCAGGTTCCGGTTGCCTGCGGAGATGGTGCGGGATCAAGCCCTGTCGGCCTCTGGACTGATAACGGAAAGGCTAGGTGGTCCATCCGTAAAACCATATCAACCTGCTGGATTGTGGAAAGAACTAATCATGCAGGATATGGATTACGTCCAAGCGAAAGGCCCCGACCTTTACCGCCGAAGCCTCTATACATTTTGGAAACGAACAGTGGCTCCACCGATGATGGCCACCTTTGATGCGGCCAATCGGGAAGCTTGTGTCGTGCGCGAGAACCGCACCAATACACCTCTGCAGGCTTTGAATCTGATGAACGATGTTACGTTCCTGGAGGCGGCACGGTTCATCGGGCAACGAATGATTACCGAAGGCGGCAAGGCAGCCGATGATCGGTTGGCTTATGGGTTCAAGTTGCTTTTCACACGTTCTCCTGCTCCGGCTGAAATGGAAATCTTGCGCAATAGTCTTCGTTTCCACCTGGACTACTTTTCCGGCAAAGCTGAGTCAGCGGCAAGCTTCGCAAAGTTAGGAGATGCTCCTGCGTTGAATTCAATTCCCCCGCGAGACTTGGCTGCCTATATGGCAGTAGCCAGTATGATGTTGAATTTAGATGAAGCAGTAACCAGGGAATAGCGGCCATGAATCCTTTGCAACAATACAAGTTACTTCAAACCCGCCGGCATTTTTTCAAGCGAGGTGCCACTGGGGTGGGTGCTGCGGCTCTTGCTTCCCTTCTTGGCACCTCAACCAAAGCTGCCGAGCCCGGTCTTCCACATTTCCCCGCCAAAGCGAAGCGCGTCATCTATTTGTTCCAGCACGGCGCACCTTCACAACTGGATCTGTTCGATTACAAGCCGAATCTTGCGCAGGCGCATGGCACGGAATTGCCCGATTCCATCCGCATGGGCCAACGCCTTACAGGGATGACCGCCTACCAAACCAAATTTCCCACCGCCCCCAGCATGTTCCAATTTGCACGTCACGGCAAGGCAGGCACCTGGCTTAGTGAACTGATTCCGCACACCGCGAAGGTGGCCGATGAGTTGTGCATTATTAAATCAATGGTGACCGAGGCCATCAATCACGACCCGGCCGTTACGTTCTTCCAAACCGGATTTCAGTTGGCGGGTAGACCCAGCGCCGGTGCTTGGGTGAGCTATGGATTGGGAAGCGTGAATCAGGATTTGCCATCGTTCGTGGTGATGGTTTCCCAAGGGTTGGGTAACTCACAAGCATTGGCTGATCGAGCATGGGGCAGCGGCTTTTTGCCGGCAAAATTTCAGGGCGTCAAGTTCCGTTCAGGAAAAGATCCAGTGCTGTATGTTTCTAATCCCGACGGCTACAACGGGGAAGCGCGTAGACATTTTTTGAACGATTTAAACAAGCTGAACGAAATTAAGTTGAATGAGTATCAGGATCCGGAAATTGCCGCACGCATCGCCCAATATGAAATGGCGTTCCGCATGCAAAGCTCGGTTCCTGAATTGACGGATCTGTCAAAGGAGCCGGACAGCACTTTCAATCTGTACGGGCCTGACTCGCGGCAGCCTGGTACCTATGCGGCCAACTGCGTTTTAGCCCGGCGATTGGCGGAGCGGGGTGTTCGCTTCATTCAATTGTTTCACCGCGGATGGGATCAACATGCCAATCTGCCCAGAGAAATTCGCAAGCAGTGTCAACAGACAGACCAAGCTTCGGCAGCATTGATTACAGATTTGAAGCAGCGCGGCATGTTGGATGACACGCTGGTGATTTGGGGCGGAGAGTTTGGCCGTACCGTGTATTCGCAAGGGGTGTTGACCAAAGATAACTATGGGCGCGACCATCATCCACGTGCCTTTTCTTTATGGGCTGCAGGCGGTGGAGTGAAGGGCGGAATGACTTATGGTGAAACCGACGACTATAGTTACAACGTCACCGAAAATGCAGTTGAAGTGCATGACCTGCACGCCACCATGATGCACTGCCTGGGCGTAGATCATTTGAAGTTGACTTACAAGTTTCAAGGTAGACACTATCGCCTTACCGATGTGCATGGACGCGTGGTGAAGGGGATTCTCTCTTAAGCATGCCGATTTCGCGGCGACTATTTCTGGGCTCAACTTTTGCAGCGGCAGCAGCAGGTTCCCAGGATTCGGACAAAGCGAAAGCTGTAGAGCGCGGCTTGCGCTTCATCTATAAAACATCAAAGAACGCCAAAGCCTTTTCCGATTTCGGGCAGGATTACCTTTGGTGCTTTTATACAATTTCCGCCTCCGCCGCTGATCCCAAATTAAAGAAGCTGGCGTGGACCATGGGGCAGAATTGTGCACGACGATGGCGTCGGCAAAATCCACGATTGCCGGAACGCTTTACCACTGGGTCAATCAGCTATTGGGTATTCGCTGATTATAGTGCCACTTTATTGGGTATTCCAGGCACCGGAAACATCAAGGAATCCCTCAATAAGGCAGCAGCTGGATTTCGCCCGGAAGATTTTCTAGGGTTCGATCCTACCGCAGGACCCATCCCAAAGGATCTTCCTAAACTATGCCCCAAGGACAAGTCGCGCAATGCGCGCGGCGCAACCGTTTGTTCCAAATGCGCAACGGAATTGAAGTTTGAAGATCCCTACGACCTACTGTGCGACGCGATTATTACAACCTATTCTGGCGAGCGCTACGGTGTAATCCTTGGGGCCAAACTGGCAGATGTTACTCAACATATTCCCAGCCTGCGGCCCTATCGTGGTCCGCATGGCAAACAGGATGACGGGTTTTCCAGCATCACCTATGCTGTTACTCACATAGTCTATGCGCTGAATGATTATGGAATTTACCGGCTGCGTCCAGAGTGGCTGCCCTCGGAATACTCATTTCTGCGCGATCATATTTTGGAAAATATTGAAACAGGAGATGTGGAAACTCTAGGGGAGTTCATGGATACCCTGAAATCCTTCGGACTCACCGATAAGGACCAACTGATTCGCAATGGCGAACAGTTTCTACTGCGACACCAAAATCCAGATGGGAGTTGGGGCGATCCAACGGAATCGGACATCTATATCCGTTACCACTCCACTTGGACGGTTGTCGGAGGGTTGATGGATTTTGCTTTGAAAACCGAAGGCGTCAGCATTCCAGAAGCACTGGAACGAATGAAGTCCTAACGCTATTTCCAAAGGCGTGGATCGAAGTGAAATGTGTGAGGCTTGCGGGCCATAATCTTTTTGAAATCACGATGGTCAGGATCAAGCAGCCAGTTGCGTTCCGTGGGAACAACCACTGATGGCACACTTAGCAATGCCGTCTTCCCCCGCTTCTTCCATTCAAAACCAACCGCTTGAAGCCGCTCTGGAGCCGGAGTTTCGCGCCAGTTACGAAGCAACGTGGAAACAGAAAGTTCTTCTCGCTCTAAATCATCCGGCACTTCAATTGGCGTTGCCATCAAATCGTCTGGTGCATCGCGTTCGTCCGTATGAACCAGAACTTCCAGGGCCGCTAAAGAAAGAGTTGAGGCCGCATAGACCACAGCCATACCACGAGGATTCCAGCGTGCGCCTCTGCGCCGCGCGCCTTCTCCATCCAACTCAGTATGCCGTGCTCTCGCCAGTCGCCAAAGAATCATTGTCGATTACGCCGGCAAGCCGTACTCAATGTGATCCAGCAGCGATTCCACCTGCCGTACACCGATGTCGTTATCCATCATGGATAGCGGTGTCTGATTCCCCAAAGCCCGATTCGGTTGCTTCAACCAATGTGCTGCCTTTGCCGTCGATCCCAAAGTTTCCATGGCCAAAGATGCAACGCGAGCCAAGCGCAGCAAACGATCTGATTCTTCCCCGCTCAGCCTTCCTTCCGTTTTTCGACGGATCAAGGTGCGGCGCGAAATTGCGATTGCATTGGAAATGGCTTCATCGGAAAGCCCTAGTCTGTCGCCCACCGATTCTACGGAACCATAAGGCAATCCTGATCGAACGGCCACCATCAGCTTCAATTGCGAATCCAGGGAGCCACCCAATAGTTTCTTGCCCCCAAGAATCTCAACCACTTCCTCTTTTTGTTCAAGCGCCTTTTCTGTCGCCGCTACTGCCATATGTCCACCATCCTACAGCCATTTGGCTCACTCGTCAAGCACTATTCCCACCATCTCACTTCCACCAAAAAATACATATCGACCAAATGCTTCAAACCTTTCATTCGCGTTATCATTTCATCCATGAAGCCATTCCTTCCCCTCTCCTTGCTTTTCGGATTTTCCTTGTTCGCCGCAACCGTTCCTGAATTCCGCGACCTGTTCAACGGTAAGGATCTAACAGGCTGGATCAACGTCAATACTGCTGAAGATACCTGGAGCGTCAGCAACGGCGAACTCATTTGCTCTGGGCATCCCATAGGCGTGATGCGAAGTGCCAAGCAGTATGAAAATTTCGTTCTGCATATTGAATGGATGCATACCGAACCCGGCGGAAATTCCGGCGTCTTTGTCTGGAGCAGCGCTCGCCCCAATCCGAAGTCCCGCTTGCCCGACGGCGTCGAAGTTCAAATGCTGGAACTGGACTGGCCAAAGCTCCATATTAAGGACGGCATCATGCCTCCAGTGGCATATGTTCATGGAGAGTTGTTCGGAGTAAATGGCGTGAAAACAGTTGCCGACAATCCACGCGGTGACCGAAGCATGTCGTTTGAGAATCGCTGCAAACCTAGAGGGGAGTGGAATACTTACGATGTGGTGGCTATCGACGGAGTGATCAAACTTTCCGTCAATGGAAAATTTGTAAACGGCATTAGCCGGTCTACGCAAAAGAAGGGCTACTTGTGTTTGGAATCCGAAGGGGCGAAAATTCATTTCCGGAATATTAAGATTATGGAACTGCCCAGCGGAATCACAACTCCGGAACAAACGGCGCCGGAACTTCCTTGACCGCACCTAAACCGAAGTTATTGTTGACCCGAAACCAGATGGGTTGGGCATCGGATCAACTCAATGAAGTAAGCCTGCAATTCGCCGAATTCTGCCGGGATGGCAACTGCACAGAAGAATCACCCGCCTTGGATATTGGGGCGGCCTACGGCACCGCCAGCCTCGAAGCTCTTCGCGTAGGCGCCTGGTTGATCGCCAATGACCTGGATGCTGGGCACTTAGAAGAATTGGAACGTCGAGCACTACAACAAAGCTTTAAGAACCTTCGCACAAAGCATGGCCGCTTCCCTCGCCAAATCCATTTTGAACCCTGCACACTGGGAGCCGTTCACGCCTCCAACATATTTCATTTCCTCACTGGAAATCAGCTATCGGAAGGCGTTCGAGCCATTGCTCGCTGGCTTCGTCCTGGTGGAAAATTATTTGTCCAAGCGGCAACGCCATTCCAAGCAGCCTTCGCAGGCTTCATTCCTGAATACGAACGCAGATTAGATAGTGGCGTCAAGTGGCCCGGTTGGGTTGAGAAAATCAGCCAGTACTCCAACCACAAAAAGTTAGGAGTGATGCCGGCATCCATTCATCTGCTGGACAATCAAGTACTGCCTTCCCTCGTGGAGTCAGCAGGTTTGATAGTGGAGCGCGTATGGCTTTATCAACGCGCAGATTTCCCCAAAGAGCTTAGGTTGGATGGACGGGAGTCCTTGGGCCTGGTGGCGGTAAAACCGAGTTATTGACCAACCACGCGAATCGCAGTTACGAAATATTCCGTCTCCCCGAAACACTGCGAAGGAACAAAGCGATGCTGGTCATAAGTGATAGCCACACGCTTACCTGCCGCATCCAGTAAATTTCTGGCAACACTTTCATCGCGCACCGTGAATTCAAATGTTTGGGGCACGGAACCAGGAATGCTAATCATGGACAATTCGCCTTCCCATGTCTTACAAGCCCAGCCTTTTTTGGAAATTTTCTGAACGTACCCAACGCGCTCACCGTTTGAGTAACTGACGTTCAGGCTGATCCAAGTCCACGCCGCGAAACCCAGCAAAGGAAGCCCAAGCAGCAAAAGCAGTGTCATCAATATCCAGCGCCGAGCTTTCGGCCGAGCATTGGAAGGTGTATTAATTTCTGCCATTGATGTACCCGCTATTATAGCGACTAAACGACAGACCTAGACCCTGTCCGTCCGGTTTTTTCCAACCAATGTTGAAACATGTCCGTGAAGCCGGCTACTTCTTTATTCGTTGTCAATTCTTCAATTGTGTAGCGCATCTTCCGTCGCCAATTGGGATATTCATGGGTACTTCCCGGCAAGTTCTGTTGCTCCGTTTCTTTGGTGAGATCTTCCTGATTCAAAAGCAACATGCTGGAAGGTGTGGAGGCCAGAAATCCAACCGCAGCATTGTGTAATTCCCCCGTGAATTCCGCTAAAACCCCAGCATCCCGCGGATAATCCGCAGCCAGCAAACCAAGGGAATGAAAGCCATCCAGCATTTTTTGCTTTTCCTGAATTCTTCCGGAAAGTTGCTGGAAATATCCCTGCTCATCAATCAGCCCTGCTGCACGGCGGGATTCAATATCCCGATTCGTCCAGAATCCTGCCAACGTTGGAAGATCATGTGTCGTTGAAGAAACCAGCGCTTGAACAGGATAATCGCTTGGCTTTCGGAAACTGCCATCGCTATTTTTTTCAAAGTAGAGCAAGCGGTAGCTAAGAATTCCGTACCGTTCCAGTGCTTCCCTCACATGAGGTTCCACCGTACCCAAATCCTCGCCCACCAGAATAAACTGATTGCGAACGCTTTCTAAAGCCAGAATCCTCAGCAGATCTTCGGAGTTGTCGCGGACGTAAGTTCCATCCGTAGCAAGGTTGCCGTCAGGAATCCAGTACAACCGAAAAAAGCGCATTACATGGTCCATGCGAAGCGCTCCCCCATGGCGGGCGTTGTTGGCAATTGCCTGGCGGAACACTTGATACCCATTGCGTTTGTGCGCCTCTGAATCAGGAGGAGGGAATGACCAATCCTGCCCTTTCGGAGAAAAATCATCTGGCGGAGACCCCACCCTGCATCCGGAAATATAGAATTCCCGAAAGGCCCAAAGGTCTGCTCCATAACGGTCCGTTGCTAGGGCAAGGTCGTGATAAAGCCCAATGGAAAGGCCACTGTGCTTGGTGTGGCGATGAGCCTCTGCCAACTGTTCATCCACTTGCCACTGCATGTACTTGTAGAATGTGACGCTACGCCAATACCGCTTGGCGAAGTCACGAACTGCGGAAGTATCTGGCGTTTGGTACAACTCGGGCCAATCCGTGCAAAGCCAAACGTTGCGGTCCTTCTTATGAAAATGTTCATCCAAAGCACAATAGGTTGCGTAGCGGTCCAGCAGTTCTCCTTCCCTATGAAGGTAACTTTCAAAAGCTTCCGCTCGGGCTGTTCGTTTCTTCACACTAGTTAGAAATGTGCGGTACAGCAATTTAAGAAAGCGCAGCTTTAACTTACTGACGGCTTCGTAATCCACAAACTTCTGCTGCCTCAACTCCGCCAGTTGGGCTTGGAATTTCAAGGAAGCAAGCATTCGCTGAGCGGCCGCAGACTGGCTCACTTCGGGAATTCTCTCAATATCCAAATAAAGAAAATTACGGTAATAAGTGCATTGCGGAAGGTAAGGGCTGGTGTTGTAGGGCGTCCTGTTGGCTATGGCGTGCAGAGGGTTTAAGCCGATAAATGCGGCTTGCGTGCGGGCCGCCATCCAATCGGTGAAATGAGTCAAATCCGTAAAGTCCCCACAACCCCAATTCCTTTCCGACCGCAAACCGTAAAGTGAAATTGCAACTCCCGCATATCGATTCACCAATGGTCCATCGCCCGGCCAGTAAGCGCGTTCAGGGGCAAGAATCAGATGGGAAGTATGGGTTATCCCACCCGTTTCAACAGTAATCGAATGGTAACCAATGGCAAGGTTTTTGGGGAGCCAAAACCGATAGCGGCTGAATTCCGAGGATTTTTCGAACGGTTCCAGACCGAAGAAACTGTAAGTTAGCGGCATGGTCACGCCGTCCTCAAAATAGATAGTTGCGTGCAGTTCCTGGCTTTTCAGAGTGTTTGGAACGGTAACCACAAAATCAGGACTCCCGGCCAGCAGTACTAATGAGGCGGGCAGCAGAGTTGTCTGCTGTGCCAGGCGGGCGGAAATCGCCTGGTCAATTGTTTCCGTGGAAGCGGTATCCACACCCATGGAGCGCAAAATCGCTACCATCACCTGCTCTGATGTAATGTGATGCTTACCCCAAATATCATGAAAGGAAGATTGAATTCTGAATAGCTCGGACGCCCTACTGAGAGCTTCCAGGTATGACGCTGACGGGCTAGCCGCCCCGTTAGGAAAGTGCATGAGTTCTTTCTAACCAGTGTAAGGCATTCACCGGTCGTGCGATAATCAAACAAGGAATATCAGGCCAAGAAATAAATGGAACAAAGACTGCTGCCGACCGCTCCTGCGGACCTTTTCACAAGAATCGACGCGGAAAATAATAGTGATTTGCAAGAAAGCGTCCTGCTCACAACCCTCGATTCAGTTATTAACTGGGGCCGGAAGAACTCCATTTGGCCAATGACGTTCGGCCTTGCCTGCTGCGCAATTGAAATGATGGCGATGAGCGCTTCCCGCTTCGACATTTCAAGGTTTGGCGCTGAAGTTTTTCGTGGCTCACCACGGCAGTCGGACCTGATGATCATTGCCGGTCGCGTGTCAAATAAAATGGCTCCTGTAATTCGTCAGCTCTATCAACAAATGCCTGAACCCAAGTGGGTTATTTCAATGGGCGCATGCGCCACCTCTACTGGCGTATTCAACAACTATGCGTTGGTGCCAGTAAATCAGGTAATTCCTGTGGATGTGTATGTCCCAGGTTGCCCTCCGCGGCCTGAACAGTTGATCTACGCGATCACTTTGCTGCAACGGAAGATTGAAAGCGAAACAGGTACGACAATGCGTGTTCTGAACCTCGCATAAGTTTTTCTCACAATTTAAAAAATTCCTCCGATAAGATTCATACAATCCAATTTGATCTGAATGGAGGCGAATCGTGGAAATATCTGCCATCCGTCCCGTGGGGCAAGTTACGCCAACCGCGGACGTGCAACTAAACCCAGAGCAACGTGCTGAAAGAGTAGCATTGGTTCAGGCTGTGAAGGTAGTGAATGCTGCGCAGTCCTTTGGCCCCACAAGCGAAGTGACGTTTTCGCTGGATCCAGCCACCAGCAAGCCAATCATGCGTATCATTGATCGTGAGACTAACGAAGTGATTGCACAATTACCTCCGGAATATCTTCTGCGTATAGCCGCGCAATTCCGCTAACAAAACAAAAATAAGACAAAAACACTCTCTTCCGATAAGAAGTTTTGATCATGACTTCAAACCCCTACCAGAACACTCAAGACCTGGAAGTACTTTCAGCCAGCCCAATGGAACTCGTGTTGCTACTGTACCGCGGCGCACTCGACGGCGTGGATTCAGCAAAACGAAACCTGGCTGCTGGTGACATTAGGGGCCGGTCCAAAGGAATCTCCAAAGCCTGCGCGATTCTTGCCGAGCTGGCAAACTCACTGGACCACACCTGCGCACCGGAACTATCAAAGCAATTGGCCCTGCTTTATGAATATATGCACCATCAGTTGTGCTCCGCCAACATTGAACAAACCGCCGAACCATTGGAAGAGGTTCGTGCCTTGCTCGTTACAATGCTCAGTGGTTGGCAGCAGGTTTGCCTGCAGTCGGTCCAGGAAAGGGATGCAGCTTAGTTAGCGCAAAGGCCGCTTCGGCGCGCGGCGCAATGCAATCGAAGAAACAAGCAGTGGCTTCGCCGAAGCGAGTCCGTTTTGCGCTTGTTTCTCAGAAGTCTGAACCCCATACTCTGTTCGACGCTCCAGCCGCAACCCCTCTCTTAGTACCTCGAAGCATTTCCGCGTATCGTCGTATGCGCCGCAGGAAGGAAGTTCCAACGCCAAACTATAGCCACTTTCCCAAGCTTCCCAGGCTGATTCAAGATCACCGCGGAGCCACTGAATTGAGGCTTGTGCCAGATACACGTCCGCATCCTTCTCTTTCGCTGGAAGCGTTCTCAGTTCAGACCACCAACGTTCTGCTGATTCACGATCCTGCCGGAATACCGCATCGAAGTATACAAAGGATGCAAGCATCGCGTGCGGTTCTTCCCACTGCGCTAATTCAAAAAGCTCCTCCGCTCTCTTTGCCTCAGTCACCGCTTCTAACACTTGTCCTTTATCCCGATGATGCATTGCGGCAAACCATCTTAGGCATGATCCCTGCTGGCCAGTGCCAACAAAATCAGCCGCTCGTTCAATCAGGTGAATGTCGAAATCGCGCGGCCTCAATTTCGTGATCAGTGCAGACGCCACCATTCCCATTGCCAGATTTACTTGCTCCCAAGGTCCTTTTTTCATCAGTTGATAAATGCGCGCACCATCGGAGTAGTTACTGCCGGGCATTTGAGGAATCATGTTGATAAGAAAACTTACCAGGGAAATAATGGAAACAATTGCCAACGGTGTCCACAGGAACTCCCAGGAAGTTCCAATAACTCCAAATACTGCAAAGCATGAACCAGCCCCCAATAAAAGAGAGGCTATCGGTCCTCCTAGGATCATCACAGCGGTTCTCTCATTTAGCCTCGTCAATTGCGGAGCCACCATCCCTGCGCTGCCGCCGAACCAGTTATTTGGCCGAAACAGAAAAGCCCATTTCCCATTGCGCTTCTTCCAATGAAATGGCCCCACTCGAAGAGTCCACAAAACCATGCCGGCAATCCGTCCAGCAAGCACGTGCCCCAATTCGTGGCAGGCGGTTTCAATCAAAAGGGCAACTTGCGAAAGAAGCAACTCTGCTGTAAAGCCCAAGTCCGAAAGTCCATGTTGCTTCCCCCACTGAAACCACAAATACATGCCGTAAAGGTACCCCAACAATCCCGCCGACATCGCCGCATATTCGGTGATTAGGCTTGTCCCATCACCGGCAATTCGCACCCTTGTTTTACCCACGGCGTTAGGCAACTTCACAGTCGCCACCAACCCGCAATGCTCAGGAAGAAAGGCTGGATGCGGAAATAGAATCGTAGAGTCCATCTCAGCGTTCCCATGCGAGTATATCGGCATCAAGGGCTAAAGCGAGGCTACGTTATCAGCCTATTTCCCTAACAGATTTGCCTTAAGCGTTTTCATATATCGCCCCGGAAATCATAGAAGACGCGAATTAGGTTGTCATCAAGATCAGCGGCCACAAACTCGCGCAGCATCCAAGGTTTGTCCTCTGGCTCGGAAACAATTCTCGCGCCCGCAGTCTTCCACTTCAAAAACAGTTCGTCCACCTCAACCTTGCTTTCAAGAGTGAGCCAGAAAAGGATCGGATTTGCGAGCCGCTTCAACTGCAACCCCTGTCACTTCTCGAAGCGCGTCGATTTCGTGAACCCGCTCGATCTGATTTCTGCGTCTAAAGTGGGGCAGACGCCCTCGTCTGCGGCTGGCCCCCTGGCCAGCCTGCTACAGGTATTTGAGAAAACTTCGAACATGGGTAATCTATTGGTCCGAAGTATTTAGTAAGTGACGAGTATTGGGTTCGTAAAATCCGGGACGGGGGTGCAATTCTTTTGCAAGTCTTCCGTAAGCAGAACATCTTCATTGAATTGCAGCCTCGTCCCCGATTTCGCAGCCCTCCGCACTTTAGTCCCAAGCCGACCCCAACGATTGAATTTAAATCAAAAGAGCGCTCACCATTCAGATGACAGATGGTTTCCACGCAACTGTCGGTGGGTACGGGAGTTGATCTATGGACGGTGCGTCAACTGCCGTTTTTGGGGTGATCGAAGAGCTGGCAAATTTTGCGCTGTCCAAAACAGCAGTCCCGTTACATCTAAATTTATTTCGCACAAATAACTCATTACCCCTGAGTAACTTCCGCCTAACAGCTCTCCCACACTTACTCCAGCCCGCCAAATCACCCTGGTACCTTTTCACCAGAAGCGCAATGCAAGGAAATCATCATCAGCCCCGAAAACTCTCCCCCTTCGATAAACTGATCCTCGCCTGCGATAGAGCCACTTTTTTCCTAACCCCGAACAGCCAATCCTATGTCCAGTTCAACGGTACCGCCGCTCCGCTGTATTCCGAACAGTTCCGGGGCTGGCTACTTACCCGCATCGAGGCCCTCGGGCTCGACTGGCCCTCCGCATCCACATTAGGCCGCCTTCTCCGCCACCATGACAACATCCTCCACACCTACGAATGCGAAGTCAGCCCAGTCCACACCCGCATCGCTGCTCAAAGCAATACCCTCCTAGTCGACCTCCAATCCATCGACCCCCAAACCAGTGACAACCAAGTAATCGAAATCACCAAGAATCAATGGCGCATCACCAGCGATCATCCAATCCTCTTCCGCCGGCATGATCAAAACTTGCCCATCCCAACCCCAGCCATCACAAAAGGCACCATAGCCCAACACCTGATGCGAGCCTTCTCCACTTCCCAACCCATCGCCGAAACGCTGTCTAATTGGCTGGCTCTATCCATGATCCCCAGCGCCACTCAGCCCATCCTCGTCATCACCGGCAAAGCTCGCATCGAAGCTGCCCGCTTGCTCCGAAACATCATCGACCCCGTAATTCACCCACTGCTCCCCATGCCCACCACCGAAAATCAACTCGGCCAAATGGCCCAATCAAACAGC
>JAYTTF010000218.1:0-16155 GCA_043745195.1 Bryobacterales bacterium | reverse complement strand
CAAGGAAAACGAAGAACCGTGCTAATAACATTTCCCTTGACAGCGACAGCCGTCTCATGGAAGACAGGGTGCCGGTTACGGCTTGCAACTGCCGTTTCCAGATCATTGGAAGGATGTGCTCAGTGGCACTGCTATGTCCCGATATGACGAATTGAGTTGAAGTTACTACCCCCCAAAGCAGTAAGGGTAACCCCGCAAAAAAGTTTAGTACTTAGAGTACCGCGGACGGGGTGGCGACGCGCTATAGTTACGGCTAAGGTCATAGTTGTGGCATTTGAAATGTTCCAAAGTCTAACCCGAAATTCTCACCCACAGGGGACTACACCAATGCTTGGACCCCTTGAATTGAGCATCCTGGAAATTCTTTGGCGGAACGGCGAATCTGCCGTTCGCGATATTATTGTGTATCTAAATGATGGCGAAGACACACCTCGCGCATACACAACCGCAATGACTACCATGGACCGGCTTTATAAAAAGAAGATTTTAAGCCGCCGAAAAGTGGATCGCGCATTTTTCTATTCTCCACTTCTTAGCCGCGAGGAATTCGACAAGCAGCGGGCGCAGAATTTAATATCGGGCCTGCTTGCTTCGCCAGGTTTTTCGAGTGACCTGCTTATCTCCTGTCTGGTTGCTGCAGTGGATCAACACGAGCCGGGAATGTTAGATGATCTGGAAGAAGAGATCCGCAAAAAACGCAAGGAACTTGATGCAGAGGCCTCCATATGAATGCTTCCTACTACGTCCGCTTATTCTTGCTTTGCGCTGAAGTATTCTTTCTGGTTCACTTCATTTTGGCAGTGATCATAACTTTACTTACTCCATATGCTTTGAACGCAGCAGCGCAGATGCGCGCAGGCCGTGCTGCAAAGTTTTTGTTTGGGTTGAGGCTGCTACCTGCAGTCGCTGCTCTGTTCGCAGTGCTTACATTTTGCGTTCCAAGCTATTTGTTATTGGAGCCATTCCAAGATGCTGAACGCGTTGGCTTGCTCTGCTTGTTGTTCGTTGCCATCCTTGCCGCGCAATGGTGCAGCTCAGTTTTCAGGACTAGCAATGCCATTGTGAAATCCTGGCGCTATATCGTGGCCTGCCAAAAAGCTGCCCTGATCAGAAAGATTCCCGGAGAGACTTCAACCATTTGGGAAATTCCGGGAAGGGTACCTTTCCTTGCTGTGGCCGGTTTGGCGCGTCATCAATTCATTGCTTCTGGAAAAGTAATTGATTTGCTTTCTGAAGACGAATTAAAGGTTGCACTTCAGCATGAACGTGCACACGCCACGTCGCTCGATAACCTGAAGCACCTTGTGTTTTTGGCCCTCCCTGGAGTACTACCCGGTCTGCACGGCTTTAGAAACTTAGAACAGGCGTGGTCCAGTTTTGCTGAACGTTCAGCAGATGATGCAGCCACTGCCGGCGATCCTCATCGCGGCGTTTTGCTTGCAGCCGCGCTGGTCCGCATCGCAAAGTTTCAACAACCCTCGCAATCCCAACCAATGGTAAGTTACATTATTACAGATGGCTCGGAACTTGCATCGCGTGTAAGTCACCTGTTGGGCCGCTCAACGCAATCTACATCTGTCAGCAGGATGCTGGAGTTAGCCCTTCTGCTTACTGGCGCTAGCCCGGTGTTCCTAAGTGCGATCCTTTTCACCCAACCCCAGTTGATGACGCAGGCGTTTGAGTTTCTTGAGCACTCACTTCGCTAAGCAAGACGCTTAAAAATAGAGTATTAATGTAGGGTGGAAGCATCGCAACATTTTACTCGCAGAGCCCTGCTGGCCAGCATTGGCCTAGGCCTTTCGTCGCTCCTTCGAGCAGCCACGCCACGGCCTAATATTCTGGTTATTCTCGCCGACGACCAAGGCTGGGGCGACCTTAGTGTTCACGGCAACACCAATCTTGCCACGCCAAATATAGATAGCCTTGCACGCGACGGTGCCCTGTTTGATCGCTTCTTTGTCTGTGCTGTTTGTGCCCCTACTCGTGCTGAATTCCTGACCGGGCGATATCATGCCCGCGGCGGAGTGCGCGGTGTTTCCACCGGACAGGAGCGCCTGAATTTGGATGAGCGCACGCTTGCCCAAACTTTCAAAGCGGCCGGCTACGCAACCGGAGCTTTTGGAAAATGGCATAGCGGTTCCCAGCATCCCTATCATCCCAACGCCCGCGGCTTCGATGAATTCTATGGTTTCACTTCCGGTCACTGGGGCCATTATTTCGATACAGAAATGGATCACAATGGCCAACTAGTGCGCGGCAAGGGATACATTATTGACGACGAGGCGGAGCACGCCATGCGCTTTCTGGAAAAGAATCGTGCACAGCCATTCCTGTGTTACGTCCCCTTCAATTCTCCACATTCGCCAATGCAAGTGCCCGATCGTTTCTATCAAAAATTTGCTAATGCTGACATCAAAATGCTGGACTACGGTAAGGATCGCGAAGACGTTCAGTTCACACGCGCCGCGCTTGCCATGTGCGAAAACATTGATTGGAACGTCGGCCGTTTGTTGGCCAAGTTGGACGAGTTGAAGCTTCGCGACAACACCATTGTTTTTTACTTCAGCGACAATGGCCCCAATAGTTGGCGTTGGAATGGCGGCATGAAAGGCCGCAAAGGCACTGTGGATGAAGGCGGATTACGTGTACCGTTTCTAATGCGATGGCCAGGGCACATTCGGCCTGGAACTAAGATCCGTGAAATTGCCGGAGCCATCGACATTTTGCCGACGCTCTGCGCCTTAACCGGCGTTCCGTTGGATTCGAAAAAGCCTTTGGATGGCCGCAGTCTGAAGCCGCTCTTGCTTGAAGAGGAAGTCGATTGGGCAGACCGAATGATTTTCTCGCTGCAAGGAAAACGAATCAGCGTGCGCACGCAGCGGCACCGCTTAGATGCCGACGGCAAGCTGTTTGACATGAGCACCGATCCTGGACAAACAACCAACGTTGCCGAATCGCAACCCGCAATTGCCGAACGCCTGCGCAAAGCAGTCAGCGATTGGGGCAAGGAAGTGCTGCCGTTGGTTGGTCGCGATGATCGGCCTTACACGGTAGGTTATTCGAAAATGACTTACTTGCCGGCGCGTGATGGAGTCCCGGAAGGCGGAATCAAACGAAGCGCGGGGCCGCCCAACAGCTCGTTCTTTACGAATTGGAAGACAACGGACGACCGCATTGCTTGGGATATTGAAGTTGGCCAAGCGGGCAACTTCGCAGTGGATATTTTTTATACATGCGCGGCCAAGGATGTTGGTTCCACCATTGAACTTTCGTTCCTGGAATCCAGCGTCACTGGAAAAATCAAAATCGCGAACGACCCTCCTTTAATTGGCGAAGCGCAGGATCGGTCTCCTCGAACGGAATCTTTCGTGAAGGATTTTAAACCCCTGCGCTTAGGGAATATCAAGCTTGGCAAAGGGCGCGGGAAGCTGATGTTGAAGGCACTAACAGTGACTGGGGGGCAGGTGGCCGACGTGCGTTATGTAATTTTAACCCGCCAATAAACGGGTATAAGTACTTGATGAATGAAACGGATCGGCTCCGAAATTCACTCTGTAGTAGAAGGAAGTGAGGTGTCCAACAATGTTTCGAGGTCCCATATTATTCGGCTTGTTAGCGGCTCTAGTTTTTGCGCAACCGCTGCAAACGACTGGAAGTATCCGCGGCTCGGTTCTTTCCGCAGGCAGTCTTGTCCCAGGAGCGAGCATTGCCATTACCAACATTGCAACCGGTGAAGTGCTTGCGTTGCGGGCCGACGCAAGCGGTGAATTTACGGCCTCTCGATTGGCGCCAGGCGACTATATAATTCGAGGCAAGGCTGAAGGCTTTGCCTCGAGTGAGACCATTCAAGTGTCGGTGGTTCCAGGCAAATCGCAGCGGATTGAACTCGTCCTAGCCAAACCCACGCCTGTCCGTGCGAAGCCACAATATCGCGCCATTGATACGGGTGCTACCGCGCCACCTTCCGGAAAATATGTCACCGTTCCCATTTTTTACGCGACAGACCGGAAGCAGGAGGGCGATTCTTTCCTTCCATCAAAGTTCTACGGGGGCAATCGTAGGGAACGGATCAATGGCGATCCGCTGCTGGAATTCGGTGTATGCGAAGTGAGCATTCCGTGGAGCCACCACGTAGGGGAACTCGAAACCCCAAGCTGGATGAAACTGGAATTCCAGTCCGATCCTACAAAGCATGTTCAATTGCTTTCCGTTACTCCCTACGACCAGGAACTCTATTTCGCCACCATTCGACGCCGCGTCGCTGGAGCACCTTCGCACGATGCGTTTGTCTTCATTCACGGGTACAATACTTCGTTCGAAAACGCTGCACGCCGCACAGCGCAAATCGCCCATGATTTGAAATTTTCCGGAGCACCAATTCTATATAGCTGGCCTTCGCAAAACGATGTTGTGCAGTACACAGTGGATGAAAATAATGTGGAATGGACCAGTGGCCATTTGGAAGAATTTTTGAAGTTGGTTAGCGAACGAACAGGAGCAACCACCATTCATTTAATTGCCCACAGCATGGGAAGCCGCGCACTCACTTCGGCTCTGGAAGCAATGCCCGTAAAGACGCCGCCACAGTTTAGGGAAGTGATCCTTGCCGCGCCAGACATTGACGCCGGAGTGTTCATAGAAATGGCAGAGGGGCTGAAAGGCAAGGCCAACAGAATTACGTTGTACGCTTCATCGAAGGATTACGCGCTGGAGGCATCGCGAAAAGTTCATGGACTTTTGCGCGCCGGCGATTCCGAAAAAATGGTGGTCGTAGATGGAGTGGATTCCATTGACGCAAGCCTGGCCAGTACCGATGTGCTTGGTCACGGTTATGTTTTCAATAGTTCTATCTTATTCGACATTGAGTCTCTGTTTCGGTTCGGTAAGTCACCGTCACAACGAGAAAGATTGCGCGTCCAGCAGATGGGGAAACTGCTGTATTGGATGTTGGATCGATAAATCAAGAACGGGGGAGCGTGAAAGCTCCCCCGAATTCCACTTACTGCAAATAGAACGAATACAAAGCATCCCCAGCCGCAACCAGGATATGCTGCTTGCCATCCACCATGTAAGTCTGCGGAGCATTCGATACTTGGCCTATCCTTGAATGCCACAGAATCTTGCCATTGTAAGCATCGTAAGCCACAAAGTTACCGCTAATGTCCCCGGCAAATACCAGCTTTCCGGCTGTCGCCAAAATACCGTTTCCGCCGCCAAACCCGCCTGTTCCGGGGTAAGTGTGCTGCCATGTGATCTTACCCGTCTTGTAATCTATAGCCGTAAGATGAGAACCCAGCGAAGCCAACTGTTGTTCATCCTTTCCGCCCAGCCCCATTGCACCACGAGGATCAGTTTCCGTTAGATAATACATCGCATACGTATCGCTTGAGGGCACGTAGAACAGCCCTGTATCGGGCGAATATGCTGCAGGCGGCCAGTTGGTTGCTCCGGCATTATTGGGTGACACCAGCGCGCCGGGAACAATGGAATCCTTGGCCACATCGCGAATCGGCTGGCCCTTTGCGTTGATTTCCTTGACCCAGTTCACCGTGGAACTGAACTTACTGGTTAGTAAGTGCTCACCCGTCAGGCGATCTAACACATAGAAGTAACCGTTGCGATCAGCATGCAGCACCATCTTGCGCTGCTTACCCTTGAATTCACCATCCACCATGATGGGGGTTTCCGTAGAATCCCAATCGTGAGTGTCATGCGGATTCACCTGGTAATACCAAGCCATCTTTCCCGTTTCAATATTGATGGCCACAATGGAGCACGTATATAAGTTATCGCCATCGCGGCTTTTGGGATTTGTATAAGATGGCGAAGGGTTGCCGGTTCCGAAAATATACAGCTTGGTATCCTGATCGTAAACACCAGGGATCCAAACGTTCCCTGCCCCGTGCCGCGCACCATCCAAAGTGCCCCAGGTTTCAAGACCTGGGTCTCCCTTCTTCATTGGAACGGTGTGAAATGTCCATTGAATGTCCCCAGTTTCAGGGTCGCGGGATTGGACAAAACCGGGTTCATCCAAATCGTTTCCCGTGCCCACTATGACGTGGTTACCGATGACGATGGGTGACATGGTGGAAAAGTATTGAAGATTGAAATCGGCCATGGGTTTGTTCCATAGCTCCTTGCCACTGCGAGCGTCCAGGCAGACCAGGAAATCGTCTGGAGTTTCCATGTACAGCCTGTTGTTCCACATGCCAAGACCGCGATTACCAATGTGCGTGCCGCCCTTAGTCTTCCAGAAATAGTGCCAAAGGATATGACCGTCCCGCGCGTCAACCGCCCATGCGTTATCGGGCATGGAAAGATACAAAACGCCATTCACCGATAAGATGGATGCTCGCACGCTGGAGCCACCACCAAACCCGCCTCCGCCGGCATCTGTGGTGCCTTGGCCGCCGATGATCAATGGTGGTCCACCGCCAAAGCCGCCTCGTCCACCTGGACCCCCGCCTGTATTGCCCATGCCGGGAGTTACTCGGCTGGTCCAGGCCAGAGACAAGTTTTTCACATTACTGCGATCCACTTGCTTCAGCAGGCTGTAGCGTTTTCCGGTAAGATCACCAGAGTAAGAAGGCCAATCATTGGCTAGTGGCTTCAATGCAGCGTTGGGATCAAGACCTTGCGCAGCCAAACCTAAGGGCAACGCTAAAAGAAGAAAGAATTTATTTTCCATGTTATTTCACCGTCGCCAGATAAGCGGTCACATTGTGGATGTCAGCATCCTTGTACACTCGCAGCAGTTCTTTGTGGGGTTTCAACGGTTCGTGAATCTCCACTTTAGGAACATTCCCTTCGCGCGTAAACGTTCGCTGTTCGCCCTCTGCATTAGTGAGAGTTACAAAGAAATCGTCGATACGAGTTAGTCGTCCTTCCGCTTTTTCGCCGGATGGTTTGGTCACCGTCACCGTAATCGGTTTCAGGCGTGAAGGAGCTGGTGGACCGCCTCCGAATCCGCCCCGCCCAGCACCAGGCATCAGCCAATATTGCTGCAATTGCTTTGCATCGGTTAAGCGGGATCCGATCCCTTTCAAATCGCCGCCAACGGAGTGGCAGTTTGCACAAGTCTTCTGAAAGTAGGCTTCGCCGGATTTCGCATTGCCAACCAAAATGGTGAGAGGCACCATGCGCGAGGCATCGTAGCCTCCTACTGGAAAGTTGTGGATGAATGCGGCGATATCGGCCACTTGCGCTTCCGTAAGGTTGAAGCGCGGCATTTCTCCACGGCCATCGCGAACCACTGGATAAAGCAGTTCGCCCTTCATATCGTTTAAGACGAGTTCGGTTCGAATCAAATTGGGTCCGCCTTCACCACCGCGGGCGTCTGAACCGTGGCAAAAGTTGCAGTGGACACCATAAATGGCCTTGCCACGATCTATCGCGGCCGGCTCCGATGCAGGGCGCGAAGTTGGAAAAGCGTTTGGTCTTCGAACGGGCGCAGCAGGGGCACCTGGAGGGCGGTTTCCGCCAGGTCCCGGAGGATTCTGTGCAATCGCTGGAATAGAACTTAGAATTGCCGCAAGCATTGCGACGGGGAATCGAGTTGCCAATCTAATTACCTCTTTGAAGTGTGGATGCCAAAAGGGGGGCGCTAAAGCACCGCCACTATGGTATCACCCGCAAGAGCCTGGCCCACGGCCAGGAAATTTAGGCCCTCAAGAACCGCCACCGCTGCTTGATCGGTAAATCATCACCAGTGCAATGACCGCGAAGATGGTGGCAAAAAGTTCCAAAGCTACCTTCATCATACTCCAGATGAACTCGTCACGAATCTGAACAGTTTAGCTTAAGGTTGAGATTGTAAAAAGCGCAGTACGGCATCGCGAACAGGCAAACGATAATTTCATTCAACTGGCGTTCCAAATTTCACCTTCTTAGCTGCCACCACTCGCAGCCTGCTCTTACAGCTCGCATTTTACGGGCCCAACCGTTTTTGCGACTCACATTCCATTCAGAACGCCAGAGGATTTAATCGCTTCGAGGACTCGAGTTTTTGGGAAGTTGCTGGCCAGCAATTTGTCTTCCTGAATCAAGGGTCCTATAGGTATTGAAAAGCGCAGCCTGTTACTTTTTTGCAAGCGGGCGAAAAGAGGGCAGATTGAGTTGAACAAGGTGTTGTTGTGAATGCATAGATTTTTTGCCCGATTTCGCGACAAAAACACTTCGTCAACACCTCTTTGGTTTGATTCGGTCTCGACCTATTCATGGTCGGCGAAGGCTAAATGTATTGAGTATTTTCCAATCATACGCTTGTCCTCATATGCGAAAACCGACGACTTGCGCCATTTCGGCCACTGACAACTTGTCAGAGCGTATAGAGGATTTGCCGGTCTTTTGGTTTCTTCCCTCATGGTGTTTCACCCATTCAACTTTGGAAGCAACTATTTTGTGCTCCATTTTATCAAGCGCAAGCTTCAAGAAGTTGATCGACCGTCGCTTGAACTTGGTAGATGGAGGGGCGCCGTCCATCTGTATAGGCATGGAGCACTGGATGGCGCAGGGCAAGATTCTTCTTTTTGTTGCAGGCTGGCAAACAACCCGCAATGCCGGATGCGTTGAAAGCTCGTTGGCATGGTGGACTGGAAGTGGCTGGCGATGTGGACCACGGGCTTAAAGCTTGGACGAGTGTGAGTGGGCGAGCGGATTAGGCAGATCCATTTGAGTTTGTGGGTTATCCTTGATCGCTGGCGCGGGAATCAGAGCCACCTCGTAAGCTCTTCGACAATTAAAGAATGATGCGCAACCATCTGCAAGTTCAATGCGGTGTGGGGATTGTAATTGACCATCTCACATACCCGCGCAAAACAGCCATGCCGGCCAGCATTCCAAGTAACATCGACACCAGCATCAATGCGTGGTGAATCCACACCAGACGCGTATCGCCCATCGGCCATCTGCTGATCGAAAAATGCCCCAATATCATACCTGCTTGCATTCCAATAAGATCCACAGCCAGCGCAAGACCACCGTAGCCATCGCGGCGAGCCTCGATAATACAGCGGGCGAATCGCCAACTCAACGGTGCCGCTAGTAGTAACATCCCACCCGTCATATATACAAAGCCGCTTACACTTTGCTGTAAGTGGCACGCTGGACCGGGAAATAAGAGCGTCGGCAGTACCATGCCAAAGCCACCGAAGCTTGCCATGATCAAAATCATGTCCAAATGAGAATCCCAGCGCAGCCGCGTTATGGAAAACATTCCCAGAATCCATAGTGCTCCGGCACCCACACCCAAGGCAGCGGACCAAGGCGAGTGCACATACAAGATCGCGAGTTGCAGCAGGCCGGCCCCGACGATCCATATTGGGCTCATGCGTTGGGCTCCCAATCCATCAGATGCATGGAGTAGATGATTACCGTTAAGCTCGATGCCATCATGATCAATGCAGATGCCACCGGATGCAACAATCCAGCCGCCGCAGCAGGGATGCCCACAGCGTTGTAAGCAAGCGAAAAACCAATATTCCAACGCACCACATGACGAGTCTTACGGGCAATGGCAATGGCGTTTGCCAACTGACTCCAATCGCGATGCAAAAAGATAAGTCCACTCAAATCGCGCACGCAATCGGAGCTGCCTGGGGCAGCGCAGGAAACGTGGCTCCAGGCCATTGCCGCAGAATCGTTTAAACCGTCACCAGCAAATAATACCTTTCGACCTTGTGCGTGTAACTGCTGCATAAGCGCATATTTTTGCGCGGGGCTTTGCCTGGAGTGCCGAGTAACTATCGGAATCGCGTCTGCGCGTTCCGCCGAATCACCTGTGGAAAGGATTACTTGAATACCAAGCGTTTCCAGTGCCTGAATAGCAGGACTAACTCCGCTTGCTTGCTTCTCAATCAAGGTAACAACAGCAGCCTGCTCTCCATTCACCTTCACAACTAACTGGTTCCCTGTGCCAGTACCTGCGAACAGCCGTTGACCGTCGTCAAAATCAGCTTCAATCCCCGCGCCCGGCACTAGACGAACTTGACGCAGTGCGGTGGTTGGGCGGAGGGGCAAATCCCAAAGAGGGGCCAACGTTTTTGCCAACGGATGACGACTCGCTTCCTCAGCTTCTCGCAGTAAGAAACGTAATTCAGTGATTCGATGCTGCCAGGGCAAAGTTACTTTCCAGCTAACGGAATATTCGTCAGGGAGTGTTAGTGTGCCGGTCTTATCGAAGACAACCGTGTCGATGTCCGCAAGTCGTTCCACCGCGTCCCCCGAACTGGCCAGGATACCTAATTCCCGTAATCTTGCAATGGCCGTCCAAATTGCTAAAGGAGTTGCGAACCCTAGTGCACAAGGGCACGAGATCACTGCCACGGACAGCGCAATGAAAGCCGCTTGGTCCCATTCCATGAAGCGCCAATGCAGAACGAAAGTCCCAACAGTGACTAACACAACTAAGGGCACGAACCAGCGAAGCACTCGCATGGCTACTAACTGTTCCTGACCAGGGCGGGACAGGCCGGATTCAATCAAGACTCGCACTTGATCGAGTTGATTTTCACCTGCAGGCGCGGTAGCTTCAGCGTCGAAGGAGGCATCGAGTGGAAACGAACCAGCAAGAACAGTATCGCCGGGAGTCTTGGCGTTCGCCATACTTTCCCCAGTTAGTGAAGCTTCGTGTAGATAGGCGGAACCAGCAATCACGCGGCAATCCACAGGAACCATTTCACCAGGAAAAACACGAATGGCATCGCCAGGTTGAATGGTTGAAGCGGAAACGGTTTCGCCATTTAAGCGATGAGCCTTACGATTAGCGGGGGACCAATTTTCCCAACTCTCCAGAACCCGCTGTTTTCCATACGCGCCAATCTGGCGACCCAGCGCATAGATAACCAGCAGCATGGCCGCAACGTCAGCATATCCATTGCCCTTCCCTCGAATAAAGAAAAGAGCCGAGGCAGTAAGACTGCTGACAATGCCAATCAGAAAAAGCATCTCAATGGAAAGTTGTCGGCGTTTCAGCGCCCGCCATGTGGCTGTCAGGAACTCACCGCTAAGCAGTAGGAAGACCGGAAACGTAACAAACAGAATTGTAAGTTCCAGACTGAACCGCTCTTGTGGGGTAACATCCGAGCCATTCAAAGCAACGCTGAACACCATGCCGTTCATCGCCAGAAATGCCCCTCCACCGATGCGCCACCATAGTGAAGCTGGCGCTTCTTCCAGGCAGGAACAAGCCAGCTCTGCTGCTTGTTCCTTGCGTTTTGAAGATACGTCGATCAGCATGAAACTACTTTGCCGGCACTACTACCGGAGGTGCTGCAGCTGCGATTGCAGGCGGTTTCGTTGCCGCGAACTCGGCAAGCGTTGCTGCCTTCCACCCGCCCTTATCACCAACCTCTTTGCGAACCGCCGCCACGAATTCCGTTGTCACTCCATCCGCCTTATTTCCCCAGGTCGCACGAATGTAAGTGAGCACCGCAGCGATCTCCTCATCCTCCCGATGCTTCCAATTCGGCATTTCTGAATTGTAAGTTTGTCCCTTCACCACAAACTCGCCGGTAATTCCGTTGAGTAAGATTGCAGCCAGTCTTCGCTTGTCCCCCAGTACGTATTCTGAGCCAACCAGCGGTGGATAACTTCCAGGCACTCCCAGCCCTGTTTCCTGATGGCACTGCATGCAAGGTCCAAAAACTTCCTTGCCAAGCACCATCGGATTTTGAGGTGGCGCGGCTGGCCGGGGCCCGCCGGCGGAACGTTCCGCTAGCCCGTTACCAGAGAATTCGCCAATGAAATAGCCCATATACCAGCCACCGAATAGGAGCCAGAAGAAACAGAGAACCAGATAAGAAACCGGAGTTGGAGTAATGCCATCGCGCGGTTCGGAGGACTCCCGCATGGCGGCGGCATGCAGCGTGAAGATCGGATCTTCCATTGGGGGTTTCAGTTCGCTCATTGATTTGCCTCCGGAAATGCATAGGATTGGTTCAACCGTTTCAGAAACACAATCAAAGCATGTCCTCTCTCAGTAGGAATAATATGGGTTACTCCGGCAGCAGCTCCTCCTGGTACTTTCACGGCAGTGTCCGGCAACTTACGGGACTCCTTCACTTCCTCAAACAAGTAATCAAACCGCGGCATAACTGACCCCGGTGAAGTTATTTGCGGATTGTAGAGATGCAGCGCATGCCAATCGCTGGAAGGCTGCCGCGCTCCTATACTTGCCAAATCCGGCCCAGTGCGCATGGTCCCAAGCTGGTGCGGTCTGTCGTATAAATAGTCGCGAGGGACAGAACGCCGTGTGCCCCATCCACGCCGGATGTCGGCACCATAGCCTTTCATCCGAACTTGCTGCGTATGGCAATAGATACAACCCTGATCAATATACACCCCTCGTCCCACTGCGGCTTCACCTGCATAGGGTGCCGGGTACTGCAGTCCGTCAGCCTTAATCACAGGCTTCAGTTCTTGAAATTGCCAGTTGGGAATAATCACCAAGCCGGTAACAGAGGAAGCAATCGTAAAGAAAATTCCGAGAATCAACAGAAGTGTCCTGTTCATGCTTGGCCTCCATCCAGTACCTGTTTCTGCGCTAATTCTTTTTCTTTATCCAGCACGTCCTGCCAGCGCCGTTCTGAGGTAAATAGCGTTGGTGTTGAGTAAGTGAACGTATGTTTCTTCAACATCCGTCCAAAGTTAATCAGGAACGCAATCGTACCAGTAAGTAAGATCAAACCTGCCAAGGTTCGTAACATCAGAAACGGCACAGTGAAGCGCACAATGTTAAGGAATGGAATGGACGGATCGTTCATCATCAAGCCTTGGCGAATTCCGGCAAAACACATAGCCAACGTATACAGCAGCATGCCGAAGAAAGTGCACCAGAAGTGGATGCGGATCAATCGTGCACTGCTCCATTCCTGATTCGTTAACCGGGGCATGGCGTAATACATCATGGCAAACATCAGCGGTGCGAAAAATCCATACATGCCGAAGTGCACATGGCCAATGGTGTAGTGAGTGAAATGCGTTACCTCCTGATGGCTGCGTAACGCTTCCAGCGATCCCTGGAAACTGGACAGCGTGTAAACCATGGACCCCATCACAGCAAAACGCAACGTGGGACTGGTTTTCAAATGATGGAAGCTACCCACCATGGTCATATGATGGTTAATGCCGATGGTGATCACCGGAATAAACATCATCAGGCTGCCTACCACGCCCAGTGTGATGGTCCACGCAGGCAACGGACCACCCGTCAAATGATGCGTACCGGCCCAGTTATAGAAAATAGCGTTGGACCAGAATCCAAGCAGAGACAAGTGGTAACTATGAATAGGTTTACCAATGACTTTCGGAATCAAATAGTAAGCCGCAGCAATTCCCGTAGGTGTGGCAAACAACCCAACCACATTGTGCCCGTACCACCAGTTGGCGATTGCCTGGGCCACTCCATCCACCGCTCCAAGGTTGGTGCAAGCTTCAGCAGATAGGATCAAGATGGGGAACCACACAGTAACCGCCATCAAATACCACTGCGACACATAAGTGTGTTGCGTGGCTTTCTTGTAATACATCGTGAAATTTGCAATCACAATGAAGACATATGGGATCACCAGAAATGGAATGGAATACAGTGGCAATTCAAGCGTTTCAACACCTGTAGAGTGTCCCATTAAAATGCCGGCAACTCCCACAGCAATTCCAATGTTGAAGATGACGCAGCCCACCATCAACAGTTCGCGAAACGGGATGCGAATTTGGCACAGCCGCGCTTGCAGCCACAGCAGTGTGCCGGATGCAGCCAGACCACCAAATCCGTAAATGGCCGTGTCCCAATGGACAGGACGTATCCGTCCAAACGTCAGCCATTCTATGCCACCCAAAAACCCCGGGTTGTGCAGTTTGATGGAACTGATAAGTCCCGCCAGAGTTGCAAATGTGAGCCAGAAGAGACTAGTGCTCCAATAAAGAACGATCACCGGGCGGCTATAAGTATCCACCTCGATCCTTGCTTCCAACTCTGGCCTTCGAGTGGGGGATTCCGTCATGCTCCTTCTCCTGGGAAGTGGTCGGTAACAAGCCCAATGGGCTCCTCAGTATCAAAAATCATTTTCGCGGCATCGCGCGGATTCTTAAATTCGCCGCGCCGGATGGCCCAGGCGAGCAGCCAGACCATAGTGATGCCGGCAATAAGTGCGAAGCCCCATATAAAGACAAAGACAAAGAACACAAATAACCTTCCTTTCTTGACCCTTGGTCCCGCCACAAGGCTTGGGTTACTTCACCCACCTGAGTGCGGGGTTTTGCGAACTATGGCCCAAATATTAGGTTGAACTGGGTCAACTAAATACAACAGATGCACGTAACTCGCCAAATAGCGCAAATCTATATAGTTTGCAAAGTTTCTGGAACAAGTGCGGTAGGTTCAACGCAAAAAGGTAAATCATGCAGTTTCTCGAAAGACTTCCGTTACGCGTTCCGCCGGCTTTGCAGAGACCTCCGGGCCCCGAGAATGCTGCCAACTCCAGTGGCTATCTGGTACGTTCGCGATCCTTTCACCTCGGCTCTCTTACGCACCTCGCTGGGTATCTAATAGCTGGGTTGTCGAAAGGTGGTGACAGGCCGGGATAGAAGGACGAAAGAAAATGGCAGTGCTGGATTGGTCACAATGCCCCGCCATTGAAAGCATTCCCGGCAAGGTGAGCGGTGTAAGGGTTTTGAAGGGAACCCGGACGCCGGTTAAAGTGTTGTTGGAGTCGAGCTTTTTTTGCCGTCGTCAAATTCCCGGGTCACACTCATTGAAAATAAATTCTTCGTCAATAACTCCTTGACAAATTAACTACTTCCGCGTTCCTACTTATTCCACTCTCCCTCAGCTTTTCCATGCCATAAGGTACTTTTATTCCAGAAGAACCTCAATGAAGCAAGCAAGTCAACACCCCGCAGAACCCACAGCATTCGATCAACTTATAGCCGCCTGCACCAGCGCCTCATTCTTCCTAACCACCAGCCACCAATCCTACGCCAGCCTGCCCGATGGATCAGCCATTCCCATCTACTCGGAACAATTCCGAGGCTGGGTTCTAATGCAAGCCGCCGATCACGCGCTCCCAGTTCCCTCGCCATTCCGGCTAGCCCACGTCCTGCGCCATCACGACAATATCGTCCAAACCACCGGCGCACCAAGCATCGCAGTCCATAACCGCATTGCCGTTCAGCCTGACGGCACAATCCACATTGATCTCCAATCCGAAAACGAAGCCATCGAAATCACTGGTCGAAATTGGACCCGCACGCACCAGCACTCCGCCACCTTTCGTCGCCACGAATTGAACTTGCCTCTACCCGTCCCAACTTTTTCCAAAGCCACCACCACCCAACTGTTAGCCAAATCAATGGGCCTCACGGAAGTAGATGCCAACCCTCTTGCCAACTGGTTGACCATGGCGCTTCTCCCCAATGTCGCCGCCCCCATCCTGGTAATCACCGGGGAAGCCCGCATCGAAGCCGCGCGTCTTCTGCGCAATATAATCGACCCCGTAGTTCATCCGCTCTTCCCACTCCCAGTCACCGAAAACCAACTCGGGCAACTCGCGCAGTGGAATAGCGTACTCGCCTTCGACGCCGGTCCGTTCATTACCGAAGGACGCAAATCCGCACTCCGCCGCATCCGCCGAGGAGTTCCCGTGCGCATCCGCGAAGTCAGCCGTCGTCAATCGCCGATCTACGAAACCACGCAACGGCCAATCCTGATCGCCGCCGACGCTACCGTCGAGATCGAGAAAAATCAAATCAACATCGAAATCAATCAGTGCCATGAAGCACCGCTCAATCAGCTATTAGGGGCGTTGCTGAATCAGTTGGTAAAAGCGTTAAAACAAATCGAACCGCCAAGCCAGTCCTGGCAAATAGACGACGCACAGTTGCACAACATTCCAATACAAGTCCAATACACAACAGCCAGCAAGCCCTTCACGTAATGCATACACCGGCGGGAAAATCGAGAGCGCACGCCGGGCGCGATAAGAAGATGTCCAACCTTAATCCTAGAAACGGCATTTGATTGTCTCGAAGATCAGGGTATCGCGAGCCAAACGGGGACATGGTTCCCTGGCCTGAAGCAACAGAACTCTAAATAGAATCCCATAAAGCACTAGGCGTAGCGGCCTGGGTACCGTGTCCCCTTTGGCGACCTTTTTTACG
>JAYTTF010000217.1:0-16177 GCA_043745195.1 Bryobacterales bacterium | reverse complement strand
GCTCCTCGCCGCCAGTGCTCCGTTTTGCGCGTGTTCGTCAGAAGCGCAAAGGCCGCTCCGGCGCGGCTCCAATATTTGGAGAAACTCGTTGATTCTATAAGCCGGAGCGAGTCCGTTTTGCGCGTGTTCGTCAAAAGTCGAGGCGCGCCCCGATTTGGATTGTCCGGTTACCAAAAGGAGCCCCGATAATGTATCCAAATGTGGGGCTGGTTAAGCTGGTATCAGGATTCGCCAGAGTCTTTCGATTCAGAGCGTTTAAGAAATCTCCGCGAAGTTGAGCAACATATTTCTCATTAAAGCGGAAAAACTTCTTCAATCCCAAATCCTCGTTCCGGACACCCCAACCTCTGAAGTTTGATCGCCGGATGGCCGCGGTCCCCAGAGTTAGAGGACTCGGTGCACTCACCATCGTGGTATCGAAATACTTATTGGTAGCGGGCTTCGCAAGACGGCTGCCATAATCAAAGGCCCCCTTATCTGGCGTGTATTGAATTTGCCCTTCCTTAATATTGGGTCTGGGAGTCCCGCCGTTCCAGCCAGGGATACCAGCAATTCCTCCAAACGTAAGTGGGGTCCCGCTGAAGTAGTTCAGTACCCCTGATACTTCCCATCCGCCAACCGCCCAGTCAAGAACCTTTGGCATTTTGCGCCCAAGCAATTTATTGCGGCCCAGTGGCAACTCGTATTGGAAATAGGTCTTCAGCCGATGAGGAACATCAAAATTTGCCAACCCTTTTTCTATCCCGCGATTGTAATAGTCAAGTCCACCGCCATCGGTATTGTTCATACTCTTCGCCCACACCCAGTTGCCGTAAACCGACAGCCCTTGGGACATTCGCCGGTTCACGGTGACATTGAGCGAGTTGTAACTCGACATGCCCTCTGGCGCAGAAGTCACACCCACCGTACTGTTGGCACGAAGTTGCGGAAATTCACGCAACGCACTGTTAACTGTTCCCACAAACCCAGGATATGGATATCGAACGTTGTATCGCGCTGCATCCGCCGCATTGTTGATTGCATTGGGCAGCGTGGCACCGTATTGCGTGATGACCGAGGCTGGAGTTTGATTGGGCCGGTTAAGACCGCCGCGCAATTTTGTACCCTTGTTACCGATGTAGCCGACATCAAGCAGTATGTTGCCAGGCAACATCTTTTGGATATTTAGATTCCATTGCTGAAGATAAGGCGTGGTGCCGTAACGTGGATCCACCATGGTTGCTGCGCCAACCGTATCAGCGAATGATACATTCCTAACTGGCGCTATATAACGGCTTGCCGGGATCCCTGAGTCCCAGTTCAAAATTCCGCGCCATGGTGTATTTGGATCAGCGGCCAAATCGAAATTTCCAGCTCCCACAATGTCCGGGCCAAGGTTCACATCATCACCGATGAACTGAACTGTGTAAGCACCGCGGACAGTGAGTTCTTTCCGAACCTGCCAGGCAAAGCCGATTCGCGGGGCGAAATTGTTTAGGTCCTTTTTCCCATAAGTTCGACTCCCTGTGCATGTGGCACAGTTTCCTGCAAACGTAAACGCACCTTTCAGATTTAGTCCTAGATACGGATCTGTCACATTCGGATTCCAACTGGTTTGCCGGTCATGAGATTCGTAGCTGAGAGGATTATAGTCGTAGCGAACTCCCAGATTGAGGGTTAGGTTTGGCAGAATTTTCAAATCGTCCTGGAAATAGAGTCCGTGATAACCGTAATGAGGTGTTCGCGGGGCAGGAACGCCAAGCGAACCATTGTTCACTATGCCAAGAAGAAACGAAGCAAAGGAATATCCAGTGAACTGCGAATTGATTGCCACATTCGGAATACTTGTTGCTGCGGAACTGAAACCCAGTGTTAGCCCTGAATTGCCTTTGTCATAGACAGGGCCGGTTTGAAAATAGTTTTGAGTCTCATAGCCAGCCTTGAAAAAATGGCGCCCCTTGGAAAAACTAACCGAATCGTTGAAGCCCCAAATCGTCGCCTTTGCTACCCAAGCGAAGAATGGTTGCGGAGATTGCAATGGATAGATTGGTCCTGCACCCCAATCGAGACGTGGATAGTTATTAAGCGCGACACCTTTAATCCCATAAATCGCTGCTCCGTCTGTCCCTGTATTTTTGTCGCCGGGAGGATTCACGTTCAGATTGTAGAAGGCGCTGAATCGGTTGAACACCCGCGGAGTGATGGTCCAATCTTCTGAAATGCGGCCGCGGTAAGTATGCATTCTCTGATAGAAGTTCTGCGCCCAAGGCCCTCCATCCGGGTCCTTATAATCCCACAAGCCTCCGGAACGTGGTTCCAGCACTGGGCGCAGATTGTAATCGTATCCGCCCGAAAGCTTATGCTTGTCGGAGATGATGTGATCCAACTTCAAAACATATTGATATTGATCAAACTTTGAAATCTGCGCCACTCCGGAGTCTCGAAGAGCAGGCCAATTTGCGTTTTGCTGCAAGGGAAAAAGGCCGGTTACTGGATCTTTGTAGGTGGGCAAATAACGCGGCACACCAACCTTGCCCACGTTCTGTGAGACTTGGCTAAACCTCGCCTTCGGGATCACGTTACCCAGGAAAGGGTTTGCCACGTAGCGTCCATCGGCCAAAAGGAGGAGTGTGGTTGGATCGTAAATGGTTCCTTGAATGATGTCGCGCCCCAAAGCGTCGGCACCAACACGCTTGGTTCCGCTATCTTTGATCAACCGGCTGAAATCGCCATCCCAGAAGTCCTGCAACGGGTACGCATTGTTCGGCGCGCCTTGACTAAATAGGTTCTGGTTGAATCTTTCGTAGGTGGCGTAAAAGAACGTTTTGTTTTTGCCATTGTAGATTTTCGGGATGTAGATCGGTCCACCAAAACTGAAAGCATAGTTGTATTTCCTATCTGGGTCCTTCTTCCGTCCAAAGAAATTATTTACAAAAGTGTTAGCGTTTAGAAACTCATTCTTGATTGCGCCATAAGCTGAGCCATGGATTTCGTTGGTCCCTGACTTGAAAGAGTAACTCAGGACGCCTTGGGCCAGACGACCATACTCAGCCGTGTACCCTGCTGTTAAAACCTGGAACTCGCCCACAGCCTCTTGTGAAGGAGAGGATTCCGTGATGATGCCTCCGGCCTGCGCCCCGCCAGGCGTTCCGTCGAACAGCGTCAGCTTGGTCGCGGAGGAATTGATGCCGTTGATGATGCTGGTCTGAGGACTGCCCGACACTCCTGGCAGAATGCTGTAAATCCAACCTTCTACCGTCCGGCCACGGTCGCTTTCGGTGAATGTTCTGGGGATATTCCGGACCTGTGCATGAGCCATCGTTGTCTGCACACGAGGTGTTTCCGTTTCGATTTGTGATAGCTCCGCAGTGACTTTGATGGACTCTGTAACCTTGCCGATTTCCATTGCCAGATTCACGCGAAGGACTTGCGCCATCTCTACGCGAACATCGGCCCGCTCAAGCTTCTTGAAGCCGGCGGCCTCCACTTCGATTGTGTAAACTCCAATCGGTAGATTGGGAATTGTATAGGCGCCTGCTTCGGTGGCTGCTGATCGAATGACTGAATTCGTCTCCCGTTGTTTCGCAGTCACTTGAGCGTTGGGCACCACTGCTCCGGAAGCATCGGTAATGATTCCGGTGATTACACCACGGTCCCTTTGCGCAAAACATACATCGGCAAAAAGAACGATCAGAATCGTGTTTGCTAAAAACCTGCTATTCATCGAGAGCTCTCTCCTCAGAAGCGCAAAGGGCCCGGCGGCCCCCAAACGAACCAGGAACTCGGGAAATTTTCACAATCGCCGGAGATCCGTTTTGCGCGAGTTCCTCAAAAGACTTGGATGAACTCTATCAGAAATGGCGTGGCAGCGTCAAAGCGCTTAAGCGCCTGCTCAGAACCGCAACTTCCCGTTGAGTTGGATCACTCGCATAGACCCCGTTCCGCTGATCTGACCGAATGTGGCAGAATTCAAACTTGAAGTTGGACCGCTGTAGTTCACGTGGTTCGTGGCGTTGAACATATCCGCGCGGAACTGCAGATTCGTCTTTTCGCCAACCTTAAAGTTTCGCGAAACGGATGCATCCATGCTCCACGTTGCCGGACCACGGATGGACCCTTGGCCCAGGTTACCCGGACGAATGGCACTCTTAGAAATCGGGCTCAGCGGAACCAGCGCAAACGCGGCTGGATTCAGGTATTGAATCGTGCAGCGGGCACCCACAATGCAGCGGGTAGTCCCGTTTTCCTTCCAGTTGGCAAAGGAGGTCGATCCGCCCAGGTAATCCGGTCGGCAAAACTGCCCAGAGGTGCAGCTCATTGTAACGGTATCGCGACCACCGCTACGAGCGTTGAAAATACCACTCACTTCCCAGCCCCCTAAAGCACTGCGCATCAGCCGGTTTGCTCCAGTAAAATGTGGGACTTCGTAAATCCAATCGGCAACCATGCGATGCGTCGCGTCGCCACCATTGGGGCCGCGATCAGCCCTTGGGTTATCGAATTCTTGGATGTTGTTGCTGCTGTTATCGGCGCCGTAATACGCGCCAATATCGCCCCCGGAAACACCCAGTGTCTTGCTGAAAGTGTAGTGTCCATCATAGGAAAACCCATGGGAGAAGCGCTTGCGTACGGAGGTTTGCCACGCATTGTAGTTCGTGTTCTGAGAGTTGTCCACGTAGTAGCCGCCAAATACCAACTTCGTATTCGGGCGGATGCCGGTAAGGCGGTCAGGTAGGTTTGGAGTGCGATGCAAAATGAACTTCACCCCCCGATTGCCAACATAGCCGGACTCCACCATCAATGTAGAGGTGATGGCCCGCTGGATGTTGAACTGATAGTGCATGGCGTAAGGATTTTGGAGGCCCGGATTGATTGCTGAAAACAGGAACCGGGTCCCCGTGGCGGCAACCTGTTGTTGAACCGTTTGGCGCAACTGGTCGGAGTAGCGCGGGAATTTCAGACCCAGATCCTTCACTTCTGCCGTACTCCAATTGACGCGGAACGGTACCACTGGATCGGCAACGGACTGGCGAACCACGCCTGGAACATTCGGGCTAAATAGAATGGCGAATCCGCCGCGAACCACCGTCTTTCCCTTGCCGTCTACATCGTAAGCAAATCCAATGCGTGGTCCCAGATTCACCCATCCGTCATTGTTATAAGGGTTCTTCGGATCGGTAGCAGGACCAAAATCGAATTTGCTCCAATCTTTGGGCGGAGTTAGATTATAAAATCCAACCGGAATGTTGGTGGTTGGTTCTGAAACGTTATGCGTATAAAAGTCGTAACGCAGGCCGAGATTAAGAACCAGCCGGGAAGTAGCGCGCCAGTCATCTTGAGCGAAGAAGCCCAACTCATGCATGGCCGATTTATAGGGCGGTGCTCCAAAACTAGGTGTGACACCGCTAGGGATGTTGGCCAGAAAATCGGCTTTGTTCGCGAACGAAAAAGCCGGGTTTTGCGGATTGCTTCGGAACCCTGTGTTCAGCGCATATTTACCGCCAAACTTGAGTGCGTGTTTCCCCTTGCGAATCGAAATTTTCTGATCGAAAGTATAGGTGCTGCCATTCATATCCCAAATCTCTGCCGAGGCCAACCCGAACCCCGAAGTCCCCACAATGGAAATTGTTGGAATACTCCGTCCCCAGGGCACAATCTCCACCGTGCCCAAGGGATCCTTCTGGTTGAAAAACGCATCCAAGCGTTTCATGTCGTTAAAATTCCAGCCAAAGCGGCTCTCCGATGTCCAACTTGCAGCGCCGGTAGTATAACTCGATGAAATCCGGTCCGAAATGTAGTTGAAGGTTCTGTCGTTGGCTCCGTTCGCTAAGTAGTTTGGATCCAAACCGTAGGGACGCATCCGAGTGTAGGTGAACGCCAGATTGCTGGTATTCGTTAAGCGGGCATCTCCCTTGAACACCATATGGTTGTCGTGACTGACTGAATTCCGAATTGCCTCAACTGTGCCAATGTCAGCGTTGATAGGACTGGTAGGCAAAGGCGCCGCAGCCAATAAAATTTTCGTCTCCTGGAAAGGTAGCGCCTTCAATATCTCGTCGCGAAAGGACTGCGTTGGAGTGGTGCCTGTTACCCGCCGTGAAGCCGATTCCCGATAGCCCTCATAGGTGAAGAAGCCAAACACTCGATCTTTAATAATCGGGGCTCCCAGAGTGCCGCCAAACTGATTGAATACCAGGCGAGGCTTGCGGATTTCGTCACCAGTGGCGGTCCTTGCCGCTGTGAACGGACCGCGCGCGTTCAGCAAATGTGACTGGTAGTTTTCAAACAAAGTGCCGTGCCAGTTGTTCGTGCCGGACTTCGAGATCAGATTTACTTGCCCGCCCACAACGCTTCCATATTCTGCCGGCAGGATGCCGCGGACCACTTGCACTTCCGCCACCGCGTCGATACTCATTACGTCAATGTAATTCCGTGCGCCGTATTGCGACATGCTCCTTTGCTCCGGGTTGGAGTTTGCATCTGTACCGTCCACGCTAATGCCAGTTCCGGTTGCTCCAAGGCCATTCAATCGCGGGCTGCGACCGCTACCAGAGTCCACTCCCGCAGAGAGGCTAAGAATATTGCTCACGTTGCGGCGACTTAAAGGAAGTTCCGTTACTTTCTGCCCTTCAAACGTCTGGACCTGTTCCGACGTGGTTGTATTGATCTGCGGCGCGGTTGCTTCCACGTTGACCGACTCAGCAATGGATCCGATCTCCAATACGAAGGTGGGCCTTACAGTTTGCCCCGCAGCGATTTCCAGTCCGCGGCTTGTCTGCCTTTTGAAACCCTTCGCCTCAACAGAAACCGAGTAAGTACCGATACGAATAAAATCAAACGCAAACTCGCCAGACGGTCCAGTCGTCCTGACGTTGGACGCATTTGTTTCCATGTGCGTGATTGTTACCGTTGCCGCAGGAATGGAACCACCCGTTGAATCAGTAACCGTGCCGGTCAACGTTGCAGTGGTGACCTGCGCATAGGTTGGTATAAGCGTGCCAATGGAGAGAAATAGCGTATTGCGAATGATCGATTTCATAAAACTCTCCCGTTACGGATAGTTACTAATCCGAAGTTGCATAAAGCTTATCCTATGGTTTCAGGATGCACAAGGGGGGTGCTTCAAGGGCCAGAAGGGTGCGCGAACTGTCAACTTCACGCAATCCGGGACGGGGGTGCAATTCCCTTGCACGCCTTCCGTAAATAGAACATCTTCACTGGAATTGCAGCCCCGTCCCGGATTTCGCAGGCCGCGCGCACCCAAAGTCACATGCGAGCCAAACGGGGACATGTTTCTCTGGCCTGAAGCGATAGAACTCCGAAGGAAATCCTTTAGCGTTCCAGGCGAAGCGGCCTGGGTACCGTGTCACCTTTGGCGACCTTTTTTTACGCACTTCAGTCTCACCCTTGTGTGACCCAATACTTCTTAGTTCCCGCACGGAAAATCAATGATTTTGCAATTATTTTGGTTAGTCAGATCTTCTCAACTGCCGTTTTTGGGTTAAACCTGGAAACGACAGTTGACTGTCTCGAAGATCAGGGTATCGCGAGCCAAACGGGGACATGGTTCCCTGGCCTGAAGCCACAGAACTCCGTATGAAATCCTATAGAGCACCAGGCGTAGCGGCCTGGGTACCGTGTCCCCTTTGGCGACCTTTTTTACGCACTTCAGTCTTACCATTTGGGTGACGCTATCGCGCTGATCTTATGACGGCAAGTCCAATGTTATAAGCCATTTCGTTGTACTGTTACCAACTCAACTGCCGTTTTTTAAAAAAGTGCTGACCATGGTTTCCACGCAATGATGCCCCGATAGTGCGCCAAATGCCCTTTTTAGGATCATGAAAAAAAGGCGGTCACAACCACTTGTTCAACTCAATCTACCCTCTTTTCACGCGGTTGCAAAAAAGCATAAGGCTGCGCCTTGAAAGCCTATGAGACTCTTGATTCAGGAAGACAAATTGCTGGCCAGCAACTTCCCAAAAAATCGAGTCCTCGAGGCGATTAACTCCTCTGGCGTTCTAAATGGAATCTGAATTGCAAACACGACTGATAACCGTGAATGTGAGCTTTTAAAGCAGGCTGCTGTTGGGGCAGTCCAGACGATAACATAAGGAACGCCAGTTGAATAAAATTTGCTTTACTCAGGTCGCGATGCCCTAGTTCGCTTGTTCGTGAGAAGCATTTAAATCTTCCGAAATTGAGCCTCCTAGCCCGGCTGGGATGCGTCGCGCTTCGCCCAACGATAGGCTTTCAATGAGTTCCTCCAGAAGTATTTCTCTGAAACTTCCCGTCCTTTGCCAGCGAAGTATTTGTGAACAAGATTAAACACCGGAGGATATTCAGTGGTCAGCAAACTGGCCGGCCAGTTACTTCCGTATATCACGCGATCAGGTCCGAACACAGCATATACTTCGTCCAGGGCGTCACGCCAATATTCCAACTCTGTGGGCACAGCTTGGCCAACAGTGCGAATCACTTGCGAAAGCTTCACATAGATATTGAGGCGGTGTTTCATTTCCTCAAAACCAGTCTTAAGCAGTTCGAGGTCTTCTTTGTTTTCTGGCCTGGGCATCGGAAGGTGGTTCAGCACCATTCTTAAGTTAGGTATACGCTCGGAAATTTTAGCTAGCTGAATTAGAGTTTGTGGAAGCTGATTTGGCGCACCACCCAGATCGATTTGTAAGCCCGCGTTAGCCATTAGCTTCAAGTCGGCCAGTACTTGCGGTTGTGCCATCGCCGTATTCGCAATCGCAAATGAAATGCGAATACCCAGAAAGAGGGGAATTTTTCGGTATTTTTCAAGGAGGATCGGAAAATCAGGGGTTCCCGGTGTGAGTCGGCCGACGTAGCCGACGATAATGGGATTCTTTTCGGCCATGGTGAACGCCCAATCGTTATCCTCCATCCTTGCACTGGATTCCACCACTACCGTGCCTTTCACGTTGAATGGCTTCGTTAACTTGATGAACTCATCGGGCAGGACAGGCCGGTAAAACGACATTTCCTTCTTTGGCCAAACGATCCCTTCAGGCCGGCGTGGATCAAAGAAGTGAGTGTGCGAGTCTATCACCGGAATAGGAGTTTCCCCGAAATCAAGTTGCGCTGCAGCCAGCCCGGAAGTCAATTGCAAAAGAGTCCTACGTTTCATATTCATCTCTCCCACCCCTACGCATATTGAATGCTGGCGGCTTAATTAGTTGATTCGTGTCTGGAGCGACGGCCCCAACAAGACCGACCGCTATGAGTTATTCAATCTGAAGGATGACATTGGAGAAGGCAATGATATTTCCGCTAAACACCTCTGCGGGTTCTGACACTAGTATCAGTGCGGCGCAAAGACGAAGAAAGTCCCGTTGAAAGAAACTCTTCATAAATTACTCCAGAATTCAAACCAGTTGCGGCTGCTTGGGATCGCGCTTAATCCATCGGAAAGCTGGCACAGAGTTTCTCCAGAAGAATTTCTCTGCAGCCGGTCGGCCCTTTGCCATGAAGTATGCCTGCATAATTTCCAGAGTCGCTTTATTGCGACCTGCATACACCAGCCAATCCTCGCCGAAGATATCCCAAATAAAGTCCATCACCGGTTTGTAGACGGCAGAATCCAATTCCGCATTAGGCCGACGGTGCAACCCGGAAACCTTCACATAAACATTCCGCTTCCTAAGTTCCTTAAGGTTGCTCGAATAATTCTTAAGAATCGTTGCGTCCGTTGGCAGCGCCAACGCCTGCAGATGGCCAAGCACTATCCGCAATTCAGGTACTTTGTCAGTTAGGCGCACCGTTGCCTCAATCAGGTCCAAGCGCGGATTGGCAACCTCAAGAGTCAGCCCCGTCTGCGCGAATGCCTTCATGTTGGCAATGAAATCAGGCTGCTCTACAGCAGCCACCAGATTTTGATTCTCCCAGACGTTGCCGTAGCGGATACCCAAAAATAATTTGTTCCGATGGTATCGTTCCAGGTATTCCCGGAATTCCGCTTTCATGGGATCCAGGTTGCCAATCATCCCAGTGATCATCGGCTCGTTTTCGATGATCATCAACACCCACAGATTGTCCTCAACCCACGGGCTTGCTTCCACTTTGATGCCTCCCACAATACCCAGTGGAATTGCACTTTCGCGAAAGTGTTGAGGCAGAAATGGCGGCGCATTCGGAGTTCGCGGAAAGGGTGCCCCTTGCGGGCGAGTCTGATCGTAAAGATGAAAATGCGTATCGATGATCGGAATCGAATTTCCCGGTGCGCCAGACAAGTTTGCTGCTGCAGCGGCTGCGCCGGCTGCAACAAGAAACGCTCTGCGACCCAATGGGGCTGGCGAAAGTCGGGTAGTCTTCTTATCGTCGATCATATCGTTCTCGACTCCTTTTTGCTCAACGAGACGCACTGGAAAGTTTTCTTAGTATTTCTGTTCCTGGAGTTCGGCGCACAACCTTCTTTAGCTCCTCTGGATTTCCGTCTGCATTTTGGCGCTGGATTGCTTCCCGATACCGCTCCTGTTTGTCGGCTAGATCAAAGGGCGTTTCACCCAGAGAATTTTTCGCATCCAAGGAGGCACCTTTCGATTGAAGAAATTCAAGCATCTCAGGCTTGCCTGCAATGGCTGCCAGATGCAGGATGGATTGGCTCTGTCGAGCAAGAGCGATGGATTCCACTGAATCCGGAATCTTGTCTTGCGGGTCCCACCGGGCGTTTACTTCCGCTCCATGAACCACCAGTTCCTTCACCATGTTCAAGTCTCCAGCCAGCACTGCCACAGAGAATGGCGTGTGCCCATCTTTGCGAACCAGGTTCGGATTGCCGCCGTGTCCATTCAGGGTTTGCAATAATTCCACGTTTCCAGAACTGGCCGCAAGATGCATGGCCGAGGATCCCGGGGGCGCTGGGTTGATGCGCACATCACCGGCCGGTCCTCCCGTAGGATAGATAGTTTGCTTGTTTGGATCTGCGCCACCATCCAGTAAGCGCTGAACAATCGCCAGTGCTTCTTGCAGTGTCCCCGCTGAGTTTGAACCATCGTCGGAGCCCAGCGCCAGTGCAGCCGCTGTTTGACCATAAGCACCTTTCTGCCTTGTACCACTTCTGGCTGCCTTCGCCACCGCAAGTGCCGCGCCATGCAAAGGCGTGTAGCCCGCGCCATCGACAGCTTTGACTGACGCCCCGCGATCAAGCAGAAGTTTCGCTAGACGAAGGTCTGGACTAAATCTCTGCGAGCTGCCGGCAGTGGCGGGTCCGCCCTTGCCCGGAACGAAAGTGCTCTTTGGTGCATCCCACTTAAAAAGCGCGGCCAACAATGGCGTTGTGCCATCGGCAGTTGGTGAGTTCACATCCAGTCCTGCGTCCAGAAGCATTGTAGCCGAGTTAAGATCATTGTTCTGCACGGCGAAATGCAACGCATTCAGGCCGCCTTTCTTTGCGGTGTAATCGCCTTCGTTGTTCCAGGGAATTCCTGTCTTTCCCAAAGTCGCAGTGGTCGGCAGATAGATTGTGTACTTGACGTCCCAAGTTTTGGTTCTTGCGTGGATATCTGCACCGTGATCCAACAACAGACGCACTGCCTCAGGCTGCCCGGCAGCCCACATCAACGCAGTTTGAAAATATTTGTGATCGTGTGCGTTCACTTTCGCCCCGCGATCCAGCAAAAGTTTCATGATGTCCGTACGTCCAATACGGGACGCAGTCATCAGAGGGGTTTCTCCGTTTTCCCGGGCCACATTCGGATCGGCGTGGTTGGCAAGCAGCTGCGTCACCATGGCCGCCGAACCATTGGCAATGGCTAACGCCAGGGGGCCAATACCAAGTTCGTTAGTCAGATTCGGATCCGCGCCAGCTTTTTGAAGCATCGCGGAAATTTCCAGATTGCTGCGCATCACGGCCCAGGCCAGCGGACTAGTGCCATCGCTATCACGCTCGTTCGGATTCAAACCTTCACGGAGCGACTGCTCCACTGCACGGCGGTCATCGCCTCGCACAGCATCGAACAATTGTCGGCCGTCGACGCCGAACAGGAAGGATGCAAGCAAGACCGCCGGAAATCCAACAAGTGCGGGCCTCATTAGACCTCCAGCCTGTTCAGCGGGCCCGTGCTATCGCCCAGCTTCTCAGTCGGAACACCTACCTTGTCGAGCATAGTCAGATAAAGATTCGTGAGCGGAGTTTCGTCACCAGGGAATTTTAAATAGCGCCCACCGGCAATGCGCCCAGCCGCTCCTCCTGCGACGATGATTGGCAGATCGTGCTGGCTATGAGATGTCGGCACGCTGAGGTTGCTCCCATAGAGGATAAGCGAATGGTCCAGAAGAGTTGAATTGCCTTCCTTGATCGCGTCCATCTTACTTAAGAAGTAGGCGAAGAGCCGCGACTGATCGACGTTGATTTTTGCAAGCGCGTCGAGCTTGTCCTTCTCAAAGTTATGGTGCGAAATCTCGTGGTGACCCATGGAGATATTCAGGTGTGGATAGGTAATCGAGGTGGACTCGCGTGCATATAAGAAGGTCCAGACTCGCGTAAGGTCAGCTTGCAAGGCCAAAGTCTGAAGGTCGAACATCAGCTTTATATGCTCCACCCAAGAGTCTGGAACTCCGGCTGGTCGCGAAGTGTCCGGAAGATTGGCAGATGGCTTACGCGAAGCAACTTGAATTCTCCGTTCGATGTCCCGGATCGATTCAACATACTCATCGAGCTTTCGGCGATCCCCTGCCCCCAGTTGCAACTTGAGTTCGTGGATACGTTCAGTAATCGCGTCCAGACTGCTACGATCCGCAGCATCACGGGCAGCGGCGGCGGCTGGATCAATGCGACCACCTTCTCCGAATAGTCGTTCAAAGACACGCCGCGGATTGGATTCAAAGGGCAGCGGTGTTGTAGCACTCTTAAAAACCGGCCCCACATTGGTCGCGATGCCGTTATTATTTTCGGCAGCAAGTTCCAAAGAAGCAAACTGCGTTTGCTTACCCAAGGTTTTGGCGGCCAACTGGTCAACCGAAATCCCCACGTGAACTTTGCCCTTTGTCATCTCAACACCTGTAAGGAAAGACGCCAGGGCACGGTCATGAAAGCCAGCCTTACTTCGGTCCGGGTCCGAAGAGAGGCCACTGATGACAACGAATTTCTTGCGATGCGGTGCCAGTGGAGCCAGTGCTTCACTGAATTCGTAACTGGAGCCTTCCCCTTTCGGCCGCCAACGATCCTGGTCAACCCCAAGCGGATAGACAATAAACCCAAGACGGCGAACGGGCGCTGCTGCGGTCAAATTTTGCGCTGTTAATGCCGGGATCATTGCATCAAGAAGCGGAAGTGCCAGGGTAATCCCCGTATTGCGTAAGAACGTCCGCCGAGGGAGGTATTTTTTCTGTAAAAACATAGTTTACTGGCGCTCCTGCTTTTGTCTCATCTGAAATGGTGTACTCTTCACAGTTGCAAGGATCAGGTCGTGGAAGCGATAGCCGTCTGCTTCCGTCAGATGCATCATATCGCGAATCGTGGGTTGATCTCGGGGCTCCAACTCACGCCCCAACGCATAGGTCATCAACCGTTCAAGAGTGGCATGAAGAAACTCTTCAGACCTATTGAGCAGCATCCTTCTTAAACCCTGCGGGCCTGAGATTTCCATTCCGCCAGGCAGTTTGGCGGAGGCGTTGATTGGGCCGCCTTCATCATTACTTCGCCAGCGGCCAATTACGTCGTAATTTTCCAGGGCAAAGCCCAAAGGGTCAATCCGATCATGGCACGAAGCGCAGCTGGGGTCCGCACGGTGTCGCTCCACTTGTTCCCGAGCCGTGAGTTTTCTTCCGTTGCCGCGGCTTTCGTCTAGCGGAGGAACATTTGCTGGAGGAGCGGCGGGCGGCGAATTCAGCAGATTATCCAATATCCACTTGCCCCGCAACACCGGTGAGGTGCGAGTAGAGTGCGAGGTAAGCAGCAAAATGCTGCCTTGGGCCAATAGTCCGCCTCGTTCGGTATTGCCTGCAAGCGGGACCCGGCGAAACCCTGGTCCTGTGACTCCTGTAATGCCGTAATGGCCAGCCAGGCGTTCGTCAAGATAAGTGTAGTCGGCGCGTAAAAGATCCAACGCGCTTCTATTCTCGCGAATCAGGCTGCTCACGAAAAGCCTTGTTTCTGTTTGAAAGGCCTCACCGAGCGCGGCATCGAATATCGGGAATAACTGCTTGTCCGGCGCCATCTTAGTTAGCGCTCGAAGGCCCAACCACTGCGATATAAAGTTATCCATCAAGGCCGACGAGCGACGATCAGCAAGCATCCGCCGCACTTGACCCTCAAGTGTACTGGCATTGCGCAGATTTCCGCTGGCTGCAACATCAAGAAGCTGATCGTCTGGGATGGTACTCCACAGAAAGAAGGACAACCGCGAAGCGAGTTCAAAACCAGTGAGCGGTTGAGCCTTTCCTGGAGCAGTCTCCGGACGGTCAAACTCCAAGCGGAATAGAAAATCCGGAGAGATCAGAATATCTCGGATCGAGGCGCTGATTGCTGCCTCAAAACTCTGCTTGGGTCGGGCAGCAGCAAATGTTTTCAGGAACGGTTCAATGTCTTTTGACGAAACATTGCGACGGAACGCGCGGCGCACAATGGGGGAAAGGATGCGCTTGGCGCAGTCACTCTCATCCCCCGAAGAGTCGGCGGGGCGACACACGAAAATTCTGGTGCGACTGGGTGTATCGCCTGGGCCTGTCGAGTTGTAAGGTCCAGCGATCTCAATCCGTGCAAGCGCCGGTGGGCCTGGCTGCCCGTCAAACGCATTTTCGCCAGCGGTCATGCCGCCGATCTCGAACAGGTTAGTGCGCCGGCCATCGACTCGGAATTCAATAGTGGGGCGGATTGCAGTTCCTAGAACATCAAGCGGGCCACCAATCGGCGCTCCGCCTGGTCCCCCAACATTCAGCACCGGTCCTTCGCGTTGGGCGTATTCGTCCGGGAACGCGACTATAACCGAGTGAGTACCAGCCTTCATTTTCGTCATGCGAGTGCGGAAGAAACGAACTCCCTCCCGGGCCGATAGACTCTCCTTCGCAAGGAAAGCGCGCAAATCGTAGTCGCCGCTCTGCGGAAAATAGTAGCTGACCCGAATGCCACCGCGAGTGCCAAACGGCATATCTTCGCCTTGCCAGGTTGCCTGGGTCTTAGTCGCGCGAAAGATTTCAACTACGGGGGATGCATCGCCAGTTCCAGTCGCGAGTTCACTTACGCGTCGCGCGACCTTTAGATAGCGTTCCAGGAGCAGCGGCGACATGGAAAGAGCATCGGCGATGTTGTCGAAACCAGCAGCAATCTGGTCCTGCGGTAGTTCCTCCGTTAAGGGAAGTTCAAGACCAAGCAGGTCACGGATGGCGTTGGAATACTCTGTTCGATTTAATCGACGGATCACCGGCCTTCCCGCGTAGGGCGATTGCCGTGAAGCCTGGTCAAGTTCCGCAGTTAGACCACCGACGAATGTCTTGGCTGCCGCTACATCTGGACGCGGCATACCGGTGGGAGGCATCTCTTGCGCCCGGACCTTTTTGGCAACTTTCTCCCAAACTTCCGGACGGGCCGCAGGATCTGCGGACGAGATTCCTTCAAGGACGAAGCCCCCTAACTTGCTGCTCTTGTTGTGACACGACAAACAGTACCGGCCGGTGAACGCTTCCCGGCTTTGCGGTTGTGCCTGCAAAAAAAGTGAGAAAAATAAGGCAGGGAAAACTAAGCGTAATAAGTAAAAGGGTAGTAGTCGCACGTTATTCAGGTTGCTCATTCAGCCTACCAACGAAACATACGGGAGCGGAGAATAGACCCACCGAACTAGTAAGAAGTTCTTTCGTCCAAGTTTGCCCGTGCATTGTCTATCTGTAAGCAGTGTACGCGGGCACCAAGCCATTAGCAAGCGCTTAAGCGCTTTTGATATCGTTTTGAGGAGGACCTTACCCAATCCAATCAGAAATACTCAGTCATCCTAGAAACGGCAGTTGCAAGCCGTAACCGGCACCCTATCTGTCCAATTCGTGAAATCCGGGACGGGGGTGCAATTCTTTTCCAAGTCTCCCGTAAGCAGAACATCTTCATTGAATTGCGGCCCCGTCCCGGATTTCGCAGCCCTCCGAACCATAGTTAGCGCAAAGGCCGCTTCGGCGCGGCGAAATGCAGTTGAGAAACAAAGGAAGTTATTCGCCGAAGCGAGTCCGTTTTGCGCTTGTTTCTTAGAAG
>JAYTTF010000216.1:0-4285 GCA_043745195.1 Bryobacterales bacterium | reverse complement strand
GCAGATCATTGAGCTTGTTGCTAGGCTACTCTCTAAACCGGAGGATATCAACTTGCCAGCATTACCAAAGGCCCAATATGGCCTGGAAGAATTACATCGGCACCGAACCGCCAGCCTGGGATCCGGATCGTGCTCCCAAAAGCTTGGGCTGATCCAAAGGCGCTGGAATCCAATCGGCGTAATGTAATTTACGATAACGTTGTTGCTTACGCCAAGAACGTAGCCATTTCAGAGATGCCTTCTTGAACCAAGCAGAATCGCGATGGCTGACTTTCCAACCTGGGCTCAAAAGTTGAGTTTCAACGCCAGCTGTCCCACGCGTGGGAGGCCAACTGTGCCGGTTATTCGGCCAAATTGACCGCTACCAAACGAGGTATTTGGCAAATCCAAATTCGCCCGGTTAAAAACATTAAAGTACTCAGCACGAAATTGGAGGGTGAATATTTCACGAATCTTCGTGTTCTTGATCAACGAAAGATCGGTGTTCAACTGGCCTGGCCCACGCACATCGGGTAGCGTGCGTCCCACGTTCCCGTTGGTGAAGGAAGCCGGCAACGTGAATTGCGTCGTATCGAACCAGCGGTCAACTTGCGCCCCACGGGTGCGAGAACCGCTGATTTCAGCGCTCACTCCTGTTGAATTGGGTCGGTTTCCGCCGCCAGGAATCGGCGCTGAAACGATTAACGGAGTGCCTCCGATGGCGGAAGTAATGCCGTTAATTTGCCAGCCGCCGATAAGCTTGGCCACAAGTCCCTTTGCGTTTCCAGCGATAACTTTACCTGGTCCCAATGGCAGTTCCGCCACGAAACTCACCGTTAACGATTGCGCAACGTCGAGGTCGGAAAGGCCACGCTCCGATTTTAGGTCATACCAATTTTGCACTGAGCCTTGATTGCCTGGCCCAATGGGTGACACCTGGCTCGACGCATCGGTAATCAACTTCCCTGTTGTGTAGGAGGCCAGCAAACTTATGCCGCGCGAAAATCGCCGCTCCAGCTTCATTTGCAGAGAATGATAAATCGAATTGGCCATCGTCATATTGATGATGTTGACGCCCGTGAATTGGGGAAATGGCAGTAGCAATTGACGCCGGGCGACTTTGGCTTGACTCAATGCGCCGTTTGCGATGCTTCCGAAGAATGGGTTGTCCACCAAAGTATTCAAACCCGTACCCAACGAAAGGTATTGCGGATCCAGGGCATTCATCTCGCGGTTGCGAAATCCTAAATGAACTCCGCGGCTACCGGCGTAGCTAAGATCGGCCAGCAAACCTCCAGGCAATTCGCGTTGCACATTGAAGTTCCACTGATAGTTTTCGCCGGTGATTGGGAACGAATCCCAAACTGCAGGCGCTTGGCCAAGAAAAGTAGATGCGCCCAAACGATTGCGGCTTGGCGCAACCAGGCCGTCAGGGTAAGGATTGGCAAGCGTGCGGAAGGGCGTCACTCCATTGTCCAACGAAGCCAGCATCGGTGTGTTTGCGCTGTAGCCATCGGAGGGTGAAAAGCCTACAGCGTTGTTTGCAATGTCCAGAGGCGAAAAGAATATGCCGGCTCCCCAACGCAGCACTGTCTTCGAGTTCAGGGAATAGGCAAAGCCCAAACGAGGAGCAAAGTTCAGTTTGTCCCACCGGTACACACGACGGCCCGAGCCTTGTCCGGCGAATTCCAGCCCGCCCTTCAGATTCGGGAAGCTGCTATTTCGCACGGGCGATTGCAGATTCACATTGAAAGCATTGATTTGGTCGTAGCGCTCCGTGTAAGGCGTCTCTGCCTCATATCGCAAACCCACATTGATCGTCAGCTTATTGCTAACACGCATGTCGTCCTGGAAATAGAAACCGAGGTAATAGTTCTGCATCGCCACGCCCACCGTGGTTGGGACATTGCCGGATGCCGCAAACCCCAGCAGAAGACTAGCTAACCCATTTCCGGTGTTGGTGAAGGCAGTTGGATTTGGTCCGCGAGTAAAAACCCGATTGAAAGTATAAGATCCGCCGCCCGATCCCAAGTTGAAATAGTTGATACGGTGCAGTCGCAAGTCGCCCCCCCATTTCAGGTTGTGACGGCCAACCGTTTTTGTCAGAGAAACAAGCAGGCTGTGCGTGTCATTGCCATTGTTCAGAAAGCTCTGCCCGCCTAAGCCGGCATACTGTTCCACGGAAACCGCTGGGAAAACGGGAATTTGAAACTGGCTCACCAAGCTGGACGGAATGCCGAGTTCGCGTTGATCAAACCCGTAGCTGCGCGTGGAACGCAGCTGATACCACCGTGCGAAACCGTATCGGACACTAAGCATAGTAGTCGGACTCAGGATGACAGTGTTGTCGAGCGCTGCGGTATGTTGGGTGAAAGGTGTGGTTCCAACGGCTCCGTTACCGGAAGTGGCAACGTTGTTGAAATAGTCCGGTTGAGTAAGTCCCGTCTTGTTTCTCGCAAATCGAGCGAAAGTGCGCCACTTCTCGCTGAAGTTATGATCGACTTTTGCCGCGAACTGGTTGGAATCGATGGAGCGCCCGGCGTTGGAAACGAAATTGTTGAAGTTCGTGAATTTATCGCCAGGCGCGTTTGGCTGCGGGTAGTAGGCGATCATCTTAACAGCAATCGGACTGATGCGGTTGACCGGAATCCGGTTCCCTGCCAAAGGAATCCGGGCGGTGGACGAAGTGAGCGGATCGAAAATTGTAGCCAAATCACCCGTTGGTCCCAGCGTCTGACTAAAGTCGCCCGATCGTTCGAGTACCGTGGGAAGGGAGGATCGAAACACGTCGCCTCGCCGGTATCGAGTACCTTGATAGTCGCCAAAGAAAAAGGTGCGATTGCGAAGGATCGGGCCACCAATCGCGCCACCGAATTGATTCATACGGAACGGAGGAATATCGCGGCCCGCACCCTTGTTGAAAAACTCGTTTGCGTCAAAGGCGCTGTTCCGGACATATTCGTAGATAGCGCCATGAAGAGCATTTGTCCCGGAGCGAGTGCTGACGTTGATCACGCCTCCACCAAAGCGTCCCCACTCGGCGGAAAGATTGTTGCTTTGCACTTTGAACTCCTGCGTAGCTTCAATGGAGGGAATGGTGGTGATCTGGTTAAAGAACCCAGCGGTGGAAGGAACGCCGTCAATTTGAATCTCGTTGCTTTGCGCCCGTCCGCCATTGATGGAAAAATTGCTATCCCACGTGGTGTTCACGGGGATATCGCCAAACTGCCCACCAGCTGCGCGCGTCATTGTAATGCCGGGTGTAAGTTGAACCAGCCGGAAGGAACTTCTGCCATTCAGGGGAATGTTCTGGATCTTGGTGTTGTCGATGAGTTGACCGAGTGATGAAGTCTGGCTGTCGAGCAACGCGGCCTGTGCGCTAACTTCGATGCTATCGGCAACTGCGCCTACTTGGAGCTCGAAATCGAACGTAGCCGTCTGATCGACGATCAGCCGCAAGTTACTCCGTTTCTCTGGACGAAAACCTGTGTGGCTAGCAGTGAGTTGGTAGTCTCCCGGGGGCAATCCACGAATGGAATAGAGCCCCTGATCATTGCTGACAGTTCGGCGAATGATTTGGGTTGCCACATTAGTTGCGACAACCTCCGTTCCCAACAAAACCGCGCGTTGCGCATCGGTAATCCTACCGGTCAATTGAGCAGTCTGTGCGAGCAAGCTACAGGTAGTTAGCAAAAATAGCGGGAAACTCTTCCCGAACTTAGTGGACATCGTATCGTACTCCTTATCACTGTCTGGAGGTTTTCAAATTCAAGTGTTGTCGAATCTTATCATAGTGGCCTCACCAAGACTGTACCCGCTTGGCGATAGCCTGCTAAGTCAAAGTAGAAATGTCCTGTTTGGTGGGGTACAGTATGCTCCAGGGCAATTAAATCGGGGGCTGAGACCGCTACCAGAGTCCACGCTCGCAGAGAGGCTAAGAATATTGCTTACGTTACGGCGACCTAACGGAAATTCCCTTACTTTCTGCCCTTCAAACGTTTGGACTTGTTTTGACGTGGTTGTATTGATCTTGCGGCGCGCCGGCTTCCACGTTGATCGACTAAGCAATGGATCCGACCTCCAATACGAAGGTGGGCGCACGTAACCATCAATGGGGGCTCGAATTTATACCTCGATGGTGCACCAAATGCCCTTTTTTTGGATCATGACAAACGGCGATCCCATGTGATTGCTGAGTTATTTTCCATTTGGTTTCAATCACTCCCAAAACAATCGCAGATCATTGAGCTTGTTGCTAGGCTACTCTCTAAACCGGAGGATATCAACTTGCCAGCATTACCAAAGG
>JAYTTF010000215.1:0-50698 GCA_043745195.1 Bryobacterales bacterium | reverse complement strand
CTCTATAGGATTTCATTTAGAGTTCTGTTGCTTCAGGCCAGGGAACCATGTCCCCGTTTGGCTCGCGATACCCTGATCTTCGAGAAGTCAACTGCCGTTTCCAGACACTGTAAGGTTTATTGAGGAGTCTTATGATTATTAAGTCTGTAGAAATCTTATTCGCTGCGTGTGTGCCTCTTTTTGCTGGTGACTTTAGTGGGGAGCGGGCGTTTGGTTTTACGAGGAAGGCGGTTGCATTTGGTGCTCGGCCATCTGGGTCACCTGCTATTGCCAAGACTCAGGCTTGGATTGTTCTTGAACTGAAAAGGCTTCGCTGCAAAGTTGCGGAGGATTCTTTCACGGCGCAGACACCAGCGGGTCCGATTGTTATGAAGAATATCCTGGCTACCTTTCCAGGTTCCAGCGGCCGGACCATCGTGATATCGGGCCACTATGATACAAAGGCGCTGAAGGACTTTGTGGGTGCCAATGATGGTGGATCTTCCACGGGGTTTCTGCTGGAACTGGCTAATAGCCTGAATCGCATGCCCCGCAAGCATACGGTGGTGCTGGTGTTCTTTGACGGCGAAGAGGCGGTCGGCGATTGGACAGCAACGGATAGTCTGTACGGTAGCCGTCATCTTGCAGCCAAGTGGTTGGCTGATGGAACCATCCGGCAGATCCACGCAATGATCAATGTCGACATGATTGGCGATCAACAGTTGGATCTATTAAAGAACCCCTCCGGATCGCGAACTCTCACTAACCTGGTTTGGCAAATCGCTGCCGAGCAAGGCCATGAAGCAAACTTCCTGAACTCAAGTCTGGCTATTGATGATGACCACATGCCGTTTGTAAATCAGGGTGTGAACGGAATTGATCTGATTGACTTCAACTATGGCCCTAATCATAGCTATTGGCATACAGCGGCGGACACCATGGACAAGCTGTCTCCTCGTAGCTTCAAGGTTGTGGGCGATGTTGTGGTGGACACGATCCGACGGTTGGAGCAATAAAAATTAACTGGATACAGAAAGCAACCCCGTATGCACGAACTTAGCGATTGACGAATACAGTCGGGAATCCCCCGATTCTCATCGGGGCCGCGCACGCCAATACTCGTCACTTACAAACACTTCGGGGTTTTCTCCAATGCCTGGAGCAGGCTGGCCAGGGGGCCAGCCGCAGACGAGGGCGTCTGCCCCACATAAAAAAAGCCCGCTAGCGTTTCCGCTAACGGGCCTTTCCGGTTAGAACAAAAGTTACTAGAACGTGTATCGCAGAGCGAGTTGGAGGTTCCGCATGTTGGTGCGGGTTCCGTTGATTATTCCGAAGTTGGCACCAATGCCGGTTGCGGCATTCACCGTACCAGAGTTCAGGTTGTTGTCAGGATTGCCCCAGTTCGGGTGGTTGGGAAGGTTAAAGCCCTCAAACCGGAACTGAAGACGATGGCTATCGCTGTATGGCATTTTGAAGTTCTTCATCATGATGAAGTCCCAGCCAATAATACCAGGCGAGTTAAGAGTGTTTCGTCCGACATTGCCGAAGCTGCCATCGGGTGTGCGGCTGAAGGCCAACGTGTTAAAGAACCGTTGTGGGTCCTGTTGTCCGCGGGGCAGTTCAGGCTTTTGACCGGTCGCATTTGGACGATCAAACTGTCCACCGGTATTTGACGGGTCGCCGCTTTGGGTAATCGTCATTGGGAAACCACTTTGCAGTGTGATGATACTGCCCAGCTCCCAACCACCGACCAAGGCATCGGCCACTTTGTTTTCTACCCCGAACTTCTTTCCTCTACCGAAAGGAAGCTCGTATTGGACTGAAGTAACAAAGCGCTGGCTGACGTCGAAGCTGGACCGGGCACGTTCGCAGGATCGGCAATAGCTGTTCTGCGGGAACAAAGTGTCGCCACCCTGGTTCCGAATGGCTGATGAGGTATCAATAGACTTTGACCATGTATAGCTCATCAGGTATGTAAGCCCGCTGGAATAGCGCTTGGTGAGCTTTGCGCCCAGCGAGTTGTAATTGCCATTGCCGCCGTTATCAACCAATTGAATGCGTCCGAATTCGGGGAACGGTGCGCGGAGGCGTTCGGGGATGCCGAGTGAGCGTGGTGCCGGCAGTGATTCGTTAACCGCCCGGAGACCTTCCAGGTGATGGCTAACACTGCCCACATACCCAACTTCAGCAACCATGCCGCCGGAAACTTCGCGCTGCACATTCAAGGTGTACTGCATGGAAATCGGCGTACGGCGATCATAGGGGTTTGCAAATGAGTAAGGCGTTGCCACGCCCGCTGTGCCGCCGGCGATGCTGGCCAGGGAGTTCGCCCAAGTCAAATTTGGTGCCAAAGTGTTGGCATTGGAACGGAGGCGGCCAGCCAGGTTACGAGCCATGTCGAAACGAGGATTGCCTGTGTCCTGGCTGTAGAAGACGCCTGCTCCGCCGCGAAGGACAGTCTTTGAATTCAACTGGTAGCTAACGCCCAAACGTGGGGCAAAATCGTTATTATCGCGGGCCACCAAACGGTTGCCAAGGCTGCCATCACATTTCACTTGCGGGGCATTGGGATAGGCGAAGGTGGTTGGTGCTATCCAGCGAAGGCTGATGCCTTCATAGCAATTTGTTCGCGCTGCACCCTGGCGCATGAAGAAGGGATGCTGAGTGAGATCAGCAACAGGAGCGTTGCGAAAATCCGTGGGCCGGATGTCTTTTGGGACAATGGCATTGAACAACGTGCCAGTTTGATCTTCCCAAGGGGGAGTGTTCTCATAGCGCAGGCCCAAACTTAAAGTAAGTTTCGAGGAAACGCGCCAGGAATCATCAATGAAGAATGCAAAGCCAGTGGATCGGAATACAGCCTTGGCGATGGAAACGGCAGCTTCCGATTGGTTGATCTGTCCCAATACGTAGTCAGCGAAAGCCGCCCCACCGACGGGTACCGCCCCAGTGCCGGCTGGATTCAAGCGGAAACCGTTTGTGGAGGTTGTGATGAAGCTAAACTGGCCTCTGGCGAACTGGTTGCCCACTTGATTGTACGCATCTTTACGAATCTCTCCGCCCACCTTGATATTATGCTTCCCGCGAATCCAGCTCACGTTGTTGATGAATTGTTTGGCGGAATTGTTGTTCTCATAGGGTCCTTCCGAAGAGTTGCCAAATCCGGAGAATTGGTCTATCGACACGGATGGGATGCCCCATTGCACGGGCGGGCCGCTGGCCAAGCCAGTGATGCCCAGACTGCCAACGACGTCACGCTTAAAGGCCAGTTCCGGACCCGTTGTGTTGTAAAACTTGGTGTATCCGAAGCGGAACTCATTCACCAATGCATTGGTGATAACACGGGTGTTGGAGAACATCCATTGCGAAGCATTCGTGATAATGGCTTCGCCGTTTGTGAAGAGGTTTTGATTGATTTGATTTTCTTCGCTGCGGCTGTAGCGGCCGAACCAATTCGACTTGCTGGATTCAGAGAAATCGAAGCGCTGAACGAACTGATCCTTATCAACCGGGCGGCCAAGCGAGATTACGTGGTTGCGCACAAGACCAGCGGCGGGCAAATTTGGAGCCGGGTAGAATTCCAGTAGTTTGACCGAAGTCGCATTGAATCGGCCCGCAGGAATTGTGTTGTTTGGAAATTGGGTGGCGGTGGTGTAAGTGACACCATTTTCCGTGGTGGTGCGGCGAGTCAGGGGATCGAAGATTCCCGCTGCAATCTCATTGAAGTTGCCTCCTCGCATTGCAGCCGAAGGAAGATTGTAGGTGCCAATCACATTGCGGCGTTGGCGGAACCATTCGTAGTTCGACATGAAGAATAACTTATTCTTGCCGTTGAAAAGTTTTGGAATGATCACCGGACCGCTTAATGTGAAGCCGAACTGATTCCACTTGAATGGATCCTTAGTCCGCTCAGGGCCGGCAAAGCGATAGTTCTTGGCATCAAGCTTTTCATTGCGCAAAAACTCATAAGCTGCACCATGGAAGGAGTTGCCTCCACCTTTCGTGGACACGTTAATCTGTGTGGCACCGCGACCGAACTCAGCGGGGTAAACGCCGGTCTGCACCTTGAATTCCTGCAGCGCTTCGGCGGAAGGGAAAATTACATAGGTGTTGAAGTTGGGGTCGGTATTTTCGACGCCATCCAGAGTGAAGCGGTTGTAGTTGTTGCGTTGACCGGAAACGGAAATGTTCTGGTTGGCGCGGTCACCACCTTGGCGGCCATCGGCCTGTCCGGCGCTAGGGAACCCAAAGCTGACGTTGGGCGCCAAACCCGCAAGGGAGAGATAATTGCGTCCGTTGATAGGCAGTTCGACAATTCGTTTCTGCTCAACCACGGTACCAACTGTAGCGTTCTCAGTTTGCAGCGTTGCAGCAGATGCGCTGACTTCAATGGTTTCTGAAACCTGACCGAGAGTAAGTACGACGTCGCGGCGAACATTGGATTGCACTTGGACTTCAATGTCTTTTTCAATAGAGGCTTTGAAACCGGTTTTTTCCACCTTCACGGTGTAAACGCCGGGTTGCAAGGCTGGAAATGCATAGGAGCCAGAATCGTTGGAAATGGTAGTACGGCTTGCGCCAGTTGATTGGTTAGTAAGAGAAACAGAAGCGGCGGCAATGGAAGCGCCTTGCTGGTCTTTTACTTCGCCCGCGATATCACCCAATGTCTGGCTGATTGCAGGAATTTGAAATGCGAAAACGAGAGCGATTAAGAACCACCCTGTGCGTAGACTTGAACGCATAAAACCTCCCATAGGTTTGTGGACAAAACTTTGTCCACAAGCAAATTAACTCTATATTAATAATATAGTAAGTGCTAGCGATAGTTCAAGTTGGCCCTGTTAAATAAGGCAGTTAAGCGGCTTTTGGAGGGTGGTTCTTCCTGGTAAGACAACAGAACTTGAATTGCTTGCCTGAGGCGCAGGGGCAGGGAGAATTTAGTGTGATCTTAGGTGAAGTGCCGGCTGGAGGATCGTAGTAAACAAGTTTGTAGCGCAGCCGATTGGGTTCGTTCTGCAAAAACGGTTTTGCGGAGAGAATGCGTAGTTCTTTGAGGCACTTATAGAAAGTCCGTTCGGCTCGCAGGCGGCAGGTGGCGATGCGAGCCAGGACTGGGGCATGGGCTAGGTCCAGCAATGGGTCGGATTGAAGGCTGAGGGTGGCTTCCAGGCGTTGGGTTCGTTCCATGTTCCAGGCGGCCAGTACCAGTTGGTTAAAAAGAGTGAGTGCAATTGCGGAGGCCGGCTGGATTTGCTTTTGGTAGGTGGATTCGAGTTTGGCGAAAGCCTGATGGTCCGATTTGGAGAGCAGGACGGCTGACATTGATAGTTTTGCAGTGCTAGACATGTTTGATTTTGACACGCGTTTATTTGGGTGCCGGCGAGTCTGACAGGGTTGATTGTTGAGGTGGTTGGGGAAAATATTTTCAAATGGCTGGTGACCGGGATAGTTTATGCCAAAAAAACAAAACATTGACTTTCCATGCGGGAGCTTTGAAATATGGAGGTGGCATGACTACCGAGATAGTTTAAATGAAAGGAACTCGCCGACATCTGAACAGGCAAATAAGAGTCACCCAAGAGGTGAGACTGAGGAGCGTAGAAAGGCCGCCAAAGGGGACACGCGAGCCAGGCCGCTCGCTTAGAGCAACTCGCTGATTTCATGCAGGGTACAGTAGCTTGGGCCAGTCACGCGAATCCCCGTTGGCTTGCAATATCCAGATTGCTGGGGCATTCCAACTGCCGTTTTTGGGTTTATGGGCATCTTGAACTGCTATCCCGGAACGGTGATTGTGTTGTCACACGATCGGCTAATTAGAATTTCCACGTCAATTCCAGATATCCGAAATTCCCATGCTGTCCATTTGGGTAGATAGCTTTGATGACGGGGCCACCTGCAGCGTGGCCAATAAAGCCGCTGAAGGCCAAATGGGGGTTCAAGTTGAAATCGACACTTGCGTCTAAAAGCGTCGCCAAGGCATGCTGGTTACCGGAAGGACGTCCGGCGAAGCCAAATGTCCACGGCTGAAACGCCCCGCCACCGCTATACCAAAGGTCATCGGAACTGATTAGTCTTAGGGCATGTCCATCGGCGCGAATTGTCCAACGTTTGCCGGGCCGAAGGATCAATTCACCGAAGGCGTCGCCCAGGTTCATGGAATTGAAGAAGGGCATGCGCGCATAAATTCTTGGAGTGGGGAGGATTTGAAAAAACGTACCATGCGTTTTATCGTTGGGATTTTTATCTCCAGAACCGAAGTTGTAGCCGCCTCTGATCCAGGGTCGCAACGTTGGCATATTTGTGGGCTGGAAACCGGCTTCAACAGCAAACGCCGCCGCGCGATGGTTTAAGGCACCCCATTGGCCTGACTGCAAAACGCCCCATAGCAACAGATCAGCAATGCCCTGCCTGCCGGTTGCTGCATGGAGGTAATGGCCACCGTAGGTTCCGATGTTGATATGTTGGACGTCTGCGCGGCGGGTGGCTACGGCACGACTATCCGTCTTCAAAACGCCGTCGCGATAGTCGTTATAGCCGATCCCAAATAGGCGCCATTCGCCTGAACCTTTGGCTGTCTGGCGGGTGAGGGCACCATAAAACAGGTTCACATTTAACTCTCCCCAGCCATCGACTTGAAACACGCCGCGAGTGGGGCGGCCGCCGAACACTGTTAGATTCAAGTTTGATCGGTTAGCCACATATTGCAAGCCGTCCACACTACGTCCGACGTGTGTAAATCCGAAGTTGCCAATTAAGCGGTGTGAAATACGGTCACGTTTCAAAGCTGCCAAGGTGGCGTTTTTAGGAACAACTTCGGTGCCGTCGATCAGTTCCATGCGGCCAAGCTTTAAGGATTGTCCTTTAACGCCGCCGATATCTTTGAGTCGCAAAAAACCTTGTTTGACAAAGACCATGGCGGAATTGGAATTGAGGTTATTCGCCGCAAAATAGGAAGCACCCAAACCAAGTTGACCTTGGGGGCCAGCCGCAATTGCATCGTTTGGAAGGCCCAACAGCAGAGGTGCGGCCAGTTCCAATTGCCAATCAAGCAATTGCTTTGATTGAGTCAGATTCAGCCGCAGGAGCGAACCCTGGAAAGCGTAGTTGGAATTCGATGTACTTTCAAACCAATCCCAAACCTCGGTGCGGGACCGCAGCGATCCAGAGAATTTCACACCTTCATCAGCGGCAATCAGCATTGCTGGCAGCAGAGCAAAAGATAGGACAAGACGTTTCATTTTTTCAACCCTTCGGGCCCATGAGCCACATTGGGACGCAGTGTCAACTGGCCTTGGCGAGCCATGTCGATGGCCTCACCCAGAACTCGTGCAGCTTCTTGTGGCGCATGGAAGCCCATCGAATTTTCCGCATTGATGAAGTCGGAACGGAACTGGGCACTTCGCTGCAACTTGAGCGCTGGGGTGAGTTGTTGCTCGCTAGCTCCGTTCTGCTTGGCTGCTTTGATGTCGTCAATCAATGCCACGACGGCGTCTTCTGCGCGAAGCAGTAGTGCCTGGTTCCGATCCTGGATTACTTGAACGCGCGACTTCATTTCTTCCGATGAGTAGGGGTGGCAAACTAAGCAGGCGCGTTCCACGTTCTTCATGGGACTGCGCACCCAGTGATCGCTAACCTTCATTGCACCTTCACGTTTATAGGGCATGTGGCAATCGGCACAGGCAACACCGGAGCGTGCATGAATGCCCTGGCTGTAGAGCTCGAACTCGGGATGCTGAGCTTTCAGAACACCGGCACCGGTTTCGGCGTGCTTCCAATCGCTGAATTTGATTTCGTCATAATAGGCTTCAATGTTTTCCACCTTCAGGCCTTTCGACCACGGATAGGTTACCGCCTTGCCTTCTGGCTTAAAGTAGTATTCAACGTGGCACTGACCGCAGACGAAGGTACGCATCTCCTGGCGTGAGGCCATCGTGTTTGGGTTGTAATTGTCAATATTCTTTTCGGTCTTCATGTAGGCCTTGATGCCATTTAAGAAGCCGGGGCGAGTGACGCGCAAGGCCATCGATTTGGGGTCGTGGCAATCGAGACAACCTACTGGGTGGTCCACCAACTTACGGGCTTCCTTGAAAGGCATCGCGGAGATTTTCTCGAAGCCTTTTTGAATATCACCATCGCCGGCCTTGCGCCAAGCCGGAACGATAGATGCATGACAGTGCAGACATGCTCCGGGCTGCGGTTTTTGTTTGGTACGCTCAGTTTCGTCCTGGTCTTTAAGAGAGAAGGCATGCCCACGTTCTTCACGGTAATCAATGCCGAAAGCGTAGCCTGCAAAGATTCGTTTCAGGTGGGGGTCTGTATCGAGTCTGGAAAATGCTTCAGATCCACCATAGCGGGTGCGGCTTTCTGGTCCGGTTGTTGCGGTTAGTTTGAAGCCGTCATATTGGCGTGGAAAATTCTTGCCCCATTCAGCCGGGTCAACTGTGTCTTCGGTAAGGTTGGTGACCTGGACATAAGTTTGCCGCGCCTCCTGTTTCCGTTCGAATATGTTCATTAGTAGCGTTGCCAGTAGGACGGTTATCAAAGCGGCGGTGGCTAGAATCGCGCTATATTTCCATTGGTTTGATTGCATAAAAAGGTTCTATCTCCTAGGGCCGTGTCCAACGTTTGCATGGCAGCGAACACAATTCAGATCAGTTGATGAGTGAGTGGCCATGCGAATATCGGCGACAAATTCGGCGTGGCAGCGAAGGCAATTTTCCTGAAGCCGTTCAGAATTGACCTGGCGAAGGCGAATGGGTTCTTTGAAATTCTGCAAGGTAAATTTCACGGAATGGTTCCAGCCGTTTTCTGCCTTGGTGATTAGCTTGGGCAGTAAAGAGTGGGGAGTATGGCAATCGTTACAGACTGCTCTGCCATGGTGGCTTGATTTTTGCCATGAATCCAACTGATCGCGCATGATGTGGCAATTTGCGCATTGGTTGGGGTCATTGCTTAGGTAAGCAAGTCCCTTGGCAAATTGAAAGGTATAGGTTCCCAATCCGATGGCAATGCCAACGAATACACTAATCAGAATTGGCAATGCCTTGATCATTCCAAAAGAAAATACCGATCATTTCATTGGCCAAATTCATTTTCCTGAGGAATTCCGGGTGTTCGAGGTGTGCGGTGAGGGATATCACTCAATGGGGGGAAAGGCGGTTGGGTGTATTGGCCAATTGTGGCTGGCTAATCATGAACGCTATTTTTCCGGGATGATCGAAAAATGATGGAGTGCTGAAAATGACTCAACTGAATCGATGGTGACACTGGAAACTTGAACCCTCCTGCACCATTGCGTTACTCTAGTCAATCACCGCTCAACTTGATGGAGGCCAATTAGGAATGGCAGGCGCCGAAGTTACTTGGAAAAATGGAAAGTTTGGGACCACATCGCGTAGCGATCGTTGGTGGATTGAATCTGGTTTAGTTTTTATTGGCTTTACCGCCTTCATAATTTATGCAACCTGGGCTGCATTTCAAGGGAACCATTACACGCATGGTCCTTATCTTTCCCCGTTCTATTCGCCAGAGATTTTTGGTTATTCGGAACATGCTTTGCTGGGGAAGCCTCCGGCCTGGATTCCTTCGTGGGTGCCGTTCTCGCCAGCATTGTTGATTTTATGGGCTCCTGGATTATTCCGCTTCACTTGCTATTACTATCGCGGTGCCTATTACAAATCGCACTGGCAGGATCCACCGGCTTGTGCCGTCAGTGAACCTCGCAGCGGATATCGGGGCGAAAACTCGTTTCCATTGATCCTGCAAAACGTTCACCGCTACTTAATGTACATTGCGATTTTGTTCATCTTCATGCTGGCTTACGATGTCTGGAAAGCTATGTGGTTTGCCGATGCAACTGGCACGCACTTTGGCATTGGACTGGGAACAATCATCATGACTGTGAATGTGTGTCTGCTTTCCAGCTATGCCCTTGGCTGTCACTCATTACGCCACATTGTTGGTGGATATTTGGATACCATTTCTCAGCATCCGACACGTCAAAAGGCCTACGAATGCGTTAGTTGCTTGAACGCCAAACATAAGCAGTGGGCATGGTGCAGCCTGTTTTCAGTGGCGTTTACTGACATTTACGTCCGCCTTTGCTCCATGGGAATCTGGTCTGACTGGAGAATTTTTTAATGGCCGAGTATCGTGAATATTCGTACGATGTACTAATTGTTGGAGCCGGTGGGGCCGGATTGCGAGCCGCCATTGAAGCAGCTTCGAGCGGCGTGACGGTGGGAGTTGTCACTAAATCGCTATTGGGCAAAGCGCATACCGTTATGGCCGAGGGCGGCGTGGCGGCGGCAATGGCCAATGTGGATGATCGCGACAACTGGAAAGTCCATTTTTCCGACACGATGCGCGGCGGACAGTATTTGAATAATCCGGTGATGGCCGCTCATCACGCAAGGGAAGCTCCGGATCGCGTGCGGGAGTTGGAAGCTTGGGGGGCGCTGTTTGATCGCACCAAAGACGGCAAGATTTTGCAACGCAATTTTGGCGGCCATCGTTATCCGCGGTTGGCTCACGTGGGGGATCGTACAGGGCTTGAGATGATCCGCACGTTGCAGGATCATGGAATTCATCAGGGAATGGAAGTGCACATGGAATGCACTATTCTTACTCTGCTTACCAGCGGGGGGCGGGTTACCGGGGCCTTTGGTTATGATCGCGAACGCGGCCACTTTATGCTGTGGAAAGCGAAGGCTGTGGTGCTTTGCACGGGTGGAATAGGTCGGGCTTTTAAAGTTAGTTCCAACAGTTGGGAATATACCGGCGACGGCCATTCGTTGGCCTATCATGCAGGTGCCGAACTGATGGATATGGAGTTTGTACAGTTCCATCCAACCGGTATGGTGTGGCCACCGAGCGTGGCCGGAATTTTAGTTACTGAAGGCGTGCGAGGGGAAGGCGGAGTGCTGCGCAACAGTGAAGGTAAGCGCTTCATGTTCGACGATATTCCGGACCTTTATAAGAATCAAACAGCGGACAGTGAAGAAGAGGGCTGGCGGTATACGCAGGGGGATAAAGATGCGCGGCGTCCTCCGGAATTGCTGACTCGCGATCACGTGGCACGGTGTATTAATCGTGAAGTGAAGGCAGGGCGGGGAAGTCCGCATGGTGGCGTTTTCCTGGATATCGCTTGGATTAAGCAGCATATTCCAAAAGCGGAAGAACACATTAAGAAGAAGCTGCCCAGCATGTATCACCAGTTTAAGCAGCTTGCGGATATCGACATTACGAAGGTGCCGATGGAGGTTGGTCCCACCACGCATTACATGATGGGTGGTGTGCGTGTGGATGGTGATACGCAGATGTCTACCGTGCCTGGGTTGTTTGCTGCAGGGGAATGTGCGGCCGGTTTGCATGGAGCGAATCGATTGGGTGGAAATTCACTTTCAGATTTGTTAGTGTTTGGCAAACGGGCTGGCCAATATGCAGCGGAGTTTGCGCGCAGCCACAAGGATGAACCGGTTGATGCTGCGCAAGTGGACGTGGCGGCGAAGCGATCTTTGGCAGCGTTTGACCGTGGGGTGAAGGGTGAAGGGCCATATCAAATCCAGTATGAACTGCAGGAAAAGATGCAGGAACTGGTTGGCATTGTGCGCATGGAAAGCGAAATGAAGCAGGCTTTGGAAGTGATTGACAGGCTGCATGTGCGCGAGGCGAATGTTGGGATTGATGGCAATAGGATGTACAACAATGGTTGGCATACGGCAATGGATTTGCGCCACCTATTGACAGTTTCCGAAGCGATTACGAAGGCTGCAATCCTGCGGCAAGAAAGCCGCGGGGCTCAATTCCGTGAGGACTTCCAGGGTAAAGATCCTGAATGGGGCAAGTATAACCTGGTGGTGAAGAAAACGGACAGCGGCATGGCGGTGGAGAAACGCCCAATTGGTGAACTGACGCCGGAGCATAAGCAGATTATTGAGGAGATGAAGTAATGTCCCAAGCGACGTTTCAAATCTGGCGAAGCAATGGTCAAGGCGGGGCATTTCAAGAATACAAGACCGACGTTTCCGAAGGCATGGTGGTGCTGGATGTAGTGCACAAGATCCAGGCTGAACAGGCTAACGATATGGCTGTGCGCTGGAATTGCAAGGCGGGCAAATGTGGATCCTGCTCGGCGGAAATCAATGGTATGCCGCGGTTGATGTGTATGACGCGGATGAATGAGTTGCCACCGGATCAACCCGTAAAAGTAGAGCCGATGCACGCATTCCCATTAATCAAGGACTTGGTGACAGACGTTTCCTGGAACTTTGAAGTTAAGAAGAAGATCAAGAAATTCAAGCCACGCAAGCCAGACGCAGCCGATGGAACTTGGCGAATGCAACAGGTTGACGTGGACCGTGTGCAGGAATTCCGCAAGTGTATTGAGTGTTATTTGTGCCAGGATGTTTGCCACGTTTTGCGCGAACACGATAAGCATGACCAATTCATTGGTCCTCGGTTTCTGGTTTATACAGCGGCGCTGGAAATGCATCCTCTGGACGTTGAGGATCGCATTAGCGACTTGAAGCATGATCATGGCATTGGATTCTGCAACATTACAACCTGCTGCCGCCAGGTATGTCCGGAAGGAATCACGATTACTGAAAATGCGATTATTCCATTGAAGGAACGTGTTTGCGACGAGTATTATGATCCGCTGAAAAAGTTGTTCCGGATGTTTACGGGCAAGTAATCTGCATGAGAGTCGAGGGAGGTAAGGGGCCGTGTTAGAACTGAAACTCCTATCCACAGAAGCTGTTCCTTCAGCGTTGTTGAAGGTTGAACGGTACCGGTTACTGAACGAGCCAGCCCAGGCGGAGAGCATCTGCCTGGACATATTGCAAGCTGTCCCGGAACATCAACAGGCAACCATTATGTTGCTGCTTACTCAGGCCGACCAATTCGAAAAAGATCCCAGGCGATTTCACGACGCTATGGAAACCGTGACGCACATAAACGATGCTTACGAGCGGCTGTACTTCACGGGGATGTTGTGGGAGCGCAGGGCGCGGGCGCGATTCGACCAGGGTGGATACGGATCGAGTGTGATTGTCCACGAATGGTATTTGGAAGCAATGCGATGGTATGAAAAAGCAGAGGGGATTCGTCCTGCTGGAAATGACGATGCGCTGCTGCGTTGGAATACTTGCGCAAGGTTTTTGAATAGCCATCCTGATTCGCGGGAATTGCCAAGTGCGGATAGTTACGAGCCACAATTACTTGAGTAGGTGAAGAGTCTAAATGAATCTTCATGAAATTGGCAAAGTACTGGAAGCTCTTGAAGTACTATCTGTTCTGGCGATTTCAGGCCCAAAACTCAGGAAATAAGCGAAAACCCTAATTGGTTACAGGGGCAACAAATATATTTTCTAAGATCGAAACTCTGTGGTGTTTGGCGGGTTCAGCGATATAGAATCAATCAAGGGTTCCCCCAAAACAAGGAGTAGTCGCTTTGCATCCTAAAAGTTCGTTCATTATCGGAGGAGTCCTCGCTGCAATATCTGCGTGGGCGCAGACAGGTAAGCAGCATCAAACACTGGATTTGGAACATTCCGAGTGCAGTTACTTCGGCAAAGACCGGGCTGCTTCGGTAGAGGCGGGGCTCAACGGGCGTGCACTTCAGCGTCATCGATATAGTGCATTGACGGAAAGTGTGGTTGGGCAAATCGGCTACTCTGGGGAAGCGTCCAATTTCGTACCTGGTGGCAGCCGTACTTCAGGGCAGCAATCGACCGCATCCAGCGCGACTATTGACAACAATATTTATGGAGTGCTGAAAGCGCAAAGCATTCAGCCGGCTGCGAAAACAAACGATTATGAATTCATTCGCCGTGTGACTTTGGACCTGACTGGAAGAATTCCCAAGTTAGACAGGGTTAAGGCGTTTGTGGCGGATTCATCCTCTGATAAGCGGGCAAAGTATGTGGATGAATTGCTGGCAAGTGAAGCGTGGGTAGATAGGTGGACTCAGTATTTTGGGGACATGTTCAAGAATTCTGAGCGCGTGCAATTTAACGGTTTGGTTCGCTATGCCAATGGACGCCAAGCGTTCTACGACTACATAAAATCTTCGCTGGCGGGGAAGAAGCCGTATGATCAGATGGCTCGCGAATTAATTGCGGCGGAAGGGACCAATAGTTGGGATCAAGGGGAAATGAATTGGATTCTTGGTGGACGTGTGACCAATGGTCCGGCGCAGGATATGTATGACCAGATGGCATCGAACGTGGCGGAGACCTTCCTTGGAATGTCCCAGCTGAACTGCGTGATGTGCCATAACGGGCGCGGCCATTTGGACACGCTGTCGCTGTGGGGCAAGACAGCCACACGGATGGACGCTTGGGGAATGTCAGCGTTTTTTGCGCCGACAAACACGGCGCTGGTGAGGACGGACCCAACGGTGAATAATTCACCCTATTACTGGAATGTCACAACCACCAGAGGCCGCACCTATGCTCTGAACACGACTACGGGGAATAGACCGCAAAGGGCTCCTGTGGGCACATTGAACGCTGTACCACCTAAGTATCCTTTCGGAAACACCGCTGTTGTACCTGCTACTACACCAAATTTGCGTCAGGCAGTTGCAACGGCGGTGACCAGTGATTTTCAATTTGCCCGTGCATCGGTGAACTACATGTGGAAGGAGTTCTTTTCCCGTGGTTTGGTGGATCCGGTGAAGATGTTCGACCCAGCCCGGCTTGATCCTGATAATCCTCCACCTGCTCCTTGGACATTGCAACCGTCCAACGCGAAGTTGTTGAAGGAATTGTCTCAAGACTTTGTAAGTTCAGGATATGACTTGAAGGCTTTGCAGCGCCAGATTGTGAATTCGGATGCTTATCAGATGTCTTCGCGATACAACGGAACCTGGAACCCATTGTGGGAGACGCTGAATGCCCGGAAGTTGGTTAGACGGTTGTGGCCTGAAGAAATTGTTGATGCATTGGCAGCGACTTCGGGTTTGCCGACTAGCTATGTTTACGGTGTGGATTCGACGGATGCAGCGAAGCGAATCACGATTCCGTGGGCCATGCAGTTGCCTTCGCCAAATTTGCGGTCGGGAGATATTGCGGGGTTGATGGATTCGTTCTTCCGCGGAGATCGTGACGAAAATGAGCGACGTTCGGATGGGTCCGATCAACAGGCTCTTTCCATGATGAATTCGGCATTTGTGATGAGCCGGACGAAGTCGGCGGCAGTGGGTCAAAGCGTCAGTATAGTTCGGCAGAATATTAATTTGTCTGACGAGGATCTGGTGACGTCGCTTTATTTGACCATCCTAACGCGACTACCCAACGAAGCGGAAAGGGCAGCGGCAAGCGGTGCATTGAAATCGGGTAATCGGTTAACTGCGGCTGAAAACTTAACGTGGGCGTTGTACAACAAGGTAGATTTCCTTTTCAATTATTAATCTCCGGAGAAGACAAATGAACAACGAAGAAACAAAATTCCGCAAGATCATTGAGAAGTACCCTACTAGTCACACTCCCTTTTATGCACGGCCGAACTATAGCCGCCGGAACTTTTTCAATCTTGTCGGCGCGGGCGTTACGGCATCCTGTTTGTCGAGAGACTTGCAGGGTCAAGTGATCAAATCGTCGCCAGTGCAGACCAAGAATACGGCGAAGAATGTAATCTTCATTTTGCTGGCTGGCGCGCCTAGCCACACGGATACATTTGATCTGAAGTTTCTGGATGGCACCACGCCGAAGGACTTCGATCCAACCATGGTGGGCAAAGCGCTATGGCCGATGGGATTGATGCCCAATATAGGTTCACAGCTTGGTGAAGTGGCAATTGTCCGGTCCGTGCGCGCCTGGGCAGCGGCTCATTCGCTTTCCCAAACCTGGGTGCAAATTGGCAGAAGCCCAACTGCTGCGCTAGGAGATATTGCTCCGAATATTGGATCGATCGTGGCTGCGGAAAAGCGCGGCGAGCGGCAACTGAGTCAGAAATTTCCAACCTTCCTGGCGCTGAATTCCAATGCAGCTATGGGGTCAGGATATTTGCCGGCAACGTACGAGCCATTCAAGATGACGCCCAGTGCCGCTGGTTTGCCGAATACTGCCAACTCGGATGGTCAAGTACGGTTTGAAGACAAGTACAACTTACTGAATGCCGTTGACGGCAATCTTCGAGTAAATTCGCCGATCAGCGAACAGATGAATGATTACGGCGATTTCTATAGGTCTGCACGAGGGTTGATGTACAACCCTACTGTGGACAAAGCCTTCAAATATTCCACGGCGGATAGCATGCGGTATGGAAATAGCGGGTTCGGAAATGCTTTGTTAACGGCGAAGCAAGTACTGGAATCGAATCAGGGCACTCGTTATATTCAGGTCACAGTTGGCGGCTGGGACATGCATAGTAACATTTACGGGCTGAATGGAGCGCGCACCGGTCCTAACGCTGGACTGTACAACATGGCGATGGGACAACTGGATCCGGCTGTGGGCGAGTTGATCAAAGATCTGAAGGCGAATGGTTCGTTGAATGAAACGCTGATTGTGATGATGGGTGAATTCGGGCGTACTGTTGGCAAGGTCACATTGCAAGGCGGCCGCGATCATTATCTGCAGCAGTTTTGTATGTTCGCAGGCGGCGGAGTGAAGGGCGGGAAGGTAATTGGCGAGACCGACGAGGCTGGCCGCGTTACTGTGGATCCAGGTTGGTCTGAAGGGCGCGATGTGCGGGTTGAAGATATTGAAGCAACTATCTATTCAGCGCTGGGTATTAACTGGACGAACATTCGGTACGACGATCCATTTGGCCGCGGCTTTGAATATGTGCCGAGTGCGAATGAAGGGCTGTATAAGCCGATCCACGAGCTTTGGACGTAGGTGAGCTAATCTGCAAAGTTCCCGCGTTTGAATAGAGGCGATGCCGATTGATCGAGTCGGGATCCTTTTTCGCAAACGATAGTTTTAGATTTTCAGGAATTGATGAAGCCCACTCCAGCACCGGCCAAGATTAAGCGGCTAGAGTTTCAAGCTTGGTTTCAGGATTTGTGAATAGTGACCGTCCCTCTGCATTCTGGAGCTTTCCCCAACCAGGAGCCTTGGTCATTCAAGCATGATGCCATTGGGACGGCGTGAGTGCCAATGATCGTGGAAGGGAAACGCCACCACTTTGTGATCGCGGATAAATTTGTCTTTGGTTGTGGCCATCATGGTTGTAGCATCAACCGTTTGATCGCTCCAAGGAACACCAACTTCTTTCTTGATTTGCTCAATTAGTTGGCGGGCGGTTGGAGCCGATTGAGCAAAGACGAGTGGCGTGGCAAGGAGTTAGAACCAGGTTCTTGAGCGTAGCGATAAGAATATTCTACCTGGCTGTTCTTCAGCAAAGCGACAAAAACGCCAGATCGTCAAAAAATCTGACACAAACAAAAGCCTTGAGGACCTTCAACTATTGCAATTCATGCTTTTTCATCTTATATCTCATCGTGTCGCGAGTTATTCCCAGAAATTTCGCAGCCTTCGATTGATTGCCAGACATACGCTCCAACGCTTGAGCAAGCAAGCGGCGCTCCTCGCCAGCGAGCGTTGCCCTTTTCGGTAGGAGAGGGCAGGTGTCGTCTACCTCATATGAATCAAGAGTACGTTCATGCTCGCGAACCAATAAATTCAAGCTCACAGCCCCAATGCAGTTCGACTCTTCAAGGATCATCGCCCGCTGGATTGCGTTACGGAGTTCGCGTACGTTGCCCGGCCAATCATGCGCCAACAAGGCGCACTCTCCCTCTGCCGAAATGTCGTCTACCTGACGCTTAAATTTGGTCTTGAATTGTTCCATAAAAAAGTGCGCCAGTGGCAGGATATCTTGCGGGCGACTCCTCAATGGTGGAACCGTGAGTTGAATCACGTTGAGGCGGTAGTACAAATCCATTCTGTAATCGCCCTCCCTTACAGCTTTGCGTAAATCTCTGTTGGTAGCCGCAATAATCCGGATATCAACTTCGATATCACGCAGCCCACCCAATCTGCGGAAGGTCTGATTTTCAAGCACTCGCAGCAGCTTTGTCTGGAGAGAAAAAGGAATTTCGCCTATCTCGTCCAAAAACAGAGTACCCTTGTCCGCCATTTCGAACAAGCCTCGCTTCATCGTTCGCGCATCCGTGAAGGCGCCCTTTTCGTAGCCGAAGAGTTCACTCTCAAGCAAGCTTTCTGGAATGGCGGCGCAGTTTATGGCCAGAAAAGGCCCGGATTGCCGAGCGCTCTGGTGATGCAGCATTTGAGCGATCAGATCCTTTCCAGTACCATTCTCGCCCTCAATCAGTATGGAGGCAGCTTCGCTACGAGCCACCTTGCGAACCACACCAAGCAAGTCGCGCATGGCTATGGATTCGGCGATCATAGGTGGGAGCGTGACTGTCGGCCTGCCGACGATTTCCTTGATGGTTGCTATCACGCCTTCGATTGCGCCAAATCCGTCGCGCACATGCATGGCCTTGACTACCGCCATACGATTGTCGGCCGCCTTTGTGCGAAGAGTGGTTGTGCATGAGTCCAAACCTCCTGGTTTGCCGCCAGCTTGACTCAACGCGCAACCTGACCTACAGTCACTACATTGGAACAAATCAGGATGAAGTTTCCCGATAAGTTCTAAGGCGTCCATCTCGAATAGTTTTTCCGCGACCTGATTGACGCCAACAACCCGCCCGTAATTGTCGAACAGAATAACCGCGTCAGGTAATTGGTCGAACATTGTCGCCAGAAGTTTCATTCGTAGTCCCGGTTGCAAGGGCATCTGGAAGCGGCCATCCGATTGAATGGAAATGACTGTAGATTTATTCATTTGGCTGCTTTGCATTTAGCAGTTTGGTGGCCTTAGTCAAAACCTCAATTTAACTCCATCAAATCGTAATATTGATCCCACTTTTAGCCCTCGTGAATACAGAACAGCCACATGCCCCCGGCCTGATTCACAAGCCATCGGTGACCATATAAGGTCACTTGACGTTGGCAGGTCACAAATGGAAATGCACTGACTTCGGCACCGATGCTCCACTACTCCGGTACCTTCGTGTCCAAGGATCGTATGGCGCGCAGGGTGGCGACTTCGCCTTAAGGAAATGCATGTCTGTTCCGAAAATCGTGGTCTTCGAAATCTTGATGATGAGATCGGTAGGGCGCGAGGAGTTTTGGAATTGGCCGCTGCTCCAACCATCGCTTATAGACTGTATGGCAGTATTCACACTTGCCGCAGGCAGAAATGCCGGAGATCAACATTCTGTTGCCGCAGTCAATCGACAAGCTAGCTGAGGCATCACAAAATGAATCGTTTCAATAATTGGCGCTGCGCATGCACTAATGTATAGCGCCGTTGATTGATGGTTTTGGAAAGGTAACGCGGAGATATTGAAAATATTCGTGTTTGCAAGGAGAAATGCCATGCTACGTACAGTCTGTATTATTTTGCTTATACTGTGGGCTTTGGGAATTGTAAGTTCCTACACCATAGGCGGATTGATTCACCTATTGCTGGTGGTTGCGTTGGTGATGATACTCGTCGAAGTGATACAGGGGCGCAGGATCGCTTGACTTTCGCAGGATTAGAGGGGGGGATGATAGCTTCCCCCCTCTAATCCTGCGTCAGAGGCCTGCCCGAGTTACCCCAAGCTTACGCATCAAGGCGTTCAGTGTTGTGCGCGGCATGCCCAGACGATTAGCTGCCTTGCTGATCACCCCGCCACTTTCGCGCAATACCCGAACTACATGTTCCCGCTCCATTTGCTCCAAAGTGCTGTTATCAGCAGGCTCCGATGCATCCGAATGAATTTCGTCAAGCGGCGCGCGCAGACTTCCCTTACTGGACAAGATCACCGCTCTCTCGATGAAGTTCTCCAACTCCCGCACGTTTCCAGGCCACTGCCAACTGATCAACGCCTTCATAGTCTCCACCGGAATATTGTCAATCTGCTTGTTCATCTCCAGCGCATATTTTTGTGTGAAGTGACGGACAAGCACCGGTATGTCCTCCGTCCGGTCCCGCAAGGGCGGCGTCGTAACGGGAAATACTTTCAACCTGTAATAGAGGTCGGGACGAAACAGTTTATCGTCCATCATCTGAGTCAAGTTACGATTGGTTGCTGCCACCAGACGAACGTCGATGGGAATTGTCTTAGTGCCACCTAACCGCTCGAACGATTTCTCCTGCAATGCTCGAAGAAGTTTGGGCTGCAGATCCAGCGGTATGTCGCCAATTTCGTCGAGAAACAGCGTACCTTTGTGGGCCATTTCGAACCGTCCAATCTTCTGCGACAACGCGCCCGTGAAGGCTCCCCGTTCGTAGCCGAACAACTCGCTCTCCAGTAAGCCCGTAGGAATGGCGGCGCAATTCAGTGTGATGAATGGACGGTCCCGGCGCGGACTAAGCCGATGAATCGCGCGCGCCACCAACTCTTTGCCTGTGCCGGTTTCACCCAAAATCAGCACCGTCGCGTTGGTGGGCGCCACTACCTCAATCTGCTCTAGTAGACGATGCAGCGAAGGACTACTCCCTACAATCTCGCTGAAATCGTGGGTCGCCTTGGTCGGCGTTGCGGTTTCAATGCTCTCTTGCCGGTTGCGCCAACGCAAATCCTGAATGAAGCTGATCCAACGATACGGTGAAAACTCCAGTTGCGCATTAGTAACCAGAACCGGGACACGTGTTCCATCGTTTCGGATGAGTTCTTTCTCGAAGGGCGTGCAAGCGCCGTACCGCAACCTCTCGTCATGGGCCAATTCGTCCAAAGCAAAATACTCTGGCGGAGTCAGATCCGACCAGTTCAGACGCCCGTCCTGGAAATCCTCGCGGCTGTAACCTGTAATTTCAAGGAAGGCCTCATTCGCCTCGGGGACCCGGCCAGCCTCGGCGGAGACCATGCCGGCGATTACCGTTTCAAGCGGCAGTGTTTGGAGCCGCGGACGTCCCCGCCTTAACCTTTCATCACGCACTTTTCGACCACTGAAATCGCGAGTAACGGTGGCAAATCCCTGCAATTCGCCGCTTTCGTCCTTCAGCGCCATGGTGATCACATTGGCCCAGAATCGTTCGCCACGTTTTTTCATGCACCAGGTTTCATCCACTTGGTGACCATTCATGCCGCATCTGTTCAACTCTTCCCGAAGCTTGGCAGGCAGTGTGTCCTCAGCGGGATAAATCAACGAAACGTGCTTTCCAACCGCCTCTTCGCTCGTGTAACCGAACATACGTTCGGCCCCGGAATACCATGTATCCACACATCCATTCATATCCAGCAGGAAGAACGCATAATCTTGAATCCACACCGGAATGCCACAAATCTTTGAATCCATCACCTTCATTTTCGGATCGCAAAGCACCAACACATGGTGTCCGGGCAGCACATTGCTCTTGGCGGTGTATTCAATCTCACGGGAGTTGCCGGCAGCAGATTTCACCAATCGCAGCTTACCGTGATACTCTCCTTTCTTCAGAAAGTCCCGCCACTGCGCTTCCATCTGCGGCCTGAAGTCCGGATCGACCAATGCATCCAAACGCAAACCTAAAAGCTCTGCCCGCGATCGGCCAGCAAGTTTTTCCGCGCTGGAACTAGCTTCGCGAAAACAACGGTCATCGTCGGTGATAAGAATTGCAGCGGAAGGATGATGCAAGATTGATGGGAAAAATATTTCCAGAGCCTGTGGCCCGTTTTCCGCTAGCCAACTTTCGCCACGCTTGACTGGCATCGCCGCAAGCTTTTCGGCTAAGTTAGGACTCAAGTATTCATCCCCGGACAGAATCGTTCGGATAGCCTGGACCAACTCCTCTGATGCACTTTCCTTGGTCATGTAACCTTGTGCGCCCGCCCTCCGCATCCGGCCCGCGAACTGGTCTTCCGGGTAAGCGCTCAGCACCAAAACGGGAAGCTTCGGCCAAGCAGCTCTCAGTTCCTTAAGCAGATCAAATCCGCTTTTTCCAGGCATGTTGATGTCCAGCAACGCGGCATCCCATTCCTGCTTCTTCAACTGCACCATCGCCTCTTCGGCATTGGCAGCTTCTCCGAATTGAGCATTCCGGAACGCATCGGAAAGCAGCGACTTCAAACCTTGGCGAAGCATCGCATGGTCATCGACGATAAGAATTCGCATCATGCCTTCAGTGCGCCCAAGGAGGCCGCCCCAACAGGAATGCGGGCAGTCACGCTGGTCCCTTCGCCAAGGACACTGGCAATATCCAACCGTCCGCCCAGCATCGCTACACGCTCGCGCATACCCAGCAAACCGAGGGATTTCGATAAAGTAGGATCCGCCGTATTGAAGCCCTGACCGTTATCTTCTATCCGCAGTACCAACAGCTCTCCTTCCATCTCCAAAATCACCTTGATCCTTGTGGCCCCAGCGTGTCGCGCCACGTTAGTAAAAGTCTCCTGCACGATCCGAAACAGCGCCGTCGAAACATTCGGCGAAATCTCTTCGTGATCGAGCAACTGAAGCGTGCACGGAATGCCAGTGCGAGTCTGAAATTCCTGAGCCTGCCATTCCACCGCCGCCACCAAACCCAAATCCAAAATACCCGGCCTAAGTTCAGTTGATATCCTACGGACAGACTTTATGAGGTCGTCAGCCAACTGCATGGTGGCCTCAATCCTCTTGTGCATCAGGCTATTTGCAGAGGTGAGTCTGCCGGCAAGCCAAGCGATGTCCATTTTCACAGCAGTCAGCGACTGGCCCAACTCATCGTGAATTTCGCGGGCGATCCGGGTGCGCTCTTCTTCGCGCACAGCCAGCAACCGCGCTGCAAGATTCCTCAACTGTTCCGTCGAAGTTCGCAACTCCTGCTCGGCTTGCTTCACTTCAGACAAGTCGGAAGCGATCAGGCAGACAGCTTGCGTGACGCCCGGGTGGAGAGGATTTAAAGAGAGCCGAACCGGCAAAGGCTTTCCCAGTTGGGACTGCATCTGGATCTCACCCCGGCAAGGCCCTTTGGCGGCGGACACAAGCAATGCGTTCATGCTCGCGCGGTCACCTGGCCAAACCAGATCCGCTATCGAAGAACCGACGACGTTCTGAATTTTAATGCCTACCAATTCCGCAAAACGATCATTGCAGTGCACGATGAAACGGTCGCTACTTAACACCGCAGCGCCTTCGTTCATCCGCTCTACAAAAATTCGGTAGATGTGGTCAGCGCCTTCTATCGTGAACACCTGCTCCCCACTGGGGCCGTTCACAACAATGGCGTCCACCTCGCCGGAACGAATGGCCCGGATGGTTTCCTCCGCTTCGTGCAGACGTGTTTCCAATTCCGCGCGCGACAAGGTGGGCGGCTTCAGCGGGGAGTGGGACTTCCTGTTCTTAACCAAAACTTTCAGTTACCCTCCATCACTCCGAACAGTTCAGATCAAGCGATAACAGCACTTTTGCAGTATCCGACAAGTCACCGATGAGCCTTCTCAATGGAAGAGGGTGCCGTCTAATGAGTGTAGGAACCGCCACAATCTGATCTGCTCTAGCCATGTCCATCTGCTGGTAGATGTCGATAACTTCTAATCTGTAACGATCCTTCAAGTGCTGCTCACAAATCCGCTTGATATTTTCGATTGCCCGCGTCGACTTCAAGGTGGAACCGCTAACATACAAATATAGATCGCAACTTTCCCGATTTGATTGGGCGCTGTGCATCTCTAGTTTCTCAGGCGTTCCAAGTCTTTTTTTTCCTGATGGCCGTTTGCTCTTTTCCGGAGTCTTCTGCAAAGTCTGCGCTGCTTGTTAACTGTCAGTCTGTTTGTTTCAGGTCCAGGCCTACCAACACTTGTAGAGTGTTTGATAGGTCTCCAATCACCGTGCGCAGAGGCAAGGGAAGTTTACGTACCAACGTTGGAACGGCCACGATCTGCTCTCCACTGGCCAATTGTGGATGCTTTAGAAGGTCGATCAACTCGATCCGGTAGCGGCCCTTCAACCGCTCTTCGCACAACAGCTTCAAATTGGCTATGGCGCGTATCGACTTAGGCGTTTGGCCCGCAACATATAACCGCAGTTCCCACATTTCCGGCTTAGGCTTGGCCTCTTTCGGTTGCTGCGGCGTCGCTTTCTTCGTGACCGTCTTCATCGCGCTCGCGCAGCTTTCGCGCGCCCCTTTCTGTCGTCCAAGGAGGAGGAACCCGCTGTACGGCTGCGCACCATCTCCGTACTATCTTGCACTAATTCCGCCTGCAGCAATTCCGATTCAGAAATGCTCTGTTGAATCTTCTCCTGTTCCCCTTCAAACTCCGCTCGCAGCATAGCGGCACGGGATTCAAAGATCTGCCGCTTACGAACCAGGTCGTTCCGTACCCGATCCAGTTCCTGTTGGCGAATTAAGTCCGTAGCCTTCTCACGCACTTCCTGCGATAGCCGGGCTGAACCGGTCAGCACACCCTCCGGCCCAAGGTATGCATCCAACAGTTGGAAACCGTGGTCGGTAAGCTGAAATTCGCGAATCTGATTGGAATGCCCCATTCCACGCGATTTCAGAACGTAGAGCACGCGGTTCCGCTCCCCACCAACTTCAATGGTTTCCAGCAGCACCCAAGTGTCCATTAAGGATGAGACATCCACTCCTGTTATTTCCCGGTTCGCGGGGTCTCCCGCAGTCAAGTCGGTATACATCGCAGTGATTCCCTTCGTCTTTAGGAAATCGGCCAGTCTGGTGAGCATGGAGCGCACTTCGTTCTGATTGCCAACCACGGTCAAATTTGTCACCGGGTCCATCACAACCACGTGAGGCTGGAACTTAGCGATGTAGTTGTGGACCAGTAGCAGGTGATGTTCGATGCCCCAGTAGGATGGCCGGGCCGCATGGAATTCCAAAACCCCTTTGCTGACCCAAGGTTGCAGGTCAATGCCGATGGAACGCATATTGCGGATGATTTGCTGCGGTGATTCTTCAGAGGCCAGATACAGGCAACGCTCACCCCGGCGGCATGCCGCATCCACAAAATGGGCTGAAATACTGCTTTTTCCACTCCCCGATGCCCCGGTTACCAAAATACTGCTTCCCTTATAAAACCCCTTCCCGCCCAGCATTGTGTCCAGCCGGGTAACGCCGCTTGAAATTCTCACTGTCGGTGCATCGTGGTCCAGGCCCAACGAAGATATGGGCAATACGGAAATTCCGTGGTCACCAATAAGGAACGGATACTCGTTGGTGCCGTGAGTGGAACCGCGATACTTGACGATACGCAGACGCCGGGTGGAGATTTCTTCCCGAATCCGATGATCCAACATGATCACGCAGTCTGATACAAACTCTTCAATCCCGTGCCGAGTCATCTTGTCCGGCTGGTCCCGTTCAGCAGTGATGATGGTGGTTAGGCCATTTTCCTTAAGCCACGTGAACAGACGGCGGATTTCCGAGCGCAGAATGCCTGGGTTGGGTAAAGCGCTGAATAGCGATTCAACCGTATCCAGCACGATTCGCTTTGCCCCTACTCTTTGAACGGCATCGGCAATTCGAATGAAAAGGCCATCCAGATCGTACTCGCCTGTTTCCGCAATTTCGCTTCGCTCAATATGAACGTAGTCGATGAATAGCTTCTTGTCCGCTACCAGTCCGTCCAGGTCGAAGCCGAGTGATGCGGCATTCTTGCTCAAATCACCAATCGACTCTTCAAAGGAAATGAATACGCCGTTTTCGCCGTGTTGGGTTGCCCCGCGAACCAGAAACTCCAGGCCGAAAAGTGTTTTCCCGGCGCCGGCGCTTCCGCTGATCAGAGTCGGGCGTGCGCGAGGCAATCCTCCCCAGGTAATTTCGTCAAGACCCTGGATTCCGGTGGCTGCTTTCGGCAGCATTTTCGAAGGTACGCGGTTTACTTTCTTGTGTTGCGGCATTTATTTCGTCATCGATGCCACTGCAAAACTTGCACTTTGCCAGGCAAAAATACAGTCGCATCTGCATCGCTCTTGTTGGTATAGCGCCTTAGCTTCCTTCACTTTTAAAAATTTGAAGCTCTGGAATTTAACGGTTGGCCCAAGCATAGCACCGATTGTGGCTAAGTGCGCTTCTTGTTTGACCATATTTGGTCATGAGACATGGCGTGGTCACAAATAGCCAGCTTATACTGTTAATCGCCTAACTCGGCTATGAGCAGGCAGCTATGGCCACTAAAGTGCATGAGTTAGGTCGGAGCAATTACATGCCTTTACTAAATATTGTGGTGCCACTGATTGTCGTCGGAGTTCTTTTGTATCTGATTAATCGTTACATTCCCATGGCTTCCAGTATCAAGACGATACTTAACGCCGTGGTTGTGATTGCAGTGCTGATTTGGGTGCTACAAGTTTTTGGCTTATGGAACGGCTTCGGCGGTTTCCGCGTTGGGCGATAGCTATTTGCGGCCAAACCTTAACCGTTCAGGACTCCCACTGACCGGAGCCCTGGCGATCATGTGGTGATGGGCTTGTTTCGCCAGATCGGTTCAAGCCTTTAACTTGCGGATGTTTGGTGGCATGTGCCATAAATCTTCTTTTTCGTTGATACTTAAAGAGCTCAGTCGCAATGTGTGAGTGAGAATTTATACGTGAGTCTTGGAGAAGGCTGGAAGCTATGCACGTTTTCATTCCATTGTTCTTGATCGGCTTTCTTGGCGCGGCAGAGTTGCAGGAACCGCCGCCATATCAGATTTCAGTAAACGTCCACTTGGTGGTTGTGCATGCCACCGTGCACGACGCAAAGGGCCGCGTGGCAAGTGACCTTGTTAAGCAAGACTTTGAGCTGTATGAAGACGGTGTGCTGCAGTCGCTCCGGCTGTTCCAGCATGAAGATGTGCCAGTGACGGTCGGCCTGGTGATTGACCACAGCGGAAGCATGCGCCCAAAAATTGCGGACGTTGTTGCCGCTGGCCGCGCGTTCGTTCAATCGAGCAATCCTCAAGACCAAATGTTCGTCGTCAATTTCAACGAGAAAGTGACGTTTGGATTACCCAACCATATGCAATTCACCAATCAGGCTGATGAACTGACCCGCGCGATTCTCCACACGCCAACCGAAGGGAAGACTGCTTTATATGATGCCGTTCTTGAAGCGCGCAAACGTTTGGCAACGGGCAAATGGGACAAGAAAGTTTTGATTGTGATCAGCGATGGAGGCGACAATGCAAGCAAACATAGCGTTGCCGAAGCTTTAAGTAAAGCTGAACAATCCAGCGCTCTTGTCTATTCAATAGGAATATTCGACCCGCAGGATGCGGACCGGAATCCGAAAGTGCTGAAGCGTTTGGCGGAGACAACTGGTGGAGAAGCATTCTTTCCGGACCGATATAGCAAGGTTGTTGAGGATTGCGAGCACATAGCCCGCGAAATCAGGCATCAGTATACGCTTGGCTATGTTTCCTCAAACACAAAGGCGTCGAAAGGCCTGAGGACTATCAAAGTGGTGGCCAAGGGAAGCGGTAAGGGAAAGTTGAAAGTGCGGGCGCGCGCGAACTACCTGGTGCGTGAGGAAATGGGGTCTGAAAAATGAAACAGGTTCAATGGATGCTTCTTATCGGTGGTGCAGCGATGTTGGCCTATTGCGGCTTTGTTTTGATCGATGCGTTGGTATTCGATCAAGCGGAACGAGAGCTGATTGTCGTCCAAGGAAACACTCCGGCGGCTATTGCATTGGCGAGCCCTGGCTCGATTCGCCGTCTGGAAATTCCGCGCCTTGGTGTTTCGGCTGCCGTTGCCGAAGGGACTAGCGGCAAGACCTTGCGTCGCGCAGTGGGCCACATCGCCGGAACTGGATTCCCGGGCAAGCCTGGGAATGTAGGGATTGCCGGGCACCGCGATACCTTCTTCCGACCCTTGCGAAACATTCGACGCAATGACATCATCCTTTTGAGTACCGTGAGCGGTGAATACCGGTATGAAGTAATGTCCACTAGGATTGTGAGTCCAAGCGAAGTTGAAGTATTGGCGCCTAGCAAAACGGAAATCCTAACGCTTGTGACTTGCTATCCCTTCTACATGATTGGCGCGGCTCCGGACAGATTCATTGTGCGTGCCAAGCGAATCGCCTGACGCGTCTGGAGGTTCAGTGATGTGCTATTTGTGAAAGTCTATGCGGAACTTTTCGGTACTCTTGTTGGCCAATCTGGTCTGGCTGCTTGCTGGATACGCCGCGGATGCAGCGGAGGCGGATAGAGCAATTGTTCCCGTGATGAAACTCGCAGCCCCAAATGTAAATCACGTTCGGGTGCTGAACCGGGCACAAGTGAACGCTGAATTAGATCTTGTCATCGCGTTTGGCACTCCCGGAAATTCCCCAATCGGAACTGGTGAGGCCATCTGGTGGAGCGATAAATCAGTGATTGGTTTGTTTCTGCAGCAGCGCGTCAAACCGGACCCTGTCTATCAGCTAGCAACGGAATTCGGGATAGCTGTTGTTGCGAAGGGTGGGGCGCGGCGGTTTTTTGTGGATCAGATGAGCGACGGCCGATTGCGGGTCGCGGAATCAGTGCACGGCGAATGAGCCCCATGGGTTCTGCACGACGACAAGATGGTGAAGACGAAACTAAAAACAGATCCAATAATCTCGTTTCGATGCAAAATTTGCATGTTGGTTATTGATGAACCCCGTGAGAGGATTGAGGATCGGCCGTTGCACTTACCTGCGATTAGATTGTCTTCATTTCAAGGCCTGTCGAAACAAAGACTTCGAGGCCGATCTCATGACGGAAATATAGCGGATGAAATCCTAAAACTCACGACTTTGCAAGGGGCCAAGCAGCTCGGAATTTCTACAGGAGCTAGAAAAGGCCGACTTATAAGCTCTCGCGTGTAGCTGCACGAACGTTCGTCCATGCATTGGCGTGGAACTTCTTCGACCATGCGTCGGCTTACCTAATTCAATGCCGTCACGATTGGCTTCACAATTGCAACGTATTCTCAAATAAAACATCCGCCGTTATTGGCGTGGGGCAGACTCTCTGACAGAATCCTGCCCATTTTCTAGTTGGCATTGTGAATAAAGAAGATCCCAAACCGGAACTCCCAAGCGCGGGATCTCCCTTAATAGAGAAGCTCATCGAAAGTGTGCGGGGACCAATTGAATGGTTCGGCGGACTAAGCCTGCTGGGCGGACAAGTTTTTCGTGAATGTTTTCGCCGTCCGTTCGAATTTAGCGAAATAGTTAGGCAAGTTTTCGAAATCGGATGGCGTTCCACTCCTCTAATCATCCTTTCCGGTTTAGCCGTGGGAATCGTACTTTCCATGCACACCCGGTCCACGCTGGAAAGATTTGGCGCAGCGGCCATGATCCCCACCGCACTTGCTTTTGCGCTGGTAAAGGAAACCGGGCCGCTGATTACGGGGCTGCTGATTTCAGGACGAGTAGGCGCGGGTATTGGAGCCGAACTGGGAGGCATGCGGGTTACCGAACAGATTGACGCTTTGGAATCGTTGGCGGTGAATTCCTTCAAATATCTGGTGTTCACTCGCGTCGTAGCCTGCGCGTTTTGTTTGCCGCTGCTGACCGTGGTGATGGACTTTTCCGGCATGCTTGGCGGATTCATCGCCGAGGCAGTCATTTCCGGATCAACACTCCGTTTCTATTTCGCACAAGCTTTTGGCAGCCTCGGATTCTCCGATTTCATTCCCGCCACACTCAAAACGATTGTGTTTGGCCTTATCATAGGCGGCACTTCATCCTTCCTTGGCTATAACGCAACGGGCGGGGCCGCAGGCGTTGGACGCGCAGCCACCCAGAGTGTTGTGTTCAGTTCCGTCCTTCTTATTCTGATGAACGTGATTTTAGTGAAGTTCATCGCATTCCTATTTCCGGTGGCCGGAGGATGAGTGAAATCGAAACCAAGAACGCAATCGAGTTCAAAGGCGTTTCGAAGTCATTTGCCCAACGCAATGTGTTGAACAACCTTTCTTTCCAAGTGAAACAAGGGAGCGGCTACGTCTTGCTTGGCCGAAGCGGGACCGGGAAAAGCGTAACCCTTAAGTTGATTTGCGGCTTATTACAAGCCGATACGGGCTCTGTCAAAGTAGCAGGCGTAGACATTACCGGAATGGATAGCACGGAGTTGACGCCCGTCCGCAAGCAAATGGGATTTTTATTTCAAAGCGCCGCGCTGTTCGACTCGATTTCGGTTGGCGCTAATGTTGCGTTCGCTCTGAAGCGCAATACGGATAAATCGAGTGAGGAAATTCAGGAACGCGCGAAGTCTGTCCTCGACTCAGTTGGACTCGGCAAGGAGTATGACAAGATGCCTTCTGACCTTTCCGGGGGTATGCGCAAGAGGGCCGGTCTGGCTCGCGCGCTTGCGCTTGAGCCGTCCATCTTACTAGTGGATGAACCAAGCGCCGGCCTTGACCCAATCACATCAGGAGAAATCGATGAGCTTCTGCTGGATGTGAAAAAGCGCAACAACACCACGCTGGTTGTGGTTACTCACAACATCCCCAGCGCTCGTGTCCTTGGAGACCGTTTAGCCTTTCTCGACAATGGCATCATTCTGGCGGAAGGAACGGCGGAAGAACTCGAACAGAGTGAACATCAATTAGTTAGGGATTTCATGAAATCCAAGCAGGGTGGGTGAAATGGAAGCGAATAAGAAATTCATGGTTGGGTTGTTTGTGGCCGGGGCCTTGCTGCTTTTTGCGCTCGGGCTGTTTCTGATTGGAAACAGCACACAATTGTTCACCAAATCCTTTGAGGTTAGGGCCGACTTCGAGAAAGTGACCGGGCTACAGGTTGGATCCAAAGTGAGGGTAGCGGGTATGGATGCCGGAGCTATAACGGTGATTGAGGTCCCCTCCAGCCCGAGCGCCAAGTTCCGGGTGCATGTGCGGATTGTCGAAACAATGCATCCCATTGTTCGGCAGGATTCGGTGGCTACAATCCAAACCGACGGTCTGCTGGGGAACAAGTTTCTTGAAGTAGGCGCGGGTACGGAAGGATCCCCAACTGCCCAAAAGAACGCATTGATTCCGTCGAAGGAACCTTTTGATTTTGGAGACCTGATGGATCAAATGAGCGAGACAGTGAAGAACGTAAACTTGCTGATGGCGGGAGTGAAGGACGAGGTGATCACGGCTCTGGCAAATATCAGCGATGTCGCGCATTCAGCAAATCGCTTGATAAAGACATCGACGCCACAAGTGCGGGCAATTATGGAATCCTCAAACCGCATCGCCGCCAACATCCGGGAGATTTCCGATGGCGTGCGCGATGGCCGAGGCGCAGTGGGAGCCTTGTTCAAGGACGAGCAGATCGCAGGGGACGTCAAGAAAGCTATCCATGATGTCGGCACGACTGTGCAGAGTTTTCGTGAAACATCTGAACGGGCGCGAAGCATCGTCACCAAAGTGGATGATAGCGACATTGTTCCCCAAGTACGTAAAACAGTGCAGAATATGGAGCAAATAACACTGCAAGTGAAGGCTGCTGTTGAAAAATTCCAATCGGCTTCCGGCGAGGGTGGGGTTGCTGAGAATCTTCAAAGAGCTCTGGCTGATGCTCATGAAGCAATGTCGGACCTCTCTGATGATACCGAAGCACTGAAGCATAATTTCCTCTTTCGCGGCTACTTTAAAAAACGCGGCTTTTTCGATCTGACCTCCATCAATTTGCCGGACTACAAGGCAGGTAAATTTGCCAAAGGATTTGAGCGGCATCGTAGTTGGATAGAAAGCGCCGATTTGTTCGAGATTTCTAAGGGAGAGGAAGTGATCAGCGCCGCCGGAAAACAGAAGCTGGATGCAGCGATGACCGAAGTAATGCGCCTCCCGCGAAACGGTCCTTTGATTGTGGAGGGCTATTTCGGGGAAGGCGAAGCGCCGCAGCAATATCTTGGAGCCCGCCGTCGCGCCATTAGAGTTCAGGCATACATTACGGACCGATTTCATCTGAGGCCGGCGTATGTTGGGATTGTTGTGATGGGCGCCGTCAAAGCTCAAAGTGGAGCGGAGTTTCTTAACGGGGTCAAGATTGTTTCGTATTACAAAAAGTAAATTCTGTACTTGTATACGTACCCTCGAAGACCGGTAACGACCGCAGTTCTGATGACCATGCTGTACTCTGGACTCCGGATTTCAGACGTGGCCACTTTGCTAAGGGAAACGGATTGTAAGAACGGACGTCCTCTTTTCACTTTCACTCCGGCTTCTTTCGCTTCCCAAAAATGACATACATTTCTCGGCTCAAACGGCACCTTGTGTTTTCAAATCACTGAAAAGAAGTAGTTTAGATTGGCGGAAGCTAGTGGGGGTCGAACCCACCGCGCCACCGAGGCGACGCACGCTGGTTTTGAAGACCAGGCCCAGCACCGGCCAAGATTAGCTTCCACTTTGGATTTTACCACTTGATTTGTAAATACATTCATTTAAGGATTCTTCACTCAATAAATAAAGAGTGCCTACCCATTGATCTTGGTAACAATATTAGGTAATAATTGCCCAACGGAGGATTTTCTCAAATTCTTTACGTCCGGTTGAACCAGAGCTGCCGTTCTGCCAGCCTTATCGAAACCGGATCATGTTATTAGGTTGTTGCTGTCTAGGAATTTTCAGGGGTAAACAAACATGAATATGCGAAATCGCTTGTCGGTAACCCTTATGGCACTGGCCATATCGGCATACTGGGCGGCACCTGCTGCTGCTCAACTTTTATACGGCTCGCTAACTGGAATAGTTGAAGATTCATCGGGTGGTTCGGTCCCCAACTCCACTATTTCGATTACCAACAAAGGCACCGGTCAGACTTACGAAGCGAAGACAGACGAAGGCGGCCGCTACACCATTCAGAACATTTTGCCTGGTGAATATGACGTTAAATTCGCTGCCGCAGGCTTTCGTCCTGCCACAGTGAAGAGTGCACGAATCACGGCTGGTTTCGTTTCGCGCGAGAATGCGAAGCTGGAAGTCGGCTCAACAAATGAAACAATCACCGTTCAGGCTGAAGCCACAGTGCTGCAGACTGATAAGTCGGATACGCACACGGAACTGAATGCGAAACAAATTTCAAGTCTTCCTTTGCCGGGTTATCGTAACTATCAAAGTTTGATCAACCTGGTTCCTGGCGCGACGCCCTCTTCATTCCAGAATTCGGTTACAGATTCCCCTGGCCGTTCTTTGCGGACCAATATCAATGGCACAAACGCAAATAACAACATGACGCGCATTGATGGCGCGGCTTCGGTTAATCTTTGGTTGCCTCACCACACTGGCTACGTGATGCCAGCTGAAATGGTGGATACGGTGAACGTCACCACCGCTGCAAGCGATGCTGAGCAGGGGACATCCGGTGGCGCGGCGATTTCGCTGACTACAAAAAGCGGCACCAATCAGTTTCATGGAACCGCGTTTGAATTTCATGACAATCAGCGTTTGAAGGCTCGTAACTTCTTCTTACCAGCAACACAGAAGATACCACTGCGCATCTACAATAACTACGGTGCCACCATCGGTGGACCTATTAAGAAGAACAAGCTTTTCTTCTTCTACAGCTTCGACGGCTCTCGTCAACGTGACGGTGCGTTTGGTATCTACTCGGTTCCAACGGCTGACATTCGGACTGGTAACTTTGCATCAACCGGAACCACCATCTATGATCCCGCTACCGGAAATGTCGCCAATGGCACTGGTCGAGACCCGTTCCCCGGCAATCTGATTCCTGCAAATAGGATTTCACCGCAGGCTCAGAAAATTCAGGCAAACTACCCACTGCCGAATCTTGGTGGCCCGTTGACCAATTTCGCCGCAGCCGGCGGCCCAATTTTCAAGCGCGACTATAACGACGTGAAGATCAACTGGACCCGCAACGAAAAGTCGCAAGTTTGGGGACACTACGGCAGAATGAAGGCGATCGTCAGCGGCAAAGCAATTTTCGGAGAAGGTGTTGGTCCCAGCCCCGGTGCCGATCCCGGAACTGGCGACACTCGCGTGCAGAACATGTCGGCGGGTCACAATTACACGCTTAGTTCCAACCTTTTGTTGGACGGTGTGTTTGGATATCAAAGGCAGGATCAAACTGTTCGTGGAGTCGATTTCGGCCAGGATTTCAGCACAAAACTTGGGATTCCTGGCATCAACAACCCTGCCGACATCATGCAGAGCGGTTTTCCAAACATATCCATTAACGGCTACAACGGGTTTGGCGTTCCCGGATGGATGCCTTTGAATCGAATTGAAGAAAGCTACACCACCAGCCACAACTTGAGCTGGACCAAAGGCGCACACGTATTCCGCTTCGGATTCGACGGCGTGAACCATCGTATGACACATTATCAGCCTGAACTCGGAGGAGGCCCTAGAGGTGCTTTCGATTTCGCTGGTGGATCGACGGTTTTGGGACCAACTGGCGCAGCGAATAACTTCAACGGTTATGCGTCGTTCCTACTTGGTTTGACCAACAACATGCAGAAGAGCATTCAGTATATTCTGATGACTCCTCGCGAATTTCAGTTTGGCTGGTACGCCCAGGATCGCTGGCAGGTTACCAGGAAGCTGACAGTGAATTTGGGACTGCGCTACGAGTACTATCCGCTGATGACCCGGGCTACCGGCAAGGGAATTGAGCGTTTGGAACCATTGACCAATCAAGTATTCTTGGGTGGCCGCGGCAACCAGCCCAAGGACGTTGGGATTACTGTTAGCAAGAGGTTGTTTGCACCAAAGATTGGCCTTGCTTATCGTATGGATGACAAAACTGTGTTCCGCGCAGGCTATGGCATCAACTACGATCCGCTTCCTTTCTCTCGTCCATTACGTGGTTTTTATCCTTTAACCGTGAATTTCAATTTCGACGCACCCAACTCCTTCGTTCCAATTGGGACCCTGGCCACGGGATTGCCGCCAACGGTTGGTCCTGACCTTTCCAGCGGTATTGTGAATCTGCCGCCAGTGGCTGACATGCGCAGCCCCAACCTGGGCCAAATTCATCGCGGCTACATTCAATCGTGGAATGCCACTTTTGAACGCCGCATGCCAATGAGCATTGTCGGTACAGTTGCCTATGTGGGAACGCAAACTGTTCACCAACTGGCTGATCGCGATATCAATTCGTCGTCACCCGGTTTGGGTAACGCAGGCCGTCCTTTCGCCTCAAAGTTTGGACGTCAGATCGCTACCAATATGTGGGATGGCTACCTTAGCTCTCACTATCATTCCTTGCAGACCAGCATTCGCAAGCAGTTTCAAAAAGGCGTAATGCTGCAAGGGTCTTACACATGGTCCAAAGCCATTAACATGACCGATGAAGATGGTTGGGCATCTGTGGGCTGGAACTGGGGACCGGTGTTCAATCGTAACCGCGCCCTGGCTGGTTATGATCGTACGCACATTTTCAACATCGGCTGGGTGTATGAACTTCCCTTCGGTAAAGGCAAGCCATATGCAAACAGCGGCGTATTGTCGCACATTGTTGGTGGTTGGTCCGTAAACGGAATAATGGCCGCATATACGGGCACGCCATTCACGGTAGGTGCTTCGGGTGCTTCGCTGAATATCGGTGGTGGCAATGCACAAACGGCGGATCAGGTGAAGAGCGAAGTAACTCGTTCTTTCCAGGTTGGACCAGGAACCACTTGGTACGATGTGGACGCTTTTGTTCCGGTGACTACAACTCGTTTTGGCAGCACAGGCCGCAACATTCTTCGTAACCCAGGGGTGTGGAATACTGATTTGCTTTTAAGCCGCACGTTTATGGTTACTGAAAAAGTAAAGGTTGAATTCCGCGGAGAAGCAACCAACTTCCCGAACACATCGCACTTTGGCGGTTTCGCCAGCACCAGCGTTGCCAACAAGGGGAATAACTTCCTTAGCGTTCGCAGTTCTTTTGGAGAACGGCAGGTTCGCTTTGGATTGCGTTTGCAATTCTAAGGAAGTATGATTCGAACAATTGGGCGGCTCTCACAAGGAGCCGCCTTTTTTCTATTTGCATCACTGTTAGCACAGGATGCCGCGGCTGTAAAATCGCAACAGGCCAAGCAGTTCATGAGTGCGGGGAAATTCGCTGAAGCAATTACTATTTACGAAGATCTGGTAAAGGCCATGCCAACCAATCAGGGCTTACGTTTGAACCTGGGCATGGCGCAACACATGGCGGGCCGGGATCGCGAAGCTGTGGCCACGCTTGGGACCCAGAAAGATCCACGATCCTTGGCGATGTGCGGTGTCTCCTACATGCGATTAGGCGATGCTTCAAAAGCCGCTGATTATTTAGAATCCGCAGTGCGCGCCATGCCCGACGATGTGGAACTGGCCCGTATGCTGGCAGAAGCCGGCATGGTGGCGGAGCGTCCTCAAGCTGTGGCCACTGCGTTTCGTACCATTGTGAAAGCCCAGCCTGAGGTGGCACGCGGTTGGTTGGAACTTGGCCGTAGCTACGAAGCACTTGCCGAAGAAGCCTACGCAAAGTTGGATGCGCAGGCGCAGGGTTCGCCCTATTGGCTGGCACTGGTGGCTGAAACTCGGATGAAGCAGCAAAAGTTGCGCGGAGCGTTGGCGTTGTACCGTGAGGCGTTGGGTAAGTTGGACCGTCGTGACTGGCACGAACGCATTGCCGAGATTTATGAAAAGAGTGATCACAAGGATTGGGCCGCGCAGGAACGTAAGAAATCGCCACCCGCTGCGCCATGCTTGAAGCCCACCGCCGAGTGCCATTTTCAAGCGAAGCGTTATCTGGCCGCGACGGAGGTTCCCATTACGAAATCTCCCGATGCCGAATATTGGCGTTCAAAAGCATATAACGAACTTGCGCGGGAGGCCTTCGCAAGGCTCAGCAAATTTCCCGATTCCTCAGAGTGGCATGAATTTCTGGGTACGCTCTATCGCAATCAAGGGAAGCATACAGAGGCGATGGCCGAATGGCGTGCAGCGTTGGAGAAGCGCCCCGATGACCCTCAGCTAGCCAAAGAACTTTCTACATCGCTGCTGGCGAACAAAGACTTTGTACCGGCTGAAATGAACCTCCGCGGACTGTTGCGCAAGGCTCCTGAAGATGCGGAGTTGCTTTGGTTATTAGGGGATGCTCTTGCCGGTCAGCAAAAAATGGATGAAGCCATTGAGCCACTGGAAAAAGCGGCAAAACTGGCATCGCAAGTACTTCCAGTGCGCGCATCATTGGGCCGGGCATTGATGACAGCAAATCGAGCTGCAGACGCGATTGCTCACTTGGACGCCGCTCTGCCAATTGATCGAGATGGCAGCCTGCACTTTCAATTGAGCCGGGCTCTGCAATCGACGGGCAAAACGGATCGCGTTGCAGAACTGGTTAAGAAGAGCCAGGAGCTGCGCCGCATGATTGACGATGCAGAACAGGCGGGCGAAATTACTCCTCCAAAATAGTTACTACCTGATTGGTTATTACAGCTTTCACCACCTGCGTTTTCCCACCCGGCCAGCGCACCTGAACATCCACCTTGTCTGGCAAGCCACCGAAGTGCACCGGACCGTGGCTGGAGGAAGCATAGCTGACAGCGCTGGTCATAGTGTTAGTTTGATTGCCGATCTTAATGGTTGCCCCAATGCCATCGCGGTTCGATTTGCTGCCGGTCAATTTCACCTTCAGCCACTTGCCTTGCGGAGTGCTACGGTTACGCCATAGTTCGGCAGGTTCTCCTAAGGAAGCAACCACGATATCGATCAATCCATCGCCATCGAAATCTGCAAAGGCAGAGCCACGATGAACAGACTTGGTGTTCAACCCTGCTTCCACTGCGGCAAATGTACCATTTTGTTGATTGCGGAAAACTGTGTTCTGCTGGCGGTAGGCGTAGGGTTCAAACTGCTCCACAAGGTCGTTGACGTGGGAGTTGGCAGTGAATAGATCGCGCCAACCGTCGTTATCGAAATCGACGATACCCAGGCCCCAGCCTGCGTATGGATTTGTGGCCGTGGCGAGTTTTGCAGAATTGGTGGCGTCGCGAAATTGCCCTTTGCCTCGGTTCTGGAATAGAGGAAACGTTTCGCCGCTTAGCGCGGTAATGAATATATCTGGAAGCCCGTCATTGTTGTAATCGCGGAAATCGGCACCCATGCTGGCCACTGGTCTACCGTGATCAAGCAAGGCAACCCCTGCTTCCAGGGCAACTTCTTCAAACGCCTTGCTCGCTTGGTTGTGGAATAGAAAATTAGGCAAATTGTCATTGGTGACAATGGCGTCGGTGAATCCATCGCCATCGTAATCGGCGAAGGCTACGGACATTCCGCGGCCTGTGAATTTATCCAGTCCGGTAGCCACAGTGACGTCCTGAAACTTGCCGTTGCCCAGGTTGCGATACAGTTGACTGGCAATAGCCGGGAAATATTTTGGATGGCAATAGACGCGAATGCCTTTCGCCACATCACCGCAGAAGCGGTTGAATTCTGGAGTCCATTTGGCGTAGTTCACAACGAACAGATCCAGCAGGCCGTCGTTATCGAAATCGAACCAGCCTGCGGCTACCGAGAAATTCTTTGAGTTGATGCCCGATGCTGCTGTGACGTCCTCAAATGTCCCATCGCCCCGGTTACGGTATAGAATATTGCGGAACGCTCCAGCAACGAATAGATCCGAGTGGCCGTCATTATTGAAATCAGCAACAGCAGCGCCAATGGAGTAACCAGCACCTTCAAGGCCAGCCTGTTTCGTCATGTCCGTGAATTTCCAATCGCCATCGTTACGATAAAGACGGTTGTTGAATTTGGCTGACGATTTTTGGAGACCAGGTAACGTTGCGCCGTTGGTGAAAAAAATGTCGGGACGGCCGTCGCCGTTGTAGTCAAAAGTAGCCACGCCCCCAGCCATGGTTTCCACCATATGCTTTTGCGGAGTGGGTGAGTTTTCAACTACGAATTGAATGCCTGCTTGTTTTGCAACGTTTTCGAAGTGAATTGCTTGCGCATAAGAAACGGCAAACGAAAAAGCCATTGCACACACTAAAAATTGCATAGACCATTCATCATACCTTGGGGTTTTGCTATGGTTTGTAAGGAACATATTATGAATTCAAGCCGACGCTCGTTCATGAGTACTCTTGGTGCCGCAGTGCTTGCCACCGCAACTAAAAGCTTTGCAGCTACCAGGAAACCGAACATCATCTTTTTTCTGTGCGACGATGCAGGCATTGACTTGTTCGGCTGCTATGGTGGGCAAAGCCGATTCAAGACTCCTAATATTGACGCGCTGGCCAAGGAAGGTACGCGGTTTGAAAGTTGTCATGCGGCCCCGCTTTGCGGCCCTTCCCGCTGCATGCTAATGACTGGACGCTATGCTTTTCGCACTGGCGGAATCACTAATCAATCCTGGAGGGAAGGCGGTCCCGGTGCTAAGTCCGTGGACGAATTTCCCATCGCCAGGCTGTTGAAGCAATCCGGGTACGCCACATGTTGCAGCGGCAAGTGGCGACAAGTGGGCGAAACGCCGGCGGAGTGGGGGTTTGATGAATACCTGACCGACCCTACTGCGGGTGGTTGGTATTGGCAGAAGACCTACACCAAGAATGGAAAACTGATTGAAAACGAAACGGAAGTTTACGCGCCCGATCACGCACATGAGTTCACAATGGATTTTATGCGGCGCAATCGTGCAACGCCGTTTTTCATCTACCATTCCACTCACCTTGTCCACGGTCCAATTTTGCGGACGCCAGACAGCGCTCCAGATAGCCAGGATCTTTTTGCCGATAACGTTGCTTATATGGACAAGATGCTGGGCAAGGTTGTAGCCGAAGTTAAGAAGCTCGGACTGCAAAACGATACGGTGATTGTTTTCACTGGTGATAATGGGACTGCTCAGAAGTCTTATACAATTCATGGCAAGCAGATCAATGGCGCCAAGGGCTCCATGTGGGAAGGCGGAACACGCGTTCCTTTAATCGTTAGTGGAAAGGGAGTGAAGAAAGGGAAAGTGTTGGCAGACTTGGTGGACTTCAGCGATTTCTACACTACCTTTGCGGACTTCGCCGGTGCACCCCTTCCCACAGGCTCAAAGATTGACGGGCGGAGCTTCGCGCCACAATCGCAAGGTAAGAAAGGAAGCCCTCGAGATTGGGTCTACGTTCAGTTGGGGAAGAACTGGTATGCGAAGGAGAAAGGCTGGAAGTTAAATCAAAGCGGCGAGCTTTACGATTTACAAAATGCCCCGTTTGAGGAAAAGCTGATAACCGAAGGTGCAGGGGGGCCTGCAGGTTCGGAAGCCCGCAAACGATTAGCAGCAGTTCTGGCTGAACTCAATCCACAAGGGGGCAAGGTGGATAGCGTTCCGGCTGGAAACAATAAGCAGAAAAAGAAGAACAAAAAGAAAGCCGTATGAAATGGCGGTTACTCATTGGAATCGAAGCCTGAAGGGTTGTGGCGTTCCACAAACAATTACACCGGATTCAGGAACTATCAGAGGTGGCTACAGGCTCCGCCACAAATTGTAGCTCCGCAGGCGATTGCAGCCATCGCAGCGGGTAGGATCGCACCACGGTGGTTGCTAAGCTGGGCGAGCCTTCATTTCGACGATCCATCACCAGCGATGGAGTGGTAACCGGTTTAGGGTGAAGTGCATCTTATATTAAAGGATGCGATACATTTCACTCTTGTGTGTTTTGATGTTAATGTTTGCTGGCGGGGTAGAAGGGCAGGGAAGGCCACCTAAACAGCAAAAGCAACGTGGCGGCGCAAATCCGAATGACAGGAATGCTGCGCTTGTTCTACCAAATTTGAATGGGTTTCTGAAAGTGATCGACAAAAAATTTCTCCTTCTGGAAAGCGAAGATGGCAACACCCAGAAGATCAATATCACGAAGAAGACCAAATTCTTTGACGGAGAGAAGGGGATTACAGCGGGCGATTTCAAAGAAGGCGACAAAGTATCGGCGGAGGTTCAAATTGCCCCCGACCGGACTTTTGACGGGGTGAACATCCGGTTGGAAAAGAAGATCTAAAAAAAGCCCGCCAAGCCGAAGCTTTAACGGGCATTTAATCTACAATCCTGCTTAGTGCTTTTTAATTCGCTGGCAAGCGAGTTCCGAACCAGCAGCATCTAATGCCGCAGAGCCTTCAATGATTTCGGCAATCTTGCCATCGGCATCAATGACAAAGGTTGTACGGCTACAAATTCCAGCAGGCAGAAGAACTCCATACTTCAAGGCAGTGCCGCGCATTTGATCACTCAACAGGGGGAACGTTGCGCCCAGTTCCTTGGCCCAGTGGGCAAGCGTTGCTTGACTATCCACCGATGCGCCAAATACCTTTACGTCCATCCCTTCAAATTTTGAGATACCAGCCTGGTATCCAGTCATTTCCTTTGTTCAACCACCGGTGAAGGCGAGCGGGAAAAATGCAAGCACAACGGGATTCTTGCCTTTAAATTGCGACAGCGTATATGTGTTGCCGTCGGAACCTTTCAAGCTGAAATCCGGAGCCATATCTCCCGTCTTCAGGGTGGTCTTGCCTGCCTGTCCGAATAGGACAACGGAGGCGGTTAGCAAGAGCACTAGTTTTTTCATTTACAGATCCTCACCCGCGAGCTTAGCACGAAAAACCTTGTCATCTGTCATGCTGGTAGCATCCCCACCCGAATGAACTATTTCGATTCAGTCAGCTATCTCTACGCCCTGGGCAACGAAATGCGCGGGGCCAAACTGGGTCTGGAGCGAATGCAATTGCTTCTGGAGGAAATGGATCATCCTGAATGGCAGGGTCGGATTGTGCACATTGCAGGAACCAATGGTAAAGGTTCGACCAGCGCTATGATCGCAGCAGGGTTGCATGCTGCAGGGTTGAAGACTGGTCTGTTTACGTCACCGCACTTGCAGCAGCCAACGGAGCGGATTTGCATCAACGGCACGCCGGTTGGGCGGGAAGAGTTTTCGCGTGCGTTTGATGTAGTCCATAAGTCGGCTGAGCAACTGCTTGAATCTGGCGCGATTTCTGTTCATCCTTCCTATTTTGAAACGGTCACACTGATGGCTTTTCACATTTTCAAACAGCATAGGGTCCATGCTGCTGTTTATGAAGTAGGGATGGGGGGACGTCTTGACGCTACCAATGTTGTAATGCCAGAGTTGGCTGTGATAACGCCGGTGGATTACGATCATGAACAGTTTCTAGGATCCAGCATTGAGGCGATTGCCGGCGAAAAGGCGGGAATTTTAAAATCTGGAAGGCCGGTAGTAGTCGCCAAGCAGCGCGGTGAAGCAATGGGGGTAATTCAACGAAGGGCTGGTCAGTTAGGTTGTCATATTTATTCTACTTATGATTGGCTTGCTGAGAATGTCCGGTTTACTGAAAGTGGGTGCCACTATGAAGTTGCAAAGCTCCAAATCGATTGCCCTCTTGCAGGCGATCATCAACTTGAGAATAGTTTGACGGCCGCGATGGCTTTGCAGGTGCTTGGCATTGAAAATGAAGCTATTGAAAAAGGAATTACCGGGACCATTTGGCCAGGCCGCCTGGAACACATCTCGAAGGCACCTCACATTATTTTGGATGGTGCACATAATCCAGCCGGAGCCCGTGCGTTGGCTGACTACATCAGGAAGTTTTTCACAGGAAAACGCGTAGGGCTGATCTTCGGAGCGATGCGTGATAAATCGATGGATGAATTAGCAGAGATACTTTTCCCCCTGGCCGACCAGTTAATTCTTACATCGCCAAATCAGCCGCGCGCCTTAAGGCCGGAGGCTCTACTGGAATTTGCATCCCATCCAAATGTTGTAATTCGTCCGCACCTAGCCGATGCAATCGCGGCTATTGCAGATGTGGACGTCACTTTTATTACCGGGTCACTTTATTTAGTAGGTGAGGCCCGGTCTCTGCTCATACAATAGTGATTGGCGCATGTTGGCTATTCTGCGAACTTTTCTTTTCATACACCCTGTATTGTTTTTTTCGACAATGATCATGGGTTCTATTAGCATGCTGATTTCCCCTTTTGACAAAGATGGGAACAGTCAAATTCGGCTCGCCCGTATATGGGCGAAAATGCTGTGCTTGTCCATGGGAATTCGAGTGCGGTTTGAAGGGCTGGAAAAACTGGACTTTTCCCTCAACTATATTTTTGCTGCAAACCATTTGAGCTATACGGATACCCCTGCTTTGTTGGGGAATCTTCCAACCAACTTCCGGTTTCTAGCAAAGAGTGGGCTTTTCTCAATCCCATTTATGGGCGGCCATTTGCGCACTGCTGGACATATCCCTGTGATTTTGGATAACCCCTGGAAGGCAGTGCGAACGCTTTCCGCTGCTGGGCGCATTATTCGGGAAAAACGTCTCTCACTATTGATCTTTCCTGAGGGAGGGCGATCGGAAGGAAGGCTCGGAAAATTGAAGGGCGGTGCTGCTTATTTGGCCATCCAATCGGGTGTACCTGTGGTGCCGATTGCGTTGATTGGAACCCGGGAAATTCTTCCGATGCATGGAAAGATTTTTCATTCTGGTGATGTTCTAATCCGCATTGGCGATCCCTTACCTGTGGGCCATTTGACGCGCAAAGATCGTAAGCCCTTTACAAGAGAAATGGAACGGAGCTTAGCGAATATGCTGGATGGCCGTTATGGATCTAAAGAACTGGCTGGGGAACCGTCAGGGGAATTGGCGGACTAAATCCATGTTGGACGCTTTTGTCACAATCATCTACCGCGCCCCGCTCATAATTCTGGCAACCATGTTTATGGCATTGTGCAGCTTGGCGATCATGCCTTTTGATAATACGGGTCGGCGCCAAGCTTGGTGCGCCCGCGTTTGGGGGAAGATATTGTGCCGCGTGATGGGTATCGGAGTGATGGTTGAAGGGCTTGAGCATTTGGACCTTTCACAGAACTATATTTTCGTTTCCAACCATTTGAGCTATGCTGATACACCTGTTTTGCTTGCAAACATTTCTTCCAATTTTCGTTTTATGGCCCGTGCAGGTTTATTCCGGATTCCATTTCTGGGTCATCATTTGCGGAGCGCCGGCCATGTTTCGATTGAGACAGAGAACCCGCGAGATGCAGTTCGCAGCATGCATGATGCCGGGAAGACGGTGCGCGAAATGGGCATCTCCTTGCTGATATTTCCCGAAGGTGGACGCAGTCTTGGCGAGTTTGGCGAGTTCAAGGGCGGGGCCGCATTCGTAGCGATCAAGGCTGGGGTGCCTGTGGTTCCAGTGGGGTTAATTGGGACACGAGAAATCATGCCTAGGGGCAGCAACGTGATTCATCCCGGGAAAGTGACGGTCAAAATCGGCGTGCCTGTTTCGGTGGATGGATTGACCTTGAAGGACCGCGAATCCTTCACAACGGAGTTGCGCAACAAGGTTGCCGAGTTGCTTGAGTCAGCTTAAAACACTCCAGGTTGACATTCCACCGCTTACTCATCTTCGGTCTCGCAGAAGGTTTAACAAATAATCGCCGTATCCGGAATTCTTGTACGTCTGAGCAATTACTGACAAAGCTTCCGCCGACAGGAATCCCATGATGTATGCCACTTCTTCGGGACAGCCAATCTTCAAGCCTTGCCGCTCTTCAATTGTCTCCACGAAATTGCCGGCTTGAAGCAATGATTCATAGGTTCCGGTATCGAGCCAAGCAACGCCCCGGCTGAACAATTCAACCGTAAGTTTTCCGCGCTCAAGGTAGGTGTTGTTTACGGAGGTGATTTCGTACTCACCACGGACTGAGGGTTGAACTGCGGCCGCCACTTCCGAAATGCAGGAATCGTAAAAATATAAGCCTACTACGGCATAGTTCGAACGCGCTTTTGCTGGTTTTTCCTCAATGGAGACGGGGCGTCCGTCGGGGCTTAGTTCAACCACGCCATATCGCTCCGGGTCCTTCACCCAGTATCCGAAAATCGTAGCGCCGTCTTTTTTATTCGCGGCTCTTTGTAATTGAGCCGATACACCTTGCCCATAAAAAAGATTGTCGCCCAGGATGAGGGCTGCGGGACCACCATTGATAAAATCGCTTCCAATGTGAAAAGCTTGTGCCAATCCCTCCGGTTTCGGTTGCTCGGCATATTGCAGGTTGATGCCAAACCGGCTGCCATCACCTAACAGCCGTTGGAATTGGGGGAGATCAAATGGTGTTGAGATAATCAGGATGTCACGGATTCCCGCCAGCATCAAAGTCGACAGTGGATAATAAATCATCGGCTTGTCGTAAACAGGGAGCAGTTGCTTACTAACTGCCTGTGTGATTGGAAAAAGGCGGGTACCGCTTCCGCCAGCAAGAATGATGCCTTTCATTTAGCCTTCTATAATTTAGTTGTTGCGCGAATTATTCGCAAACGTTGGATTGAATACTTGACTGTCAAGAGTTGCCTACGGTCGAAATATGCAATTTCAGACAACTACAGGTTCCGCCGAGTACATCGTAGCAATGATACTCCCATCGTAGGCCAACTTCAATTCAGGAGCGTTACTATTATCATCGTGAAAACACAATATCTCGAATTGGATTAGGATACAATCGCCCCTGCAAAGGATCGGGTTGGCTTTCAACATGAGCTTGGAATGCGTTTCATTTTTCGTTCCCGCTTTTCCACACTCCAGTTTGGATCATCCGCTTGCCAACGTCTCGTCGCTGACTCTTAGTCCAAACCTTTCGCCATCTGCTCACTGGCGAATGTTGGTCCAAAGTGCTTCATCTCCGACCCCGAACCATGCACCGCTACTCTATCGCCTTACCTTTTATGCACCAATTTACTTGACCCAACCGACTTGCTTACGGATACATTTTACGTCACCCAATTCGGCTTCCTTTCTTTTTGATACGGATGGGATAGAATTGCGATACTATCAGCAGCCAAATCCCGCGATCCTCATCTTCAAAGGGGGCTTGCTCACTGAGGACTGCATCTTAAATGATAAATCGTCGAAAGTTTCTCGGATCAGCTGCGGTTGCGGCAATCTCGTTTCCCTGCGCTCTGGAAATCAAACCGAATTTGCTCGTAATCTTTACCGATCAATACCGGTTTGAGGCTATGTCGTGTGCAGGCAACGGGATCGTAAAAACTCCTAATCTGGATCGCCTTGCGCGGGACGGAGTGATGTTCCAAAACGCAATCACCCCGAGTCCCGTCTGCGTACCCGCCCGCACCATCATACTTACAGGAAAGAGCATGCATAGGAACAATGCCACTGGAAATGCTGCTGCTGAGACCAAGTTGGATTGTGGCCCTTCGTTCGACAATCTGCTGGCGGAACGTGGTTATCACACAGAGTATTACGGCAAGTATCACTCGCCCTACCTCATGGCGCTCACCTACAAAAACAAGGTGAGTTATGCAGGCGCAAAGTTCGAAGGCGCCCCTTCGGAGCGGCAACAATATCTCGCATATCTGGATAAGCATTCGCCCGCGCGGCCATTGAAGCCCCGCGAATTGATCAGCAAAGAATTCAATCGTTCCTACATACCAGCGATCCTGGACGCGCATTTTCCGAATCCCAATGATGAAACCCGCCAGGGTGAAGTCTATGGTGTTGCAGATTCCCAAGGAGCGGTCCCACGCGGTGTATACGGTGGATGAGACGATACATGCACCCGCATGGCCAAGGGACCGTTCAGCTTGACATGCTCCATTGGTCCTCCCCCTCCCCCCTTCATGAACGTGTCTCATTGGGGCATGTACCCGGCAAAAGACATGCCGCTGCCGAAGAACTTCAAGCACGATATTACCCGGTCCCCTTATCGCGAACGGCAGGCGCGGATGACGAAGTATCAATTGCCGGAAAACATTCAGGCAGGGCTTTCGATTTACTACGGAATGGTCAAAGAGGTCGACGATCAGGTGGGCCGACTGCTTGGCAAGTTGGATCTGCCATGCGGGCGGGGGCAACGGCTCGTGGGATTCACACTTCGACATGGCTACCCAGGAACCGCTCTGCCGTGCGAGATAGGGTATCGAGCTGTAGAGGATCGTCACTATTGCAGCGACATCCATGCCACGATAGTGAATCAGATGGGACTTGACCATAAAAAGATGCAGTTTCAAGCCAACGGCCGTACATTCAAATTGATTGAAAGGGGTGAGGGGCCGATCATGCAGATCATCGCTTAATGAGGCGCTTGACCGGAATTAGTTTTCGAGAGATCGATGGAATCACAAAAAGGGAGCAAGGTATGAAATTTCTAAGTTTGAAATTAGTGGTGTTGGCAATTATCGCCACGGCAATAGCAACAGCGCAGGTGGAGAAAGGTAGCATCACCGGAGTAGTTATCGACGAAAGTGGCGCGGCTGTAGCCGGCGCGAAAGTTACAGTAACGAAACTGAATACCAGGGTTCAATCAGTTTTAGATACTAATAGCCAAGGGAACTACTCGGTTCCATTCTTGGCCCATGGCGAATATTCCGTAACTGCTGAAAAGCCCGGCTTCGCCTTGGAACGCATCACTGGCATCAACCTTCGCGTTGGTTTGACGGCAACCATCAACCTTACCTTGCGGACGGGCGCACTGCAGCAGGAAGTGACCGTGACGGCAAGCACCGTTCTGCTGGAACAACAGAGTTCCTCTCTTGGCAATGTGGTCTCGGCTCAGCAGATCGTTCAACTTCCGCTCATCGGCCGCAACCCGTATGCTCTGTTGCTTCTGGCCCCCGGCGTAACGCCTTCCGGCAATGCAGGAACCGGCCCAATTGTCAGCGGCGGTCGATCCAATACCAGTGGTGTATTGTTCGACGGCCAGGAAACACGCAACACTTCCACCAACGACATTGCCTATACTCCGCCGCTTGAAACTGTAGCTGAGTTCAAAGTCATCACGAATAATTTTTCAGCCGAATATGGCCGCTCTGGTGGCGGCATCCTGACGGCGGCTGGACGCAGTGGCACTAACCAGATTCATGGCAGCGCCTATGAGTTCTTCCGCAACAACGTGCTGAACGCCAACGGCTGGACAAACAACAGGAACGGCCTCAGCCGGAATCCTGTGCGCCACAACGAATACGGCTTCTCGTTGGGTGGTCCAATCGTCATCCCACGTTTGTACGATGGCAGGAACCGTACATTCTTCTTTTTCAATTACGAGCAAATCAAAGATCGGGCTCCGGATAACGTTACGGCTTCGGTTCCAACGCTGTTGCAGCGCAGCGGAGATTTCTCGCAGACGTTCAACGGAGCGACGCTGATCAGGATCTTCGATCCCCTCAGCACAGTGGCTAATCCAGCGGTTGCGGGCAGCTACATCCGCACGCAGTTCCCCGGTAACGTGATTCCTCCAAACCGCATCAATTCCATCTCTGGAAACTTGCTGCAATTTTACCCATTGCCAACGTTAGTCGGAAACAATAATAACCTGGCGCTGGCGGCCACACGCGTCAGCGGGCCCACCAAATACTACGGTCGAATCGACCAGAGCCTGACCAGCAATAACCGCATGTTCTTCCGCTATGGCATTACTTACGCGCCAGCCAGCACGCCTACCTATAAGGGTTTCGCGTTCCCTGGCGAAGGCACAAATTGCCAACAAGGCCTAGCCAATGGCACACCTTGGGTGATGGCTCTCAGTGATACTCATACATTCAAGCCGAATCTAATCGGTGAGTTCCGCGTTAGCTACACGCGTCAAAATAACACTTGCGACCTGCGTAGTGGTGGTTTCGACGTCACCAAACTAGGGCTGCCTGCTTATCTCAAAAACGCATCGCTCGATTACCGCTTCCCGCTGTTTGATGTCACCGATCTCACTTCGATTGGGCCCGCAAGAGCGTCCCATTACACCGATGCGGAAAATACCGGTGAAGGCCAAGGCCATGTAACCTGGTTGAAAGGATCGCACACCATAAAGGGCGGTGTGGACTACTTATTCCTGGCGTTTAATATCTTCCGCCCGGATCATCCGTCAGGCAATTTCGGTTTTACCCGCGCATTTACTCAGGGGCCAGACCCAGCCGTGGCCAGCGCAACTTCAGGTTACGGATTGGCAACATTGCTATTGGGTGCGCCCACTGGCGGTAGTTTCACGGTAGGTCCATCACTCGCCGCCTCGCAACGCAGCTACAACAGCTATCTGCAAGACGATTGGAAAGTGACGCGGGCGCTTACGCTGAACCTCGGCGTGCGCTGGGAGTATCAAACGCCCTACAACGAACGTTACAACCAACTAGCTTACTTCGACCCGAACCTGATCGATTCCATTACTGGATTGAAGGGCGTACTTGCCTTCACCACCCCCTCGAACCGCTATCAGAGCCTTACTAATAAGAAGAACTTCGCTCCTCGCGTCGGCTTGGCTTACACGTTTCTTCGCAACACCGTTTTCCGTGCCGGTTACGGACTCTTTTACTTGCCCGGCAGCGGCGGAGTCGGGGCAAGCCCGGGCGATTTAGGCAGCGGATCGCAAGCATCCACTCCTGTGTTTTTGGGGCAAGCACCGGCTGCGCCTAACACTCCGCCCGTCGGAGCTTCGCTTGCCAATCCCTTTGCTACTGGACTGTTGAAATACCCAAATACTCTGATTGGTAACGGCATTGGTGCCGTTTTTCCGAATTGGGTGACCCCTGTGAATCAGATGTGGAATGCCAGCTTCCAGAGGTCAGTGCTGGGAAATCTACTGGTTGAAGCCGCCTACTTGGGCAGTCGCGGACAGCGCATCTGGACCAATATTGCGGCGAATGCCGTCGACCCGAAATATCTTTCTCTCGGATCGCAATTGAATGCCCTGGTTCCGAATCCGTTCTTTGGAAAAATAACCAGCGGAAATTTGAGTCCGGCAACAGTGCGGCAATCTGCAATACTCTCGCCATACCCGCAGTACACAAGCATCAACAACATCCGCGGGGCCGTGGGCGATTCCGTCTATCACGCTTTAGCGCTGCGCGCCGACAAACGGTTTAGCAAAGGCTTGCTGTTCCAAGTCAGTTACACTTTCAGTAAGTTAATCGACAATGTACAGGAAAGGTTCGGCGGACGTTCCAGCTTCACAAATCCCTACGACTTGCGGCAGTCGCGCTCCATCTCCGATAACGATCGTTCGCGAATCTTCGTCAGTAACTTCGTGTACGAGCTTCCTTTCGGTACCGGCCAACGCTGGGCAAGCCATGGGCCAGTAGGAAAGATCCTCGGCAACTGGCAGCTAAGCGGAATATTTACGGCGATGAATGGGCAGCCTGTAGTCATCACCGGGCCGAATAATACGCAGTTGCCGGGCATCTCCGCATACGCGATACGATCGAAAAATCCGAATTTGACTTCAGGCCAATCGATCGATAAATGGTTCGATACAACAGCATTCAGTGGGGCTCCCCTGTATTCGCTCGGCAACGATTCGCGCACGCAACCGAATCTACGAAATCCCGGCGTTGTGAATTTCGACTTGGGCATGAGCCGCTATCAGCCGATTACCGAAAGGATCAAACTACAGTTCCGCGCGGAGATGTTTAATTCGCTAAACAAGGTGAATTTCAGCGCTCCGCAGGGTTCTGTAACAGCAGTTAACTTCGGCCAAATTATAGCTGCAGCCGGTGGACGATCAGTGCAGTTGGGATTGCGGCTCACCTTCTAAGCTGCTAAGGAAGCCTAATGCGAGTACTGAATGCGGCGATTCAATTTCTAATCGCCGCCATTTCAAGCGGGGCCGGGTTGTACGCTGCCAGCCCCGTTGATCCTTCTACACTGGACGGCAAAGTTTTGGTTCACTTGCCCCAGCGATGGCTCCAATCGGTGGACGCTCTGGTCGCGTGGCGTTCCCACTCCCGAAACCCTGACCGTAGAACTCTACCCCGACCTGCGTGAACTCTACCCCGACAGCATTTTCCAATTGAAGAATGATCCTGAAACCGAAAAGTGATTCCAATACAAGATGATCCTGAAAAGGCGGGAGGCGAAGAGGGCTGGAATGTCT
>JAYTTF010000214.1:0-4297 GCA_043745195.1 Bryobacterales bacterium | reverse complement strand
TGATCGCCGCCGTTAAAGTCGTCTTGCCATGATCGATGTGGCCGATGGTGCCGATGTTTACGTGCGGTTTGGAACGATCAAATTTTTCTTTTGCCATGCGCCAGATTCTCCTTCGTGGATACTATTTTTTACCGTTTAATTGAAACTCTTTACTACTTGCCTTGCGATTTAGCGATGATATCCGCTGCGAGACTGGCCGGCACTTCTTCGTAACGACCAAAATGCATCGTGAAGCCGCCACGGCCCTGAGTCCGCGATCGCAACTCATTGGCATAACCGAACATTTCCCCAAGCGGCACCATGGATTTAATAACCTGCGTGCTGCCCATCATTTCCATACCTTCCAAGCGGCCACGGCGTGAAATCAAATCGCCGTTCACCGGACCCATATATTCGTCCGGCACTACCACTTCCACTTTCATCACCGGCTCAAGCAACACTGGCTTAGCTTTTTGCGAAACCGACTTGATGGCCATCGAACCGGCGATTTTGAACGCCATTTCCGACGAATCCACATCATGGTAACTGCCGTCATATACTGTGCACTTCAAATCGGACATCGGGAAGCCTGCCAGAATACCGCCTTCCAGCGCTTCGATCATGCCCTTTTGAATTGCTGGAATGTATTCCTTGGGGATGGTTCCGCCAACGGTGCCGTTCACGAACACAAATCCAGAACCTTCTTCCAGTGGCTCGATGCGAATCTTACAATGACCGTATTGACCCTTACCACCCGACTGCCGTACGAACCGCCCTTCGCCTTCCGCTTTGGTGCGGATGGTTTCGCGATAAGCCACTTGTGGCTTGCCGACATTCGCTTCTACGCCAAATTCGCGGCGCATGCGCTCTACAATAATTTCCAGATGCAATTCGCCCATACCGGCGAGAATCGTTTGACCTGTTTCCTGATCGGTGGAAACTTTAAGTGTAGGATCTTCCTGAACCAGCTTGGCAATTGCCATGCCAAGCTTTTCCTGATCCGGCTTTGACTTCGGCTCAATAGCCAACTGAACAACTGGCGTGGGGAAGTCGATCGACTCAAGAACAACCGGCGATTTTTCATCGCAAATTGTATCTCCAGTCATCGCGGCCTTCAACCCTACAACAGCGCAAATATCCCCGGCCAGAATATCCTGAATTTCTTCACGCTTGTTAGCGTGCATTTTCACCAGACGCCCCACTCGTTCGCGGCGGCCCTTGGCGACGTTGAAAACCGATTCGCCGGAATTCAGCTTACCGGAATAGACCCGGATAAAGGAAAGCTGCCCGACAAACGGGTCGGTCATGATCTTGAAGATCAGAGCCGAGAAAGGTTCGGAGTCGTCAGCGTGGCGCATTACTTCCACATTGACGTCGTCCACTGAGGTACCTTTGATGGCCGGAATGTCCAAGGGCGAAGGCAGGTAATCCACCACCGCGTCGAGCATATTTTGCACGCCCTTGTTCTTGAACGCCGAACCACAAATTACCGGGAAAATCTTTTGCGTGATGACTGCCTTGCGAAGTGCTGCCTTTAACTCAACGTCGCTTGGAACCTCGCCTTCGAGATACTTATTCATAAGCACATCGTCGGTTTCCGAAATCCGTTCCACTAACTTGTCGCGATACTCAGCGGCTAGCTCTGCCATATCAGCAGGAATCGGCCCGTCATCAAACAATGCACCCAAAGATTCATCGCGCCAGATGCGCGCCGTCATGGTGAGTAAGTCAACAACACCTTTGAAATTTTCTGCTGAGCCAACCGGAATCTGCAAAGCCACCGGGCTGCACTTCAAACGGTCGACTATGGTTCCAACGGAGCGATAGAAGTCGGCACCCACGCGATCCATTTTGTTAATGAAGCAGATGCGCGGAACGCGATACTTATCAGCCTGCCGCCAAACCGTTTCCGATTGGGGTTGCACACCAGCCACTGCGTCGAACACTGCTACTGCACCGTCCAAAACTCGCAAAGACCGTTCCACTTCCGCCGTGAAATCCACGTGACCGGGAGTGTCAATAATGTTAATTACAACGTCGTTCCATTGGCAGGTGGTTGCGGCCGATGTAATCGTAATGCCGCGTTCCTGTTCCTGCTCCATCCAGTCCATGGTGGCCGTGCCCTCATGAACTTCACCGATCTTGTAAGTACGGCCAGTGTAATACAGGATACGCTCAGTAGTCGTAGTTTTTCCAGCATCAATGTGGGCCATGATGCCGATGTTACGCATTCGTTCAAGTGGGACTGTTCTTGGCATATTAACTAACTAGACAATTACAATAAACAATTACTACCAACGGTAATTTGCAAAGGCCTTGTTAGCCTCAGCCATACGGTGAACATCGTCTTTCTTCTTGATTGCTCCGCCACGCATATTGGCTGCATCAAGCAACTCGTTTGCCAGGCGGTCGGCCATCCCTTTTTCAGAGCGCGAACGGGCGTTGCCAATAATCCAGCGCAGGGCCAGACTGGTGCGGCGGTTGTTTGGAACTTCCACCGGAACCTGATAGTTGGCTCCACCGACGCGGCGGGTTTTTACTTCCAGCAGGGGCTTGGCGTTTTCAATGGCCTTTTTGAACAACTTCAGGGCATCGTCTCCACCGCGCTCAGCCATCTTATCCATGGCGGTATAAAACACGCCCTGGGCGACTGATTTTTTCCCATCCCACATCATGGAATTGACAAACTTCTCAACCAAGGTTGAGTTGTAGATAGGATCCGCCAGGATGTCGCGAATTTCTGCTCTTCTTCTACGTGGCATAATTCAAATTCTTCCCTTAAATGCCTAGGACTTCGGGCGCTTAGCGCCATATTTGGAACGGCTCTGCTTACGCTTTGCCACCCCTGCGGTATCAAGGGTTCCGCGAACCACGTGATAGCGAACACCCGGCAAATCCTTTACACGGCCGCCGCGGATCAGCACAATCGAGTGCTCCTGCAGGTTGTGGCCTTCACCAGGAATGTAGGTGGTCACTTCAATTCCATTCGTCAAACGAACACGAGCAACCTTACGAAGTGCCGAATTCGGCTTTTTCGGGGTCGTCGTATATACGCGGGTGCAAACGCCACGGCGCTGCGGGCAGGCTTGCAGTGCAGGACTCGCCGTCTTATAACGGATAGCCTTGCGTCCCTTTCGGACAAGTTGATTAAACGTTGGCACGAGAATTCTCTCTTAGTAAATCTAAAACTGCTTCAAATCCAACATGTTACGGCCAGTGAAACTGGCCAGTTCGCGCACGCACAAGCTTTGGGGGCTCGATTGTGGCATCAAATTCGACGATATACCTTGTGGGAAGAACCTAAGACTTCGATTCAATCACTTCAGGTGGCAACCACGATACTGCTGTGGCCAATTGCGAGGGAACTACTTCGGAATAGTCCATGTCTATATGCAGCGCGTTGTCTGCAACAAACCTCGGGACTAGCTTTCGGCCGGTCCACAGGTGGTAAAACTTAGAAAAACTGCATTGGCAACCCTGTGGAGGTAGCACGAGAGCGGAAGACACATCTCGCCAAACTTCTCTATAGTAGCTAGGTGGAACAAGTGTTGTCAACTGTGTTGTATGAGAAATAGTGAAAATACACGAGTTGCAGAATGATTTGGAGGGACGACACTACATGGGGGGCCTCGCAACAGATCGCCACTGCTGGTTGTATCATATGGTCTCATACTAACTAAAACTGCACCAACCTCGGTCAGCTCCCAGTTATTTTTACCAATCGGCCCTTAGCTGACATTTCCGATTGGATTGCGTAGAAGTCAGTACGTCGTCCCGAGCACTACCTGTTTTGTGATACTGAGAAAGTAGCACCATAACCTGAGGTCTTCAGGGTAAGAAAAAGAAAAAGCGTGCGCATAGCCAGTCATCGGTAAAGATGTATGCGGAAACCGGTGAGAGAAAAAGTCAAAAAACTTTCACAATTGGGAAGCCATTGATTGGATTGCACATCGGTGCACTCAACATATAGGCAAGTCCCTCACAATGATCCTCGGTCGGTGGAACTCGCCGATGGCTGCTGGTGAAGTGAATTGGCGCGCATTGTCTTGATCCCAAAAACGGCAGTTGACGCACCGTCCATAGATCAACTCCCGTACCCACCGACAGTTGCGTGGAAACCATCTGTCGCCTGAATGGTGACCGCTCTTTCGATTCTAAATTCAATCGTGGGGCTCGGCGTGGGACTAAGGTGCGGGGGCTGCGAAATCCGGGACGGGGATGCAATTCAATGAAGATGTTCTGCTTACGGAAGACTTGCAAGAGAATTGCACCCCCGTCCCGGATTTCACGAATTGAACAGACAGGGTGCCGGTTACGG
>JAYTTF010000213.1:0-16314 GCA_043745195.1 Bryobacterales bacterium | reverse complement strand
CGGGTTCAGATTATGTAGCGTTCTACCACCATGCTGGAATCGCCAGTTTGAACCTGGGGTTTGCTGGTCCGGAATCAGGCGGGGTCTACCATTCCATTTACGATACTTATACTTGGTATTCCCGTTTTGCCGACAGCAAGTTCATCTATGGCAAGGCGCTGGCGGATGTGATGTCTCGCACAATCCTTCGAATGGCCGAAGCGCAGGTGCTTCCGTTTGAATTCGGGAGACTGGCCGCAGCGATCAGGCAAAACGTAGAGGAAGTGGAAAAGCTAGGTCCTGAAGCTACTCAAAAGATAGATTGGCAAATCGTCAAAGCCGAGCTAGGGCATTTAGAACAACTGTCCAAATCCTTTGACATTCAAGTTGCCAGATTGACTGGTGGTGCCAACCATGCACATCCTGGCCTTCGGATTGCCAACACGGCTCTAGCAAAAGTTGAGCAGGCCTTGATAGTGGAACCTGGGCTGCCAAACCGTCCCTGGTACAAAAATGTCCTATCGGCTCCTGGCATGTATACCGGCTATGGGGCTAAGACTCTACCGGGCATACGAGAGGCTGCAGAACGAAAGCGCTGGGACGAAGCCAATGAGCAGACTAAAGTTTTGGGAACTGCATTGAAGCGATTAAATACGGTGCTTGAGGAAGTAACCGAACAATTCGACCGGATCCGCCCCTAGCAATTATTATTTCTTGATTGCAGTTGGTGCATGTGGCTTTCTTCGGCCAATGTTTGCAGTTCCTGATCCACTTCGACTTGCCATTTTCGTAGTACGTCTTTTTTCAAAGTTTCCAAGAGCTCAACCCGCTGTGTGGCTTGCTGCACCAAACGGCGAGCGCTGGTGATCAGATGCAGAAGTTCTCCTTCGCGAGCCGTCAGCCGTTTCTTTTCACTTTTGAGGAAGACTGCGAGAGTGTCAATTTCGACGAGTTCGTCTCGCTCCATTGATTGCATTGCACGGATAGCCTCAGGGCGCTTACGTCCTTCAAGAGGTAAGAGGTCTAGTTGCCGGCGGCAATCAGTTCTTTCCAATTCAAGGCGCGCCAGTTTTGCATTTTCGACATCTGCTTGAATTTTCCGGATGCGCAGAGCGGACTCAAGCGGAAATGCGAACCGTCTCATTTAAAGTGCGCCGCCAATTGCTGGAGCTCTCGTAAAGTAACGTCTAATCCTGAGCTGAAATGGGCGTCCTGGCATTCGTTTCTCTCTATCGGCTGCATTGCGCAGATTCATCGGTAACAAGTTCAGTTCCCAGCGGCAACCAGCTCTCTCCGATTCAACACGCGCTAGTTTCGCATGCTCGACATCGGCTTGAGTTTTCAGGATGCACAAAGCCGATTCAAGCGGAAATGAGAATCGTTTCATCTAAGCTGCGCCGCCAATTGCTGGAGCTCTCGTAAAGTAACGTCGAATCCTGAGCTGAAATGAGCGTCTTGACGCAGGAATCCGTCAAGCTGCGATTTCACTCGAATCGCCGAATCCAGAGCCGGATCGGAACCGGATGCGTAGGCCCCCAATCGGATCAAATCCTCTGACCGGCGATAAGCCGACATGGCTTCCCGAATCTTCCGGGCGGATTCTTTCTGTTCCGGAGTAGAAATCTGGTTGGCAAGCCGGCTAATTGATTGAAGAACGTCAATGGCAGGATAGTGCCCGGCCGAGCCCAGTTCACGGGACAAGATAATATGCCCATCGACAATGCCTCGGACAGAGTCACAAATCGGTTCATTGAAATCGTCCCCTTCCACCAGGACGGTGAAATAGCCGGTAATCGAGCCCGTTTTGAAATTTCCAGCACGTTCCAAAATTTTAGGCAGGAGATTGAAGACCGAAGGCGTATATCCCTTTTGACTTGGTGGTTCTCCAGCGGCGAGTCCGATTTCCCTTTGTGCCATGGCGAGCCGTGTGACGGAATCCATGAATAATAGAACTCGCGCCCCTTGGTCGCGAAAATATTCAGCTACGGCGAGGGCAACAAATGCGGCACGGATTCGTAGGGGTGCCGGCCGATCACTAGTGGAAACGACGAGAACGGAGCGCTTCAAACCCTCTGGACCCAGATCCCTCTCAATGAATCCGCGAACCTCGCGATTGCGTTCTCCAATCATGGCAATCACACTAACATCAGCGGAATTCTGACGGCAGATGGCTCCCATCAAGGTGCTCTTGCCTACCCCGCTGCCTCCGAAGATGCCGATTCTCTGGCCTTCTCCACAGGTCAGCATGCTGTCAATTACTTTGATTCCGGTGGCGAGAGGCTTGGTGATTTCCGCCCGCTCCAAAGGTCCAGGCGGAGCGCAAAACATTGGGTAATGGGCATCAGCTACGTATGGGTCGAGCTCATCCATCGGAAGACCGAAGCCATCCAACACTCTTCCCAACATAGCTTTGCTAACAGCTACGTTTGCTTGCGCGGCACGTGCGATTACACGATCCCCCAATTGCAACCCGCCAGTCTCCTCCAAAGGCATGGAGAGGACTTTGCCTCTCCGAAAGCCGACCACCTGAGTTCGAACTCTACGCCCGTCTGCCGTTCGCACTTCGCAGAAATCGCCGACCCCAGTGGCAGGACCATCCGATTCCACAAGTAATCCTACTAATTCCGTGATGACGCCAGTGCACAGGGAAGTTGGTGCGCTTTTGATCACGTCCAGATAAGGGTTGATGTTCCAGCGGTCTGCAGCCTCAAGACGGAGCATGCTCACTTTCCCTCCAGCCGGTCGACAAAACCGCGTTCAATTTCCAGCAGTTGCGTATTGACACTGGCATCCAATTCACCTCGAACCGTATCCAACAAAATTGCTCCTCGCTCTAGACCGCCGTCCGCGATTATTTCAACTTCTGGCGGCAGACCAGCAGAGACCAAGCCATTTCGGATTGCTTCAACTTCTTTGGGATGCAGCCGGATTTTCTTCATTTCTCTTAGCTCAATGGTTTCAAGCGCCGCCTTTACAACTCCGGCCAAAGCTTGCGGATCGACTGACAATTCGCGATGAAGTATTTTTTTTGCAATCGCCAGAGAAAGCCGGACCAGATCCTGCTCCGCTTCCTGGCGAACTCGCCGACGAAGAGTGGCAAATTCTGCGATAGATTGACTCATTCGATTCAAGACTGGTTTCATTTCCAACTCAGCCTTTTCCAGTCCAGCGCGTTCTCCGTCGGCCAATCCCAAAGAGTATGCTAATTGTTTAGCCATCTCCAGACGCTCCTCCTGCTCGAATGTGTTTTCCACAACAACGGGAGTGAGGTCCTCTAGGGGCGGAGCAGACTCAAGGTTGTCGTTGAGAATTTCCGGAGGCGGTGAAGGCAAGAATGGTTGCGCTATTCCTGTTACGGTTCCACCTTCTGACCAGGAAATTCTGGGTAGTTCTGTCGACTGTTGCGATCGGCTGATGACCCTAGTCGACATATTGTTCGCTTGCACCGCCCCGCATACTAATCACACCTTCCGACTCCAATTGACGGACGACGGCAATAATCTGTTGCTGGCTACTTTCCACCTCTTTGATCTTTACTGGCCCCATCACATCCAGGTCTTCTTTCAGCATCTCAGCCCCACGCACGGACATGCATTGCAGGAAATGATTTCGGAGACTTTCACTAGTTCCCTTAAGGGCTAAGGTAAGAATCTTCTTGTCCACTCGAGTCAATATTTCCTTGATAGCGTTTTGATCCAAAGCTAGTAAATCCTCGAAGACAAACATCAGTTGACGTACTGTCTCCACCAATTCCGGTGCGTCGGGTTCTATCGTGTCCAAAATTTCACGACTGGATTTCGAGTCCAATCGGTTGAACATTTCCGCCACTGCACGAACGCCTCCGTAAGACTCCCTGTTCATTCCACCCAAGGACTTTAATTTTTGTCCAATAATATTGGCAATACGGGCGATAATATCCGGAGAAATCTGGTCGAGATTTCCCATTCGTAACGCCACGTCAGAGCGGATTTCTGCTGGCAAAGATGTCAGCAATGCAGCCGCTTGAGATGGATTCAAATGGGAGAGAATCAGGGCGATCGTCTGCGGGTGTTCGCTATGAATGAATTTCGCCAATTGCTGCGGATCGGCTTTCTGTAGGGCATCGAAATTGGCCGAATCATTACCCAACGCCTTCATCAACCGGTCAAGTAACAGTCGCGCATGTTCTGGACCGAATGCCGAGATCAAAATCTTGCGCGCATAATCCATGCCTCCTTTGAGGACATAATCATGGGCCAAAGACATCTGATGCATCTCTTCCAACACTTGTTCCGCAACTTCGCTACTCACTGCGGGCATACGGGCAATCTGACGGCCTACCATGTGGACTTCGTCCTCGTCGAGATGCTTTAGAATCTCCGCACTCGCCTCTTCCCCGATCACAAGAAGTACGATCGCTGCTTTGCTCAACCCTGTAATTTCTGTTTTTTCTTCAGCTATCAATGGGATGGCCATAGTTTTTTTGTCGTCCTTATGTTTCGGTGGAAAGCCATGTTCTTATTAACTGAGCCATGCCTTCAGGGTTCTTGATGGTCATTTCCGTTAGATGTCTTGTCAGGACTTCACCGCGTTGGCTAGTTATCTTTGGCTTTTTCAGTCTTGCCACCGCCTCTTCCGTCAGTTTGTGCTGGAGCAGTTCCTCTTCACTCAAGGAACTCTCGTACTCCTTGATGGCCTCTTCTGAGCTCAGTTTCACCGATTGGGCCCTCTCTGGCAGAGCCTGCGTTTGACTTGTTACCGGACCGGCTTCGCCAACAGGCAGCTTCTTGGACTCACCGTCAGGCGCGGCCAGGGCTTTGTCAGCCTTCGCCCCTTTCTTTCGGCTAACTAATACGCCGATCTTCTTGCCGATTGCTCGCAGCATCAACAGCGGAAGGCCTATCAGGAACAGTGCGAATACCACCATTGCCAAGGGGAAGTATTTTGCCTGAACCAATTCGTTGATTTGATCTTCCAGTTGAGGTTTCAACCAAGCTGGGACCGAATTGGGCAAAGTAATTCGCTGTTTGACAACCTCAGGCTTTGGAGGCAGCGCTTGGTTGGCCTGCGTTAACTCAAAAGGTATCGCCTCAACGATAAGTTGATCCCCTCGTTCTGTGCTGAAGCCAATAGCTGCCGAGACAATGTCGCGAATTGCCTTTAAGCGCTCCGGAGTCGGTGGTTCTACAATCCTCTTCGCTTTGTCTCCCACCCCTTCAAAACGGACATTATGGTCCACCAACACCGAGGCTGAGACTCGCTTTACCGTTCCTTGCGGTAGCTTCAACCGGCGCACAATCCGGCTAGTCTGATAGCTGATATTCTCCGTCTTGCGCTGCTGTCCCCCTGTTCCGCCGGCTGGTCGAGCCGTGGGGCGCGGCAAATTCGTCGGAGTCCCTGGAACCCCGCCGAGCGCAGCCAGAGCGCCCAAATCCTCTGTTTTTTGCGAGGACGCCATTACGCTCTTTGATGGATCGAACGTTTCCTCACTTTGTTCTCCACTGGTAAAATCGCACTCAACGGATATTCCAGAACGAAAATGATCGGGTCCTAAAACTGGTTCCAGTGTTTCCCGGATCTTGGATTGAATCGCCGCTTCCACTTTCTGTCTGTATTCCAAAAGAGCTTCGGAGTTTGTGTCGCCATCGGCTATCTTGCGCGCTGGGTTCAGCAGTGCACCCCGCATATCGAGCACTGCCACATCGTCGGGCGTCAATCCGTCAACGGCATTCGCGGTAAGGCGCATAATGGCCACCACATTGGTAGCAATCAGCCGCGCTCCAGGCTTCACTTTCAAAAGGACACTGGCTTTCGCAGGTTGCCGGTTTTCAAGAAAAATGCTTTGCTTGGGAAATGTGATGTGGACTCGAGCCGATTCCACTTCACTAATGGACATGATGGACCGTTCCAGTTCCCCTTCCACCGCCCGATGATAATTTACTTGTTCGGCAAACTCACTGGACCCGAAGTTGTTCCGATCAAACAATTCATAGCCGATCCGACCTGTTTTCGGAAGGCCGGCCGAGGCCATGTGAATACGCAATTCATCAACCTTACCGGCTGGAACCTTGATTGTGCTTCCGCCATCGGTGAGCCGAAACTCAACGTTCGCTTCCTTTAATTTGGTAAGAACCTGCCCCGCATCTTCATTGCTCACATTTGTGAAAAGCGGCTTGAATCCGCTTTCTTTGTTCCAGTTGAGCAAATAGGCAAAAAACCCAATCGCAGCCAATGTGGCCACAACAATGCTGATCCGTTGACGCTTGGTCAGGGAGAAGAATAGAGTGCGAATTTGATCCAGAAGTTGAGTTGGCATTCAGACCTGTAGCTAAGCGCTTCCTGACCTCGCGATCACATCTGCATGCGCATAATCTCCTGGTAAGCATTCACAACTTTGTTGCGCACTTGTAAAAATGCCTCAAACGCCAATTCCGCTCGTTGCGTATTCAGAACAATGTTGTGAATTTCTTCGTTTTCGCCGGCCATGAAGCGATTCACACTGTTAAGAGAGGTGGTCCTTGCTTCCTCCACCCTGCCAATCGCCTCCGTCAGAGCGGCCCGGAACTCTCCACCTCCAGTGCCGCTTCCAGGCTGCTCGAACGACGGGAGCTTGATGTGTTCTATGGGAAGGGACCCTTGCCCTAAAACTTGTTGCAACAGATTTGCCATAGAAGGTTACCTCAAAATATCCAGGGAACGATGGATCATGTCTTTCACTGCCGACATCGCCGATACATTGGCCTGATATCCTCGCGTAGCGCTGATCAGGTCAACCATTTCCTCCGCCGGATTCGTTCGGGGAAATGCCACGTAGCCTTCCACATCCGCATCGGGATGGCCAGGAATGTATCGTTTATCGGGCTCTCGGCCATCTTCAATCACTTCCGAAACGCGAACGCCGTTCGATACTTCGCCCATCTCGCTCATCAGAACAGATTGAAAGGGAGATTGTTGCGCCGCAGACTCGAAAATGACATCTCGCCTTTTATAGGGTCCGCCTGCAGAGGTTCTGGTGGTCTCAGCATTGGCCATGTTCTCCACCAGAATTTCAGCCCTTGTGCGTTGCGCAGCCATTCCGGATGCGCTTACCGATAGCAAACTAAATAGACTCATATCTCTTCTCCCCTACTTAGCCTTTACCTTCCATAAGCGCGTTCTTGATTGCCTTGAACTCTCCCCGCACCAGTATGGAAGCCATCTGGAAGCGCATTGCGTTCTCCGCTAACATCCGCATTTCCCGATCCATATTCACGTTGTTGCCATCGTTCTTGGCCAGTAAACTGTCGGGCTCAATCAGTTCAACGGAATCTTTCACGGGCCTGATGTCATTCAGCGTTGAAAGGAATTCGTATTGAAAATCGATGTCTTTCGTCCGGTATCCCGGCGTATCGGCATTCGCCACATTCGAAGCCACTGTTTTCTGCCGAATGCTCAGCAGGTCCATGTATCGTTCCAGATTGTGGCCGATTTGATTCAGCATGCAATGGACAATGCAGTTTTGGGGCCATTCACGAAACCCTCATAATGGTCAGAAATAACCCATCCACAAGTACCGCAATGGCGCCAGAAACTTGCCAATGTGATAAAAGAATGACGGGGATAACTTGATGCGGATGAAAGGTTAGCTTTCGTATATCGTGGGATAAGCTACTTCCATTTCGGAAGCAATTTCCAAAGCATTCCCAATTTGAACCAATTCTCCGGTTCCTATTCCTGGACAATAACGCCCAGCCTGTTGCCACTCTTTGCGGCTCCTTACTAATTCAGGCCAGAAGGGAAATGTACGGCACTGGACAGGCTTGACGGGATGTATGGAACATCCCCCTTCCCGAAGAAAGTGACATTGCGATTTTGGGGGCTTTCGTAAACGCAGCAGATGTTTGGTGCGATACACGTATTCAGACTCGAATGCTGACGCCGTCATGCCTACGAACTTGGCAGCATTCAACAAGTCCTTTTCGGTGAGATAAACGTACCCCTTCTGGTCACAGCAGTTAGTGCAACCAGGAACGCATCCGAAACGCAATCCCTCGGACTGACTCGATTTACGTTTCATCCGTGGCATTGTTTGCAAGCCACATTTCGAGGATATTTCAAGTGGAATGATTCCGTTGATCCGTGAGGGTGGTGACACATGCCGCACTCGGCAAGCTGCCCTGTGTTATGCGTGTGTGTTTTGGCAAATTCCTTTAAGTTATGGCAACCAGCGCAGGTTGTTTCTAGAAGGTCCGACTTGAAACTCCATGCACCGGATTTCACTGCGTGGCAGGTCTCACAAGGTGCCACTGGAGGATGAAGTCGGAATGGTTTCCCTTTTTCCGGAAGCTCGCCACTATCAAAGTTTATGACCTCGCGGCCTCCCTCAAACCGTAGTTCCAGAGTGTGCCGTCCGGCTTGAGGATTCAGAATAAATGTAAGCACTCCAGGTGCTTTTTCTGTTGTGGGAATTAAGGAACCATCCAGCAAAACTGTCCCCACTTTTGCAACCTTAGCGATGCCTTCCAATTTTCCAATCGCCAAGGAAGCTCCGTTTGTAGGACGAAGAATACGATTTGGATTCGCGGGCTCCTGGGCCATCAAGACTACGGCACAAATAATGGTCAGCACTAAGGATCGGTCAAGCATCAGGCTTCCATATAGCTTACCAAGCCCGACTTATCCTCGGATTCTAACCATATCTCTTGTGATCGATTTCAAGTCAGGCACACCAGCCAGCCCCATATCAAGCGCAAATTCCGTGCGCAGCAATTCAATAACGCGCTCCACCCCAGGTTGACCGAACGCTGCCAATCCATAAAGATATGGCCGAGCAATACAGACGGCTTTTGCTCCCAGTGCCAGAGCCTTAAGAATGTCGGTACCCCGGCGAATTCCACCATCAATCAGAACCGGGATTTTTCCTTGCGCTCCACGCACTACTTCTGGAAGCGCCTCAATCGTTCCACCAACATGATCCAATTGGCGAGCCCCATGATTGGAAACGATCACCCCCGATGCTCCATATTCAACCGCGCGCGCAGCATCTTCTTCTATCAAAATGCCTTTCAGCACAATCGGTAGCGTTGTGATTTGCCGCAGCTCCCGCAGGCTATTCCACGTCGGTGTTGGAAAAGGACGCGAAGGAAACTCGCCGGCACTTTCCGGATTTTTGGGAGGCGGCAGTTTTCCATCACGATCCCGCGCCGGCACACCCGATTCGCACCAGTTACGTTCAAACTTGTTGTGAATATTACGCTCGCGGTGACTGACGTACATAATATCTGTGGTGAAGCAAATTCCCGCACAGCCCATCGATTCCAATCGCTTCGCAAAGGTTTTCATGGATTGGGTATTGCGCAGGTCGCCGCCCGTAGTCAGATGCCACCACACTTTCGCCGCTTCCCCTTTTTCCAGCGATTTTTCAATGCCACCGTTGGTGATGTGGAGCGCAGAGGCGCGCCCAGCTGCGCGAGTAACAATGTTCTCCCCATCGGCGTGAAAACAATTTTTACCGCCTGCGGGGTCAAGCAAAATTGGGAAGTCCAACTTCTTGCCGAAAAGCTCCAAGGAGGTGTCGATCTTATGAACATCCACCAGCGCTTTCGGACGAATAATAATTCGATCGAATCCTTTGCGATTGTCTTTCAGCGAAACTTCGTCTTCACTGCCGCCCTCCAAGTAATCCCACGCAATGGGATCCAACTTGGCCCTGGCAAACGGGACGAAGTCAAAAACGTTGGCGCAATCCAGAATACGAGGGTCGGCCTCAGCCTTCTTCGCTTCCTGTGAGTTCATTTTGACTGGGGCAGCAAACAGAGCTGCCAGCTTGATAAGTGCGGTCCTTCGATCCAAATGCATTGGCGTGAGCATATCATATGTCTATGGAACAAACACGAAGATCGTTATTGAAAGTGGCAGCAGCTTCGCCATTGGCTGCAGCCGCAGCAAAACCTGGACCGAAGGAGATTCAAGTGTATTCGAAACTTGGCGTGAAACCGGTAATCAATGGCATGGGAACGGTGACGGTGCTGGGTGGATCATTAATGCCGCCAGAAGTGTTGCAGGCCATGGATGAGGCAGCAAAAGCCTTTGTCCCAATGCCGGAACTGCAGCGCAAAGCCGGCGCGCGTATTGCCGAATTGCTCGGAGTACCCGGTGCCATGGTTACCGGCGGTGCTGCTTCAGGCATCACAGTGGCTACGGTCGCCTGCCTTTGCCGCGGCGATGAAAAAAAGCTGCAGCAGTTGCCAGATGTGACTGGCATGGCTCATGAAGTGATTCAACAAAAGGCGCACCACAGCGGGTACGAACATCAGATTACTTTGACGGGAGCCAAAGTAATTGAAGTGGAAACAGCGGAGGAGTTGCAGGCAGCCATTGGCCCGAAAACTGCCATGATGTTCTTCTTGAATAAACACGATCCCGATGGAAAAATTAAGCGAGAAGATTGGTTGCGGATTGCCAAGAAAAATAACATTCTTACATTCAACGACGCTGCCGCCGATGTACCACCTAAGGAACGTCTTTGGCAGTATGTGAAAGAAGGTTTCGACTTGGTGGCGTTCTCAGGCGGCAAAGGTATGCTGGGACCTCAATCAGCGGGTCTCCTGTTAGGTCGCAAAGATTTGATTGACGCAAGTTTCCCTGCCATGAGCCCTTCCGGTGGCATTGGGCGAGGTATGAAAGTTGCCAAGGAAGAAATAGTGGGGATGGTTGCCGCGCTGGAACGTTTTCTGAAGCTGGATCACGCCGCCGAAGCTCAAATGTTGGATAAACGCGTTGCCGAAATGATTGCTGCCGTGGGCAAGGTGAAGGGCGTCAACACTTCCAAATACGTCCCCGTGATTGCCAATGAACTGCCGCACTTTCTGATGGAGTGGGATGAAAGCATTGTCGGCTTGAAGACCCAACAAATTGTAGAGAAGCTGCAAAAAGGCGATCCGCCAATTCATGTATTGCCTGAAGGTCCAGGCCGAATGGTGGTTTCCGTTTGGATGATGACAGGGGATCAGCATCGTGTGGTGGCAAAGCGCCTGGCAGAGATTTTGCGCGGATAGATGGTTACTGAGAGGGTTCCTGATACAGGCCCAATACATTGCCTGCTGGATCGCGGAACCGGGCAGTGATCTCCGGTGCATCTATGCCCATCGGCTGCACGATTTCACCACCATGGGCTTTTACGGATTCAATAGCATCAGCCACGCTGTCAACCATGATGTAGATCAATATGCCGGGAGTCTGCGATGGCGGACGGTTCAACACCCAAGCTCCGCTCACTTGGCCCACCGCGTCGTTGAAAGCCGTGGTGCCGTCACTACGTTTTCGGATTTCCCAATGGAAAACCTTATGGTAGAAATCCGCCGACTGTTGAATATTATTAGCGGGAATTTCCACATAGCAGATTTTGCCGTTTCCTAGGGTTGGCTGCAAGGGGTGGCTCCTTCCAACCACTTTAGTATCGCAATCCAAGTTAGCGTTTTTCTGCAATGAAAAGCGATAGACTAAAGTCGATGCCCCGCCTAATTCTAGTATTTTCCTGGCTTTCTTTTTGTTGGGCCGCAGACCCTGCTAAAAAGGTGGAATTCAGTCGCGACATCCGCCCCATCTTTTCTGACAAGTGCTTTACCTGCCATGGCCCGGACGAAGCCAATCGAAAAGCAAAATTACGTTTGGATATTGAAGCTGAGGCCAAGCGCACACGTGGAACAAAAACTCCAGTATTGGCCGGCAACAGCGCCGCAAGTGAAGTAGTAAAACGCATCACTTCAGAAAGCACTGGGCTGCGGATGCCACCATCATATGCTGGCCATAAAAAGCTGACTGAAAAAGAAATTGCTTTGATCAGCGCCTGGATTAATCAAGGCGCCAGGTGGCAATCCCACTGGGCATTTGTTGCACCAGTTCGGTCAGAAATTCCGCTTGTGAAAAGCAAACCCTGGGTGCGCAACGAAGTTGATTCCTTCGTGTTGGCACGACTGGAAAAAGAATCACTCAGCCCCTCGAAAGAAGTAAGTCGCGAACGCCTGCTGCGCCGCGTCTCATTCGATTTGACAGGCCTTCCCCCTACGCCTGCCGATATCGACGCCTTCATCGCCGACAAATCTCCAAAGGCTTACGAGAAGGTTGTGGACAAGCTTCTTGCCTCCTCCGCCTATGGCGAGAATATGGCCGTGGCATGGCTGGACGCAGCCCGTTACGCCGACACACATGGCTATCAAGTGGATCCAGGAAAGGAAATGTGGGCCTGGCGTGATTGGGTTATCCAAGCATTCAATCGCAACATGCCTTTCGACCAATTCACAGTGGAGCAGTTGGCTGGTGACCTCCTTCCAGCCGCAACCATGCAGCAGAAAATCGCCACTGGCTTTGGCCGCAATCACCGTGTGAACACTGAGGGCGGAAGCATCGCCGAAGAATATCACGCTGAAAACGTGATTGACCGCATGACCACTTCGGGTACTGTTTGGTTGGGACTAACAGTTGGATGCGCCCGCTGCCACGATCATAAATACGACCCCATCACTGCTCGCGATTTTTACGGCATGTACGCTTTCTTCAACAATGTTGAAGAGGTCGGCACCGGCGGACCAAGAGATGGCCGCGGCAACTTGAAGCCCTATTTGAAACTTCCTGCTCCTGAAATTAGTCAACGTTTAGCAACAGCCGAAGCTGCTTCGAAGAAGGTTCGCGAAGAACTGAAGCTGTTGGACGAAAAGTTGGAAACTGATTTTGCAAGCTGGGACGCCACCGCCAAAACGAATTGGCGCACAATGGTCCCACAGCGTGTGACCTCAGACGGCGGAGTCTCCTTTGCAGTGCAGGACGATGGCTCTGTGCTGGCTTCGGGCACACTTCCCATCAAGGATATTTACCAGTTCAATGCTGAAACAGATATCAAGAACATCACTGCGTTCCGCTTGGAATTGTTGCCCGATGCCACGCTTCCAGCAGGTGGCTCGGGCCGCGGTAAAGAGGGCTTCGGCGTTCTGACAATGTTCGAAGTGAAACTGGATGGCAAGCCCGTGGAACTGGCAAAGATCACTGCTGATTTTTCACCCGAAGGTTCTGTGCCAAACAGCGTCCTTCGACCCAAACCTCAAATCAAAGATGGTTGGTTTGTAACTCCAGAAGTTACCAAGCCACATTTTGTAGTGATAGAACCGCGGAAGGTCTTGCGGGTTTCAGGAAATAAGCGGTTCACAATTCGCATCGGCAATCAGTTCGGCGAATCCGCTTTGCTTGGCCGGTTCCGAATCTCTGTAACCGACGGGGAATTCCCCGAACCCATGCCGGCAAACGTGAAGGCAGCCTTGGCGAATCCCAACGCCTTAGTGAAGCGCTTCTATACATCTCATCTTCATGCGCATCGTGAAGTTGCCGATCGCCTCGGCGACCTGGAAATCAGTCGCCGCGCAGTGGAAGCGGAAGTGCCCTCAACCATGGTGATGAGCGAAATGGAAAAGCCCCGCGACGCTTTTATTTTGATGCGTGGCGATTACAGTAAGCCCGGTGCCAAAGTAACAGCAGCCGTTCCTTCCTTCTTGCCTCCATTGCCCCCAGGTGCACCAGCAAACCGTTTAGGTTTTGCCAAGTGGCTGATTGATCCAAGTCATCCGCTAACCGCGCGTGTAGCCGTGAACCGCTTTTGGCAATCGTACTTCGGCACAGGCCTAGTGAAGACTTCGGAAGATTTCGGCTCCCAGGGGGAAGCACCTTCGCATCCGGAATTGCTCGATTGGCTGGCTACTGAATTCATTCGGTCAGGTTGGGATGTGAAGGCAATGCAGAAGATGATCGTGATGTCAGCAACGTATCGCCAAGCCTCCATTGCAACTCCAGTTTTAACCGAGCGTGACCCCGAAAACCGATTGCTAGCCCGTGGACCCAGATTCCGTCTTGGTGCAGAGGCAATTCGCGATCAGGCATTAAAAGTCTCCGGCTTACTCTCAATCAAAGAAGGCGGCGAACCAGTGAAGCCCTATCAGCCCGCCGGTGTTTGGGAGCAGCTTTCTGTGATTGACGACAAGGTGCTTTATGTTCAATCCAAGGGCGAAGACTTATGGCGGCGCAGCCTCTACACGTTTTGGAAAAGAACGGTACCTCCTCCTGCACTGACAACCTTCGATGCTCCATCGCGCGAGTTCTGTGTCATTCGGCGTTCTCGCAGTACAACGCCCCTGCAGGCGCTGGTATTGCTGAATGATGAAACGTATGTAGAAGCCTCGCGCAAGCTTGCAGAGCGCATGTTGAAAGAGGGCGGTAAGCGTACTTCAGATCGCATCGGATACGGTTTCCGCCTAGCTGCCAGCCGCTTTCCCACACCAAAAGAACTGGCTGTGCTGTCCGCAGGCTTGGAACGCCGATTGTCCGAATATCAATCCAGCGGCAAGCAAGCCGGTGCACTAATTCGACAAGGCGACTCCCCTCGCGACGAATCCTTGAACCCTGCGGAACTGGCCGCCTACACAACTTTGGCCTCTGTGATTCTGAATTTGGATGAGGTTATTACTAAGCAATGAACCCGATTCAAGAACATGCCCTACACCTGACCCGCCGCCAATTGTTTGGCAAGACTGCCAATGCAGCCGGACAAGCAGCACTCGCTTCGCTGCTCGCTCCCAAGGCTTTTGGCGCAACGGGAAAAACGGTGGCGCACCCTGCACTGGAGGGCTTTCCAAACTTCGCCCCCAAGGCCAAGCGCATTATTTATCTGCATCAATCCGGTGCCCCTTCGCAATTGGATCTGTTTGATCCAAAGCCGAAACTATCAGAACTGTTCGATAAAGACCTGCCCGATTCCATTCGGCAAGGCCAGCGTTTGACTGGGATGACTTCAGAACAGAAACGCTTCCCCGTCGCCCCTTCGATTTTCAAGTTCGATCGCCACGGCCCCGCAGGCGCATGGTTCAGCGAACTGATCCCCAACATCGCGTCAGTGGCTGGTGACATCACGGTCATCAAGTCCATGTTCACTGAAGCAATCAACCACGATCCTGCAATCACATTCATCCAAACCGGCAGCCAAATCGCCGGACGCCCCTGTATGGGTTCTTGGGTCAGCTATGGTTTGGGGAGCGAGAGTCAGGATCTGCCTGCTTTCGTTGTAATGATTTCCCGAGGCTCCGGCCGCCCGTTCGATCAACCTTTGTACGACCGCCTTTGGGGCAACGGCTTTTTGCCATCAAAATATCAAGGAGTGAAATTCCGGTCAGACGGCGACCCAGTGCTTTACTTATCCAACCCCGCCGGAGTGAACGACAAAGTACGCCGATCCATGCTGGACGACATCAGCCAGCTAAACGAACTGAACCTGAAAGAATTCGGCGACCCGGAAATCTCCGCGCGCATCGCTCAATACGAGATGGCTTACCGCATGCAAACTTCGGTGCCGGAGCTGACTGACCTATCAAAGGAGCCAGACTCTACATTTGCGATGTACGGCCAGGACGCCCGTCGACAAGGATCATATGCAGCCAACTGCGTGCTTGCCAGACGCATGGCAGAACGCGGCGTGCGATTCATTCAGCTTTATCACATGGGTTGGGATCATCATGAATCGGTGCCCCGGCAGCTTCCCAATCAATGCAAAGATACCGACCAGGCTTCCGCAGCGCTAATTCGCGATCTGAAACAACGCGGCATGTTGGACGAAACGCTTGTCATTTGGGGTGGCGAATTCGGACGCACTGTATATTGCCAAGGCACGTTAACACGCGAAACCTATGGGCGCGATCACCACCCACGTTGCTATTCCTTATGGGTGGCCGGCGGCGGCTTCAAGGGTGGGGCAAGCTATGGCGAGACCGATGATTTTTCCTACAACATCACCGAGAATCCATTGCACGTACACGACCTGAATGCCACGCTAATGCATTGTTTAGGCGTGGATCATACACGGTTAACCTATAGGTATCAAGGCCGTGATTTCCGGCTGACCGATGTGCACGGTAATGTCGTGAAGGCAATTCTGCGATAAGCTCACAACTTCAAAAATCTGGATACCGCAAGCCAGTGGGGACATGGGTGACTGGCACAAGCTACTAAATTTCCCATGAAACCAATGTGTATCTATTGCGCACTGCCAGTTTCCCGTGTCCCCATTGGCGACCCTTTTTTACGCCTCAGTCTCACCCTTTGGGTGATTTTACTTTTCCAGTCTATTGACGAAAGTTAATGTGTTTTAAACTTTTTGTTCGGCACGCAATTATCCCAACTGACGTTTCTAGGTTCAAGATCAATATGGGTTCTGGCATGGCGTAGCATTACTAGAACTTATTCGCACCCTCAAAATTATAAATTTGCCATATTCAACCAAGACACCCATAATGATAATTAACCCGGCAAGATGGAGCAACTGGCCTTCGTGCTAACCGGGGG
>JAYTTF010000212.1:0-16353 GCA_043745195.1 Bryobacterales bacterium | reverse complement strand
ATGGATTCGGAGGTAATTTGGCGGTAGGGGCTTATCACGATGGAGTGCTGAAAATGACGCGGTACGACTCCATATATTTCAACGGACCTCCGAAGTTCGACTCTGCAGGAAATCTTATTGGAGGATGTGGGGATGATGTTTGCAGCATCGCAGCAGTTGAGGTTCAGAAAGCTGCGCAAGGAACCATGCCGAAAATTGAGCGCGTTCCTCTTCCGTTCAAGATGGCCCGCCGCTCCGTCTTGCGTGACCGTGCTGGATGTCTTTGGTTTCGCAATGAGTCACGAGCGGGTTACCGTTGTCCCACAGACAAGCAATTCCAATTGCTGCCTCTTGATATTGCCGAAACTACCCAGTTCAATTCCATAACTCTTGACTCGAAGGATAGGGTTTGGCTGTTAAGCGACCCAGGCATGGTTTCCTTTGGCCACGCCGGTAAGCTTCGAACTTTGACAACAAAGAATGCCATGCCACGTATGGTTCAGGTTGTTCACGAAACCAGAGACGGTAGTTTCTGGATGGGTAGCCCTGGGGCGTTGTGGCGATTTATAGATACTGAACGGCTTGAACTTTGGTCGGAACGTGACGGCATTTCCCTCCATGGTCATGCGCTGACCCGGGGCGCGTCAGGGGCAATGCTCTTGGGAGGCTCCAGCGGATTACTACGTTTGAATCGCGACCAAACAAGATGGGAGCCTTTCGGCGACCAAAAAGAGATGCGACTTGTTCGGGCTGTTTTTCCCACAGCAATTGGGACAACCTTGGTTGCCAGCACCTTTACCGGCGTTTTGGAATTGGATAATACCGGCAGAACTCTTCGACGAACCGCCGGAGCAGTTGTCCGGTTTGGTGTTGGTGGGGCCACCGAAACTTGGACAGGCGGCATAAAGACGCAGCTACTGCAGTTCGGCCCCAAAGGCTTAAAGTTCCTGACGGGGCCCGAAAGTTTGAACCTTCGAAGTGGGGTGGCCTTTCAGACCGATAAAAAAGGCCGCACCTGGCATTGCGGCGTGGAAGGTTTGGTACGTTTCGACCCTGCTTTTAAAACCTATCGACAGTGGACCACCAAAGACGGACTCATTCATAATTTATGTCGATCGATTGCGGTAGCCCCGGATGGAAACCAAGTCTGGTACGGTTATCAGCTTGATGCATTTAGCAAGTTGGATTTCTTGGGGGGCGATGAACCAAAGATCACACACTTCACTCCCGATTCCGGTTACCACTTCGCCGATTTTATCGACTTCGATAAGCGAGGATGGTTATGGCGCGGTGGGCAAGGAGCAAATGTTTCTGACGGAAAACACTTCGGCCTGGACGATTGGGTGAATTTCAACGAGGCTGATGGGTTTCCTGTGAAGGACGAAATCGACCACATTTCATTTATTGATTCCGATGGCAGCCTTTGGTTTCACAATCAACAAATTGTATATCACTACAAACCACCAGGGGACCTCTTCACGCGGAACGTTAAGCCAACAGTATTCCTCTCCAGCCAACCGGCCAAAGAACTAATGAAAGGTCAACAGGCCAAGTTTGAGTTCGGCTCACTTTATTATGAATTGCGTAATCAGCTTCGCTTTCGCTATCGCTTGAACCCCGACCAACAATGGATAGTGACGAAAGAAACTGCGAAGACTTTGGAGAATCTCCCGCCGGGCCAGTATCATTTTGAACTTGCAGCCAAAGTGCTCCCGGCTGGTGATTGGACAGCTCCGGTTTCCCACAAATTCCGGGTTACTGCCCCGTTCTGGCAGACGTCCATATTTCTAGGTTCGTTGGGTGTTGGGGGCTTGGGGATTACTGGCGGAGTACTAGGGCTTCGAGGTCGAAGAAAATCGCTCTACATGCAGCAAAAGCAGGCGTTCCTGCGTGCTCTTGAGAACGAGCAAAATACTGCCGATCCTCAGATTCAGCGCCTGCTAACTCTTTCGAAGACCCCCACTCACTTGCCCGATCTCTCACCTTGGCAGGGCGGTGGAGTGGATAGGGAAATGCCGACTGAAGTAGATGGGCGGTTTGACATCCACTCGGTAGTTGCGGCGGGTGGGTTTGCTACCGTTTACGTAGCCCACGACAAAACGCGCACGGGTAGCCGCTGTGCCGTGAAAATTTTCCACCTCAGTGAACATGAACGCGAATGGATGTTGAAACGTTTTGACCAGGAGATTGAATCGCTGAAACGTATTGCTCATCCTAATGTGGTCCGATTTCTTAGCGCTGGGGAAACCGGCAACGGCGAACCATATTTGGCTATGGATTTTGTTGAAGGCATAACGTTGCGTCAGGCCTTGAGCGACGGTGCGTTAACCCGTTCGTTGGCCGCTGATCTGGTTCTGCAACTCGGTGCTGCTTTGGAGGCCATCCACAAAGAGAATGTTTTCCATCGTGACATCAAACCGGAAAATCTGATGATCACTCCTCAACAGCGTTTAGTAGTAATTGATTTTTCCATTGCTATTGCTCGTGATCCACGAAGCACGCAACACGCTTTATCCCGCGCTGCCGGATCTTTCCTTTATATGGCCCCGGAACAGGTATTCGGATTTGCCTCCCCGGCTACCGATATTTACTCATTCGCACTGGTGGTTTTTGAGATTCTGACTGGTAAGCGCGCCGGAGATTTGGGCTTGGGCGCAGCGTCCGGGTCGCTACCGGGCGAGGTGCGCCGATCTCTGCAAGAATTGTGCCCAGGCCTACCGCCAGCCGATGAATTGGCTGAAGCGTTGATGCTGGAACCAAGGCAGCGCCCTCAGGCCGCAGGTCATTTCGCCGAGCGCTTGGCCGCGTGGATCATGTCCTGATTGATGCGATCCCGCAACCAGGCCTTTGCATATTCCCAATCTTTGCGAACCTGCATAGGGTCCACAGAAAGTAACTGGGCTGTTTCTATCCCGGTGTAACCGAGAAAGTAACGCAGCGAAAAAATTTGGGCTGCACCGGGGTCCAGTTTTTCCAATTGCATCAAATGAGCGTCAAGAGAAAACATTTCTTCAGGAGTGGATGCCAGCGCAGCCACATGAACGGCATTTTCCAAAGGTAGAATGTGTCCACCGTTTCCGCGTTTGGCGGCCAGCCGCTCACGTGCCAGATCGATCAGAACATTGCGCATGGCACGGGCCGCGATGGAATAGAAATGCTGCCTGTTCTCAACTTGAATCGTTCCGCGTCTCAGATGGCGCAGGTAGGTTTCATTTACCAACTCTGTGGCTGCGATGTATGGATCCTGTTCCCGGCGAACCAGACGCCCGGCAATTTGACGAAGCTCTTGATACGCCTCTTCATATGCTTGACCAGCAGCGTCCGCATCTCCCCGCCTCATAAGGCGGAATAACTTTGTCAGAGACCGTGTATGTTCGACGGCAGCGGAGTACAAGCTAGCTAAGCTCCCAAGCCCTACGAGTGAAGCCGCAATTCAATTCGGTCTTCAAGCCTTCTTCGCCGCCGCCAACTTCTCAAACTCGCTGAAATATACTCTTCGACCTTCGTCCATCGCCAAGTTCGACAGCATCACCGCGCTTGAATCCGCCAGACCAACTTCAATATCAGCCTTGGGCTTTCCCCCATTGCGGCAACAATCGAAGAACGATTCCAACTGCGTATCCACTGGGTTCTTGTCTTCTTCGGGAACCATTACGCCCTTGCTATACAACCAACGCCGGGCGAACTTCATTTCCTTCGAGAGGAATGAATCGCGCTCAGTAACTTCATCCTTACCCAACAGAACAGGAATTGCTTTCGATCCCTTTCCGGTTGATGCAAGCGATGGGGCTGCAACTACTGGTTTTGCTCCAGCACCTGCCTCTGCAGGCTTTTCCGGTTCGCGGAACCAAAGGCCAAGCGCCGGTTCATCGTCGGTACCCACGGTGATGTGAATCGTTCCCTTAGTGCCCATGATGATTTCGCCAAACTCTGTCCGGCTGGCATTAAACATTGGCGAATGGGAATTGGTGCCAATGGAACTATACATCAGGCGCTGCCCTTTGGGGTAGCGGAAAATCAATTGAATATTGTCGTAGTTATCGCGGCCATCCTTAAAGTAGTCCACGCCGCCCAGGCCCATCACCATTTCCGGATGTGAACCGAACATCCAATCGGCAATGTCGATTTGATGCGATGCCAGTTCTGCAGTCAACCCGCCAGAAAGCCTTTTCAGCAGGCGCCAATTGGCGTCGTCCCCACGAGGATCGTTCTTTTTCATGATCCAGTTCTTGCTTGGCTTGGCCACCAGGTTCCGATGCCACTGTGCATACACGTTGGTAACATCGCCCAGCAAACCTTTTTCAATCATCTGCCGCGCTACCTGATAAAACTGGCTATAACGGCGCTGTAAGCCGACTTGAAGAACTTGGCGCGAATGTTCCTTCATCAATGCGCGCAATGCCATGGCTTCTTCAGGCTTGAACACCAGGCTCTTTTCGCAGAAGACATGTTTACCGGCTAGAATCGCATCCCGAGTCATCGGGTAATGCATGTATAAAGGAGCGGCAATCATCACTGCGTCCACATCTTTGCGAGAAAGCAGTTCGCGGTAATCCTTGTAACCCTGTGGTTTGTCTTTGGAATCGGCAACAGCTTTTTTCAGATTCGGTTCGTAGATGTCGCACGCAGCCACCAGCTTGTGGCCATCTAATTTGTTGAGGTGCGTGATGTGATACTGACCCCGGCCACCTGTACCGATGATGCCCAATTGGATCTGGTCATTGGCCGCCTTTACCGTTTGAAGGAAAGGGCCCGTTGCTGCTGCCACAACGCCCATCTGCACCACTTCGCGGCGCGTCAAATCAATCGTTTTCTTGCTTGCCATAACGTCCTGGTCACCTCAACTATTCAACTTTGCTCAAAAGCAACTCTTCCTTGGAATCCTCTATTATAGTATTCTCTGGCTCCTCAATCACTGGCCGAGCGGACCACTCCGCCCCCGCCAAAATCACCATGGCCGCCAGAAAGCTTAAGAATACGATGCTGGCCGAATCCAGGAAGGGTCCATACTCGTGGTGCATTTTGGCGCGAAAGGGGGCCCAAATGTACACCTGGTGCGTCAAGTACTTCATCATTTCTAATGATAAGCCTACGACGATGGATACCGGAATCACACGTACTGCAGATACTTTGCAGTTCGGCAAAATCCAAAAAATCAGGAAGAGGATGGTTATAGAAATGGGGATGGCCGCCATTTTGCAAATCACACTAGTTGCAGTTCCCAGCACGGTGGAGAAAATCCCTTGTTGCTTGCTTAAAAATTCCTGATTCACAGCGGTCAACATTACATTCACAAATGCCAAGCTGCCGCAAGTAAGAATAAGCCCCATACTTACTAATTGGTTTTTCAAAAAACTGCGATTCGTCTTCACGCCCCAAATACGATTCAAGGCGACTTCCAATGGCTCGAAAATACCGTTTGCCGTGAACAACAGCAGTAGAAGAGAAATGAACTCGAAGGATCTTCGGCGATTGGCAATTCCGTTAGTCCCATTGCCATAAAGAATGATGCTGGCAATATCGGTAGGGAAGTAATCCTTAATGGTGAAGAACACCGCCTGTTCCGCCGCCTGCCAGTGCATGGCGCGGCACAACGCCGTCATCACAACCAGAAATGGGAAAAAGCTTAAAAGCACGTTCGCTGCAATCGAAAAGGCATAGACGTGTACTTCCACTTCCATCAGATATTTGAATGTGGTTAGAAGTTTCCGGAACAAGCTTACAATTCCCTCCGCTGCATCAGTTCAGCAATGCGTTCGCTTGAGCGCATGGCTAGCGCAAGAATTGTAAGTGTGGGATTCTGATTGCCGGCAGTAACAAAGGCCGCTGCATCATTTACAAATAAGTTCTTCACATCGTGCGATTGGTTCCATTCATTCAACACAGAAGTCTTTGGATCTTTCCCCATCCGCGCAGTGCCCACATAGTGAATGGAATGGCCGTAGTGAATGGGCCGCGGATTCTTGGGCATCGTGAACTCAGCACCAGCTTTGCGGAAAATCTCTTCCCCCACCTGCATCATGTCCTGGAACATAGCCTCTTCGTTATCGCGCCATTTGTAGTGAAAGCGGACGCCTGGAATTCCAGCATCGTCCTTCAACTTATCCTCAACCACAATGTGGTTTTCCTTATAAGGAAGAACTTCGCCTTGAAATGTAATCGATGCGCCGGCGGTGTAGTAATCGCGAATCTTTCTTTTCCAATCCTGCCCGAATCCAGCCAGTTGCTTGCCTACGAAAGTGAACTCACCAATTCCGCCGGTAGGGAAAATTTGATAGCCGCGAATGAACTTATTTCCGCGCCAGTTTTCAGTTAGATCGGGGATGATGACATGCGCCCCATTGCCATCTTCATTCACTACCTTGCGGCCCATCATCTGCGGCAGGAATCCGCCCAAGGAAGCGTACATGTGTTCGCTTAAGTAGTGCCCCACGGCACCACTGGAGTTTGCGATTTTCGAGTTCAACAGAATTTGCGAAGTTTCAATGCAACCCGCACCCAGCACAAATACTTTGGCCCGCACCTCACGCCACTTCCTATCCACAGTGTCAAAATAATGCACGGAAGAAGCACGCCCTTCTTTATCTATTTCGATCGATCTTACTCGCGAATTAGGCATCAACGTCAACTTACCAGTGCGTTGTGCCGTTTGCACTAACACGCGAAGAGAATCGAATTTCGATCCGCTATCGCAACCCAGCCAGCAGGGGCCGCAATGATGGCAAGCCGGGCGGCCCCGATGATTTTTAGTAAGGATTGCTTTAGGCGCAGGCAGTACTTTCAAGCCACGTCCCAAACTTTCGCAAGCCTTAGTCAGTTCCACTTCAGCGCATTTCGGACGCAGTGGAGGAAGGCCATTATTCAAGGGAAATCCTCCTACAGCTTGCACGGTGCTGGAAACTCCAATCAGGTCCTCAACCTTGTCGTACCAGGGAGCGATATCTTCATAAGTGATCGGCCAGCGCGTGTCGAAATCGTCTTTAGGTTGAAATTCATTCGGGCCGAAACGAGGAGTGACGCCCGCCCAGAACAAGCTCTTGCCGCCGATGGCGCGGACGCGCGTCCATTCAAAGCCACCCTTGTCACTAGCCGCGTAGGGTTCCTTTTTATCGTCCGCAAGAAAGTCACTCATGGTGAGCCATTCGTTGAAATAATCGCCGCGCAATCCCCTGTTTGGCAGGTCCCAGCGGCGTGTGCGATGAATGGGAAATTCGGAAGGCTTGCGCAACGGACCGCCATCGAGCATCACAACGTCCAGCCCATGCTGCGTCAACACATGGCCAGTCATACCGCCGGCAGCACCGGAGCCGATGATGGCTACATCATAGATCTTCATACGATCTCCTTCCCAACCAAAGGGCGGTAACTTTCGGGGGTTTGGTGCGAAGAGTGCGTGCATCCTTCAAAGTTCATCAGAAACTTCATGCCCTGGTAACTGAGCTCTTTATTAATGCCTTCTTCCGATGTGTAGAAGGCTTCAACCACAGCTGATTTCACAAGAACGAAGAACTTCTGCTTTTCAGTAACTGGAGCAAATTCACCCGTAGCCGCCTCCGTAAGCAGCGTTGTAACTTCAGCGGCTGACTTGCCAAAGTAAGTAACTAACCCCTTGTTCCAGGAATTTTTCAGCGCAGGAGCACCGTGGAAAAGGATGAAGTCAATGTACTCTTCCACTCTGGCCGCAGTTGCGCCGCCGGAGCGTTCGTCGGCTGGAATGATCACTGCTGCTATGGTTTGCAAAGTGGTCACTTGCTTTGGTTGAAAAAACCGAAATTTATAAGGGGCCCGGGTTGAAGATGCGGCTGTATGTTGATGGGCCGCTTCCACAGCCTGCGACCACCAGGCGGCTGCAGTAGCCAAAAAAGCGCGACGAGTTGCCATATGTGGACTAGCTTAGCAAGTGGTGCGCAGTAGCGGCTTCTTTGTATATTGCGCTGGCAAAGACACAATGTGATCGGCCAACTTTACCTCGCCCTGACGACGGCCAACCATGCGCGCATACCCAAGGTATTCGCCGCGATCCGCCTCCAGCGCTTTGATTTCCACCGCATTGTCAGGCGCGATGGCTTTGTGCCAGTCCAGCCAACGTTGCCACCCATCAGCCATAGTATCGGCCAATTCAATGCTCACAATACCAGTGCGCTCCCAATGTCTGCGCCACCATGCTGACGAATGAAGACACCACAAATCCGGCGTCCACCATTCGCGAAGATGTTCGGGCACGAGCCCTTCAATTTCCTTTACCAATCCAGCACCCGCTATGCCGATTTGGCCTCCCGGTTTCACGAAACGCGCAAGGTAGTTCAGGTAAAGATCATCCGTCCCGTAGTAAACGAAGGAATCAATGCTGACAATGGCGTCGAAGAAGTCCTCAGAGAAGGGAAGTGCGCGGGCATCGGCATGGATGGGGAACACGCCATCTTCCAAGCCTGCATCGCGGATTCGCTGTACATTTTCGGTGACGCTGCACCAAAGGTCTGTGGCCCAAACCTGGACGCCGAATTCACGGCGAAGGAAGATGGATGAGGCCGCCCTCCCACAACCCAAATCCAGCACCCGCATCCCAGGACGTAAGTCCATAGCAGTGGCAAGCCACTCAGCAATCCAAAGTGAATTCGCTCCACCGCTGACGCAGGAAGTAATCCATTCCGGATTGTACTTGGATGAAAGCGGGAATTCTTTGGATACAAAGCCGATGTCTGAATTCATGTTTCAGAATCGCATATATGCCGGATTACTATCTGCTGTCGCAATTGTCGTTACTCAACATACCTTACCTTAAGAATTGCGATGTGGTTTGAAGATCGTTTAACAATTTGCTCACAAAACACCTCGCTGTTAATTAAGGTATCGAGAATTGAAGCCTTCACGACAAGGTAAGTTTCGGGATTTACAGACCAAGCTCACTGTGTGAACCAAGCCGCACCAACTACGTAGCGGCGCGGCAGTGGCTTATCCGTCGCCAACAAATCAACCGCATCCATAAGTAGGTTGTAAAATTTCTTGCCGGGAACTCCCGATTTTTCGCGGTGGTAATCTAGTTTGAAACGGCTTGTGTATTTAACTATCCGCATTCAAGCTTGCCAGCAGCGAGCCTGGTTTGCCGGCCGTAACCAACTCCCCACGTCGCGCCGCTTTCATCGCCACTATCGTTTTTGTATTCGGTACCAGCGGCTCAAAGGGCAAGGCTTTTTCCGCAGCAATCCGCTTCACCAGCATCCGGAAAGCATCCGACAGGGTTAACCCCATAACAGCCAGCACGGCAGCGGCTTCGGTCTTTGTCGTTTCATCAATGCGGGCGCGGACAACCGAGTTTTCTGTCATGGCTACTCAAATAATCACTGAGCTACAATGTAGCCCGTTCAATCCACTATGTCAGACGCATTCTTGATAAGTCTCTTGTGTTGAGGTTGGGGTGACCTTTTCCTCCCCCCACGACACGTTGCTGAGTCAACGCTTATCGCGCGACTTCAGGCATTCCACCCTTATTATGTTAGTTCAGGAGGATTTTGAGCAAAGCTTCCGGCCGGTGGAAACTGGTGCTTTCCAACTGCTTGATTGCCTTACTAAAATCAAGCAACCCGCGTTCGGCCGCCAAGTCCAGAAGGCCAAGCGTGCCGGTGACACGAAGCCCTCTGCCATGAGCTACTCGACAACCGTCGCGCTCATCCATCAACAACAAGTCGGCATGAAGGGACTCAGCCAAAGCGATAGCGGCGGTTTCTCCTTCATCAAGGCCGGACACCATGGGCAGGCCGGTAGTGTCGTAGATTTCAAGCCACGCGGGTGGAGCGGTGATCCAATTCTGTACCGGTAGAGGTGCACGCGAGGCGGAAAGTTCGGACTGGACGGCTTTGGGAAGAGCTACTCTTTCAAACAGGCGCGGCAACAGATCAATGTGCCCAATTAGGATTAGATAGTTTATAGGGCTGGTGTCTGCAATCACCAACTGCACAGCTTAGAATCCAAGCTCTTTCAACGCCTGCTGTTCCCGCTCAAAATCTTCCATCGTATATTCTTCGTACACTTTGTGTTCTTTGAAAAATCCATCCAGTTCGATGCGTTCCAGGCCCAGCATCTTCCGCAACTGAACTTTACTGATGCGGTCGGCCTTATACTCTTCAAGGGCGAAGGCTTCAAGAGCGCGTCGCTCCAGTTCGCTATGAACGGCTTCGCCGCCGAGATGGGCAACCAATTCGTCGGAAATCTGGAGGGTGAGTTCCATACTTCCACCCTACTCCTAACGGAGAGTCAAGGGCAATAGGCAGACATAGCGGCAATCCCCGCCCGTCCCAATGCAGGTGGTCGGGAAAAGTTTTTGCAGCTTGTGGATCGCCATCACGAAGATTGGTGAGAAACGTCTTCGCTTGTGTTCGAAGATGTTCCAGATCTCAGAAAGATGACGTGAGAACGTTGCCCTTATTAAGCGGAAAAGTTGAGCAGCGTTGACGGTCTCAATCTTAGTCCCATGGCGCGCAGCCTCTGCTTCGCCACTTTCAGAGTAGAGGGCATCAATATCGCAGTCTCTCAACACGCAATACCGAAATTGGTAAGTTCCGGGATTTACAGACCGAGCTCACTGTGTGGACCAAGCCGCACCAGCTCCAGAGTGTCCGCATCGGGTAGCCCATAAACCAGCAGCAGATCAGGCCTGAAATGGCAATCCCTGTGATCCTGGGGATTCCCCTGTCAATTGGTGATCGACGTAGCGGCGTGGCAGTGGCTTATCCGTTGCCAACAGATCGACCGCATCCATGAAAAGGTTGCCAAATTTCTTGCCGAGAACTCCCGATTTTTCACGGTGGTAATCTCGTTTGAAGCGGCTTGTGTATTTAACTGTCCGCATTCAAGCTTGCCAGCAGAGAGCCGGGTTTGCCGGCCGTAATCAACTTCCCACGTCGCGCCGCTTTCATCGCCGCTATTGTCTTTGCATTCGGTACCAACGGCTCAAAGGGCGAGGCTTTTTCCGCAGCAATCCGCTTCACCAACATCCGAAAAGCATCCGACAGGGTTAACCCCATAGCAACCAGCACGGCAGCGGCTTCGGTTTTTGTCCTTTCGTCAATACGGGCGCGAATAACGGAGTTTCGGTCATGGCTACTCGAATGACGCTTCGTTCAAATTGGCAAAAATCGATTCAGGTAATTTTGTTGGTTAGGCGCAGAATCTGACATTGATAAAGTATAGACAGAGTTGTCGCCGCTTGAAATACTTGCAATCTTTCGCCAAGCCAAACATAAATCACATAATGGGCGATGTGTTCAATTGATCATGATCGGCGATCAACATGGCCAGTTTGCTAACCGTAAACATACTTTATCGTCTATCAAAACAGGTTGACAAAAATCAGTTGGTGAGACGGTGGTTTTATAAAGGTTACGAGGCCGCTGGTGGATGGACAATCAAGTTATGTCGTACTACGCGTTCCCAATATTCAAACTTGAATACAAGGTTGCTTGCCTCGATCAAACTGATGTAGCGATCTTTCATCATTTCCACGAGGCCAGTCATCGCCGCATGTGGGGAATTCACTATTTTTGCTGGATGTAACTCTTCAAGCTCAATTGGGAGGGCCCGCATCGATTGATGGTCTTGAGCAAGTTCTTGTTGTCTTTGCATAACCGAGACACTCGCCTGTGCAAGCCTAGTGGCCACTGCATGAACAATTTGGTTGCGTTCTCGCCGCTGCTTTTGAATATCTTTCGCTAACGAGGGTAAAGGTGTCAAATACTCTTTGCGGAGCGGCTTTGCTTGCACGGCAGCTTCAAAAGGTTCAGAGTACGAACACCGCTTAGCGTTCTCCTTCAAGTAATTCTCCTCATACTTTTTTGTCGTAGTCTTGAATGCAGCCATGATGAAAAAATCACGAAGGCGGTCAGATGCGACATGGAGCCACTGCAAGCTTGTCGTGTATTCGTACCAGAACTCCTGGTCGTCGATCGAGGCCGGTTCCGCGCTCGTCGCGTGGCAAAGTGCCAGACCAATCGACTTGCGAGCAAACGTCATAGTTCCAATAAAGTCTTCCCCCGTGACGGTCAACACTTCGACCTCCTTTGTAGGTGAAATCGGGATGGTATTCCCGTCGAATAGGGCAGACCAGTCGGGCTCAAAAGGCGGATTGGTTTGCCACATGGCGTGCCCTATGTATTTTGGGTCGGGTTCATCCTGATCTTCCCAGCCATAGGCCAGAACTTCATAGAAACCTTCCGCATTGAGGAGTTCCTCGGCGTCTTTCTTAAGTTGATTGAATATTTTGGTGATTGGAACATTTTCAGGCAAGGTAGAACGTCTCTCCCATTAGCTTCGCACAAAACCGTTTTTGGAAGGACAGGCCGCGCCATGTGGCAAATAATCGGCGTACTGGCCGAACTCGAGCGCAGTCTGATAGTTGATGGACACAGGCCGGAATGAAGGAAGCACGGCGACGCGGTGTGAGTTTGGCCGGAAGAATAAACTCACCCCAGCCCAAATAACAAAGGCCCTCAAGTTGATTGAGGCGGGCGAACGTGTGGAAGATTTGGCCGCGCTTTAGAATGTAGGTCGGACTAAGCTTTATCGAGCACTTGCCCATTTTTGTTATGTTGCTTAGAATTGATCCATGCCCATCCTAAACGAGCAACTCGTGTTGACTATAGTGCCAATAGCTGTTGGAGGTGCGATTGCTTTGTGCAGCGCTTTGTGTACCGTCTGGCTTACCAATAAATCCAGCACAGCGCGTGAAAAATTAAAGCTTGATCACGATGCTGCTCAACGCAGGGCAGAGGTTCTTAGGGACCGTGGCGAAGAATTCTATGAAACTGTAGAAAAATGGCTTATGGGATTGACCACACATTACATGGATAGAGCGAAAGTTATGCGAGGGAAGCTCACCTTTAACCAATGTCTTGAGTTGGAGATTGCTTCTGGGGAGAAATACCCAATTGACGTTAATCGCGTGGAACTTTTGATCGACGCCTATTTTCCCTCAACGCGCGCGGCATACGATGAGGTCTCAAAGGGGCGCGATAAGTTGAACGACATCGCTGGCGAGCACAAAAAAGCCTATGCAAGAGGGGATTTGGATGGTAGTAGATTTTTGGAGCCCCTTAGCAACGTTATGAAATCGGTTTATGCAGATGGAGAAGTTTTGAAATCTCAAATAGTCACATGTATTCGGTTAGCAGTTAGTCACACATAACGACCCTTATGTCTAACCAATAAGTTTCCTGCATAAAACCGTACCTCGAAATTTCGAATCACTCCCAATTAAAATAAATACTTCACCAACAACTCCCCGTAATTCAACCACTTCTGCCCAACCCCCCGTTCCAGTCCTAGTCGCCATGTTGCACCCCCGAGTTACTTTTATTCCAGAAGAACCTCAATGAAGCAAGCCAGCCAACACCCGGCAGAACCCACAGCATTCGAACAGCTCCTCGCCGCCTGCACCGTGGCCTCGTTCTTCTTAACCCCCAGTCGCCAATCCTACGTCAGCCTCCCCGATGGATCCGCAACTCCCACCTACTCTGAACATTTCCGTGGCTGGGTCCTCAAGCAGGCAGCCGATCACGCGCTCCCAGTTCCGTCGCCATTCAGACTAGCCCACGTCCTCCGCCATCACGACAATATCGTCCAAACCACCGGCGCACCAAGCACCGCAGTCCATAACCGAATAGCCGTTCAGCCCGACGGTACAATCTACCTTGATCTCCAATCCGAAAACGAAGCCATCGAAATCACCAGGCATAATTGGACCCGCACCCACCAACACCCCGCCACCTTCCGCCGCCACCAATTGAACTTGCCTCTACCCGTTCCAACTGTTTCCAAAGCCACCACCACCCAACTGTTAGCCAAATCAATGGGGCTCACCGAAGTTGCCGCCAATCCGCTGGCCAACTGGTTGACCATGGCTCTTCTCCCAAATGTCGCCGCGCCCATTTTGGTGATCACCGGCGAAGCCCGCATCGAAGCCGCCCGTTTGCTGCGCAATATAATCGACCCCGTCGTCCATCCACTCTTCCCACTACCCGTCACCGAAGGCCAACTCGGGCAGCTTGCCCAGTGGAATAGCGTGCTAGCCTTCGACGCCGGACCGTACATCACCGAAGGCCGTAAATCCGCTCTCCGCCGCCTGCGCCGCGGAGTCCCCGTTCGCATCCGCGAAGTCAGCCGACGCCAGTCGCCGATCTACGAAACCACTCAACGGCCAATCCTGATCGCCGCCGACGCTGCCGTCGAGATTGAGAATAATCAAATCAACATCGAAATCAATCAGTGCAATGAAGCACCGCTAGACCAGTTATTAGGGGCATTGCTGAATCAGTTGGTCAAAGCGTTAAAACAAATCGAAGCGCCAAGCCAGTTCTGGCAAATTGACGACGCGCAGTTGCACAACATTCCAATACTTGTCCAATACGCAACAGCCAGCAAGCCCTTCACATAATGAAAACACCGGCGGAAAAATCGGGAGCGCACGCCGGGCGCGATAAGAAAGATGTCCAATCCTACTCGTAAGCTCTTTGACAATTAAATAATTTTGCAAACAATCTGTTTCCAAAGGATTGCTCAAAGCAACTCTGCATGGCTCTATGAGGGCAAGGCCATTTCTTTTTAGCCATCTCGTAGTGTTGTTACCAACTCAACTCCGTTTTTGGGACTACCGGAGTTCTCTGTCTTTATCTCCAGGAAGATTTTCATTACTTTAACTTCCATGGCCTTCGTGAGAACTAAGCTTTCTCTATCACACCAAACCTCTCAAAAATGTATGATGGATGATCTGGCAGACCCACGTCGGTCGGCTCCATATCTCCACGTTAGAGGTCACAATCATGAAGTTGTCACGGCTTATGGCCGCATTTTGCGCAGCAGGTCCTTTCTTAAATGGCCAAGCATCGTCGACGATAAAGCTGGAAGCGGAGATCGCTTCTTTGAGGACAGCAGTAGCCGCAGCTCAATCGTCCGGTGATAACGCTTGGATGCTGACCTCGGCGGCCCTGGTCCTGATGATGACCGGCCCGGGCCTAGCACTTTTCTACTGCGGGCTAGTTCGCAAGAAAAACGTTCTTGGCACCATGATGCAGAGCTTCATAATGATGGCTGTGATCACGCTGCTATGGGTGGCCGTTGGGTACAGTCTGGTGTTTGGCACTGGCAATCCGGTTATTGGCAGCTTGGAATTTGCTTTCCTTAAGGGTGTTGGTACAGCGCCGAATTTGGATTATGCTCCAACGATTCCCCACCTGACTTTCATGGTGTACCAGATGATGTTCGCTGTAATTTCACCGGCGCTGATCACGGGCGCTTTCGCTGAGCGAGTAAAGTTCAACGCTCTACTGGTTTACTCAATCGCCTGGGCCTTCCTGGTTTATTTCCCAGTGGCCCATATGGTGTGGGGCAAGGGCGGATTTCTGAATGCTTACATGGGCGGCACCATTCCAGTTTTCGATTTCGCGGGCGGCACTGTGGTCCATATCACAACTGGTATTTCCGCACTAGTATGCGCGTTGATGATCGGCCCGCGTACCGGTTATCCGAATGAGTCGATGAAGCCCCACAACCTTGTTCTTAGTTTCACTGGAGCTTGCCTTCTGTGGGTTGGATGGTTTGGGTTCAACGCCGGCAGCGCATTGTCTGCAGGCGGACTTGCTGCAAGCGCGTTTGTGGCGACGCACTTGGGAGCAGCTGCAGGAACGGTGGCATGGCTGCTGGCTGAGAAGCTGATGTCTGGACGACCTAGTGCATTGGGTGCAATTTCAGGTGCAGTTGCAGGACTGGCAACGGTTACACAAGGAGCTGGCTTTATTTCTCCGATTGCTGGTGCGATCTATGGATTTGCGGGCGGTTTGATCTGCTTTTACATGGTGGCAGTGGTTAAAAACAAGTTGGGATATGACGATTCCCTGGACGCTTTTGGGGTTCACGGTATTGGTGGAATCATTGGTGCCACCCTAACAGGCGTGCTGGCAACCAATGCTGTGAATGACGCGCTGAAGCTATCGAATGGAAAAGCAGCACCACTTGGATGGATTGATGGAAACGGCGCCCAGATTGGAAATCAACTAATTGGTGCCGCCGTTGCAATTGCGTTTGCCGTTGTTGGTAGCTTCATCGCCTTGAACATTGCCAAAGCAGTTTGCGGAGGTCTTCGTATTGATCAGTCTGAGGAAACAGAAGGAATGGACTTGGCAATCCACGGTGAGGAAGGCTACAACTTAGACGCTTGAACCTGGAAACGGCAGTTGGATACTGAGGAAATGTCTGGCAAGCCCCCGATGAGAATCAGGGGATCCACTAGGGTCCGGTCCGGAGACATAGGTAACACTTTGGTCCGATGACATAGGTAACACTTTTGCACCCCTGAGGGTCGGGGCTGTCTCGCGAAAGCGGCATTGT
>JAYTTF010000211.1:0-4330 GCA_043745195.1 Bryobacterales bacterium | reverse complement strand
ACAGCGCGGCGGCGCGTATGAAGAAAGCAGAGTAACCGTCGCGGCAAGCCTTTTGCGCCAAGGCGCAAGCCACGAAACTCTTGCCCACGCCGGTGGGTCCGAGCACGAAAATGTTCTCGTGACTTTCGACCCACCCGGACCTCTGCGCCAACCCTCGGATCACGCTCCTGTCCAGGCCCCGCGAGGCGCGGTAGTCGATGTCCTCGACACAGGCTCCTTTCAGTTTGGCAGCGGCCAGCCGCCGTGCCAGTGCTTGGTTCTCGCGCCAAGTCCACTGGTGATCCACCAGCAAGCCGAGCCGCTCCAGGAAACTTAGTTCCTGGGAAGCCAGATCTTGTTGTTGTGTCTTCAAAGCGTCCACCATGCCCAGCAGCCGCATAGCAGTCAGTTTTTCCATCATTGGTTCTTGTAGCATGTTGGTCTCCTTACTCGAAGTATTCGGCTCCCCGGATGTTGTCGTGCGGCGGGGTGGTTGCCGCGGGTGGGGCGGATGGCGGAACTTGGTCGAGCGAATTTTTCAAGATCGATTCCACGCTCTTGTAGCGGCACCCGCCTGTGAGCAACGCTCGCTCACAGGCGGCTTCCACTCGCGGTATCGAATACTTTTCCGATAACCGGATGATGCCCAGACATCCGCGATACCCCATCTCCGGATGAGGTAGTTCGGTCAGGATCCGCTCGAACAAACGCGCGGTGCGTATTTCGACGAAGAAAATTGCTCATTCCGAGCTCAGCGCGATAAATATTTCGCCGAATAACCACAGCTTTAGGTTGGAAGATTATGGGCTCTCAACATTATTTCGTTTCAACACGTTACGGTTATCGCGGAACCTCGGAATGCGTGATCGCGACATTTCGGAACGCTCAATCGCGCTGACCTCGGAACAATTATCGCGGGACTCCGGAATCCGCACGCGGTATTAGGACCAACCGTTTCGGCCCACTTCACCATGCGCGAGGGGGGCCATGCCAGATGCTCTCGATGGCTCTTGGGGCGGTGGGCCTCAATGGTGATGGCTTTGTTTTGTTCGCGGCTGCGCACGTGGGAAGCCACACGCTGGCCTTGGTGCAGGATTTCGACAGTGGTGAGCGTTGAGCGAATCTCCACTTTTTCCTGAACCAGATTGTAAGGCACGCTATAGAAGTTCGCACCAAACGCCACGTGGTAATCGTGGTAATCAATGTTGACTCGGGCCCAGCACCACTCACTGAGATCGAACGGCACGGCCAGTAAAGGCTTCAGCGCTGGTTTGTCGATAGCTTCCCACATGCTGGCTCGTGTTCCTTCTTTTTTGCGGAATGGCCGGTGGTTCAGTTTATAGAGTAACTCCCGGATGGCAACATTAAGCTCTTCCAGCGAGAAGAACTTGCGATGGCGCAGCGCCGCCACGATCCAGCGTTGCGCCACTTGTACGGCGCTTTCCACCTTGGCTTTGTCCTTGGGCTTGTATGGCCGCGCCGGGACAATGCCGAAGCCGCATTCGAGCGCGAAGTTGTAGTAAGTGGGATTCAGATCCGGGTCGTAGCGATGCGCCTTGGTGACGGCTGTCTTGGTGTTGTCGGGCACCGCCAGTTGTGGGATACCTTGGAAGTATTCGAACGCATGAACATGGCCTTTGAGCCACGCCTCCATCTGCTGATCGCGCGTAGCTTCGGCCCAAGTGTAGGAACTTGCCCCGAGCGCGGCCACGAACAACGAGGCTTGCCAGGCAACGCCCGTGTGCCGGTCGTAGACTGGGATCGTCGACCCAGCCCAATCGACAAACATCTTCTCGCCTGCTTTGTGTTCCTGACGCAGCACCACGTCGAGCTTCTTGCGCCAACGCTGGTACAACTCGCAGTAGCGCGAATAGCCGTAGCCGTCCGGATTGGCTTGCCGGTATTCTTCCCACAGCAGTTGCAGCGTGACGTGCTTGTTAGCTTGCAGTTCCTTGTGGATTACCTCGAATTCCGGCTGGGCTCTCGCTCCCTTTCTATCCACAACTGATTGTGTCTTTGGCAATAGCGCCGCATTCAGCCGTGCTTCATCCCACTCTTCGGACAGCGGCCAACTCAGTTGCGCCGCCTTGAATCGTTCCAGGTAATTATGGACCGTGCTTACCCCTATCGCGCAGCTTCGCCCGATCTGTTGGTAGCTCAGTTTGAGTTCATATCGGAGGCGCAAGACCTCTTTGATTTTCCGCATGGACAGTCTCCTTGCCGGCATTTTGTTTCCCCCTTGGGAGGATTCATTGTGCCGGGCTGATGTCCAGCGCCGCTTTGCCTGTGGAAATTATTCCGGGCCATGATGAACGCCATTCCGGGGTTGGCGAAATTCTGTTCACCTTCCCGTCGGAATCACTGTTCACCTTCACCCCGGAATGATTTTCACCTTCGCCCCGGAATCCCCATGGAACAGTTCCATGGATGAAAGACCCGTACAAGCGCGGCCGAGGCGACTGGCCGATTGGATCAACCCGACGGGAGAGAAGAAGGTCCATTGATTAATTGATAAGGTTTACAGGCTAGAGAATGTGTTGATGGCCTGGGAGAGGGTCAAGGAGAACGGTGGAAGTGGAGGTGTGGATAGACAGATTGACGTGCTCGAAGAACGCTTGCGGAGCGCCGCATTGCCATGTTCGGACCGCACAGCGAAAACCTCGACAATTTGCAGTTACTCGAGTTGGAACCTAGCATCAGCCTGCAGGAAGTGGAAGCTGAGGCTAGCCGTGAGCCGCTGACCACCAAAAGCCCAACGGATACCCAAGCCACACCCAGGCTGCCAGAAGTTGCCGGATCATCTGCCCCGCGTTGTGAACGAGATTCCCTGTCCCGCCGAAAACTGGATGCCAGTGATGTGATTGGCCACGACGAAAGTGAACAACTGGACGTGGAGACGGCGCGGCAGAAATCATCAGGCGTATTTTTGGCAGTACGGTAAACCGGGCGGCGAAACGGTGTTTGATTTTTGCATGGTTCGGGGACAGGAAGCGCCGAAGCGATTTCTTGGAAACTGGGAAGTGGTTCTGCAAACGGTCGGCTACGTGGCTTACGAAAAAGTGGGTGGGTCGAAGTTGGTGCATGTAGTTTTCTGGACCCTTGCGCGGCGAAAGTTTGTGGAGGCGGTGAAAGTGAATCCGATGATGAGGATGCCACAAAGATGGTGATCCGCATGGATGCGTTATTTCTGATCCTAGAAACGGCAGTTGCAAGCCGTAACCGGCACCCTGTCTGTCCAATTCGTGAAATCCGGGACGGGGGTGCAATTCTTTTGCAAGTCTTCCGAAAGCAGAACGTCTTCATTGAATTGCAGCCCCGTCCCGGATTTCACGGTCCTCCGCACCTTGGTCCCTCGCCGAGCCCCACGATTGAATTTAGTTAGCGCAAAGGCCGCTTCGGCGCGGCGAAATGCAGTTGAGAAACAAAGGAAATAATTCGCCGAAGCGAGTCCGTTTTGCGCTTGTTTCTCAGAAGAATCGAAAGAGCGCTCACCATTCAGGTGACAGATGGTTTCCACGCAACTTCGGTGGGTACGGGAGTTGATCTATGGACAGTGCGTCAACTGCCGTTTTTGGGTTTAGGGAACAAAACACCTCAGTCAAACAAACCCAAAACGGTTTAGCCCGATTTTCTCTTACCAAACTTTTGCATTCCCACCACATCCGCAACTGAATCTCCCACTAAATCAAATCAGCAACCTGAAAAAACTTATGTCTTGCCACCCTCAACCTCGTCATACACTTCTCATCAGGAAGACCAAACCGCTGCGCAGCGTGCTTCCCAAACCAAGTCCGCTAACGGGTAGCAATGCCCGTGGGCGGCACGCAGAGCTTTGCGTCAATCGTCAGAGGATCGTCGACCGCAAAACATGGAAGACCTGGAGCACACTTCTCTGGTTGGGGAACTGGAAAGTGTGAGGTGGTAACGCTACCGATTGCAGTGCGGTGACTGCGATGAAGGGAGAAGTGTGCGCGGTCGGCGGTCTGAGGCGTAAGTGCTGTTGCTGAAAAGTTCAGATGGTCTCTGTGTTAGTCCATTGGGTTACGCCAGAAATTTCAGTGCCGTTTCTACACATGATTTCCACAGTTTTGCTCTTCCAATACGACTATGTCTAATAGCCCATCCCTATCGACAACTCAGGGTCAACATAGAGAGCTGCGAAATTATTTCGAACTCTTCATGCAAGCTTCAATCAATGAAGTCATCACTCTCAAGTGACTAGCTTTGTTCAAGTATGCAGACATAACCTTCCCAGCATATTCTCATCGAAGGATGAGCCTGGAGATCGGCCTTTAGGCCGGGCTCCTTTGTTGTTTTGTTTTTTTGTTGTTTGGATAGTAGTAAAGACACA
>JAYTTF010000210.1:0-16465 GCA_043745195.1 Bryobacterales bacterium | reverse complement strand
CGGTTTTGGTGAATACCTGGCAGCGTTATTCCGAGATTAAAGGGCTGCTGCTGGGCAGTGAGACAAAATCAGAAAAGATGGGTGATACAGAGAGCATCGACGAATAACAAAGGCCGTATAATAAAGTAATGGGCGCACAACTCGCCAGCAAATTGACGGTCGAAGAATATTTCGCTATGGATGACGCATCGGAGCGTCCACTGGAATACCACAACGGGGAAATCTTTCCTATGGTTGCGGCAACGCCACAGCATTCAGTGATTGTAGCCAATGTCACAAGCGGCATTACCGTACGATTAAAAGGAGGCCCCTGCTTTTCAGCTGTAGCCCCTCGTGTGCAAACCACTGGCAGCAATTACGTTTACCCCGACATTGCTGTTATTTGCGGCGGCTTCCAATACAGTGCGGAATCAGCTAATGCAATAACGAACCCAAAGGTGATTGTCGAAATTTTATCGCCCACAACCGCCGATTTCGATCACGGCGGAAAATTCGCGCTCTATTCCCGCCTGCCCTCTTTTACAGAGTACGTTTTGATCGCACAAGACCAAGCGATGATTGAAGTGTTCTACAAAGAGTCAGAGGTTCAGTGGATCCTGCGGAAATATGAAGGAATGAATTCGATAATCAGGATTAGATCTTTGGAAATCGAAATTCCTGCTACTGAAATTTATGCCGGAATCGAGTTTCCTGCGGTTTAGCCCGGATTTCTCACCAAGGCATGGCGTAAGTAACAGGGAAAGAGATTCCAGGGCTGAGTTTATTGGGAATTTCTGAAATTTTGCTTCGACGGTAGAGGTCGGACGGGGGGCCTACCGCAGACCAGGGGGCCCGCCCCACCACGAACCCAACCGCACACCGCAGCATTTACGGTCTTTTCAGTACTGACGCGCTAAGCGTTTTCCGGTGGTTGAAGCAGCACCGAAGAAGTTCGCGAATCCTCTTAAATTTGTCCCGCTTCCCCCAATCCCCTACAATAAAAGCATCCCTATAATGTTCCGCTACGAAACAGCGGGGGAATCGCACGGCGAATGCCTGGTGGCTACGGTTACTGGTCTGCCCGCTGGAGTGCCGATCTCTCTCCAGAAAATAAACCGTGAACTGTGGCGCCGCCAGCAAGGCTTTGGCCGCGGTGGCCGCATGAAAATTGAAACTGATCAGGCGGAACTTGTCGCTGGAGTTCGTCATTCCCAAACCATAGGCTCGCCCATCGCCATCATTGTCCAAAATAAAGACTGGAAAAATTGGACGGAAATTCTGCCGGTGGAAAACTACACCGGCTCCGAAGCCAACACCAAACCTGTCACCCGCCCACGCCCCGGCCATGCCGATCTCGCTGGCGGCATCAAGTACAATTACCGCGATGCCCGTTACATTTTGGAACGTGCCTCGGCGCGGGAAACCACTATGCGCGTTGCCGTTGGGGCAATTGCGAAAGCCTTTCTGGCAGAGTTCGGTATTGAAGTGCTCAGCCACGTCATAGCCGTTGGTCCGGAACGTCTCGGCCGCAACGCCGCTTGGGATGAACTGGTGGCTCTTAGTCTGAAGGATGAAGTGATGCTGGGCTGTGTTGATCCCGCCGCTGAAGCGCGCATGAAAGAAGTTGTGGACGAAGCCTACCGCACAGGCGATACTGTCGGCGGCATCTTTGAAGTGGTCGCCCATGGCCTTCCCATTGGTCTTGGCTCGCATATCACTTGGGACACACGCCTTGATGGACGCTTGGCCCAGGCCATTGTTTCCATGCAGGCTGTGAAGGGCGTCGAAGTTGGCTTTGCCAAGGAAGGTTCGGAAGCCTTCGGTTCCAAAGTGCAGGATACCATCCACTACAATAAAGAAAATCGAGAGTTTTTTCGAGGTGCAAATCGCGCTGGTGGACTTGAAGGCGGCATCACCAACGGGCAGGATATTCTGGTTCGCGGCCTGCTGAAACCGATCTCTACTTTGCGGCGTCCTCTGGAGAGTGTCGATCTGGAAACTCGCGATCCGGAAAAGGCAGCCTACGAACGCAGCGACATTTGCGTTGCTCCAGCGGCCGGCGTGATTGGGGAAGCGATGGTGGCAATGGTGCTGGCACAAGCCATGCTTGAAAAGTTTGGCGGCGATTCGCTTTTGGAAACACGCCGCAATTATGATGGATATCAGCAACAAGTGAAGGACTACTGATGAAACTCGAGATCACCAAATATGGGCATCCCGTGCTTGAAACGGTGGCCGAGCCCATTACTGATTTCGGTGCCGAACTCCGCAAACTTGTGGACGATATGTTCGAAACAATGTACTCGGCCAAAGGCGTTGGGCTGGCTGCACCGCAAGTAAATGTATCGAAGCGGCTCACTGTGATTGACGTTTCCTCCGGTGCAAAACCCGAAGATAAGCTGGTGCTGATTAACCCTGTAATCGTCCGGCTGGATGGTACGCAAGTTGGGGAAGAGGGTTGCCTTTCCATCCCTGGTTTTCGCGAAGATGTCCGCCGCGCCTTAACGGCTACTATCCGGGCGCAGGATGTTCGCGGTGAGCATTTTGAAGTGACGGGCGAGGAGCTTTTGGCTCGTGCGATGCAACATGAAATCGATCATTTGAACGGTGTGCTTTTTATTCAACACATCAGCTTGCTGAAACGCGATTTAATTAAGCGCAAGATCAAGAAACTGCAAAAGGCGGGCGAGTGGACCTAGTTTTTCTAGGCACGCCGCAATTTGCTGTACCAACTCTGGAAGCCCTGATTGCCGTCGGGCACAACGTCAAAGCGGTATATACACAGCCGGATCGGCCAAGCGGACGCGGTCAGGAACTTGCTCAATCAGCAGTTAAGAAAGCTGCTTTGGCACATGGTATTGCTGTGTTGCAGCCGGAACGGATTCGCCGTCCTGAAGAAATTGCGAAGCTGGCCGAGTTCAACGTGCCTGCCATGGTAGTGGTTGGTTATGGACAGATTTTACCGCAAGCAGTCATCGATCTGGCACCGCACGGGATCATCAATGTTCATGGTTCTCTGTTGCCGAAGTATCGCGGTGCGGCACCCATTCAATGGGCAATCGCCAACGGCGAAGTAACTACGGGCGTCACAACCATGCGCATCAACGCGGGTATGGATACTGGGGATATGTTGCTGAAGGCGGAGATGGCAATCCTGCCAGACGATACTTCTCCGACGCTGGCCGGAAGGCTGTCCAGGCTGGGTGCGGAGCTGTTGATTGAAACACTGAAGGGAATTGAAGCAGGTACGATACAGGCTATTCCGCAAGATCATACGAAGGCGAGTTATGCGCCGATTCTGAAAAAGGAAGATGGCCGAATCGACTTCAATCGCACTGCTGGGGAAATTGCGGATCGATTGCGTGGTTTCAATCCATGGCCCGGTGCTTACACAACCTTTAGAGGAACCCCTTGGAAAATTCTGGCCGCGCATGCGGCGGAAGATAAGGTTGCGGGCATTCCGGGGGAAATTCATGTCATTCGAAAAAGCATATTTGTAAGCTGTAAGAACGGCACATTGCTGGAAGTGGCGGAGCTTCAGCAGGAAGGCCGCAAGCGAATCACCTCTGATGCGTTTGTGAACGGACAGCGTCCAATTTTAGGTGAAATTTTCGGCGGTTAGCGCAGAGTATACTTGAATTATGGCGGTCAGTACACTTTTAGCTCTGGAAGAATACCTTTCCACGTCATATCATCCCGACTGTGAATACGTTCATGGTGAGTTAGTGGAGCGAAGGGTGGGTACTTATACACATAGTCGGTTGCAGGCGCTGCTTACAATATTTTTTGGAGCATTAGAAGATGCCCTTTCCATTAGAGTTATCACTGAGCAGCGTATCCGGGTTCTGAATACAGTTGGGGAGAAAAGGTATAGAATTCCTGATGTTTGCCTTGTTCGCACGCCTTTTGAACCCGAGGAAGTTTTTACCCGGCCACCGTACCTTGTCATTGAAATCCTATCTGCTGATGACCGTGTAGCGGACACCTTGCTGAAAACTTCAGACTACTCCCGCTTCGGTATCCAACACATTTGGATCGTGGATCCCGAGGCCGACAAACTATTTTCCGCTGATTCGCAGGGGATTCGAGAAATCGAGGACTTAGTGGGACAACTCCCGGAAATCAACCTGAGCGTAGACTTCAATCCCTTGTTCGGCAGGTTGCGCCAAGCTTAGCTCCACCTCCATTCAATCAATCTCCTAAGAGATTCAAGCACGCAATAAACAATTATTGTTATCCTTCGATGGAAACACCGTTTTGGGATTAACTTAACTGCAATAACTACCCAGGCGGATCACAATATTTTGGAGGCTTGTTTGTTTCCTCTTCCACTTGGCTACCGTTATGCGGCGGCCCACGCTGGCATCCGCAAGGACCGGCGGGACGACTTGGCACTTATCGTATCTGACGTCACTGCGTCTGCCGCAGGGGTGTTCACAGCCAATCTTGTCCAGGCAGCACCCGTTGTGTTATCGAAGGCCAACTTAAAAACTTCCCGCGGCAAGGCTAGTGTAATTGTTGTTAATGCGGGAAATGCGAATTGCGCCACTCGAACGGGTTCAAAAGTTGCTTTGGACACATGTAAAGCTGTCGCCAAGGCGCTGAGGATTCCGGTGGAACATGTGCTCCCGGCATCGACGGGCGTGATTGGTGTGGAATTGGACGGCTCAAAAATTACCACCGCTATGCCTTCGCTGGTCCAATCTTTAGGTGGCGATTTTGAGTGTGTCGCGCGGGCTATTCTTACTACTGACTTAGTTCCGAAGCGGGCTGCGGCGCGCGTTGCAACTAAGGGAGGTGTTGTTACCTTGTCCGGTATGACCAAGGGTTCAGGAATGATTCACCCGCTGATGGCTACAACGCTGGGGTTCGTGATGACGGACGCCAAGCTTTCCCCTTCAGACCTGAAGCCTATTCTGCAAAGGGCCACGGCGCGCAGCTTCAATCGCCTCTCTGTTGATGGGGATATGTCCACTAACGACACTATTTTTCTGTTGGCAAACGGTGCTACCGGTTCATCACTGTCAGCAAATGAAAAGAATCTATTTGAAGAAGCACTGACGCATTTGCTGGAAGACTTGGCGATTCAAATTGCACGCGATGGTGAAGGTGCAACTAAGTTGATAACCATTGACGTTATTGGAACTCGAACTGAAGCAGATGCGGAAAAAATAGCTCGCGCAATTGCAAATTCACCGCTGGTGAAAACGGCTATTTACGGAAATGATGCTAATTGGGGCCGTATTTTGGCAGCAGCGGGTTATGCCGGTGTGAAGTTCGATCCAGCCGATGCGAATATTGATCTTCAAAACATTAACGTATGCCGTGGCGGTTTGGCTGCAAAGTACGATGAAGAAGTTTTGAAACATATGCTGAATACTCCAGACATCCGAATTGAATTCCGGCTGAACGGCAAAGGCAAAGGTTGTGCACGCTTCTTCACTTGCGACTTCACGGAAGGCTACATCAAAATCAACGCCAGTTACCGGAGTTAGTGGAATGCATGTTACGCGCCGCGAATTCGCAGCAGTGTTGGTGTTCGTGCAGAACGAAGACGTATCGCATGAAACATTGCTTGAAGTGCTGGGCCAGTTTACGTCAGCATTGAGCGAAGGAAATGCCGAAGCGGCGATTGGAGTAACCGATTCCATGGGCACCCTGGGAAGGCAGTTGCGCGACCTACTGGCGAGCAATGAAGTTGGTTCCGCGATTGATCCCATTGAATGGATTGACAAACAAACCGTAGTGCTGGATTGGCTGCTTGAAATTCGCTCAGCAGATCCAGTGGGCGCAGTGAAGCGAAAGCGCGAAAAAATCACCTGCCGCTTTGTGAAGAAAGGCAAGCGCTGGAAAATAGCCGCGCTGGAACCTGTCGGCTTTTTTCAATGAGCATTCAAGCTTACATGGGTCGCAATACGCCCACGCCTTTGGTTCCGGTAAGGACATCCGGCTCGCCGCAAATTTGGGCCAAGCTTGAATTTCTGAATCCATCCGGTTCTACTAAAGATCGTATTGCCCGTTTCATCCTGGAAAAGGCCATTCGTCAGGGAAAGCTTAAGGCTGGTGAGCACGTGGTTGAGGCGTCGAGCGGTTCCACTTCCATAGCCATGGCTCTGGTGTGTGCCCAACTTGGATTGCGTTTCACTGCGGTGATGCCCGAAGGCGTCAGCAGCGAACGTGGCTTGATTATTCGAGCCTATGGCGGCCGGCTGCGATTTACTCCTCAAGAGTTGGGAATTCGCGGTGCCATAGCTGAAACTGAGCGCATGGCCAGCACTGAACAAGCGTTTCTGCCATGCCAGTTTTCTAATCCTGATAATGCCCTGGCACATCGAATGGGTACTGCTCGCGAAATCCTTGACCAGATTCCCGGCGGCACCGTGGCTGCGATTGTTAGTGGAGTGGGAACAGGCGGCACACTTGTTGGGCTGTATCAGGGATTTTGCGATGCGGGCTGCAACCCCATTCCCATTGTTGCGAAGCCGGTGACTTTTGAAAACTTATCAGACGTGGAATGTTCCAGCTTTAGTGCGCGCATACCCGGTGTGGCGGATAACCTTTCCACCATCTTTCGTGAGGAGGATTTGCCGGGGCTTGAAACCATTGACGTCCCCGACAATGAGGCGATTGAAGTTACGCGCGAACTGATGAACCAAGGGTTTCCTGTTGGACCCAGCTCAGGTTTGAATCTACGCGCCGCAGCCATTGCGGCAAGCCGCTTGCAGATTCAGGGCCATATTGTTACTGTTTTTGCGGATCGAATGGAGCGCTACTTCACAACGGAAATGTTCGCGCCGTACCGTTAGAACTGCCGCTTATTTTCTTGCAGCCTATACATCAAGCCATGGATCGGGTATAACATTGGTCCATGGCAGACATTTCTTCTTCCCGTCGAAAGTTTATTCAGGGCGGTGCCGGTGCCCTATCTGTTGCGACGCTGGCGAGCGAAGTATTGGCGCAAACCTCAACTGCTTCAGCCGCGGGACTCCCTACCCGCGTGTTGGGAAGAACGGGGCAAAGGGTTTCCATATTAGCCTTGGGCGGCTGGCACATTGGATCACTTAAGGACGATTCAGAAGCCATCCGAATTATGCACGCGGCGATTGATGAAGGGCTCACCTTCTTTGACAATGCGTGGGATTATCACAATGGACACTCAGAAGAAGTGATGGGCAAGGCGCTGAGCGGAGGCCATCGGGAAAAAGTTTTCCTGATGACCAAGAATTGCGAACGCGACTACGCAGGGTCGATGAAAAATTTGGATGATTCGTTACAGCGGCTGAAAACAGATCATCTGGACTTATGGCAATTTCATGAAATGGTTTACGACAACGATCCCGATTGGGTGTTTGAGAAGGGCGGGTTGAAGGCGGCGTTAGAAGCTAAAAAAGCTGGTAAGGTTCGCTTCATCGGATTCACCGGACACAAGGATCCGCGCATTCATTTGAAGATGTTGGGCAAGCCTTATGATTGGGATTCGGCCCAGATGCCCATCAACTTGTTGGACCGTTTTTACCGTAGCTTCCAACAGGAAGTGGTGCCTGTGTGTTTGCGGAAGAACGTTGGAGTGATTGGTATGAAGGGGCTGGCGGGTGGCAACACTGAGGGGCGTTTGATTGAAAAACTTGGCATGAAGGCAGAGGAATGTTACCGCTACTCGCTGAGTTTGCCGGTGACGGCTCAGGTGGTTGGAATTACAACCATGGACCAGTTGAAAGCAGATGTGGCCATGGCTCGTAACTTCAAGCCGATGGCTCTGCCTGAAAGAAATGAATTGCTGAGCAAGGTCCGTAGTGAGGCATCTGACGGCCGGCATGAATTATTCAAATCGGCAAAGACGTATGATGGGCCGCACCATAGAAAGCAGCATGGGTTTGACACGGACTAGGCCGAAAGTCTAATTCAGTTTGATTTTTTCTCGGCGGGCCGCGGCCTTGCTGGTTTGGGATCCAGATTTTCCGTCAGTTCCTCCGGTGTGACTTTTACTTCCACGCCTTTGGACGGAACCTTAGCTTTGGCTACCCATACTAAAGAGTTCAAAACAATTTTCCGGTAATCCGCATTCCCCAGGTTGGAGTGATAATGTCCGCCGGTTAAACTCACGGAACGGCCGCCGTTCTTGCGTTCGAATGCCCAGGACACCATCATCGGTTTGCCGATCTTCGAACGAACGTCTGCATTGCCACTGCGGAGTCCGTCGGCATAGATTGTATTGGCAGGTGGAGTAGTAACCAGAATCCCGGTTACACCCTTCCTATTTTCAGGGAAACGAATGTTGTAATACCATTCATCCCTGGTCTGAAACGGCTTCACGCCTCGAGTAATGGGGTGCTTGGGAAACGATTTGAAAACTCCATCGTAAATCGGATTGACGGAATAGTTCACATCGAAGAAACCAGCTGCCCACTCCAGCATTTCCTCATGTCCACGTTTTGGGGGAGGCTCAGTTGCATAATGCATGAACATCAACCCTGCGCCCCTGGCTGCAGCTTTGGCAACATCAGCGGTGTGGTTTTCCTGAAACACAAAATGGTTTTCGCCGCCGTCGGAGAAAAAGAAAATAGCATCAGCCTTGTCAAACTCTTTGCTGTCTGGCCAAACTCCGTCGAAGGAGGTTGTGGCGTGGATGCCAGGCACCGTATTCAGCCATGTTGCAAGCAAGCGCACGCCGGCGTTATGTTCATGTTGACCTGGCGGATGGCTTGGCTTTCCAGCAACCAATAATATTTGCTTGTCAGCAGCAAAAGCCGTTGCTGCAAACATCAGCAACCCAGCCAAACAGCAGATTCTTTTCATTTCGTTTTTCCCTTTATCCCTTACTTCACACGTTACTACACACGTTACTACACACGTTACTTCACACCGAATTGTGTCAAATGATGATCCAGATGACGGTACGCCAGTACACCCCAATCCTTGCCATTTAATTGCCCAAAAGCAGGATGCTCTGCCAAAGATCCATCTGGCCCAATGGCTACAAGCCGATCCAATGCTGCGCGCAATTCGCTTCTTGAAACATCGAGTCCTGGATCATCTACTGACAGCAGTTCCGGAGCAGTAGGCGCGCCTTTGGGCCAAGGCATCACATAGATGATTAGCTTTCCTACCAGCCAATTGCGAAACGGCCCTGGCTTAGGTTTGACGGCAAGTTCTCCAGTTGCCATTCGGACACCGTCCGCACAATGCCTGACCATGCGGCCAACCGTAAACTTGCCCCACTGCGGACGGCTTTGGTCATTCAGTTTGTCGTAACGGCGCAGTAAATCTGCACGTGCTGTGCTGTCCCAAATGGTTGGCATTCGAAATATAGAATACTCCAATTTTCGTGATTCGTGGCAAGGTTTTCATTCACCAGCGGCTGTGAAATGAAGCGGATCCCGCAAGTTTTGAAGTTCACGGTAATAATAAATTGGGGAAGGTTGCTTACCTTTGAAACGTAGCGCTTTCAAAAACTCAATTTCCATTTCTGTGGCGTCGCCACTGAGTGACACGTCATTCAGAAATTGTGCAAGCCCTGGTTCCATTTCGAGGGGTTGCGGAGGTTCCGGTTCAGCGAATTCAAATCGTTTCACATTTTCGGAAGCGAGACGGCGGTTTAAAAAGATGCTCAGGCTGAAAGTCTTCAGATCCATATCCCAGGAATCAATCAACAAGTCAAGGATTGAAATAAGCTGGCCGCCAGAGACGTTCAAAATATCTGCCCTCAAAAACTCCTGCACAGCGACTCGCGTCCCTTCATAGCTTCGCCCGCTAAGCTGCGTCATCACTCGCAGCCAATCTTCGCTCTGCATTTGCTCACTGGCAACTTTTTGAGTAATAGCCAGAAGTTTTTGAGTTACTAACCGCTCTATCTCGCCGTAAGGGTCCTTTTCAAAAATCCGGCACATTTCGTTTTGCTTAGCTGGATTGCATTTGCGCAAAACCAATTCGCGGCACTCTTTGAATAAAGGTCCTGGGGGGTCCGCTATTTTTTTCCTTAGTTCCTCTTTTCGTTGCAAGTCGGCCAATTTCATGATCTCGCCGCTGGGGAGTTGCAGCACCTTGCCGATTTTTTCATAAATATCGGTCCGTCCTGGCGCCGGAGGAGCCTTCTTGCGCCCCAGCAACTGCGAAATGTAGGATTCAGTGACTTCAGCAGCTGTCGCAAGGTCTTTCTGCTCAAGCCCAAGATCTTTTAATCGCTGCTTGATTAGTTCAGAAACGTCCATGGTTAGTCCTACTGTTAGTTAACCGGAATTGGTAAACCGACGATAGTAGTGTGGCATAAGCCTCGCTTGACATGCAAGAAGAATTAACCGACAATGGTTAATGGATGGGCGTCCCCGCCCAACCGCAGATTCATCCGAACTAAGTCAGAGAATCTGCCACCTTCCCTTAGCCCAAAACAATCGAGGAGACTGCGATGTTCGATTCTCAGCAATCGATGACGGGCACTGCAAACCAAATTGAATGGGCACAGCAGATTAAACCCCGCGTGAATGCTGAGTTTGACCGCGTCGCAAAAGCCTTTGAAGCCACGGCATTGAATCAGTTGGAAGCGGATCGAACGGATACCTTAGCCGTCATCGCCATTCTTGAAGAAAAGCGTTTGGAAGTGATGGCAAAGAATGAAGCGGGATACTTTATCCGCGATTGGCAGGAACTGACAGATCAGGTGCGCAAGATGATTGCTGCGGATTCCAGGTACCAGGAAATCAAGGTCCGAAAAGCGGCCCGGCGCACAGTCTAAAAATTTAGTGGAGATCAAGAAAATGAACATTCGACCCTTATACGACCGCATTGTGGTGAAGCGCATTGACGAGAAGGAGACTTCCCGGAACGGCATCATCATCCCCGATTCCGCTCAGGAGAAACCTCAAGAAGGTGAAGTGCTGGCAATTGGTAACGGCAAAAGGCTGGAAGATGGCAGTCAGGTAGCTATCGATCTGAAAGTGGGCGACCGCATCCTTTTTGGAAAGTACTCCGGTAACGAGACGAAGTTGGATGGAACAGAGTTCATCATCATGCGGGAAGACGAAGTCTTTGCCGTTTTAGAAGCGTCTGCAAAGTAAGTCAAAAAAAACGATTAATTAGGAATCAAAATGGCAAAACAGATTACTTATAGTGACCAATCCCGGCAAGCGATTTTGCGCGGAGTGAATCAGCTGGCTGAAGCAGTCAAGGTAACCCTTGGACCGCGCGGACGCAACGTTGTGCTGGAGAAAAAATTCGGCGGCCCAACCATCACCAAAGACGGTGTTACCGTGGCGAAAGAAGTGGAGTTGAAAGATCCACTGGAAAATATGGGGGCACAGATGGTGCGCGAGGTTGCCTCGAAGACATCAGACGTGGCCGGCGACGGCACCACCACTGCAACCATTCTGGCTCAAGCAATTTTCCGCGAAGGGGTGAAAGCAGTAACCGCGGGTGCTAACCCAATGGCCATTAAGCGCGGCATCGATAAAGCCGTTGAACTGGCCGTTGAAGAACTGAAGAAGCTTTCCAAACCCGTGTCCGGCGACATGATTGCCCAAGTGGGCCGTATTTCCGCCAACAGTGATTCCACCATCGGCGATGTGATTGCCGAAGCGATGAAGAAAGTTGGCAAGGATGGCGTGATCACGGTTGAAGAATCGAAGACCATGACCACCGAATTGCAGACCGTGGATGGCATGCAGTTTGACCGCGGCTACCTCTCCCCATACTTTGTGAGCGACCCCGAGCGCATGGAATGTGTGCTGGAAGATCCTTACATTCTGATTCATGAAAAAAAGATCAGCAGCATGAAGGATATTCTGCCGCTGCTGGAACAAGTTGTTCGTGCGGGCAAGCCTTTGTTGGTTATTTCTGAAGAAGTGGAAGGCGAAGCACTGGCAACATTGGTAGTGAACAAGCTTCGTGGCACTTTCAACGTTTGCGCTGTGAAAGCACCTGGATTTGGGGATCGCCGCAAAGCCATGCTGGAAGATCTTTCCATTCTCACCGGTGGCAAAGCCATTATGGAAGAGACCGGAATTAAGTTGGACAGTCTTCAATTGGAAGATCTGGGCCGCGCCAAACGCGTCACCGTGGATAAGGACAACACCACCATCATCGACGGCGCAGGTGTGGCGGCAAACATCGCGGGCCGGATCAAGCAGCTTCGCAATCAGGTTGAAGAAACCACTTCAGATTATGACCGCGAGAAGTTGCAGGAACGCTTGGCCAAACTGGCTGGCGGCGTGGCAATCATCAAAGTTGGAGCTGCTACCGAAACCGAAATGAAAGAGAAAAAGGCTCGCGTGGAAGATGCTCTGCATGCCACTCGCGCAGCAGTGGAAGAAGGGATTGTTCCTGGCGGTGGCGTTGCGCTGCTTCGTGCTGCTGTTGTTCTTGAGAAATTGAAGCTGGAAGATGACGAACAGTTCGGCGTAACCATTGTTCGCCGCGCTTGTGAAGAGCCAATCCGTCAGATCGTTTTCAATGGCGGCATTGAAGGCTCCATTGTGGTGGAAAAAGTGAAGAACCAGAAGGACCCCAACTATGGTTTTAACGCTGCTACGGAAGTGTACGAAGATCTGGTGAAGGCCGGTGTCATCGATCCTACAAAGGTGACTCGCTCGGCTCTGCAGAATGCTGCTTCGATTGCATCTTTGATGCTGACAACGGAAGCCATGATTTGCTCGGCTGTAGAAGAAGCATAAAGTCGTAGAGAATATAATTAAGTTGAGCAGTATCCGTTTTTGAACGCGAAAGGAGAATTTCCAAATGGAACCAAAAATGCAGTTCGTTCTCACAGGGTTCACACCAGATAAGGGATTTCGAGTCTTCGCGTTTGAACGAATTGATGCAGACAAATCCAGGACCGAGTTCACGGTTAAAACAGAAATGTCGTTGGTCCAACGATACGGCATTCCCGTTCAAGAGCTTCCATTGTTGTGCCGGAGGCTTCTTGAGCGGCGGGATGAAGGTGAGGCGGAACGTAGCTTTATCTTTTCGGAAGAGGACATGAGTTCTTTTGCCGATGGCCGCACTGCGGAGCGGAATGAAATTTTAAGAAAGAAGTCTCTGCGTAGGCCTCCTACGGTAAAACCGGCAAATCCGGGGTTTGTACATGATCTTACTGCTCAAGGAAAACCAGATCAATAAGCGAGGTTATGAATGGATAAGAGATTAGCAAAGACACATAAGCGCAAGGTTGCACGGGCAAGACAAGGCGGCAGCCCGTCGGAACCTGATTTGAGGACCCCGGAGCAGGTTCAAGCAGCCCGCGAGGCAGGCCGATCCGCATCGGGACGAAGCAGCACACCAAATGCGGCCAATGCAGCACCTAACCTTAGGAATAACGCTCGCCGTACAACGGGCAGCGCCGCGAAAACGGACGTTTAGCAATACCTGGGATGACTTAAATCAATGCTATCCGCACGCTGCCCGAATTGTAGATCTGTCGATTTCCGAAGCGTGGGCGTGCGGAACGCATTTGAAAAGAGTATCCATTGGATACTGCGGCCATTTCGATGCGCCCTGTGTGGGCGTCACTTTTTCCTTGTACGCTGGTTGGCGCCCGTTGCGGATGCCGCCTAGAGATGAGCGTTTTCTCAAAACGATAATCTAGCTGCTGACTTACTAAGCCGTTATCGGTGGCACTATTGTTTTTAGGAACGTATGTGCCATGTGGAAACCGCGTTTATATTGCTCCGTGAAATTCCCTTGCTCATAAGCCGGATAGTAGAACTGATCTTCGTTCTCAATATTCATCGCACCTTTATACCCAGCTTCAGAAAGCACCGCGAAGAATCCTTTCCAATCCACGGAACCTTGGCCAGGCACTCGGAAGCGCCACCAACGTACATTGTTGACCGGCTGAATGCCTGCTTTCTTCACAATGTGCCATAGGATTTCTGTGTCCTTCAAATGCACGTCGTAGATCTTATCCACAAAGTCACGCGCAGCTTGAATCGGATCCATGAATTGCCAAACCAAGTGCGAAGGATCGAACTGTAGTCCGACGTTAGCATTAGCGGGGAAGGCTTTGAACAGCGCCTCCCAGCCTACAGGGCCAGTGGCGATGTTCGGGCCACCGGCGTACGGTTCCCACAGAATACGCACCTTGTTCTTCTCGCACAACGCGAAATACTTTTCGTTATAGACGCGAACAACTTCATCTACCTGTTCGGCTAAAGGGCGGCCACGCATGGTGCCAGATTGACCGCCAATGGCTGGAATTTCCATCTTGCCGCAAAGTTCAATGCATTTGGCGGTGTACTTGTTTTGACGGTCGCGCAAGGCTGGATCGGGATCAATGTGGTTACCATCACATGCCAACGAGGAGACGTAAATTCCGGCGCGTTTGATTTTCTCTTTGATCGATTGGATGGCGGCATCATCCAGCTTGTCGGGATCCAGGCGCAATTGCATGCTGGTGAAACCCTCCGATTTTACGAACTCCAGGTTCGCATCGGAGTAATTGCACAGCACCCCCAATTTGGGCTTCCAATTTGGCAAAGCGGGACGTTGGGCCTGCAGTGCGGAGGCAGCGGACAAGGAGCAGAGAACAGTTCGTCGGGTGAGGTGCATTCCATGACAATAACAAAAAACAACGGCTGATTTGATGCCGATTGGATAGAATCGAATGATTAATGAAACTTACCACGGGAAGTAAGCTCGGCCCATACGAAATCCTTTCCGCAATTGGCGCTGGGGCCATGGGTGAAGTTTGGAAAGCTCGTGATCCCCGCCTTGGTCGAGACGTTGCCATAAAGGTTCTTCCTTCGTCACTGGCCAATGACGTGGAGCGCCTTACCCGTTTTGAAGTGGAAGCAAAGTCGGCCAGCGCTCTTAATCATCCTGGCATAATCACAGTCCATGACCTTGGTAAGCAGGATGGGATTGTCTATCTGGTTACCGAATTGATTGAGGGTCAGAACCTTCGCGAGGCGCGCCCGGAATCGCTTCGCAGGCAAATCGACATAGCCGCGCAAGTGGCCGATGCGCTTGCTGCCGCGCATGCCAAGGGCATTACTCATCGCGATCTGAAGCCTGACAACATCATGGTTTCAAGGGACGGCCGCGCGAAAATTTTGGACTTTGGATTAGCCAAGCAAACCACTCCTCTTAAGCAGGATGAAGCCACTCGTGTTGGTTTTCAATCGGAGCCTGGATTGGTACTTGGCACCGTGGGCTACATGGCACCAGAGCAGGTGAAAGGCATTGGTTCCGATTCGCGGAGTGACATTTTTAGCTTTGGCGCAGTGCTGTATGAATTACTTACTGGCGAGCGGGCTTTTCAGGGCGACTTCAACGCTGAGGTGCTGAACGCCATTGTCAAAAACGATCCACGCGCAATGCCCGAATCCGTGCCACTGTCTTTGCAGCAAATCGTCCATCGCTGTCTCGAAAAGGAACCGGAGCAGCGATTTCAATCGGCCAAGGATCTTTCGTTTGCGCTAAGGAACTCCAGTTCGGGCAGCGCCACTAAGACAGAAATTTTGTCTGGAAGCACTCAGCCTATAAAACGATCCCCTTGGAAATGGATGGCGGCGTGCGGCCTTATGCTGGTTGCCGGGTTCGTAATTCACGCTGTGGCTTTCACTCCGAACTATCCGGACATGGCGTCCTACAAGTTCATCCCTTTTGCAATTGAGGCTGGTGCTGAAGAGGAACCATCGTGGTCCCCAGATGGCTTGGCATTGGCTTATGTTGCGCAGGATGAACGAGGGGTGCGGCAGGTGATGGTGCGCAACCTTGATTCCCCAACACCCCTGCAACTCACTAAAGGGAACAATCAATGCAACAGACCATTCTGGTCAGCGGACGGCTCGCGGGTTTATTATGTCAGCTCGAATAAACTTCAAGTTGTGGGTGCTGCCGGTGGGGCGGCAGAACTTGTTCGGGAGAACACACAAGCTGCGGTGTTATCCCCCGATGGCAAAACGTTCGCTGTGACGGAACGAGATGGCACGCGGGGTTCGCAATTATTAATTGGACCCATTTCCAAACTGGTTCTATTTAAGCAAGCACCTTTTCCGGAGCATATTTTTCGAGGTCCTTTCGCTTTTTCTCCAGACGGTTCGAAATTGGGAATTGTCGCGCGCTCTATGGGCGACGAAGGGGATTACTCCTTCTGGACTCTTCCAGTCTTCTCCGGCACAACGCGAAAGTATCACTTTGACCAAATGCAGTTTCAAACACTATTTGATGGGGGGCAAGCTGGGGCAATGTCTTGGTTCGATAACCAACGAATTCTTTTAGCGGCCATGCGGTCCGGTGGCACTACTGCCCACCTTTATTTGGCAGATCTGCAATCCAGCCAGTTGACGGCTTTCACTTCCGGGCTCACTCAAACAACATCGCCGGCACTCTCACCCAATGGAAAGCGAATCGCTTTCGTCAGCGGAGGGCAAGACGGCGATCTTTATGAAGTCTCCATTGATACGGGTTCAACACGGCCGATCCAAAGTACTTCCGCCAACGAATCCCGCTTGTCCTGGTTGCCATCCGGCAATCAATTCATTTACCTTACCAACGC
>JAYTTF010000209.1:0-16622 GCA_043745195.1 Bryobacterales bacterium | reverse complement strand
GGCGAGACCATTGCGGCTTGCCATGCGGAGTATTGCGATACATGTGGGCTTCAATAGCAGTGATTTGCCCTAAAATATTCTGGCCAAGGAAATTCATGGCATCGGTAACCTGGCCCGACGAACAGGATTGATGGCCGATTTGCACTGTGCGCTTCCCAGCTTTTTGGTAGGCAGCCCTCATCAGCTTGGCATGTTCAACAGTGAAGGCCATGGTCTTTTCCTGGTAGACATGTTTTCCGGCTTCCAGGGAATCCACAAAATGCTGGCAATGCAGATGCTGCGGCGTGGCAATCAGAACAGCGTCGATTGATTTATCTTCCAGCAGGTAACGATGATCGAGATATGTTTTGGCGGCGGGAACAAGCTGTTGAGCCGCTTCCAGCCTTGCGGTATAGATGTCTGAAAATGCGACGAAATCAATGTTGGGACAAGCCAGTGCGTCACGCGTAATTTCCATGCCGCGAGCGCCGGATCCAATGATGCCGACCCGGATACGATCATTAGCTCCTAAGACAGAACCTGGAGCGGCCATCACGGCCAGGCTGGATGCAACGTTGCCAATAAATTTGCGTCGGGAATTCATGTTTCTACTTTAATTGTACCTGTGGCGAGTTTTCAAAAAAGGATGCCGTGACGCCAGAAGGCATATTAAGCTGGAAAGGATGGCTGACCGACTCTATCTTTCCTATTGGCTGAAGGGATTTTCGCCAATGAACATGACACGGCATTTCGACAAGATATTGACCAACTTTCCCTTCTCACCGCAGAATCCAGCAAATACTGTGTTGCGAGTGCAGGCCGTATCCTCCGCCGAACCTACTGTGATGGAGCACGAATTTCCAGACCCGGTGGACGTGGAGGCAATTTCCATTGTGATGAAAGAATCGGCAGGAACGGATAGTTGTCTGCAAGTGGAAAGTTTCTGGGGGCTCTGGCAGTTTGATAAAGATTGGACTTTGCGGCCGGCCCCGGTATCCTTGTTTTGCTTCGGCCCGCAGTTTGACGGCTATGAATTGGAGGATGGGTCTCGCGAGCACTTAAGGATTGAGTTCGGGCTGGAGAGCCATTTTCTCCCGCAGGCGAATTTGCCGGACAGTGCCTATTTCGTCCAATCCAATTTGAAAGGATTACTGCAGTTGGCACACACGTTGGATGAAGGGCTGGCGGTGCAGAAGAGGATGCTTTGGTCTGAATCAGGCGAGAACTTTGCGGATCGATTCAAGGCGTTCTTGCAATAATAATTGCTAGGGTACACTCCAGATATATGCCGTTTTCAGACCGCATTGTAGTCGACCCGGAAATACTAGCGGGTAAACCCGTGATTCGAGGAACTCGACTTGCGGTGGAATTCATTCTTAAATTGCTGGCCTCTGGGCAATCCGAGCAAGACCTTTTTGCAAGTTATCCGGTGCTAACACATGAGGATATTCTCGCTTGCCTTTCCTACGCCAGCTATTTGGCGCATGAATTCAGAGCATACCCAATCCCGGCATGAACCTTTCATCCGATGCGCATTCTTGCTGATGAGAACTTTCCAAAAGCGTCACTTGCAAAAGCAGGGATAGTTTGGATTCGGATTCATCCGACCGCTCCCGAAGAATCACTGCAGAGGAATGGACAAGCCACATCGCCGTTGAAACAGCCGATGGCATTCAGATGCTCTTACGATGGAGATGAGACCCCATAAGCGCTAACTAAAACACATACTTCTTGGACGAGGCGACAATGAAGATAGCCCGTGATCCATTCCGTATTTGTCCTTGAAGGAGGTACGATACTAGTATGAAAAGGTCGACCTGCGCAACCGCGATAATTATCCCACTGATTTTGGTCTCCGCCTTGAGTGCGCAGACGACTGCCACCCCCTCCGCCCCAACTATCGACGCGAAGCGTGTAACTACGCATGTCAAGGTCCTGGCTGCTGACGACTTCGAGGGTCGCGCTCCGGGCACCGCTGGTGAAAGGAAGACCGTCGATTACATCATTGACCAGTTCGCTGCAGCAGGTGTGAAACCAGGAGGCGATCCGGACAGTACCGGGGGAAGGCGTTGGACCCAAGACGTTCCACTCGCACAGTCGGATGTCGTGGGACCAGTAACCGCCAGAATCCGTACCGGCGACCATACGGAATCACTTCGTCAAGGTGAGGAGATCACCATTCGCTCCACGTTCCTACCCGTTGATCACGTTTCAATCAGAAACGCGCCGCTGGTGTTTATCGGTTACGGCATCAAAGCTCCGGAGCGGCAATGGGACGATTTCAAGGGCTTCGATCTGCGCGGCAAAGTCGGCGTGGTGCTTATCAATGACGCCGACTTTGAAGCAGACCTTGGGGGGCGTTTTGACGGCAAGGCGATGACTTACTACGGACGCTGGACATACAAGTTTGAAGAAGCAGCTCGCAGAGGAGCTGTTGGCATACTCATCGTGCACGAAGCCGCGCCTGCGTCCTACGGTTGGGCCACGGTCAAAAATTCCTTCACAGCAACAATGTTCGATATCGTGCGCAAGCGTCCCGCCGATGTCCACCCTTTGCTCGAAGCGTGGATTCAGCGGGCCGTCGCCGAGGACTTGTTCAAAAGAGTGGGCCTCGACTTCGACGCCGAGAAGAAGAAAGCGCAGTCTGCGGACTTCGAGCCTGTTTCGCTCAAAAATGCGACGCTTTCTGTCGCCTATTCCGCAAAGCATTCAAGGATCGTCTCGAAGAATCTCGTCGGCATCGTGAGAGGTTCCACGCACCCCGAAGAGATGATTATTTACACCGCGCATTGGGATCACCTGGGAATTGGCCAACCAGACGCGCGCGGTGATCGGGTCTACAATGGCGCACGTGACAACGCGCTTGGCGTTGGCGGTTTGTTGGAACTGGCGCGTCTTTACGGAGCCCAGCCCGTTCCGCAGCGGTCTGTCATGTTTCTGGCACTGACAGCTGAGGAAGAGGGTCTGCTTGGCTCCGAGTATTACGCCCAGCATCCTCTTTATCCGCTAGCGCGTACTGCCGCTGTATATAACATGGACGGCGGAAATACCTTTGGGTTGAACCGTGATGTTGCCGTTGCAGGAGACGGTAAGGTCACTTTGCAGAAGGATCTAGGCGATGCCGCCGCGCACGAGGGCCGCCGATTGTCTCCCGATCCAAGACCGGAGGCCGGTTCGTTCTTTCGATCGGATCATTTCAGCTTTGCCAAGGTAGGCGTACCAGCGATTTCGTTTCGTCCAGGCTATGATCTGGTCGAAGGTGGCGTCGCAGCAGGCAAAGCTGCATACGACGATTACATTGCCAAACGGTATCATCAGCCCAGTGATGAGTGGTCCGAGAGTTGGGATCTGCGTGGAATGGTAATGGACACTAACCTTCTCTACACCATTGGACGCGAACTTGCGAACTCGCGAAATTGGCCTCAGTGGCTAGAGGGGTCTGAATTCAAAGCGATCCGCGATGCCACGGAGAACATCAGAAAACCATGATTCATTCTTTGGTAGCAATTCTGTAATCGCGTAATCTCGACGAAATCCCAACAAGTGCTGGCCAATCGACTCGCGTGATATCAGCAATAAGTACATTTTTACCCGGTCGCGAACACTAACTTGTATGATCCAAAATTATCTTCCAACCACTCACCGTCTTCTTGAAAATCAAAGTGAAAATGCCATTGATGTCACCACCCCCGACAACTGTCCTCTTAAGAAAAAACTTCCCCAGCACCGAAGCATGCTCATCGCCCAGCATGCGGATATCCACAATCTCAAACCGTAACGCACCCATATTATCTTTCGTTGGATATCGCTTCTTGTAGTCCGCCAGCACAGAGGCGTGACCCTTGGTGACGTTTTTTCCAACAAACGTCGTCTGATCATCAGACTGGTAACCTTCCATAAAAGCAGCCACGTCACCCCTGTTCCAATCCACTACTTGTTTATCAAGCACTACACGGATTTCCTGTTCCCGAGCTTGGGCAAACGTCAATCCACAAAAGGCTAGCAAAAGAAGAAATGATCTGGTCATGCGGTTCCAATTATACTGGTTAATTGCCCCTTCTTCCCCATTCCCCTGAAGAGCTTTCCGAGGCCCTGGTCACAGCTGCGGAACAAAAGCAGCGCATCCGCATTTTTGGCGGCGATTCCAAGCGCGTGATGGGCGGGCCCATCGCCGAACCAGATGCGGAAATATCCACGCGCGAAATGCGGCGGGTTCTGGCTTACGAACCAACGGATCTGACAATCAGTGTGGAAGCTGGCATGCCTTTCCGGCAGTTGGAACAGTTGCTGGCAGACAAGGGTCAAATGCTGCCGTTGGATCCGCCATTTGCTCAGTCGGGAACCATTGCTGGAACGTTGGCGGCAAACCTCAGCGGACATCGTAGAAGGCTCTACGGGACGGCCCGCGATTTGATTATTGGCATGAAATACGTCACCGTGGAGGGCCGCATCGTTCAATCAGGCGGCATGGTTGTGAAAAATGTTGCAGGTCTGGACACGGCCAAATTAATGGTTGGTAGTTGGGGCACATTGGCCGCGATAGCCGTTGTGAACTTCAAGGTGCTGCCAAAGCCGCCTTGTTCGCGAACCTTTCTAATGACTTTCGACACGGCAGGTTCGCTGGCTGTGAAACGGAACGCCATACTCAATAGTGTGCTTCAACCTTGCTCAATTGATGTGCTCAATCCGACGGCGGCAAAACGCGTGGGTCTCAGCGGCTTTGTTCTGGCCGTACAAGTTGCCGGCAGCGCAAAAGTGATAGCGAGATACAACATAGAGTTTCCAGGTGCGGTAACGCTTGAAGATGCACAGGAAACCAGCTTCTGGAATCAGATCCGCGATTTCGCTCCACAATTCATGATTGAAAATCCTTCGGGCATTGTTATGAAAATTCCGAGAACGATTCAATCAATGGTTGAAACTCTTTCTGCACAAGAGCCAGTATTGGGTCGCGGAGGGAACGGCGTCTGCTATGCCTGTTACGCTTCAGGTGCTCCCGCTACTTTTCCAAGTGGCGCGGTCATAGACTATTCACCGGAGCTCGACAGATCGGGCCAGACTTTGTGGCCATCCCCTGGTGCCGATCTCAAAATCATGCAAAATCTAAAAGGCTTGTTTGATCCTGCAAACCTGCTAAATCAAGGACGACTTTATGGCCGTATCTGAAGCACCAAAACAAGCCGACCTTGACCGTTGCGTCCATTGCGGCCTGTGCTTGAATTCCTGCCCGACATATCGGGAATTGGGCTTGGAAATGGATTCTCCGCGAGGGCGAATTTATCAAATGGTCCAAGTGGCCACTGGTGCGGCGCAAATTACGGAATCGTACCAGCATCATATTGACTTGTGCCTTGCGTGCCGAGCTTGCGAAACAGCGTGCCCTTCAGGAGTGCAGTATGGGCGGCTGGTAGAAGCCGCACGCGCCCACATTGAGCAAAACATTGAACGGCCCTGGTACCAAAACATGGCCCGGCAATTCATTTTCGGACATTTATTGCAAACTCCTTGGATGTTGAAAATCGCCGGAAATGGCCTATATTTTTACCAAACTTCCGGTCTGCAAAAGCTGTTGCGCAGTTCTGGAATTTTCGGGAAATTGGGCAACCTGGGGAAGATCGAATCCTTATCACCAGCAGCCGAGCGACCATTTTTCTTTGATCAAATCGGCAAAGTATTCCCGGCCGAGGGTGAAAGGAAACATCGTGTAGCATTCCTTGCAGGCTGCATTGCAAATGTAAGTTTCGCCAGATTGAACGAGGCTACTATACGTGTTTTGCAAAAAAACGGCTGTGAAGTAATTGTTCCGGCAGGGCAAGGCTGTTGTGGGGCACTGCACGTGCATTCGGGGCTAAAGGACATGGCTCGGGAATTGGCGCGAAAAAACATTGACGCAGTTCCCAGCGGAAGCTTCGATGCAATTATCACCAATGCGGCGGGTTGCGGTTCCACGCTGAAAGAGTACGACGAATTGCTGGAGCACGATCCGGCCTATTACGATAAGGCAAAGGCCTTCATCGCAAAGATGAAAGACGTTACTGAGTTTCTAGCAGCCCTGGAGTTGAATCCGAAAATGGGCGAATTGAAAACTACGATCACCTATCAGGATTCGTGTCATCTGGCCCATGGTCAGAAAATCCGTAGTGCTCCCCGTAGGCTGCTGAATGCTGTGCCTGGGTTGAAGTTAAACGAAATGCCACTGTCTGATTTGTGCTGCGGCAGTGCTGGGATCTATAACGTGATGCAGCCGGAAATGGCTGGGCAACTTTTGGAAAACAAGATGAAAGCCGTTAACGGCACAAAGGCCGATTGGATCGTCACGGCTAACCCCGGCTGCATGATTCAATTGCAAGCCGGTGCTGAAAAGTACGGCTCAAAGCAGCCCGTTTATCATGTTGTAGAGGTGCTGGATCAGGCTTATCGGCGTTTCGTCGGATAGCGGTCGAACTGCTGCTTCATTTCCTGATCGATCCGTTGCGCTAGTCCAGCTTCATAGGTTTTGAAGGGTTGGTACAAATTGCCATGGTCGCGCTCGGGAACAATTTCACATGCATCTTCCCTGCCCTTGGTTTTCAGGAAATCGCAAAACAGAATCGCGGCTTCTTCCAAATGGAAAGTATCTTGGGCGCCTATCACCAGGCGGATTTTGCCGCGCAGTTTGGGACCTAATTTATCCCAGTTTTCTTCAACGATGCGGCGAATATCGTAGCGCTTCCAATACTCTTGCACCTCAGTATTTTGCTCCCCAGTTACTCGGTCAAAAAGTTTCATCGGTCGGCCATCGCTTCCTTTCGGACTGAATACCCAATCAAACGAAGCCATTTGCCCACCTACCGGTCCGGCAACTTCTTCCTGAAGAACGAAATCGCTCATGGCTCCCACATCCTTGCCTGCCGTGCGCACCAGCCAAACTGGTTTTCCATCTAACTTTTGATAAGCAAGTTGGGTTGAACCGGGAGTGGCATCAATACCTGTAAAACTGTGGAAGTCCACAGAGTCTGGAGCGGTAGGCCATGTCCCACCAAAGTAGTCTGGATAGGCCACCTGAAGCCATAAAGAGGTCCAGCCCCCGGAGGAATGTCCAGTCAGAAACCTGGCTCCTGCACGGGGGATTAGTTGGTACTTTTTTTCAAGATGGGGAATGAATTCCTGGGTTAGCGCTGCGCCCCATGGACCGTTGTTTACCGAGTCAGCGAAAACGTGATGTCCAGTGGGGAAATTGGCGTTCAGAAACACATGAACCATTTCAATGTACTTGCCTTCCTGCATTTGCTTTCGGATATTGACTCCTTGCACCCATGCAGACCGGTGCGAGCCTCCGAAGCCGTGAATTCGATAGCACACCGGATAACTCTTCTTTTTACCCTTCCCGTAATTGGGTGGCAGAACAACTCCTGCTTGAATAGTGATCGGACGGCCCCAGAATGCGGAGAGGCGCGGGCTGATGAACTCAACAAGCTCAATCCCGTCAATGGACTTCAAAGCTGGACGGGCTCCGGTCACCTTCGATAGGGACAAAGCAACTGGCGCGGCATTAGCAGGATTCCAATCTTTTACGCCGACAACTGAACTGTAGATATCGCCCTCTGCCTGTCCGCCATTGGCAAAACTATGATCGGCATCCAGCAACGCCATAAACTCCCAATCACCGGCAGGGGCTTGGGTGAACGGCTTGGGGTAGGCCTTTAGATCAGGATCGAATTCGATCACTTGACCGGGTGCGTAATGTTCAACTTCCACTGCTGCAAACCAGGTTTCGCCGGGTGTGAAACTTGTGGTGATCCGGTCCCGATTCTTGATCCCCTTAGCCATTAAGACAAACAATCTGCCCGAGGTCCCCTTTGGTGCCATCGACGATTCCAGAGTGATCTGAAACGCTGGGCGAGCCTGGGAATTCGACGCAAGCAGCATTGCCGCCAATATTAAAATGATCATGTTTCTATTTTCGACGAGCGCGAATAGTTTGGCTAGCGGAAGCGGCGATAGAGGAAAATTGCGGATAAGCTTTTGCGAACGACTCCAGTTCATCAGCATCGGAGGCCTTCCCAATTATGGCAAGCGCCTCAATCCCTTCCTTCACTGAAGTTTCGTCCGGCACAATCTCCGCCACTCGCTGTCCTGGTTGGAAGGTTCCACCTTCCGATTCATAGTAGCGCCGTAGGCGGCCGTTGCTGGAGCTGAGAATTTTTTCGCCTGCAATGGCTGCTATTGTTTGGCCAATTCGGACATTCGCGCCAGGTTGGAGAGCCGGTTCCAACTTTCCTGAGCTTGTTGCAAAAATGGTGTGGGAGTAGATGCTGGCGATTAGGATTGCGCGGCCAGCGGCATCGTTACCCTGCGCCAGCTTGGCCGCCGCCATCCTACCAGCTTCCGCATCGTCCTGCTCCAGCAGCTTCTTCAATTCTTCCGTATTCGCTGAACGAATAAATGCTTCGCGGCTTTGCCGAGCTTGGGAAAACTCGATCTGGCTACGAATCAAGTCGCGCTTCACCCAGACGGAAAGACAAAGAACTATGAAAAGTGTCACTGCGGTGAGCCACTTCACTCTACTTTTATTTCTTCTGGTTTGATAATATTTCATGAATTTAAAAGAGTTAGGGCGCCGAAGCAATTGCTTGGGCGCCCTGGAATGGACAGGTCTGCGAAGAGGACTATTCTATGTCCTTGCTTCTCTTTTTCCGATTGCGTTTACGCGCAAGGGCTTCCTTTGTACGGCGCTTTTCGCCCGGTTTGAGGTAGAAGGAGTGACGCTTGATCTCCTTAATAATGTCCTCTTGCTGGACTTTCCGCTTAAAGCGGCGCAGCGCGCTTTCCAGGGTTTCCCCATCTTGCACGAGTACTTCAGCCAATCGAATTCACCTCGCAGTCGTGGTTAAACTTGACCTTACTTGCTCAAAAGCAGGAAGATCCACCAAACCTCTAGGATAGCAGACTTTCCATTGATTTCTAACGAGCCACCGTTACTTTCGGAGTGGATAGATACCCAACAATAAGATCTTTGCTTACTTTGTTCACAACGATTTCGTACGGCTGCCGTGCCTTTGAGGTGTAAAACTGCAAAGGTTCATTGATCGATTTATCCTTCTTTTCCGTGGTCAAATCGTCCGCTTTCACTTCGACGGTAAATCTATTCTTCTTGATGTCCGTCTTCCGGAGCATTAAAGAGATATCCCCGACTCTTTGAGGATCCTTCGTCTTGCCCAGCTTGAACTCTATAATATTGCGTTCCCCCAACGCTCGCAAAGCTGAAATTTCACCTGAATTAGTGGCAATCTTCATTCCAGCCCCATCCAAATCTCCGCGAACCGTTTTTAAAGAGACAATGGTTTTGTCCAGTTCACTCTTGGTGCTGGCTACATCGCCCTTCACTATACCTACTTCAGACTTCACTGCTCCCACCTCGGTAGAAACAGCACCTATTGCCACTTTGGCAGCGTTTTCGGCGGCACCGATTTTGGAGGTTAGAGAGGCTTCCACCTTTTTCTGTTCCCCTTCCAATTTCGTGGCTAACGACTGTGCGTACTTCTCTGCGTCCACTTTGGCTTGGCCAGTAGCCATGGATGCTTGACGCCGTGCAGATTCTAATTGATCCTGGAGCTGCGTCAACTGTTTTTTGCTGGTTGCAACGGAAACGGATGATGTCTGCCGAACGGTGGCAATTTGTTCAGTAAACTCCTCTTTTGCAACTGCAATCGAATCTTTGGTTTTATCCAGTTGTAAATATAAGTAGACGTTAGAGGCGATCAGCGCGAGGACTGCACCAAACAAAATTGGAATTTTAGCGCCCCCGGAAGGCGGCGGCGGGTAAACGGGAATCGGGTTTTCACTCATGGACGATCTTCCTTTCGTAAGTGGTTGGCTGGAAAGCCATTAGGGGGAATCCCCAGTGTAACACCACACATTCTACTATGCGCAGCAAGGCAAAAAGGTTTCACATCTTAACTCAAGTCCCTTAACTATCAGTTCTATAGAACGAAATCCGTTCAGCCGATAGATAAACGTATGCCCTTTTTGCGGGCCCTGGGCCGTATTCTGATTGTCGTTCTTGCTGGTGGATTACTAGCCCAAGCCTTAATTGTCTTCGCCCCAGGCTATAGTTCCGATGAACGCGAAATGGATCCGGGTTTGTCCGCTGAAACCCGTCAGGTAATGCTGAAAGCAAAGGAGCAGGATTCACGTCTGTTCGTTAGCTATTTCAAATTTCTTTCCAACTTGCTGCACGGAGACTTAGGTGTTTCTCGATCGTTGGGACGCCCCGTCAGGGAACTGCTTTCGGATCGATTACCCGTAACACTACTGACAATTGTGAAATCGGTTACTTTGGGTTGGCTGCTAGGATTCGGACTGGCCGTGGTTTGTTCCATGCAAGCAGGATCAATCGTCGAAACATTGGGTCAGACTTCAACGAATCTTTTGCTCTGTCTTCCGGCAGCTCTTTCCGCATTACTTTTGTTGATCTGGAGTGATGCGAGGGAAGCTGCAGTGGTTTGGGTCGTAGCCTTAGCACTCACACCGAGAATTTTTCGATACAGCTTCAACCTTCTGCGGCAGTCTTACGAATCCCCTCACGTTCTGCTAGCTAAAGCAAAAGGATTAGGCCCGGCAAGAATACTGCTTCGTCACATTATTCCTCCAGTTGGAGGTCAATTGATTGCTTTGGCCGCACTCTCCATTAGTTTAGGATTGAGCGCCGCCATCCCCGCCGAAGTTGTGTTGGATGTCCCGGGTATTGGACAGTTGGCATGGCAAGCGGCTATTAGCAGGGATCTGCCTTTGCTTGTAAATCTCACTTTCGTCGTAGCCCTGATTGGCACTACCGCCAACGCTCTTTCCGACCACTGGCTAGCCCAGGAGGTGCAAGGACAATGAAAATATTAGGCTGCATTCTTGGTCTGCTATTTCTTGCACTACTAGGTGCACAATGGATTGCGCCATATGGATACGAAGAGCAATTTCGTGACTTCATTAACTCCGCACCTTCTAAAAACTTTCTGCTTGGGACCGACGTGCTGGGCCGCGATAGGTTTGCCCGGCTATTGTATGGCAGCCGCCTCTCCTTATTCATGGCTCCGGCGGCAGCGGCACTCTCCGTTCTGCTAGCGGCCTTTATCGGCGGAATCGCCGCGTTCGCCGGAAAGCGATGGGAAGCAGCCATCATGCTGCTAAGTGACTTGGCCCTATCGCTTCCTTGGCTCTTTCTGCTTTTGACAATCCGAGGAGCTATGCCACTTGATGTAAAGCCTGAAATATCAGTTCTAATCACATTCTTAGTGCTAGGTTTACTAGGTTGGGCTGGACCGGCGCGCGTGGTTCGTGCTGGTGTGAAAAAAATAACAGCTTCAGATTATGTATTCCAGGCAAAAGCCATTGGTGTTCCGCAACACCGAATTTTTTTAGGCTATGTTTTGCCCAATGTCAGGCCACTCTTAATGGCTCAGTTTTGGATTTCGGTTCCGATTTTCATCCTTAGCGAGGCTAACTTAGGCGCACTTGGCTTAAGCGTGTCGGAGCCGATGCCCAGTTGGGGAAACCTTTTGAAGGAACTGGAATCGCAGACCAGTGCGCTGGAACACCCATTGATGAATTGGTGGCTGCTGGCGCCTGTTGTGTTGCTGGTTGGAGTTATAAGTCTGCTGCAACTTTGGCAGCAGCGATTGAAAGGATCTACATGAATTTAGTCTTCATTCCATTCTTGCTTGCCGCCGCTGCGAGCCCGCCCGAACTGACGTCCGTCAAGATTCTCACCGGCGGAGAACTGCGCTTTGTACTCCCTTCTGAACCGAAAACACTTCATCCGCTGCAGGTGACTGAAGAGAATGGAGAACTAGTCCGGCATTTAACAAGTGGAGGGCTTGTGCGTCTGAACCGGGTCTCGCAAAAAATCGAGCCGGAATTGGCCGAGTCCTGGAAAATCTCCGCCAATGGGGCCCAAATCACCTTTCAGTTAAAGCCAGGTATCAAGTTTTCCGATGGCACTCCGTTTGATTCATCGGATGTTGTGTTCACCATTCAAAAGCTTATGGATAAGACTCTTGTTTCGTCCATTGCGGAAGGATTCAGGCCTGAGTCTGGAAGTGTTGAAGTGAAAGCCTCTGGACCGGCAACGGTAAGTGTCAAATTCCCGGCTCACGTCGCCGGTTTAGAACGCCTCTTCTCCGGGCTTTCCATACTTTCCTCAAAGTCTCAAAAGAAAGAGGCCGCAGGCTTAGGGCCGTTCATGATTTCAGAATCTAAGGCCGGATCACTACTGCGTCTGGTAAGGAACCCAAACTATTGGAAAAAAGATGGAAATGGTCGGCAACTACCCTATCTTGATAGTATTCGAATCGAGTTTCAGAGAAACCGTGACATTGAACTATTGCGGTTTCAAAAAGGCGAGCTTGATTTGGTGAGCAATCTGGAACCGGAATCATTTGAAAAACTCAAAGCAAATCCTTCGGTTTCAAGCCTCGATTTAGGAACCTCACTCGATACTCAGCAACTTTGGTTCAACCAAGTGCCCGTTTCTCCGATTGGTGCACACAAGAAGCAGTGGTTTGCCTCGCAAGCATTTCGAATGGCAATTTCAGAATCCATTAATCGTAGAGACATGGCTCGTGTGGTTTATCACGGCTACGGGGCTCCAGCTGCGGGACCAATATCGCCGAGTAATCGCTTTTGGTATGCCAACAAATTGAGTGCTCCAGAATTTCAACCGCAAGCCGCACTGGCTCGTTTGCAAAAAGAAGGCTTCAGGATGGAGTCAGGACAGTTGAAGGACAAAGGCGGGAATATCGTCGAATTCACCATTGTCACTAACGCCGGCAACAAAGTTCGAGAAAGACTCGCAGCTATGATTCAAGCCGACTTGAAGCAAATCGGAATCAAGGTCACTGTGGCCGCGCTCGATTTTCCATCTCTCATTGAACGGATCATGCGAACCTTCAACTACGAAGCCTGCCTATTGGGAATGGTGCATCTCGATTTGGATCCTTCCTCACAAATGAACGTTTGGCTTAGTTCAGGAACAAGCCATGCCTGGAATCCAAACCAAAAGACTCCGGCGACAGTGTGGGAGGCAGAAATCGACAAGTGGATGCGTATGCAGGCAAGCGAGGTGGATGAAAAGAAACGGAAGACTGCTTTTGACAAAGTGCAGTTGATTGCAGCGCAGCAATCCCCAATCCTCTATTTGATCAATAAGCGGAGTTTGGCCGCAGCATCCCCTCGTTTACGGAATCTGAAGCCAGCGATATTGCCGCCGCATATGGTTTGGAACGCGGAGGAACTCTACTTCGCCGAGGGAGTTCAGAGGGCAGCCAAATAGAAATTATGGGTTTGAAACCAATTTTATCGGTTTTCCTGACCGCTGACTATCCGGGCAAGGGTAGGGTTTTGAATAGCGTCAATCTGGATGTTTATCCGGGTGAAATTGTTGGGCTGGTAGGACAAAGCGGGTCAGGAAAAAGCACCATGGCGCTTTCCATTTTACGGTTGCTTAAATTTAAGGGCGGAACCGATTCGGGCAGCATTTTGTTTCGAGAAATGGAGTTGATCAATCGCAGTGAGAAAGAAATGCGCAAACTGCGGGGCAACCAGATCAGCCTCGTCCTGCAAAGTCCGCTAGCCTCACTCAATCCATCGATGACCATTGGCAACCAGTTGCAGGAAGCCTGGAGAGCACATTCAAAGTTTGACGGAACGCAAGTGATTATGGAAACGCTTCGGCAGGTCAGCCTTCCAGTAGAAGTAGCATTTCTCAATCGATATCCACGGCAATTGAGTGTTGGTCTTGCCCAACGCGTGCTAATTGCTATGGCAGTACTTCACCGTCCGGCGCTACTTTTGGCCGATGAACCAACCAGTGCCTTAGACGCCCTGACGCAGGCCGGTATCCTGGAACTTTTTTCGAAATTGAATCGGGAGTTTGAAACGGCGATGTTGTATGTATCCCACGATTTGCTTTCAGTCGCTTCATTATGTCATCGCATCGCCATTCTCCATGAAGGGATCATCGTTGAGGTGGGGCAACCCCAAGCTATTTTTGAGAATCCCCAGCATGAATATACCCGCGAGTTGGTGAACGCTGTACCCACACTTCGTTTCAAACAACAGAACATGATCGAACAAAGCGAACCTGCTGTGAAACAGATGAGTCCTGCTTAAATGGAAAATAGCCAACCCAAAACGCCAATGTATTTCGCGGCTGCGGTGATCCTTGCTGGTGCGTTAACCATAGTTTGGGGTTTGAGCCAATGGAATCATCCTGACTATGGCCGGTTAGCTACCTACTATTTAATTAGTGTGGTTGCATCACGGATGAAAATCAAACTTCCATCCATAAAAAGCACGCTATCGGTCAGCTTCCTGTTCGCGTTCATCGGCATTCTGGAACTAAGCTTGGCGGAAGCTATATTGTTGGGAATCATTTCCGTTGTTTCACAAAGTGTATTTCCGAAGAACTCAAAGAACTATCAAATTGCCTTTTCGGTTGCAAACAACTGCCTAGCAATTGCCGCAGTATATTGGCTTCAATACGCACTCACTAGAAATTTCGCATTGCTGGGTGCACCCCTGATTCTAGCAACCTCTTCAATGGTTTTCTTTGTGTTGAATACATACCCCATTGCCATCGCAATCGGTCTTACAGAAGGTCGTCCAATAGGCAATATTTGGAAAACAAACTACTTTTGGTCTGGTCCACTATATTTGGTAGGAGCATGTCTTGCGGGGTTGATGCACTTTGCTTCCGTGCAGCTCGGATGGCAGGTTTCGCTGCTGATGCTTCCTGTTGTTTATCTTATATATAGTTCTTACAACAACTACACGGGGCGGCTGGAAGACGGCAGGGCCCACTCCGAGCAAATAACTTCCCTTCACCTTCGCACCATCGAAGCGCTTGCATTAGCGATTGAAGCTAAAGACGATTCGGCTCATGCCCACCTGCGGCGAGTACAAGTCTATGCCGTAGAAATGGCAAGGGAATTGGGTTTGACGCCGCCAGAAATTGAGGCGCTCCGGGCCGCCGCTATCCTCCATGACATTGGAAAACTGGCTGTACCAGAACATATCAGCTCGAAGACCGGACGGCTAACACCTGAAGAATTCGAAAAAATGAAAATCCATCCCATCGTTGGTGCGGAAATATTGGAGCGCGTCAAATTCCCATATCCCGTAGCACCTATCGTGTTGGCCCACCATGAAAAGTGGGACGGCTCAGGATATCCATATGGTTTGAAAGGGGAGCAAATTCCTATTGGTGCCAGAATTCTTGCTACAGTCGACAGCCTGGATGTACTGACCTCTGACAAGCAATATCGTCCCAGTTTGCCGCTGGACGAGGCCGTCGCTTTTATCACCAGAGAGTCAGGCAAGAGCTTCGACCCCACGATTGTGACACTGCTGAGATTGCGGTATAAAGACCTTGAGCAGTTGGCAAGAAATAGTATTCCAAGCCAATTGATTCACAGTATCACTGCTCCACTGTCGGCTGTTCAGCGAGTAACTTTTACGGAAGAACCCATCCATGAGCCGATAGCCGAAGGAGCTCCTCGTATCGATTTTTTGACATCAATCGCCGCCGCCCGACAAGAAGCGCAAAATTTATTTGAACTATCTCAAGAGTTAGGAACTTCATTAAGTTTGAGCGAAACTCTTTCTCTGGTAGCATCACGGCTAAAACCCATGGTCCCCTTCGATGCCCTGGCCCTTTTCACACTGCAGAATGACGACTTGGTTCCAGAGTATGTGGAAGGCGCTGACCACGTTTTGCTTAAGAGTTTACGAATTCCAACTGGTTCAGGGTTGTCTGGGTGGGTTGCGGCAAACTCCAAACCAGTGATCAATGGGAACCCGGCATTGGAACCTGGCCTACTGTGTGAGGATCATCCTGCTACAACCTTACGAGGGACGCTGTCTGTTCCACTAATTGGCGTGAATGGAACGATTGGTGTCATTTCCTTGTATCGGACAGAAGCGGATTCCTTCAGCAGGGATCATCTGCGCATTCTCCAAGCCATTGCCGGCAAACTCGCATTCACCGTCGAGAATGCTCGAAAGTATCAAATTGCAGAGACTTCAGCATCTATCGACTTTCTCACCGGATTGCCAAATGCCCGATCTATTTTCCAAAGGGTAGATGCGGAGCTTTCGCGAAGCCTTCGCTCTGGGGATTTGCTTGCCGTTATGGTTTGTGATCTCGATGGTTTCAAGAAAATAAACGACATTTTTGGCCACCTTACCGGGAACGAAATACTAAAGGCATTCGGCGGCAGTTTACGCGAACTCTTCCGTCAGTATGATTTGGTTGCAAGACTGGGCGGCGACGAATTCGTCGTGGCTTTACCGGGTATGAATCTGGAAGATGCCAACCAACGAAGCAGACAAATCGAGGAGATGGTGAAGTCAATCGGCAATCAAATCACGGGCACAGATCATTTGGCGATCAGCATCGGAATCGCGATCTTTCCCAAAGACGGCGAAACTGTTGAAGCACTGCTTTCTGAGGCTGACCGCAGAATGTACCAAGCCAAACGTCAGAATCATGCCCGGCGAGAAAGCGTCACCGCTTAGTGTCTGTTAGAAAATAAGTGTAGCAATTGGAACATTTCTAACCTAGAAAGTTTTAGTGGCCAGTGAGTCTGAGGTCAAGCAGCGTTTCTCTCAGT
>JAYTTF010000208.1:0-16642 GCA_043745195.1 Bryobacterales bacterium | reverse complement strand
AGCGCAACCGTCCGGTCTAGGCGCGTGTCGCGAGCTTTGTACACCTCTCCCATGCCGCCTTCGCCCAGTGGCGATAGGATTTCGTAAGGGCCGAGTTTACAGCCGGGGGTCAGGGACATGGGTATCGCATGATTTTATAGTAGGAAGAGATGGCGATTGGCAGTTATACATGGCATCGCCCGTCAGTAAGTATCCACTCAACTGGCGATTTTCTGTTCCTCCCGCTCAATCGCTTCGTGCAACAACTCCCTGAGCAGTGTCTGGAATTGCACGCCCTTCTTCAACGCGAGTGCGCGCGCACGTTCCAGGTCGGATGGATCGATTCCCAGAGAAAAAGCATCGCCGCCAGTTGTCGCCTGTCTGGCTTTAGCCAGGACCGCCGGTAAAGTAGTCGTCTGGCGATTCACAAGTGCTTCTCTCAACCAGGAATCGGTTAATTCGCGATGGGAGTCCCACCAGTCTGCTTCTTCAGCCTCGGATTGGAATTCCGGGATTTCATTCTTCAGAATCATACTTCCATTGCCTCAAGTATTCCAACTGTTGCACTCTGGTGGCGGGATAAGAAGTGACAGGACGAATCGCCTCTCCCCGCATGGTAAAAACAACAGCCAATAAACGGCCCGCCGGAGTCATTCCAACAAGTTGCACACGTTCTTCATCTTTAACTGATTGTAACTCCAGAAGCACTGCCTTCTCATCAAGGGTACTTTGCTCAACCTCAAGTGGTGTAATGCCATGGAGTGCGATGTGCCGGACGTTCGCATCATCCCAGTCGAAATCCGGGTTCATTGGGAGGATGCCTTCCCCTTCAGCAGTGCTGGCCAGTTATCAAATTCCACCCTGGAAACCTTCAGCGCCACCGTCCGGTCCAGCCGCGTGTCGCGAGCTTTGTAAACCTCGCCCATGCCGCCTTCGCCCAGTGGTGATAGGATTTCGTAAGGGCCGAGTTTGCCGCCGGGGGTTAGGGACATGGTATCGGATGATTCTATCGTAGTTCTTAAGACACTTGAGGAAAGCCAGCTTCAAGAATTGCCGTTACTTTTTCCGTGAGAGCGGGCACGTCCTGTTCCATTACATTCCAGACTAGCGCGGCATCAATGTCGAAGTAGTGGTGCACAAGTATGTGACGCAGCCCGGTAGCCTTGCCCCAAATTGCGTCCGGATGATGCCGTCTAAACTCCTGCGATAGGCAGCGGCAGGCCTCTCCAATAATCTCATAGCGGCACGGCTTCCAGTAGGGCTCGCTCTCTCACTTTTGGGCGGAGCATCCTCTCGATCGCAACGTCCACGGGAACCGGTAGAACTTTCTGGAGATCGATCAAGAGTCCGCCAAGGTCCATCAAAGTTCGCCCAGGTTCGAGGTCGACCAATAAATCGACATCGCTTGAAGACGAACCATCGGCTCGGGCAACGGAGCCGAATACCCGCACATTATGGGCTCCCTAACGGCTCGCAAGATCGAGGATTTTCGCCCTGTTGGAGATGCGGAGTTCTTCGATTGTCATGAGTCCATTGTCGCGGAAAGTTAGATCAATTGCTTGATTGTCACTGCCCCGAAGTCTACCTCTTTAGCAGCGCGTGCCAATTTGACGATGACTGTGAGTGGAGAGTTGGGCAGTGGAAAAACTTCATGATGCCTCCAAGCACTTTTTCTGGTTGACGCAGAACGAACTACGAAGTGCATCCACTTAACCCAGCCGCCCCGTGAGCAAGCGGTCTGCTGGAACTCTTTTTCAGAAAGGTCGAAACCGCAAGGGGAGTATAATCAGGGATCAATGAATCAGATTACTTCCTCCAGGCGCACTTTCCTGCGCGCAGCCTGTGGCGCAGGCTTACTTCCTTCCTTCGCGATTGCTGCCCAAAAGCGTCCCAACATCATCTTCATCATGTCCGACGATCACGCCGCCCATGCCATCAGCGCCTATGGCAGCAAAATAAATCAAACCCCTAACATCGACCGAATTGCCGCCGCTGGAATGAAGCTCAACAACTGCTTCGTCACCAACTCCATCTGTACTCCCAGCCGCGCCTGCATTCTCACCGGCCAATATAGTCACCTCAATGGCGTAAAGACCCTGGCCGATTCCATAGACCCAAAGCGCAACAATGTGGCAAAAATGCTTCGCGCCAATGGCTATCAAACAGCCATGGTCGGGAAGTGGCACTTAGGAACCAATCCCGAAGGTTTCGATTATTGGAATATCCTGCCTGGCCAAGGGCTCTATCACGATCCTGTCCTTATTGAAATGGGTCAAAGCAAGAAGCACAAAGGCTACGCTACCGACCTGATTACCGACTTCTCATTGGATTGGATATCCAAGCGCGATAAATCTAAACCGTTCTTTCTGATGTGCCACCACAAGGCGCCTCATCGGCCCTGGCAGCCCGATGCAAAGCATATGGATATGTGGAAGGACAAGGATGTTCCAGAGCCGGACAACCTTTACGACGACTACTCCAATCGCTCAAACGCAGCCAAAAACGCCACCTTGCGCGTGGGCGAAAATTTCAACAGGACAGATGTGAAAGGCGACTTACCCGCAGGCTTAACCGGAAATGCCCTTCGTAAGTGGGGTTATCAGGTTTACATGAAAGACTATCTGCGCTGTGTGGCCAGCGTCGATGACAACGTCGGCCGCGTTCTGGATTATTTGGATAAGGAAAGGCTGACTCAGGATACGTTGATTGTCTACACCTCTGACCAGGGATTCTTTTTAGGCGATCATGGCTGGTTCGACAAACGCTTCATCTATGAAGAATCGCTACGAATGCCCTTCCTCATCCGCTATCCAGGCAAGATAAAGCCAGGAAGCGTTCGCGACGAAATGGTTTTGAATATCGACTTTGCCCCAATGTTTCTGGATTTCTCGGGAATCAAGCCGGCAGCAGATATGCAGGGCGTCAGTTTCCGGAACATCCTCGAAGGGAAGAAACCCAAGCAGTGGCGGAAGTCTATGTATTACCGCTATTGGATGCATTTAGCTGATCATGGCGTTGCCGCCCATTATGGTGTCCGTACCAGCCGCTATAAGTTGATTTACTATTATGGAGAAGCGCTGGGAACCAAAGGCTCCATTGACAAACCGACTCCGCCGGAATGGGAAATGTTCGATTTGAAGACGGATCCTCGCGAAATGCGCAACGTCTATGATGACCCAGCTTATTCGAAAACGGTCGCGGAGTTGAAAACGGAGTTAACCCGGCTACGCATGCAGTACGGCGATCAGGCCTAACCACTTTTCTTGCTAGTCTTCTCTATAGAAGTTTTGGGATGAAGCTGCCCCAGCGATCTGGATATTGCAAGCCAATGGGATTCGCGTGTCTACATGAAATCAGGGAGTTGGTCTAAGCGGCCCGGCTCGCGGTGGCCCCTTTGGCGGCCTTTTTACGCTCTTCAGTCTAACCTAAGGTGCGGAGGCTGCTGCGAAATCCTGGACGGGGCTGCAATTCAATGAAGATGTTCTGCTTACGGAAGACTTGCAAAAGAATTGCACCCCCGTCCCGGATTTCACGAATTGGACAAACAGGGTGTGCTCGAGAATTTTGGAGAAGAACGTGACTTTATAGTAGGCAACAAGCAGGTTATCGGTGATAGAAGGGGGAGAGTTTCCGGGGCTGATGATGATTTCCTGGCATGCGCTTCTGGTTGAAAACTACCAGCGCGTTTAGGCGGGTCGGAGAATTTACTTTGTGAACAAGATTTTCGGGATTGGAATTTTTGTTAAAAAGTTGGACAGGGACCGGACTGTCTCAGGGAATTTTAGCCGTCAGCCGACTCGTTGAATGTCTGTCAAAGTAAAATCCTCGCCCTTATACAAGAGTGACTCTCCGGTCCACTTTGCCAGGGCGTAGGAAATGCAATCGCCAAAATTTAGTCCTGCTGGATTCCGTCCCTTACCGTAAAGCTCAAATGCCTTTCGCGCAATTTCAAGCTGTTCCACATCGAACGGAATAATCCGCATCCGCGTTCGCCTGATTAGATCGTCGAGATCAGCGGAAGCGCCAAAGCCCCTTTGGCCCACTAAAACCCTAGAACATTCCAGAACGGAAGCAGCAGAAACGGAAAGTGAAGAAGCGCTGGCCATTTTTTCGGCCAGACTGGCGCAATCCGGCTCGTTGAAAAGCATCGCAATTATAGCTGAGCTGTCCACAATCAAAATAAACTACCTTGTGGGGATGCCTAATTCGTCATAACCCAGTATTGCATCGGCCGTGAGACTTGAAATGACCGGGCGCTGTGAACAACGCATGGCAATCTCTTCGATTTCCTGCGCCATAGTCCGCCCACGTCTTTCCCTTTTCAGCCGATTCAATCGATCTTCCAACGCATCATGAATGGTTTCAGTGAGCGAGGCCCCGGTTAGGGTTGCAAGTTCGCGAACAAGATTTTCGGTGCTTGTGTTCTTGATGCTTATTGGCACTTTGTACCTATCATGACTCATATCACGCAATCATGAATGAGGTGTGACGAAACCCAACGGCAATGGGCTCGCTAAGGCAATTAGTTTCTAATTCGAGGGCTGGTACTTATCTAAATCAGGAATTGAAAGCCCCACAGACCTGCACCAAGAATTCGATGCTTCGGAGAAAGAGCGAGGCTGAAGCCTTGCGAGAACCAAAGTCCACCCATTTTTTAACAAGCCAGTCTTCTTGATATTTAAGCCGTCTCAGAATTCTTAGAAATAGAACTTAAGGGCGAACTGAATCTGCCGCGCCGGAAAAGTGGAGCGAATTGTGCCAAATGCTGCATTGGCCCGGTCCGTGTTCGGCAAACCGAGATTGGTTGTATTGAACAGATTGAAGAACTCGGCACGGAACTGAAGCCGCATGGACTCGCGCGGCAGGGCGAACGACTTGAACAATCCAAAATCCAATTGATTGAGAGGCAGGGCGCGGGCCGAGTTTCGGGTGGCATTGCCGAAGGGCTGGCTGGGGTCTGTGGGCAATGTCACGTTGGCCGGGTTGAAGAAGCGGTTGGTGATGTCGGGAGAATTTTGGGCGTAGATATCTCCGGTGACGTTGGGGCGATAGACTTCGCCGCCGCGGAATCCTGACAGATTGCCGACCACTTGAAAAGCTGCCGGAATGGAGCCGGCCCAGGCCCGGAGATTCAACGGCGGTGCAGAGAGATAGGTGTTGATGCCGGAGATTTCCCAACCTCCGATTACGGCGTCAACAGCCTTCGAGGCACCGCTGTGGTACTTGCCGCCGACGCCGAACGGCAATTGATAGACGAAGCTGAAAATATTGGTTACGCGTTGATCGTAATTTGACGGGCCACGTTCGGCTTCGAGATTGCGCACATTTTGTGGGCTGGCATCATTGCCTCCGCTGGTATCGAGGGACTGGGCTGCGGTATCAATGGCTTTGCTGAGGGTGAACGAATTTAGAAATTGGAGGCCACCGCTGAAGCGGCGTTCCACCTTCACTTGCAGAGCGTTGTAAGTTGAGTAAGCTGCGGGATTGAACCAGGTGATAGCGGCGAACTGCGGAATGGGGCGGCGCGCCTGCAGGCTTAAGTTCGCGGTTGCGGTTGGCTGTGGCGTTGCTTGGTTGTAGTCGGCAATCACCGGAATATTATTGCCATGATTGCCCACATAAGCGACATCGACGATGAGATTCTTCATTACTTCCCGTTGAACGGAACCGAAGTAACTTTGAATGAGCGGCGCTTGGAGGTCCTTGGGTATATAGGTGATGTTGGAAAGGAGGGGATTGAAATTTTTTGGATCGGTTAAACCGATGGGGTAACCCTGCTGCGTGGTTCGGAACGATGAGTCAGCGGGGTTGGCTTGGTTCACCGTGGCGATTACCACCTGCGGACCGTTGATGCCCAGCAGATCGGCAGAGCCCACGCGATTCTGATGAACGTAACTAATGCCGTAGCCTCCGCGGATGACGGTCTTGGGAGTGATGCTGTAAGCAAGTCCAAGCCTGGGGGCAAAGTTATTGCGGTCGGAGTTTACTAAAGTTCGATCAAATAAACTACCGTTCTTGGCTTTCACTATGGAATTGGAAGCGGGGTCGTAGTTGGAGAGTACATTGTCTTTTTCCCAACGTGGAGTGGCGTATTCGTAGCGCACGCCTAAATTCAAGGTCAACTTGGTGTTTACACGAAAGTCGTCCTGCACGTACATGAAATTCATGTGTTGGCGGTAGTTGCCCACAACGTAGTTGGCGAGGGAGTATTGGCTGCGAAGACCAAACAGGAAGTCGGCTAGAGAGTAGCTGGAGTTGTCGGTGGGCACGGTGCATCCGACGGCTAGCCCTAATTGTGGACATGTAGGACGACTGAACAGACCAGCATAGGCGTCGCGACCATAGAGAGGATTGATGTCGTTGACTTCCGTGCGAATGGTTTGGAATTCATATCCGGCCTTCAATGTTTGACGCCCCATGAGCCGTGAGACGTTCAGTTTGTAATCGTAATTTGTGGGGTTCTGGAACTGCGGATTGGTGGCTTGGCGGCCCAACTGGCTGAGTCCGGTGATGGTGGTGGCGGTTAATCCGCCGGTGAGTTCCGGGGTGGTGGGGAGTCCGGTGATGCCGTAGAGAGCCTCCATGCTGAGGCCACCGCTTAAGGGAGGAAACTTGCCTGCCCGTGTGCGGCTGACGCCGAAGCGCCCTTCGATGACGGTCTTGGAACTGAGCGACCAAGTGTAGCCAGCGCCAACTTGCTGGTTCAGTACACGGGTGAAGCCGTTGCTATTGCCACCGGAGAGTCCTGGAATATCGGGCTGGGTGAAGATGTTCGATTTGCGTTGGCTCCAGCGAACGAAGCCGGACATTTTCTGGTTAATCTGGCCGTCGAGCTTGGCGTCGTACTTGTCATTGAAATTGCGATTAGGCGTGAGTTGCTGATAGTTATTCGAGCGAGTGGCTGCGTCTCCGGTGTTTGGCGTTGGCAAATCGGCCAGCACTTTACGGGCAAATGAAGTTGCGGCGGTGGCGGGGATGGGCGTTCCACCGGGGTAGACTGCGCCGGTCTGCGGATTGACGACGGTGACGGGCAGAGTCAGTCTCAAGTCATTCGGTGAGGGGAGGCTGGAAAAATTTAGAGTCTTGTCGATGCGGCGAAAGCCTTCGTAATCGCCAAAGAAGAAGAGGCGGTTGGGGATGAGGCGTCCGCCAATGGTGGTACCAAATTGGTTCTGCTGCAGCACGGGTTTCTTGAATGTTGCTGGACGGGCTCCAAAGATATATCCGATAGCGTTCAAATCGGTGTTGCGGAGAAACTCATAGGCGGTGCCATGCAAGGCGTTGGTGCCGCTCTTCATTGCCACGTCGATGGTGCCTCCACCGGATCGCCCGTACTCAGCACTATAGTTGTTGGTGATCACTTTGAACTCGGCGATGGAGTCTGGAGCAGGTTGGGCGACTTGGTTAGCAAAGCCCTGGTTACTGGTGCCATATGCATTGTTATCGATGCCGTCCATTAGAAAATTATTGTAAGTACTGCGCAAGCCGTTGACTGAGAATGCGCCTTCCCGGGGAGTTCCTGAGTTGGCCAGAGGAGTGCGAAGTACTCCGGGTGAAAGCAAAGCCAAGTCTGAATAAGCGCGACCATTGAGAGGAATTTCGACGATCTGAGTGGCGCGAATCACTTGTCCGCGGTCGCTTGAGTCGGTTTGTAGGAACGTGGCGACATCGGTCACCTCCACGGATTCATTGACGGAGCCGACCTGCAATACCAGATCGACACGCTGCCGGGCATTGACGCTGATAGAGATGTTTTTGGCAACTGCGCGGGTGAACCCTTGGGCTTCGGCGGCTATTTGATAGGTGCCAATTTTGACGTTGGTAAAGGTAAAGCTGCCATCTTCACCGCTTTCCGTCTTTACGGTTATGCCGGTTTCCTGATTTGTTAGAGTGACAATGGATTTGACTACAGCTGCAGCCGACGCGTCGCGGATGGTACCCAGGACCTCCGCACTATCGAACTGCGCGAAGCAGAAATTGCAGAGCGCGAGAAGCGAGATTAGACGGATCATGATAATCATGATCGAAGGGTAGCATGGCGGTGTGACGAACGCGTGACCCAAAGGAAAGGCATTGTATTTTTTTACTTGAAGACGCCAAATTTTACTATTCGGCAGGTAGGACAAAGGGCGAGAGTCAGGATCGCAAACCTCAACTCCGGCCTGGACGCTGACCGCTTCGCTGGCCTGAACGCTTCGTCCCAAGAGAGTGTTTAGAGCGCGGCATTGTGGTCGGGCGAGAGATCGGTGGCATTGCAGATCATGTCGAGTTCCTTGGTTTGCAGCCTTGCGGGCTCACCTACCGCTTCAAACCTATTTTGTCACGAAAATCCGTTTCGAGGCGCGCCACTCAGGCAAACCTTGGAGTATCGGTGTCGCCCGATTCGACGAGCCGAAGCTTGACGAACATTCTGTTTGAAGAGCTACGATTGACGCTCTATCACGGACGAAAGTTGCGAGCGATCGGTAAGGAGCGGTGTCTGAAGGGACTTTCACCTTCAACGATAGCTGGCATAGGGTCGTCAACATTATTTTGAACAGAACCCGGGTAGCGATTGGATACTGAAGAGGCAACGCTTCGGTATGGCGGCTCGGCTCGTACTACTCTTTTGCCCTGCGCCGTTTTGCAGGGGCTATCGTCAGATGGCTTAGCGCTTTTATCCACTTCGACGATTTTGGTACCATATTCGCATGCCTACCGAGGCGGCTCCCCTTGGAAACGACACCAATCCGCCTGGTCCCATAACCGGGCATGTAAACGGCAAATGCTACGCCAATCGCGACTCAAATTGCTCGGAAAACCTATCGAAGGAACACTTCATATCAGAGGCACTACTCAAGCAGATTCAGCTGAACAAGACGGTGAAGATCGCAGGCCTCAAGTGGCAAGAGGCTGAGACGTTCAAAATCATCCCGTTACCGGCACTAGCGTCGTCCATCTTGTGCGAGAGGCACAACAACGCCATGAGCCCGCTGGACTCAAACATGGGAGCATTTTCTCAAGCGATCAGCGAGTACGATGCAGCCATGAGGCCAGGCGCGGCGACTGCTCTGTCCGAGCGGAGGACCTTCTCCGGCGATGACATAGAGCGATGGATGTTGAAATGCCTCTTGGGCCTTAGGATCTCGAAGAACTTTTCGGGCGAACTGAAGGATGCATGCTTGGATTTACTCTTCACGAGGATGGTCTGGCCAAAGGGTTGGGGCCTGTATCTCGCACTTACAGTCGGCAAGCCTATTTATCATTCCAGCAGTTTCCTAATAGAGACTTTCATTGATCCAGCCCAGGGGCTGATTCTCGTCGCGAACTTTGGGATCAAGGGTTTGCCTTTTGTGCTTTGTATGGGCAGGCCTGACTCCCCTGAGAGGATTGGGGTCTTTCGACCAGCCGGAATCGTTCTCCAAAGCGACAAATGCAACAAAGAGTTGTTGCTGAATTGGCAGGCTGGGCCGAGCACCGGCAATGTTGCCCTTGATCGTCGCGGCTCATACGATGGCCCGCCTCCCGACTGGAAGGGCTGGGAACAGAGTGGTTGACGACATCAGCTTCAATCCACGTTCACCCTCATCGATTTGGATTTGTGGTGGCTCGTCTACACGAAGATCTCGCTTCAGAGCCGGATGCCTTGTTCGATTGTTTGAAAACCAAAGTAATAGTCACCAGTCTAGGCCGGAGGTGAAGCCCACAATGGAAAAGTCGCTCAAGCCGATGATCCGGCATGAACCCGCAAAGTCGCAATAGCGGCCGGAAACTGGAATCGCGCGAAGCGTTGTACCAGTGGGACTGGCAGTCGATGGCTAGTGGAGGTGCATTGCCGAGCTCGGGATAAATGTTTTGTCCCGCTACGCAGTATTCACTTTGATGCCGGTACTGTGGAATGCGTTTTTAGAATGGGCAATCCGCGAGGCTGCTTCACAACGATTTCAATTTCCGAACTGGGACCAACACCTTGAACTTGGAATACATACTGACTCCGCAGTTCGATTATGGCGCGGCTTATACCGGAAGCATCGGTCCGCACAACCTGAATTCCTTGAGGAACCGGGATGTTCTCGGAAGTTGTGCTAATGACCAGGGCCTTCCTTGGACTCGTTGATGCCGCAAGCTGTCTTAAAGCGTCGGTCAGTGATCGCGTTTGAATCATCGTTTCGTTGGCACCGTCGAGAGTGGGAATGTCCTGACGCGAAACATCGCTAACAACGGCTATTGTGATCGGCGAATCGGGGCCCGAGAACGCTGTAACCGAGCGGCGTGCTGCGCCCTCGACAACTTCAAAGTGCTCCGATTCGAGTCCGGTGACAAAACGGTTGAGCGGGTCGGTGACAGTAAAGTAGACGAATCGCGCAGGTTGAGCACTTAGGGGTGAGACGACTGCCAGTAGCGCGCACAATACTGCGCAGATCACGAATCGCATTTTAGTTGCATATTGAAGTGGAGCGTGGGTCATGATTGAATACTGCACGAAAATAGGGCCGAAGTCCAGCCCCACCAAGCTCGCGAGAAGTCGCTATTCTTATCCTAGGCGAGTCCACAAATCTCAAACGGCTGCAGGTGTTTACAACGCGTAATGCAATCCGCAGGGGGTTCTAAGCTAAACTGAGGAATGTAGGGGTGAGATCAAGGGTGAAGGGTTGCAGATGATGGCGAACGCTGCACAAAAAACATCCTTCGTACCCGAAACCTTAATGCTGCAGCCCCTCACACAAGGCACTCAAGGAATTCATGCTAGCTTGAAGGCACGCATTGATCCGTTCAAACGTGAGCGCTCCCACCAAAACTATCGGGCCCTATTAGAATCTTTATACTGTGTTCCCTATTGCTTCGAGGCTTCGGTACGCGGAGATTTGGGTGTGATGAGCAACGCACCTCATTAGACGACACATGACACCTCATTTATCATCTCAAGACCTTGGCCAGGATTCGCCGGGCGGATCAAGTGCTGTGGCGGCGTTGAACGTGATCGCAGTAGTGGCTGTGATTGCTTTGCTCCGGTTCGCCATGGAGCTGTTTGTGACGGTGGTATTAGCGATTCTACTTACCTATGCGTTGGAGCCGGCGGTAAGGTGGATTTCGCACCTGAAGATTCCGCGAGTTGCATCAGCGGCGATCGTAGTTCTCGCGCTGATCGGTGGAATGGGTTATGGTGCTTATAGGTTACAAGGGCAGGTGATGTTAGCACTCGAAAGCCTGCCAAAGGCCACAAGCAAGATACGAAACCAACTCCGTCCATCCGAAAATACCGGCGGAACTGCTGTTGGTAAGTTGCAGGAGGCGGCACAGCAAGTGGAAAAGGCATTAGCGGATGCCACATCGCCCAAGGCGGTTGAATCAACCAAAGTTCAAAAGGTTCGACTTGAGGAGCCCACATTCCGGGGTGCCGACTATTTATGGTCCGGCTCGATTGGATTGTTGTATTTGATTGAACAGAGCGTGCTGGTGATTTCTTTGGCATTTTTCCTGCTCGCTTCAGGCGACTTATTCAAGCGCAAGCTGGTGACTTTGATTGGGAGCCGACTGTCAGCGAAGCGGGATACTGTGGATGCGATCAACGAAATTAACCGCCAAATTGAGCGATTCCTGCTGGTTCAGGTGTTGACTGGTGCGATTGTGGCGGTAGGAAGTGCGCTCATCTTATGGGCTTTTGGTGTTGCTCAGCCGGTTGTATGGGGGATCGCTGCGGGGCTCACCAGCGTAGTGCCATATTTCGGAGCGATGGCCGCTGTGGGAGCCATTTCTCTGGTCACATTCCTGCAGTTCAACTCGGTGACAATTACGCTGCAAGTTATGGGCGCCATGGTTGTGTTTCGAACCTTAGAAAGCACGCTGTTGATTCCGGCTTTGATGGGTAAAGCGGCCGGGATGAATGGAGTTGCGATGTTTGTGGGGCTTCTATTCTGGGGTTGGGCATGGGGTACGATTGGGTTGATTGTGGCGGTACCCTTGATGATGGTTTGCAAGATCGCTTGTGATCGGATTGAGGGCCTCCATTCCATCGGTGAACTGTTAGGCGAACGCTCAGTAAAGACTTAACGCAGATTTTAAGTGGGCGCCCAGCAGTTGGGATGGCTAACGAAGTGCATTCGCTTCGCATAAGGGTGGAGGTTGGAGATCAGATGAGAGTAAACTTTCTTTGGGCCGTGCTCCGCCATACGTTTAACTCCTGGCTTAACCACGATGCTCCGCGCATGGGAGCTGCCCTCGCTTTTTACACAATGGTTTCAATGGCGCCGCTGGTGGTGTTAGTAACAGCAATGGTGGCAATGTTCTTCGGGCAGACCACGGCACAGGATCAGATTTTGTATCAGGTGCATGCCATGATCGGCCGTGACGGAGCGGTGGCAGTGAAAACGATGATTGAAAGCGCTCAGAAGCAGGAGGCGGGGGGACTGGCGGCCATCATTGGGCTGCTTACTCTGCTGCTGGGTGCCACCGGTGTTTTCGGCGAATTGCGGGCGGCTCTAAATACGGTTTGGGGAATCAAAGCCCAAAGCACGGACGGCGTCTTAGTGTGGCTAAAGGAGCGCATATTTTCCTTCGGCATGGTATTAGCCATCGGCTTTCTGCTGATTGTGTCTTTGGTTATCAGTGCCGCTATAGCCGCTGGCGGAAAATTTTTTGGGAGTATGCTACCAGCGCCTGAAGCTGCCCTGGGAATAATCAACTTTGTGGCATCTTTTGGAGCGGTAACCGTTTTGTTTGCCCTCACTTTTCGATACGTTCCTGATGTGAAGATTGCTTGGAGAGAAGTATGGTTGGGCGCATCTGTCACCGCACTTCTGTTTACGGTAGGTAAAACGCTTATCGGACTCTATCTGGGAAAGGCAGCGGTGGGTTCGGCTTATGGAGCCGGCGGGTCGTTGATCGCCCTACTGGTATGGGTCTATTACTCGTCCATGATTTTCCTATTCGGAGCCGAGTTCACGCACGTGGTTTACCTTCATAAACATCGAGGGCGAGCGGCAAGATTAAAGGGAAGAACTCGCTAAATCCGGCCATCACATATTGCCTGCAGATACACAGACGAGTAAATGCCCGATGTACAACTCAAGGGCGAGAATGCTCTTAGACATAAAGTGACGTTCGACTACGAACGTCGATTCGGACTTGTCCCCGGTTAAGCTCTGCTTAGGAGTTTTACCATGAACAAGAAATCAATTCTATTTTCTGCACTTCCAACATTACTGTTTGCCACCTTAGGGGCAATACGGCTTCAATCTACCCCCATTCGACGATTCCGACCGAGAGGAGCGCCAGTGCGACGGGGAGTGCCGTCAACGGATTGCAAATGCGCCCGGCGCCGCTGTCTTCGCGATGACCAATCGTGCAGCCAACAACGAAATCGTGGCCTTTGCGCGTCAGGCTGACGGAACACTGATCCAGACGGGACGGTACTCAACCGGCGGCAATGGCATCGGCGTGGACTTCGATACTCAAGGCGGCTTAATCCTTAGTCCTGACAACCGCTTTCTGTACGCGTGCAATCCAGGCAGCGACAACATTAGCGTATTTTTGGTGCGGGGCAGTTTGCTCACTCTTATTCAGAAAGTCTATGCTGGGGACCAGCCGTTGAGTCTGACCATGTTTGGCAGCCTCCTCTATGCTCTCGACGGGTCGGTGGCGAGCACCTCAATTACCGGCTTTAGAGTTGCGGCCAATGGTATGCTGACGCCCTTGGCGAATTCGATGAAAGCCCTGAGTAATCCCATTGCCGTACCCGGACAGGTGGCTTTCAGCCCCGACGGTAAAGTTCTTGCGGTGACGCAGAAAGTGCAGAGAATCAACGGCTATACTCTCGATGTATTTAAGATCTTAAGATCGATGCGAATGGACTTCCTAGTGGTCCAATCGCAAATCCAGCTGCCGGCGTTCGGCCATTCGCAGAGGTATTCCGCAAGGATGGCCGATTGCTGGTGATCGAATCAGGCCTTCCGCATTTTAACAATGCCGGTGTTTCGTCCTATAACGTGGCTACAGCCAGCGGGACCACTTCGGTGATCACGAATTCTGCGAAGAATGGTCAGACCGATGGCTGCTGGATAGTGATCACGAAGAACCAAACATACGCGTATACCGCCAACTTTGTGAGCGGCACCATTTCCAGTTATCTTCTTTCTCCTGATGGGCGCGTAACTCTGATCAATGGAGCAGCGGCGTTGCAAGGATTGCCCTCCGAACCCACCGATTTGTCTTTCGATATTGACACTCGCTATCTATACAACCTCCTAAGAGGAACGGGCGGTGTCTCAGCGTTCCGCGTGGAATCGAATGGAACGCTGACGCCTCTGGGCGTTTTCGGTGTAGGCGGCGGTTTGCCGGTTGCCGACGGAGCCTCGGGGCTGGCCTCTTACTAACTTAATCAAAAGGGAGTTGTAGGAGAAGATATGGAAAACACAACGCAAACTATGAGCCGCACAACCGGGCCGAATCTGGAAAGGGCCGGGGCTTTTGTCCTCCGTTACGGCCTTGTGCTGGTTTTAGTCTGGATCGGCGGACTGAAATTCACAGAGTACGAGGCGAAGGGCATTGAGCCACTCGTAGTTAACAGCCCCCTTATGGCTTGGGCATACCACCTATTAGGTTTGCAAATGCTCTCAGGACTGCCGGGTGTTTCCGAAATTCTTTTCGGGCTCCTGATTGCGATGCGCCCCGCATTCCCCAAGGCATCCGCCCTGGGGAGCGCAGGGGCCATTGTCATGTTTCTGGTGACGCTGACTTTTATGCTCTCAACGCCTGGTGTAATCGCACCGGGCTATCCATTCGCTGTACTCTCGGCGAACATCGGTCAGTTCCTTGTAAAAGATCTTGTCCTGCTGGGTGCTGCGATCTGGACGGCCGGTGAAGCGTTATCGGAGAGAAACATTTAGCGGGGAGTATGCCTCTAACAATAGTGAGCGAGTTTAGCAACGACGATCGGCAGAGTGAACAGCGGCTGAAAAGTCATCTGGACTGCGACACGCTTACAGCCTTGGTTTACGACTATTTCTGCAATAAGCAAGAATTAGGGCGCACGCACAGGCACCTTAAGGGCGCGGTTATCTGGGATCAGGGCGTCGGCGATCACTACATCCACATTCTGCAACGCGGGCAAGTCCTGATCACCTGATCACCCTCAACGATGTCGAGGGGGCAGAAGTTATTCTTAGGGTTATTAAGCCGGGGGAATTGTTTGGCGAGCTTTGCTTTTGTTCGAAACGAGAGCAACCTCGCGAAAATTGTGCGCGAGCGGCAATCGACAGCGAGTCGCTGCAGCTCAATTACGCTGATTTCGTTGACTACCTTCGTCGGACGCCGCATGCCTTGGAGGCGTTCACGCTGCGTCTGTGCGAGCGGCTTGCGGACGCGGAGAGGCGAATTGATGTCCTCTCACATCGCGGAGCCGAGGCACGCATTGGCCGGTTGCTACTCCAACTGGCGCAGGCGAATGTGCTGAACCATGCAAGCCCCGAGGAGCCGACAGCAAAGATTACGGCAGGCCACGACGAGCTTTCTCGCATGGCCGCGATGACGCGGCCCCATCTGACGGTTACGATGGGGAAATTGAGGACACGCGGCTTGATCCGATATGATGGCGGCAGCCAGCTTACGATCAACATCGAGCGCCTTCGTGAATACATGGAGCAGTCGTAAATGTCGTCGGCTTGTTGTTAAGCGTCTTCAGGGGAGTAGCAATTGCCGATCCACCATTCAGCTTGGAAGCGGCATGTCGGGGGAGGCGGCATGCAAGCGCACGACATGCAAGCTGGACCGCTCCAACTTGACTATTAGAAATTTGCACCTCCCGGCTCTCCCTTGTAAATATGCTGCGCGACTTTACAGGGGCTACTAACTTCGATCAGAAAGCAATTGACATGGCAGCATTGAGGGAACAACATTGTTATTACAATGAAGACTATGCATGTTAACATTCGGCAGATCGGTAATTCACAGGGCATTGTGATTCCGAAGCCTCTCTTAAAACAAATGGGACTGAGCGGCGAGGCTGGGGCGGAGATGACAGTGGAAGGCGATGCTCTGGTGTTGCGTCGACCGGCCAGCCGTGTGCGGGTTAGTTGGGCAGAGGCTGCGCGAAAAATTGCCGAAAGCGGAGACGATGAACTGGTGATGGGCGAATTCGGAAACGCCGATGACCGGGAACTGAACTGGTAATGCGCGGTGAGATTTGGCTGGTGAATCTGGATCCGACTGTTGGTAGCGAGATTAAAAAGACGCGGACGTGCGTTGTATTGTCGCCTGGCGAAATGCATGATTATCGCCTGTGATTGTGGTGCCTATGACAAGCAAGAGTCAAGCAGCGCCGTTTTGAATCGGTTTCGAATCGGCGTGACCCACCGGCGGCAAGAAAGATTTAATCCTGCTGCCATGCCTGAAAGGACACTCTGGTTAGCCTTGAACACGCTCCAGGAGATATTCACGGATTAACCGCAGCAAACAATTATCCCAAGCTTCCCGGCGTCACAACCAGGTCACTTGGGACGTGCGAACTTAGCAAATTGCGTTAGCCAATACAGAGCTGTTGATTCACGAATTCAACGGTCATCACCCCAGGTTGGGAAGAACTCCATGTGAACGTTACAGGATGCCCATTTGTGGTCCCATTCAAAGTGGTTGAAATGCCGACAGAACAACCGACAGGTAAAGGTGGAGTAAATGGGGGCGGCTGGTT
>JAYTTF010000207.1:0-4407 GCA_043745195.1 Bryobacterales bacterium | reverse complement strand
TGTCGATATCCTGCTTCCAAGCCTTCATGATGTTCGCTGTCATTGCGCGCAAGCCTGGAGGGCCGAATAACTGCAACGGTTCTGTGCGGCCTGTTACTGCGGGCGTGAAAATGAAATCGGGCAGGCCAAGGGTGTGGTCGGAATGCAGGTGGGTCACAAAGCCTCGGGTAAGCTGCTTCATCGTAACTCCGGCGGAAGCAGCGCGTCGTACTACACCTGGGCCCAGGTCAACAACATAAACACGGCTGCCCGCAATGACAGCGACTGCCGGACCGGAGCGCTCCGGTTCAGGGTTAGGCGTGCCGGTGCCTAACAGCACTATGCGCGCGTCTTGCGCGAAAGCTGTTGCAGCAAGCAGGATGGAAAGTAGAATCCGATGGAGAGCCAAGATCGATTTTACCCGATCTGCAAGCCCACGCCAGTTCCTTGTATCATAGAGGGCGATGAAATTATTACTAGCCGCCCTGACCATGTTGATCCCCATGTTCGGCCAAGGAAGAAGTACGCCGATCGACAACGAATACGTAAAGGTGTTGAAGGTGACGCAAGCTCCTCACCAGAAAACCGGATTGCACAAGCACGACATGAATCGGGTGATGATATACCTGGACGCCGGCAAACAGACAATTGCTTACGAAGGCGGGAAGACCGTGACTTTGAATTGGAAGCCTGGCCAGCCGTTGTGGAGCCCTGCTTCAGGAATGCACATTGCGGAAATTGTGTCCGACAATACCGTGACCATTGTGGAACTTGAGCTGAAGAAACCCAGTGGAGGCCGTTCAGCAAATGCATCGGCACTAGACCCCGTGAAGGCTGATAGCAAACACTACAAGGTGGAGTTTGAAAACGATCAGGTTCGGGTGCTGCGCGGTAAGTTCGGCGGCAAGGAAACTTCTACCCATGAACATTCTCTGAACCGCGTAGTAACTTATCTGACTGATCAGGATTTTCAAGTTACATCAGGCGATGGCAAGGTGGAGCACGTGCAGCACAAAGCGGGCGATGTTAGTTGGGGCGGCCCCACGAAGCACAAGGAAGAAAACTTGAGTAACAAGCCCTTTGAAGCGCTCCTGGTTGAGCTTAAGTAGTCTCTTCCGTTCCAATGGGCATGTTGTGCTCCAAAAGGCCGCGATAGCAATTGGTCAAAATGTAAACACTGATGGCAGCCATTATGGCAACCGAGGCTCGAGTTGTCAGTTCCGATATGGACCACACGCTGGCCAACACTCCACCGGCCACGTAGTAGGGAACGGACCACGTCTGAACAGATTGCCAAACCTTTTGCAAGGATGACGACTTGAGAAGGCAAAGGATGGTGGAAACAAGCAAGGTGTTGATGATGAACAGCACCATGCCCGCAACTGCCAGAAACAAGACGTGATTCATTCCCTCTCCGGGCAGCACTAAGCCATGCGCAACACTGTGCGACAGCCCACCGGCGATGGCAAGCGTGGCGGCATTGAACCAGAGTTGCAATGCGCTTGGGCGCTTCTTCGGCTTCCACGTGGATTGAATCAGGGCTGAAATTGCGCTAATGACAATGGTCTCGGACCAACTGAGTTGACCCACCGCCACCAAAACAAACACAAACGATGGCGACATGGTGCCAGTGAGTCCTGGTAGCTTCAGTTTGAAAGTTGAAGCCAACGCCGCAAGTGCAAGGCATACTACGAACGCCAAATTATTAGTTGTTCGCCACGATAGCGCCGCGCCTAGTGCGGTGCCGATTCCCAGGGCAACAACAATCCAACCGTAAATAAGTGCTTTTCTTGGCAAGGGAGGTTCTCCGTTTCTTATTCTCTAAAAATGACTTTCCGTAACAGTTAGTTGTCACCAGAACCAGTAGCAACCAATGGAAATGCGACGGACTCTCCCCACACTACGCTTTCCCCCCAAACCACACTAAACCCGGCGGACACGTTCGCCCCCCACACTACGCTATCGCCCCAAACCACATTATTGGCTAGCAGCACGCTTTCACCCCAAACCACACTTGTGGCCCATGTTATGCTTTCACCCCACACGACGCTGAGGGTGCTAAGGTTGGGAGTGGTGTAAGTGGTTGTCAGGTATACCTTGCCATTCGCTTGCATAACCGCACGGGGTGAGACAGCCGACTTGGTCCCTCCTATCTTTTCCGTGCTGGCGAGTGCTGCCGAGATGTCCAGGTATCCGGCACCGGCGGTGAACAGATCCTGCTGAACATTGTAGGTTGTGGCTGTAAACGCATCATAGATAGCTGCTGTGGCGGCCATGCCTTTCCACGCTGTTTTCATCAGCCGCGCCTTTACTTGATCCGGTGTCATTTTGGAGTCATTTTGGATCAATAGCGCAGCCGCCCCAGCCACCACAGGTGCAGCCATGGATGTACCGCTCAACTTGAAGAAGCTACCGGAATTGCCAGTAAATGTAGTAACATTTCCCGGAAGCAGATTAGTCAACGTACTCGGAAAAACGGTGCGGGCAACCATCAGGTTACCGGGAGCAACCAGATCGGGCTTCACCACGTGGTCAATCCGTGACGGGCCTTTGGAGCTGTAGCTGGCGATAGTGTCGTCTGTGCGGGAATTGGCTAACCCATTGGCGGGGTCGCGGACGGCACCAACCGTGATGACTAAAGGGTCATTCGCCGGCGAAGCTATTGTGGCGTAGCCGTTAGTAGTTGCGTAGCGGCCCATGTTTCCAGCTGCGGCAACAACCACAATCCCGGCATTCCAGGCACGCTCAACTGCTTGGCAGAGGGGATCGTTGACGAAGCTGTCATACACAGGACGTCCCAGAGAGAGGTTGATTACGCGGATATTATGTGTAGTCTTCAGGGCAACTGCGCGGTCGATCGCAGCGATCACGCTGCTATCTGTTCCAATTCCAAATGCATTGAGCACACGAAGGTTAATAATCTTCACGCCTGGGGCCACACTGGTGCTGTAGCTGGCATCGCAACTTGCATTGGAACCTAGAATAGACGCCACGTGGGTACCATGCCCGTAAAGATCGTTCGTGCCGCTGTCGGAAGCAAAATTCTGACTATAGACGATTCGCGATGTGGAACAGGCTCCAGTGGTTCCAAAGCCAATCAGGGGATTTACACCACTGTCGATTACAGCTACACCAACCCCACTCCCTGTTTGAGAGGTAGAGGAAGACATACCCTGCACCGTGCGAACTTCCAGTTGGTCGTACATTGCGCTGCCCGTGGCAGTTGGGCTGATTTTCCGGTCTGGGGCAATGAACCGGATCTTGGAATCCTTCTTCAATTCGTCCAGCAGCGGACGATTTGCCGTTAGGGTTCCAATTCCTGTATTTTGAAAATGCCGTAAGTTGCGCCCACCGAAGGCTTTTACCTTTTCATCACGCTGAGCCCGGGAAGCGGTATCGTCATTGTCGTGGTAGATCAGGATCACATCCATCTCGCTGGCGGTCGATTGAAGAAGGTCCTTTGAAATTTGGGCATCTGCTCCCGATGCGGTTATAGCGGAAAGTTGTGCGACTAGCAATGTACCAAGCAACGCGTTTCGATTCATGCCATCACTAATGCACGCCATATGCCAAAACCCTGCCGGGATTAAGCCTTTTCTTTGCAACATTCGTTAGGCGATGAAGCACTGGTTGCGGACATTTTGTCACGTGGCTCAAGACAGCTTGTCAGCAAATTTCAACCTGATTTTGGGAGCATAGTACCTCATGGCTAAAACGGAATCCGCAAAATCCATTGCGCGGTGCGGTGCGGCGCACCATCCAGGTCCAGGCGCATCAAAATGATGGCGGATCGCACCCGATTCTGATAAGTTGCTTTTGAAAATTTGATCTGCACTCTGGTGACGTCGAGTACGAAGGACTCCCTTTTGTCCGTCGAGGAAAGCGGGTATTGGGCCAGTTTGAAGTGGATTAGTAAAAAATGAAGTTGACGGGGCTCTCTTTATGCAGGACAGCTATGAGAGAAGGTTTTCATTGTCTGCTCGTTACTTGCGGGATGCATAGCCTCACGCCAGCCTGTAAGTAGCTTAATGCGATAGTATCGGAAAAAGCTGGCCCAGTTGGACTTTCGTGGAATCAGCCCGGTATGATCGCCATTTAATACAACGTCCAGGTATCCTTGCATCGCATCATAAAGGCCTTTCACCGCAGCCTTGCTAGTCTTCCCCGATGCAATCAAATTAAGATCGATGCATTCGGCGACGTATACTCCAGATTTATGCTGGTAGGCGAAACATCGCAGGGTTGGGATGTTGGAACCTTGAGTATTCACCCTTAAAGTATAACCGGAAATAGCGACGTGGGAAAGCCTCTCTAAGTATCTGTAAGAACATAAGTGTCGCATTATGAGTGAGGCGAGATGGTGTAATTCCACTCTCCGTGGAAGCTGTCGGGGACCAGTTGGATGGTTGCAAATTCCCGCTTGCCGAC
>JAYTTF010000206.1:0-16720 GCA_043745195.1 Bryobacterales bacterium | reverse complement strand
CAAGATCACTGCCCCGGAAACGTAGGCGGCTTCAGCCGCGTCCGGCGACTTTCAGTCGCAACCGAACCCACCGGCTTTGAGCCGGTGGTCGTTTAGTGTAGCCGGTTGCGTAAAGTTTGCCCTTGTGGTGTGCGAGTCCTGTCAGTTTCTCTTCCCCTGTGCCGCCGAAGGTTACTCGCCTTGACGGACCACTTTGGACGAACCCGTCCCCATCGCTCGTCCCAGCGATGACGGGTTGATTACCAACCATCACGATAGCGTTTCCAAAGTCAGACTTCGGGCCGCCAATGAAGGTCGAGAACAGCACATGGCCGGAGGGGGAAAGCTTCATGAGAAATGCGTCTCCGTCTCCGCCGTATGTGCTCTGCCAAGCGTCGGCGGTGATGGGGAAATCGGCGGACTTGGTGAAGCCCGCAACCCACGCGTTGCCTTCCCCGTCGATGGCTACTCGCGATGCTGAATCGTAGGCACTACCACCCATGCGAGTCACGTAAACAATCTCATAGGAATCTTTCGGTTGAGGAACTAGCGCAAAACGGAGCTCCGGCGGCTGTGGAAATTTCCCAAGTTCCTGGTTCGTTTGGGGGCCGCCGGGCCCTTTGCGCTTGAGCCGGATGACGTAACCATCCATTTCGTCATTCACCACTTTTTGCCCGTTGACTGGAACGGTGAATTTGTCAGACGGGGAGTGGCAGGCAAGGAAGAGGTCTCCTGAGCGGGCGGCAACAATGTCGTCGCAATCGGCCAGCGCGAGCGCGAGGAAGGTGGCGGCAAGTGACATGCTGTCGCAAGTCTAGCAACAATAGGTAACGACAAGTCGCGCATTGTTCTGTTCCGGAGCGGCCTTTGCACTTGTGCTGGATTGGAATAAAGCCACGGGCTGTTAGGTATCGTTTCTACTTGACGCTGATTGAAACGAAATCTGCGGACTTTTTATATCAAATGCTATCTTAATTAAGTTAGTCCTATTCGTTGTCATAAACGGCGTTCGAGAAGATTGCGGTTGGAGAGGGACCTGACTCGCCAAGCGATGGAATCTTCACGATATAGTTATAGTCGCTGGGTTCGCCTGGAAATGGAAATTATGACCTGGCGGATCTTGAGTCTTGAGAAGGAGAATACCTTTATGTCGAATGAACTGACACGACGCGCAGTGCTTGCCAGTGGTGTGGGATTTGCGGGGAGTGCCCGGCTGGCCGCTGCGCCGGCAGGCCCTGCCGTCAGACCGAAGTATTTCCACATGAGCCAATCGACGATAAACTATCAGGCGGAGTTTAATGCCGGCAAGATGGACATCTTCAGTTTTATGGACACCTGCCGGGCTCTGGATCTTGATGGGCTTGATATCCACGTGAGCCAACTGAAGAGCCAGGTTGACCGGGCATACCTCAAGGAAGTGCGCCGTGGGTGCTTGAACCGAGGGATGCCCATAGCTTCCATTTGCGTAAGTACGGAGTTTGGGCGGTCGGCTGAAGCCATTCCGAAAGAACTGGAGAAAGCGCGTGTGGCTATGGAGGCGGGAATGTTTCTGGGGGCTCCAATCCTGCGGACGTTTGTGGGCTCGGCACCTTCGCCGGATAAACAGAACGATGCGTTTCGTCGCGGAGTTGAAGCTCTGCGGAAAACTGCTGAGATGGGTGCTGAGTTAGGCATGACGGTCTCACTGCAGAACCACAGCGGTCTGACGAGTACGGGAGAGGACATGCTGCGTTTCCACCGCGAAGTGAACCATCCCAACTTCACCCTGCTTCTGGATACCGGTCACTTCGCAGGTAGGAACGGGCCGAATGGTCCTAAGATCGCTGGAACAACCTATGACGATTACTATCGGAGCATTGAACAGGTGGCCCCGCTGACGCAGTTCGTGCGGGCCAAGGTATACGATCTGGATGAGAACGGCCGGGAGAAGTGGATTGATTACGATCGTGTTTTTAGTATCCTTCGCAAGGTACACTTCAACGGATTCATCAGCATGATTTATGAAGGCAAAGCTGATAAATTTGCGGTGATTCCAGACGCCATACGGTTGCTACGGTCGTACGTCAAGAGCTGACAAAGGGCTGGCTGTGAGCTGCGTCCCTAGCGCTGAGATTCTGGCGGTTGACCGCCCCTGATTCGTTCATCCCAAAAACGGCAGTTGACGCACCGTCCATAGATCAACTCCCGTACCCACCGACAGTTGCGTGGAAGCCATCTGTCACCTGAATGGTGAGCGCACTTTCGATTTTAAATTCAATCGTGGGGCTTGACTTGGGACTAAGGTGCGGAGGGGCTGCGAAATCCGGGACGGGGCTGCAATTCAATGAAGATGTTCTGCTTACGGAAGACTTGCAAAAGAATTGCACCCCCGTCCCGGATTTCACGAATTGGGCAGACATGGTGCCGGTTATGGCTTGCAACTGCCGTTTCTAGGATGCCGGCTGCCGCCGATTTCACCAACAAAGAATGGTCCACGTCCTGCGGCTAATGGACGTTCCCCTGGCTCCGCGACCACTACTTAACGGCTCAGATACAGCCGAAGGTCAAACCTGCGACGCTTGTCACAAATCGCCCGAATTGAGAGTTGGTGCACCTGACAAGCGTTGAGTAGGAACCCGAAACAAGAACTGCCGCTAAGACTATTCCCGAACCAGCCGATAACTCTAGAGCGGGAATAGGTTCCTCATTTTGGTGATACACAGTAAACTAAATGAGGGATACTCCCTAAATTTCAACAGGCAGCAAATGAATCCACTTAAACAACTTTCCACACTTGGACAATCTCCTTGGCTCGATTTCATCAAGCGCAGTCTCATCACCAGCGGTGAACTAAAGCGCATGGTGGAGGAGGACGGGCTGGGCGGACTCACATCCAATCCTGCCATTTTCGAGAAAGCCATTGGTGGAAGCGATGAGTATGCCGGCCTATTGGCGGAAATGCGCAAGGACCCTTCGCTCACTCCCATGGACATGTATGAACGCATTGCTATTGCCGACATCCAAGGTGCTGCTGACGCTATCCGTCCGGTTTACGATGCGACGAATTCCCGTGACGGTTATGTGAGCCTGGAAGTCAGCCCGTTTTTGGCGCATGATACTGAGACGACCATTCGCGATGCCCGCCGCTTGTGGGCTGCTGTAAATCGGCCGAACCTGATGATCAAGATTCCCGGCACGCTGGAAGGTCTACCGGCCATTGAACAAGTGATCGCCTATGGCATCAACGTCAATGTTACGTTGCTGTTCTCTTGTCAGGCATACGAAGCCGTGGCTTGGGCCTTCATCGCCGGCCTTGAAAAGCGCGCGGCCCAGGGGCAGGACATCAGCCGGGTTGCCAGTGTTGCCAGCTTTTTTGTCAGCCGTATTGATGCGGTGGTGGACGCAAAGGTTACCGAAGACCTGCGCGGTAAGACTGCGATTGCCAACGCGAAAATCGCTTATGCGGCATACAAGCGAATTTTTTCAAGTCCGCAATGGGCGGCTCTTGCAGCACAGAAGCCCCAGGAACAGCGTGTGCTATGGGCCAGCACGGGAACCAAAGATCCAAAATACTCTGACGTGCTTTATGTAGATGCGCTGATTGGTGCCAATACAGTAAATACGCTACCGCCGGCCACGCTCGAAGCGTTTCGCGACCACGGCGTTGCCAAGCTAACTTTGGAAGACGATCTGGATGGTGCTCACACCACCATGAAGGCCATTGCGGCCCAGGGCGTTGATTTCGACAAAGTGACCACCGATTTGGTTACTGCTGGCGTGAAGATGTTTGCCGATGCCTTTGATAAGCTGCTCAACGCAGTGAACCAGCGCTGCCGAACGGTTTCCGGTCTTCAGCTAAACTCGCAGAGTGTCAAAGTAGCCAATATATACGACGCTCAAATTCAGGAGCTGATGAATGCCTGGAAGGTTCGCGGCAATGTTCATCGTCTATGGGATAAAGATGCCTCACTGTGGACTGGAGCCGATGAAAGTAGCTGGCTTGCATGGCTCACAATCACGGAACAGCAACTGGCTGGCGTCCAAACGTTAATCGAATTTCAGCAGGAAGTAAAGGCCCGCGGATTTCGCAATATCTTACTGCTTGGCATGGGTGGCAGCAGTTTATGTCCGGAAGTTTTGAAACTTACCTTTGGCCATCAAGCTGGCTTCCCGGAAATTCATGTGCTCGATTCTACCGACCCGGCACAAGTGAAAGCATTTGAAGAAAAGGTGGATCTTGCCAATACACTTTGCATTGTCAGCACCAAGTCCGGCGCAACACTCGAACCCAACATCTTCAAGCAATACTTCTTTGAACGGATCAAGGAAAAAGTAGGCGCCGACAAAGTTGGCAGCCACTTCATCACAGTCACCGACCCCGGAAAGCAGATGGAAAAGATCGCCACTGCCGATAAGTTTTGGAAAATCTTCCCTGGCTTGCACCAAATTGGCGGGCGCTACTCCGCACTTTCCAATTTCGGCATGGTTCCAGCCGCTGCCATGGGCTTAGATGTAAAGGAGTTTCTTGAAAAGGCCGACGCCATGGCAGCCGCTTGTTCTCCCTGCTTGCCGATCGCCCAAAATCCCGGCGTAATGCTGGGGTTGACCATGGGCGTGCTGGCAAAAAACGGCCGTGACAAGATCACTATTGTAGCTTCACCGGGTATTTTCGATCTCGGCGCATGGCTTGAGCAGTTAATTGCCGAATCCACAGGTAAGCTCGGCAAGGGCATCATCCCTGTAGATCGAGAGCCGCTTGCACCGGCAGATCATTACGGCAAGGATCGGCTTTTTGCATATTTGCGCCTTGATTCCGCTCCCGATGCCGCCCAGGATAGTGGCATGGAAGCACTTGAAAAAGCTGGACACGCTGTGGTCCGCATCAATGTGCGCGACATCTATTCCATCGGCCAGGAGTTCTTCCGTTGGGAAATTGCCACTGCCGTTGCGGGTGCAGTTCTCGGTATTAATCCCTTCGATCAGCCCGATGTGGAAGCCAGCAAAATCGCCACTCGCACTTTGACAGACGCCTACGAAGCCACTGGTTCCCTGCCTGCGGAAACTCCCATCTATTCCGGGGAAGGTGTCTCTCTATTTACAGATCCGGCGAATGCCGCAGATCTAGGTACGCAGCAAAATTTAACGGGCTATTTGCGCGCCCATTTCAACCGCATAAAAGAGAACGACTACTTTGCCGTACTTGGCTATGTCGACATGAACGACCAGCACGAAGCTACGCTCGAAACCATCCGCGTCAATGTGCGTGACAAACGCAAGGTAGCCACTTGCCTCGGATTTGGACCCCGGTTCCTACATTCCACTGGCCAAGGTTACAAAGGTGGACCCAACACCGGCGTATTCCTCCAAATCACCTGTGACGATGCTTTGGAGCTGAAAGTCCCCGGCCAAACCTATACATTTGGCACGGTTAAGGCAGCCCAGGCGCGCGGCGATTTTGCTGTGCTTGCCGAACGAAAGCGCCGGGCGTTGCGGGTCCATCTGGGCCCCGACGTTGCGGCAGGGTTAGCGCTCCTCAGCGATGCCGTTCACAAGGCGCTGAACTCTTAGACCCGAACTTAGGGTCTAACTCCCTTCCAACAGCTAAGCTAACTTGCGTAGTCAGCGGGTACACTTGGCCTATAGATTTCAAAATATTCCGATGCTAATCTAAGCGGGATGATGATAGGGAAATCTTTGCTTTTACTGGTATTTGGTTCAATTTCCCTTTCCGCAGCCAGTTTTACATATACAGCTGTCCTTACCACAACCAGTCCAACGTTCAATCGGCCCAACGATAACGGGTTGAATGCGCCCAACTCGTTGTCCGGAACAATTAGCCCATATTCAGTGTTCGCATTCCAAGTCAGCGGCAATGGTTCCTTCAGCTTAAGGTCTGACGCAGCGGCAAGCTCCTGGAACAACTTCCTGGTCCTGTACGCAAACAGCTTTAACCCTGCTGCCCCACTCAGCAACTCGTTGCGAGTGAATGACAACTGGTCCAATGGAGATAGCTCAAGTTCAAGGATTGATATAAACCTCATCACCGGCGTGACTTATTTTCTGGTAACTACGAATGTTGGATTTCTGCCGCCGCCCGCTCCCTGGATAGCCTACAACGAAATCCAATCAGGAGGGGTAACTGTTATTCCAGTTGCCGTCGGGGCCGTCCCGGAGCCTTCTACTTACTGGTTAGTCGGCAGTTTTTTATTGCTGATGGGTAATCGACGGCGCAAGATGGCTACCGAATTGGGGAAAACGGCAGCGGCGATAAAATGATGTTGGAAATATTGGAAACAACTTCTGCATCACTTAATCCCGGCGTTGCTTTCAGCTTGTTCCAATCTGGATGACCTACAAATGTTCGCCAGTTCTTCTCGCGAGTGGCTAAGTCGTCATACCACAGCATGTAAGTCAGACTTGGTTGATTTCCGCCAATCGCTGTAGTGCCGAAAAACAGTGGATTTAGACCGGTCTTTCGAAAAATAGCGATCTCCCCATCGTTGAACATTCCAACTTTCTTCTTCAAAGTCATATTGTTATTCGATTCGTAAGTGCGCAGCTCAAACACCCGCAGAGCCTTTCCAGGTTCTGGAATTTCCATAGTGGGCATGCCGTCGAACGCGCGCAGAATGGAAGTTTCGTAGCGCATAAAATTTAGCCCAGGCTGCGAAAAAAAAGCCGTCTGCAACTTAACAAACTCCGCATCCGCACCAACTTTAGCGTGCGCCTCTTCATAAGCGGACAACGAAGCATGGGCGTAGACGCTCAGTAGGAATGGCGTATCCGGGGCAATCATGCTGGAAAAAAATCCCACCTGCGAAACTCCAGCACGCCGAAATGCCGGCATCACAGCCTTTTCCAGATATTGCGTTGTGCGCTGGCGCTGGTTATCGGGCGTGTTGCGCAAGTGATATTTGCGGAGCTCGTAAACTTGATTCTTCGGAGTAGATGCGGCGCTGGCAGCAAGGGGAGCAATAGCAGCAGTGGTTACAAGTCGTCGACGGGTCATCAGATGAAACTGTAGCGTATGGCGTGGGTGGATCGCAAATTTAGAGAATCCCACTGTTCCCGACGCGCCATCACTTAACCGATTGCACCAAAAAGTAAGTCTCTCCATGGTCCGCTATAATCATCACTTAGCCGAGTCTCTCCAAAAACGTAGTCACCCGCATGTGAAAGACTTTTATTTTTGACTTTTACGGCCATTCTGTCCACTGCCTGGGCTAGGCACCCGATTGCGAAGTTGCCTTTCAAATCCGCTGCTCCGTCTGCCACGGTACCGATGGAAATGCCACCATTCTCCCCAGTTTTGGCCGCTAAGGCATTGTCTAAAAATAACATATCCATACTAAAATGTTTTAGAGTATACTCGGAGACCGTGATTGACATCGCTGGAATCGCAGCACGCTACAAGGCTCTGGAACCTGTTCTGGACGAACGAGCGCGACGGTTGATGGCGGCGGCGGAGAGTCAGGCTATCGGTCGAGGCGGGATTTCGGCGGTGAGCAAGGCGACGGGCATTATGCGTCCGGTGATTCGACAAGAGATCGCTGAATTGAAAGAGCCCAATTCCTCGGCATCTGGCCGTATCCGACGTGAGGGCGGTGGGCGCAAGAAAGCTGTGGACAAGGATGGCTCACTAAAATCCGACCTTCAGAGTTTGTTGGAATCGACCACGCGAGGCGACCCCAAAAGTCCTCTGCGTTGGACGTGCAAGAGTGTCCGGCAGTTGACGGCCGAATTGAAGCGGATGAAGCATTTGGTGAGTCACCAAGTGATCGCGAATTTGCTCCATGAGCTCGGCTTCAGTCTGCAGGGCAACCGGAAGACCAAGGAGGGTTCCAATCACCCGGACAGTAACGCTCAGTTTGAGCACATGAACGGAAAAGTAAAATGGAGCTTGGGCCGACGGCAGCCGGTGATTTCGGTGGACACCAAGAAAAAGGAGTTGGTGGGCGATTGCAGCAATAAGTAAGGGGCAAGAATGGCGTCCCAAGGGCGAGCCCGAAAAAGTCCGCGTTCACGATTTCGTGGACCAGGAACTGGGGCGGGCAACACCATACGGAATTTACGATGTGGGCTCTAATAGTGGTTGGGTGAGCGTGGGCATGGATCACGATACCGCCGAGTTTGCCGTTGAAACCATTCGACGCTGGTGGCGGACAATGGGCCAGCCAGCCTATCCCAAGGCCACACGATTGCTGCTTACCGCTGACGGCGGCGGTAGCAATGGTTCACGTCTGAGCCTGTGGAAACTGGAATTGCAGAAACTCGCCGACGAAACCGGCCTACGGATCGTGGTCTGCACTTTCCTCCTGGCACCAGCAAATGGAGCAAGATCGAGCATCGCCTCTTTTCCTACATCAGCCAGAACTGGCGGGGCAAGCCGCTGCGTAGTTTCGAGACCATCGTGAGCCTCATCGCCGCTACAACCACCACGACAGGCCTCAAGGTTCATGCCGAACTCAACACAGAATCCTATTCAGGCGGGCATCACAGTCTCCGGCAAGGAACTGGGACGTATCAACATCCACCGCGACAAATTTCACGGCGACTGGAACTACGAGATTCGCCCTCGCAACGCTTCCCAACTCGGCTAGGTTCTTTCTAGACGGAGCCTTAGGTGCCAACTCGAATAGGATCGAATCGAAATCAAGTGGCCAGGCGGGAGCGGGAAACGTTCATAGGCTGGAGGACTGCGTGCTCGCCCTGGTACACAAACAAACAGTCCACACCGACCTTGATTCGCTAAATAAGACCGGTGTGGTTACAGTGCCAATCGGTAGTTACTTCTTAGCCATTGCCTCATGCGCCATCGCCATTGAATGGGCTTCCTTAGCTGCCTTGCCAAGGCTTTCCGCCAGATATTCGCAATGAGCTGCAGTGTCCGGTGCCATGGGGCGTTTCGTTTCCGAAACCGTCGGCTTCAGCCGATACATTTTTGCCATCTCAGCGTGCTCCGCAGATTCCGCCTCATACCGCTTGCCCACCGCATGAAAATGCGCGGCCAAATGAAGATGATCTTGCGTCGTACTCATTTTGGCGAGCAATGCGCTCAAATTTTTCTTCGACATCTCTCCCTTGTGTTGCACCGCGAGACCAATCCCTACGCCAGCGCTAGCCAAGAAAAGAGGTCCTAGCGAAATTAACATTCTTCGTTTCATAAATACTCCTTTTCAAATCGATTCTAATTACCGGACGATGAGAGAGTAGGCTCGTTCCTCACTTCTTTAACGATCCGCCCATCTTCCAAAATGATTCTGCGATCCGCCTCATCTCCGAACGCAGTGTTATGCGTTGTTAGCAGGATCGCCAGACCCTCTTCTGCGGCCAGCCGCTTGAAGAGTGTAATGATAGATTGGCCTGTGACTTTGTCGAGGTTTCCGGTTGGCTCGTCAGCCACTAAGATTTTCGGGCCCACCATCAACGCGCGGGCAATGGCGACGCGCTGCATTTGGCCACCGGAAAGTTCTCGCGGAAGGTGCGTTGCGCGATCTTTGAGCCCCACCGATGCCAGGATTTCGCGTGTTCGTTCGGGGTTGGTTCGTAGACCCAGAAACAGCAACGGCAGTTCCACATTTTCCGTCACAGTGAGTGTAGGCAGCAAGGAAAACTGCTGGAATACGAACCCCAACAAGCCGCGCCGCACCTCGACTAGTTGGTCCTCTGAAAGACCAGAGACAGATCTTCCATCTACAGTAAGGGTGCCTTCTGTCGGTGCGTCCAGGCACGAAAGGATGTTGATCAGTGTTGTCTTACCTGAACCGGACGGCCCTAAAATCGCAACGATCTCACCCTTGCGAATGCTGATATCCACTCCGTCAAGTGCCTTCACCGTTTCGCTGCCCCGGTGATAATATCGCTTCAACCCGTGTCCTTCAATGATGACGTCGTTCATCTCAATCTCCTTTATTGATAGCTTCAACTGGCCGCATGGATGAGGCTCTCCATGCAGGATAAAGTCCCGCGAAGAATCCCAACACAACTGCGCCTAGAACCGCATAAGCAATGATTGCGGGGGTTATGCGCACGATGGAACCGGACACACCAAGGTCTGCAATTGATTTGATGGCACGCTCCACCAGACCTGAGCCGACTACGGCTAGCACAGATCCTGCCAGCGCCCCAGCAAGACATATCATCACTGTCTCAAGCCAAATAAGTTGAAAGACCGATTCGCGCCTTGCTCCCAGTGCCTTCATGATTCCGATCTCCGACGTGCGCTCATATACGCTCATCAGGATGGTGTTGATGACTCCAATGAAGGCCACGATCATAGCGATCGCGGCTACAGCCGCAATCATCGTTTGCGCAGTGGAAACCAGATTCACTAGTGTGTTCTTCACTTGCTGTAGACCCACCACTTGTACTTCCGGTAACTTCAACCAGCGCGTTTCAAACAGTCGTAATTTGATGGCAGAGAACTCCTTCAACTTGATGCCCAAAATGGTCAGTTCGCCGGGTCGTCCAAAGTACTCACGGGCGGTTTCCAGCGGAAGGAAAACCGTTCCGTCGTCCTGCGTGCCTGTCCGTTCCATCACGCCTACAACCTTAAATTCATGCATTACCGGACTGGGTTGGCCAGCTGGGGTGATGGAGGCGTAGAAGCTGTCGCCAACTTTACGCTGCTCGAATTCGGCGGCCTCAAAACCAAGAACAGCTTCATTTTTTGACTCTGCAGAAAACCACCGGCCACCGGCGTACCCTGTACCTTGCTTGAAAGCAATCCAAGGTTTCATCACTTTGTAGCTATCTACGTCGATACCGCTGATGATCAGGAAATTCTTTTCCTTTTCGTCATCCCGTATGCCGCTGCCCTGCTTTTGCGCAACACCTACGAAGATGGGCGTGATGCTTTCAATGTCAGGGTCGCCCTTCACTTTTTCGTATATGTCAGCCGGGAGGTATAGCAAGCCTGTGCCGCCCTTCAGCATCATAGTGGCCGCCTCGTAGGGGCAACCTTTGGCCATGATCATCACCTGGAAGCCAAGCATGTCGATACTCTTGTCAATTGCATCGCGATAGCCCAGCATGAATCCACCAAGTGAAACAGCCACTGTAACTGCAAGGCCCACTCCGGCCACTGTGAGTCCAGTGCGGATCATACGCCTTCGAAGGTTCTTGGTTGCAAGCACGAAGTAGCGCTTAAGGATGAATGGATCGGTTCGTTTGTCTATGTTCATAATTCCTCACTTAAATTCCACAGCCGTGGCAACTAGTTGGAAGGTTTCGCCGTAGACTTCCAATATTCCTTCCGCACGAGCCGGTCGACCCTCATGCATGGGGGCGGTCATCGCCACCTGTTGCAGGTCCACACGCAACGTCTTGTCCCCGGCGACGAACAGGAAAAAGCAGCCCATGGTTTTACACTGCTCCCGCACTTCGCCTTCAATCAAAACCGGCTTATTCAGGAAATCTTTGGGACGCTCTATCAGATCCTCAACCTGCACTTTGGGTGCTCCCAGGAATTGGCCGTACTGAGTGGGCATTCGGGTAGCACGCCAACCGAACACGCCGGCGGTGATGAGGATAACTGCGCATAAAGTTAGAATTGTTTTCATTGGTTACTCCTTACTTACTTTGATTTTTCCCGGCAGCCTGCTGGGCTCTTACAAAAAACGGCTCGAAGCGTTGGCTGTATACGAAATAGTCAAGCAGGATTAGGTTCTTCCGGATGCCACGAACAGAAGCCTCATAATCAGGCTTTCCAGTTGCATCAATAACAGGTGGCTTGATGGATGCCAACTTATCCGCCTTCGCACCTGGTTGCACTTGGACGTAGTAATCGTGCTTATAGAAATCAGCTAGAGTAAGTCCTGAATACTGCGCCCGAAACTCTTTACTTCTAAGTTGCTTTGCCGCCGGGCTTTCCAGACGCTGATAGAAAAAACTACGAATTTCCGCAGTGGCAGGGTCCAGGGAAAGGAATACCTGAATAACTCCGCCCTTGCCGGGAACATTCACGCCGTGGACAATACCGATTTTGGTTGTGCCTTTGAAGACACTGTAGACAGTGTAAGGAGTCTCATAAGCTTCGTAAATCGAATCCAGGTCACTTCCTAAACGTGCTTTGAGTCCTTTATAGAGTGCCGCACCATCCTTCAACCTGGGGAATTCCTTGAGGTCTTCCTTAAACGTTGTCATTTCCGGATAGAGGAATTTCAAATCTTCAGCCGGGTTGCTCAAGGTGCATCCGATTGCTCCAAAGCTATTCTGTTGAAGCAACAGGATCGCTATTCCGAGAGTTATAATTGCGGTGTTCATGATTGTCTCCTTATTTGTAGTAATAGTATTGAAGCGAGATAACTGTACTGGGCGGTTGGGGCCGCATGCGCTCCAAGCGACGCTCAATATTTGCTTTGATCCAGTGCAGGTTTGAGTTCCCAACGTCGTTGCGGAAATACCAGGTGGCCTCTGCGATCAGTGAGGCATCTGCCCCTAGTTCGGCCTCATGGAAGCGCCTGTATTGAGCTGCAACTCCCCACCGCCGCGAAGAGTTAGTGTAGTCGGCTTGATGAAGTTGAGTGAATACTGAATTTCTGGCATCCTGGCCGCCGCTAAATTCATTGGTAAATGTAACTAAGCCGGTGGGAACGGCGTGCCTGTATCTTCCATCAACTCCAACCCGCTGTGTTTCTATCTTGCCGCGTTTCGAGTGATCCATGGACAACCGCTCGCCGCCAAGAATGGAAAAGCCACCTTCCAAGCCATAATCATTGCTGTATTTGTTGGCAAGACTGATGCGCAGAGCACCCAGCCCTCGTTGACCTTGGAACGTAAGATCGTAACCGGATCCAGCCAAATAATAGGCGTCGTAATTCAGATGCTTGTTCAACGAACCCCAGAGGCCTGTGTACCAATCGCGCTCAAAGCCAAAATTGCGGTCGTTGGAAAGCTGAAGCAATGTACCGTGTGTATCAGTTTGAAGGTTCAGTCCGAATGGCACGTAGAAGCGGCCGGCACGAACGTTGAAGCGGCCAATGTTGTTTTTTTTCTGCTCATCCCCTAACAAAGGATTCAGAACATTATAGAAGTCAAGGTAAACGTTGTGATACTCAAAGGCCCAGCCCAAGCGGTTCTCGCCTTCCATGTCGTTTTGAACGGGATTAAAGCCATCGCGGCGCACCATCCGGCCTTGAAAATTGAAGCTGGCTACTGTAGCTGTGCCGGTTGAAAATTTCTTCAAGACTTCAAAGCCGACGGATTGCCGGCTGGCCCAATCTCCACTCTCATTGACGGTGAACTGGGACATTGCTTCCTTTCTGAAACCAAAATTATCGGTGAACAGGCCCTTCAACCATGATTCGTTCTTCGTCGTCGCAGCGCTTGGAGGCTGCGGCGGTTTTAGGGAAAGATCAGCAAAGGGATCTTGTTCAGATTCCACTTTTGGCGGATTCTGAGCAGCAGCCCGTGCGGATGCGATGATAGCTACGGCAAATAGAACCGTTGCTGGGTACATGAGACATCTCCTGAATCAAATCGAGTGATTACAACTATCGAACAAGGAGATGTTTAATCAAATGCGGAATTGGTGGAGGGTGACAACAAGGCGATCTTCCAGGGCGAACATCGCCACTTGGAAGGTAGGCAAAACTTTGACCGAGAGCTGACTTGCGATGGACGCTTCAGTGAATTCAGCCACAAGATAGGGACTTGCGGCATTCAACTGCTCAGACTCAATCGGGGCCATCTGCGTATCCATATAGAAGCAGTTAGGCTTTTTACCATCGTCGTTGATGGGTGAGGACTTGGTTGAGTGGCAGGACTCCTGAGGAGGGCCGACGACTTTTAAAGCGCCAAGACAAATACAGAGGGGATTGAATAGAAGGATGACCACAACCATTGCTGCAATTCGGAACTTAGCGGCGGCCATCATCACACTTCCTTGGTAGCACGCCACGGGCCAAAGGTCAAGGGACGGAAACGTTCAGGAAAATAGAGTTCGAGATTGGAATGTGCGTCAATTCACCCAGAAATTGGGGATTGAAGTGAATCGCACATTCCTATGCACTAAGCAGAAGTGTTTTGTTATGGGTGTCCACGTGCAGCTTTGATTTGCATGGGAATTATCCAAAATGAACACCTACAGCCGCAGAAATTTTTTAGAAACCGGTATGGCGTTTGCCGGGGCCTTGTCCCTGCGGGCTCAAACTCTTCGAGTTGAAACAAGCAAGAGGGTAGAACTGACGTTGGAGGCTCGACAGGATTGGATTGAAGTTGGTGGACGATTTGGTCATCTTTACGCGTTCAATGGTCAAATACCTGGGCCCATAATCGAGGCCAACCCTGGAGACGAAGTAAGTATTACTCTTCTAAACCATTTACCAGAAACGACGAATCTACATTTCCATGGCCTACATGTTCCCTCTACGGGGAATGCTGATAATGTGATGCTGCGAGTTCCTCCGCAAGAAACGCTCAACTATAGGTTCACCTTACCCTCCGATCATCCGGCCGGTACATTTTGGTATCACCCGCATGTTCATGGTTCCGCCGCCACGCAAGTATCTCGCGGCTTGGCAGGAGTGTTTATTGTTCGAGGCGAGATCGATTTACTGCCTGAGATTCAAAGGGCACCTGAGAGTGTGCTTGTACTTCAGGATTTTGATCTGGATGCACAAGGAGAACCATTAGAGCCAAGAATAATGGAAAGAATCAACGGGCGAGAAGGGCGGTTGATAACCGTGTCTGGGCGTGTCTCTCCTCGCATCAATATTCAGCGCGGAGGATGGATCCGATTGCGGATGGTTAACGCCTCCAGTTCCCGCTTTTACCGCATGCGGATTGAGGAGCATCCTTTCTATGTAATTGGCACAGACGGCGGCTTTCTTAGCCAACCGGATCTTCAGAATGAAATCCTTCTGGCTCCAGGCGAGCGGATGGACGTGATGGTGAAAGGGGACCGCCCTCCCGGTGAATATAATATTCACAGTCTTCCCTACCGCCGCGGGAGCATGGGCATGGCGGGTATGGTCTTGAATCCGGCTACGGTCTCGCTCGGCACACTTCTATATAACGGGCAAGCTGAGTTTTCCTGGAATCTACCGTCGAAGCTAGCTTATGTTGATCCTCTTCCGCAAGCCTCGCTTCGAAGGCAGTTTCAACTTGGCTCGGCGATGGGAATGAGCTTCACCATCAACGGAAGAACGTTCAAGGAAGATCGCGTGGACACGCGTGCAGTGTTGGGAGCGGTTGAAGATTGGGAGTTTCTAAATCCTACGGGCATGGATCACCCGATGCACATCCACACTAATGCATTCCAACTTCTGCGAAGCGATGGTTCAGTGATCCCTGCTTGGAAAGATACTGTTCTGGTGCCAGCGCGGTCTCGTGTGGCTGTGCGCACTATGTTCCGAGACTTTGAAGGCGTCAGCATGTATCACTGTCACATTCTTGACCACGAAGATCTTGGAATGATGGGTGCGCTGGAAATCAAGATACAAAATTGTTAGTAAGTCCTATATGCTGGAGGACTGAGTGCGCGCCTTGGATGGCACCATGGAGGGTGGAACACCGGGTGCCCGTAACTGCGCATCTTCCAATTGCTTCGCTTCTTGAAATGTATAGATCATGCGATGAATCACTGTCCAGTTGCTCATTACTGCAAGCACCCATAGCACTGGGGCCATGCGGTCGAACAGTGCACCAATGATCATCAGCACAACCCGTTCGGGCCGTTCGGCAAAGCCAACTTTGCATGTAGGGATGCAGTTTTCAGCACGGGAGCGTGTGTAACTTACCATCACGGAACCAGTCATAACAACGGCGGTTAGAATCACATAGAAAAACCGGTCAATGGATGCGTAGTAATACAGCAGGCCCATCAGCAAACCAAGGTCGGAGTAGCGATCCAGAACGGAGTCGAAGAATCCGCCGAAGCGTGTCACCTGGTTGGTTTCCCGAGCTACTCGGCCATCCACCATGTCGAAAATTCCGGCACCAAGAATTACTAAGCCTGCTTTGAAAAACTGCCCTTGCGCCATAAAAACAGCGGCCACAACGTTTATTAGCAGACCGATGAAGGTGAGCACGTTGGGATGTATTTTTGAAAGCGCTAATCCGCGAACAATGAGGAGGATAACTTTGTTGCAGGCTTGCCCAATTACTTTGGTTACGGTCATTTCCGGTCCTCCTCTTTGCTCCTTAAGGAATTGCTTCGTGAATGGTAGTCAACTTCAAAACTTCAAACTGCTTGGTTCCGCCTGGAATGACGATCAATACTTCATCGCCAACCTGCTTGTTCAAGAGCCCTTTCCCAATAGGAGAACTGGTGGAGATCAAACCTTTGGCAACATCGGCTTCTTCACTAGTAACAAGCCGGTAAGTCATCTCCTCTTCTTTTCTTGTATCAAGAACTAAAACAGTTGATCCCAATCCAACACGATCTTTGGGAATCTTCGACATGTCAATCATGGAAAGTTCGCCCAGGCGTTTTTGCAACTGACCCAAACGGGCGTTGACAAAACCTTGACGTTCCTTGGCCGCAGAATATTCGGCGTTTTCGCTTAAGTCTCCATATTCGCGGGCTCGGAGGATTTCTTTGGGTAATTCGCTACGCAATTCGTGCTCGAGCTGCGTGATCTCATCTTGTAGTTTTTTCTTGAGTATTTCCATTACAACCGCAATACGCCTATCCAACCATTATATATGGGTTGCGCCTTGCTGAGAATTGTCCAATACAAGATGATCCTGAAACAGGAGTTGATTCCAATACAAAGTGATCCTGAAAAGGGCGAAACTGGAATAGGCGAACTGCGGCCGA
>JAYTTF010000205.1:0-4420 GCA_043745195.1 Bryobacterales bacterium | reverse complement strand
CTGCCGTTCGTGCCGTGCGGGTGGATTGGAAGTTACCAACCGGTAACTTACTTACTGCTTGAACCGAAAAGGCCGCTCCCGAAAGGGGGCGGCTTTTTCTGCATTATGGCTGGTGGGCAAGGGCTGGGGATCAGCGAATCACCTTAGATTTACGCCGAAAGAATAGATATAACAATCCAATGGGGGACTATCTTCCCGCTTGAGCAGACTGCATAATAGACTCGTCAGGCGAAGTTGAATGGCCTGAAATAAAGAGGTCCATTTTGAATGAAGTAGTGCCAATCGACATACAGGGTGAAAAACAGAAGCGCCGCTCCGTTTTAGAACTGCTTTATAACAAGATGATTCGCACGCCACTTACCCCGGCAATGAATGCGCGTGAGTTAGAAACTGAGTTGAATTTAGAAAAAGCCTCCCTAGACGTGACAGTTTGGTACATGAAGGAACGCGAATTGATACGCACCGGCGACAATGGCCGGTTCCTGATTACCGCCAATGGCATGGATAAATTTGAAGGGTAGGCTTGGTGAAATCTTCACGGAGTTGAAAAGTTTCTTGACGAATAAGTGCAACACGGCATTGCGGACAGACAAACGTGAATTTCATCCTTACGGGCGCTCCTCATTTCATCGTCTGGGGCTGCCAACCATAACAGCCTGCTTTTTGCAGCTTGCATTCACGGTTCTCAGTCGTGTACTCAATGTTTTGGGAAGTTGCTGGCCAGCAATGTGTCTTCCTGAATAAAGAGTCTCACAGGTTTTGAAAGGGCAACCTAATTCGTTTTTGCAAGCGGTTGATAAGTGGGCACATTGAGCTGAACAGGTATTGTGACGCCACTTTTTCTGATTGCAAAAAAGCGCAAATTGGCTTCGTTTTGCAAGATTGCTCGCCTAGCCTCGAGCAGCCTTCATCTTCGCCATTACGCGATTTGCCGTCTTGGGAGCAGGCTTCGCTACTGGTTGATTATGGAACCAACTGGCCATGTATTCATCCGTCACGCGTTGGCGCGACATGATCCAGCGGCGTTTGGCCCAAACCCGATTCCAGTTTTCAGCCAGTTTCCAAAATGCCTTCAACGAACTGAGTTCCACCGTGCAACAGGCTGCCACCACCACTGTATCGCGCACGGTGATCTGTAACCAGTTGCGGCGATACAAGTCTCCCGTCATATTTTTGATCCGCATCAGGAAGCGGTTCTTCACGGAATGCATGTTGATTTCCGGTGGCAAGGCCCGCCGAATACCGGGCAGCACGTTGCGCACGTGATAGCCCTTTGGATGCGGCGTGTACAAGCAGCGCCAGCCCAATAACTGCGCGCGCCAGGCAACGTCGGCATCTTCGCGATAAACGAAGAAATCAGAATCGAAAAATTCTCCATTGATGGAAATATCGTCGATCATTTCCCGGCGATAAAGCGCAGCGGCGGCAGTTGCGCCAAACACATATTCAAAATTATTGAACTCACCGCCATCAATTTCCTGGCTGCCACGATCAAGATGCCGCAGCATGGGGGTGAAGAACATGCCCGTGGAATCGATCAAAGGTTTATCCGGCAGCTCAAAGTTGGAGCGAATGGCCAGCAATTTGCCGCACACAGAACCCACGCGCGGATGCAATTGGCCGGCGTCAACCATACCTTGGATGAAACCGGGCATCATCAATACGTCAGGATTCAGCGTCAACACCCACTCACCGCGGCTTAGGCCAATGGCCTGATTCTGCGCCCCGGCAAAGCCGATGTTCTCGTCGTTATAAACGATGCGAACGCGATCTTCAAATTGTTCAAGAATGTCAATGGTGCCATCAGTGGAGGCGTTATCAATGACGATAACTTCCAGGTTGTTGTAAACCTGATCCAATGCTGATTCCAGGCAACGCTTAATGAACCGGCCGCTGTTGTAAGTCACCAGCGTCACCGAAACCATATCGTTTGTAGCCATGGGCGAAAGTCGCGATCCCCTGTTGTTTATGAAACAGCCTTGTGCTCGGCGCCGCCCCATAGGACTGACAGAGCTTTACTACCGATACTCCACCAAACTGTTACAGGACCCAGGCTGCGCTGTTCAAAAATCCCCGCAATGCACCGTGGTCCTGCCCCCGTTAATACTGCTGCTGCAACAACTCGTCTACCAATTGAAGACAGATGCTTACAACTGTATCTAAGAAGACTACCATACCAAGCAGTCACACGGCTGGAATATGGCATTTTTCCAACAGAATGACCGCCTATGTGGGTCCCAGTACTTTGGGGGACATAGGCAACCTTAACCCCATGGTTCATAAGCCGTTTACAAATATCAACATCTTCAAACCAAACTGGATAAAATCCCTCATCAAACCCACCAACAGCCATCCAGATATCGCGCCGAATCATTAAAAAAGCTCCAGCAGGCTGCTCAACAAATGCGGGCTTGGCAAAATCCGCATCCAAATATCGATAGGCCCGGTTAACCGGGTTATTTTTCCAGAGACGATTAATTCCGAGCACTTCAAAGACCAACGTCCCAGCGGTAGGGAGCCGACGTAGCTGAAAGCCGGTTTGTGGTTTTCCTTCAATGTCTTGCAGCATCCCGCACGAAGCGCCGTGCACCAGGCAGGCCCTGGTTAGCCCTGCTATAGATGAGGCAATTTCAACATCCGGGTTCATCAAAAGTACGCAATTGACGCATTCGCTCAGAGCCAGGCATCCTTGATTCGCTGCTACGCCGAAGCCGAAGTTGCTTGGATTTGCAATCACCTGAGTGGCTCCGGCAGCTGTGGCGCGTTCAACGGAATCGTCTACTGACCCGTTATCCACCACCACAACTTCCATGGCTTGAGCCAAGCAGGATTGGATGCAGCACCCCACCACGGCTCCGGAATTGAAGGTGATGATGACGGCCCCCACTTTGCTTGCTTGGCTCATGTGAGTTTGAAGTAGAGTCTCCAGAACAGATCGCGGGCAGGTTCACCCTGTAGCTTGGCGATCTCCTGTTCATGCCGAAGCAGGAAGTCAGGGCGTACATGTGGTTGCTTTCGACGCATGTGACCAAATCCGCTCAATCCGTCCCACTTGCCACGCAGAGCTGCCCACCCTGCGCCGTTTGAAAATGCCAGGGCCACAAACAGCACCTGAGAAACCAATACAGCCCAACTGACGCGTGGGAAATGGCGCGCCACAATCCACAGTTGATTGCGGGCAATTTGCCTGGTGGTTTCCGGATGCCAGGTGCCGCGAGTGGCCGATCCCAGGTGAATTCCTACGGCATCGGGCACATACATCCCCCACAAACCGGCTTCGACGCAGCGGAGACCGAAATCCACATCTTCCAAATAGCTGCCAAACTTTTCTTCCAGGGGCCCAACGCGGGTAAACAAGCTGCGACGGAACAGGCCGGCGGTGAACGATGGAAAATCCATCTGCATGGCGGCTTTATTATGTTCCTGATCCGGTTCCCCGTGTTGGCCACGCCAGGCACAACCGCCGCGCGAAATAAGGTCGAAGGTGCCATCAATTTCACCCGGCCGCGTGCCGCTTAACAGTTTTCCGGCGGCGAACCAGACGCCCAATTTCGATACATAGAGCAGTTTTTCCAGCCAATCTGCGGGAAGGCGGACATCGTTGTTGACGATTAACACATACTCAGTCTCCGCAGCGGCAACACCGCGATTCACAGCGCGGGCGAAGCCGGCATTTTGACCCATGGAAATCAGGCGTGCTCCAGCATCAACGGCAAGCTTCGCCGTTTGGTCAGGGGAGGCATTGTCGACGATGATGATTTCTTTGACCGGTACGGATTGTGCTCGCAAATCTACCAGTAACTGCGCCGTTAGTTCCCAGCGGCCATGCACCGGAACGATGGCAGTTACTTCACTCATTGAAACCGTTTCCGCAGCACGTTTGCAATGCCTTGTTCAGACAGGCAATGATGCCGGTAGTGCGAAGTCCTTTGTACAAAACGCCATTGTAGCGGGCTGGGAAGGCAAAGGAGAAGGCCTGCACGCTATTTTCCGGCTTGAAGTCCACTTCTTTGTTCAGGTGCGCGAGGAGCGGGTGGTTAATCGCAATTGGTGAAAGTCCCATTAAAGGCAACCTGCGCTTTGCACTTTTGTGGGTGCCTCAATCTCTGTAGGTGGAGCAGGTTGGGCAGGCTGCGAGATGGGGGGCAGTGCAGCATATAGGTTGCTGTGTGGGTTGTAAACGCGGGTTTCGCGGGGGAATGGAAAGTGTAGCGTGACCGAGTCTATTAGCTTCGTTTCAACAGGGTTTGTTTCAACGGACTTTGTTCCAAGAGGCTCTGTTTCAACCGTTTCACTTTCGGTGGATTGGTTGGTGGGTTGTTGGTCCTCAGTTAGGTTCGTTTCAACACCTTCATTCTGCGGTTCGAGGTCTGGTGCTTCAGGTGCAACGGGTGGGAACAGTTGGCGCATGTTAAGAAGC
>JAYTTF010000204.1:0-16735 GCA_043745195.1 Bryobacterales bacterium | reverse complement strand
TAGCGTTTCGGCAATGCCGGCCAGTTGCTCCACGTGGGCGATTTGAAATTCCACTTGTGGTATTTCGGAGTGCTCGGCATCGGCGGTGAAGTTGGTGTAGCCGGCCACTAGAACATGGCGCAGTCCAGAGTCCTGAATGGTGGTTTTCAATTCGCGTAGACGCGTGGGGCCGTAATCGAGCACGCTGAGGTGCGGCCTTTTGGCACCCAGCATGACACCGTCAAACCCCAGCCCTGCGGCCCTGCCGATGAACTCTTCCAAAGTGAGCGCAGCTTGTCCCCAGGAACCGGAGTAGCTTACCGAGTGCAGCAGGAGTGGTCTGGTTGGCATTTATTTGTTGGGGACGAACTTCTGGACGCGCCAATTTTTGATTTCGGCGACGTAGATTGCGCCTTGGGAATCGATGGCCATGTGATGAGGGTAATCGAAGAGACCGGGCACTTTGCCGAAGCCGCCTAAAACGCCGAGCAATTTACCATTCTTATCCACCTTGATTACGCGATTGTTGTCTCCGTCGCACATGTAGAAAGCTTCTTCTTTAGGTGAGTAGGCGAGACCCCATGGGGAACCGAGGTTCGTCCATTTGTCGAGGAATTTCCCGTCTTCGGTGAATACTTGGATGCGATTGTTCTTGCGGTCGGCAACATACACCTTGCCTTTGCCATCCAAAGCAACGTCGTGGACCAGATTGAACTGGCCATCGGCGGTGCCCTGTTCGCCCCACTGTTTTTGCCAGATTCCGTTCTTATCGAACTTGGCGACCCGGGAGTTGCCGTAACCGTCGGAGACCAGGAAATCGCCATTGGGGAAGAAGCGCAGGCCGGTGGGCTGGTTGAATGCATTGGTGGACTTGTTATCGCCGATGGCTTTGCCGGAATTCGCTATCACCATTTGCAAACGGCCCTGGCGGTTGAACTTCATAACGGCGTGGCCTTTCACATCGACCAGCCAGACGTTGCCATCGGGATCGACTTGAATACCGTGGGAGGTGATGACGGGGACTTCGGTCCAGGCTTGGAGCATGGTTCCGTCGCGATCAAATTCGATGACGGGGTGAGTACCGCGGTTGAATACCCAGACGTGATCAAGCTTATCGACGGCGACTCCGGACACCTCGCCGAGGTTCCAACCTTTGGGGAGATCGGCCCAATTTTCGACGACTTTCATTGGCAATTTGGGGCCGGTGGCCAGTTGAGCTAGTAGCGATGCGGCAAAGGTGCATAGAAGAACGATATTCTTGACCATCGGCTGACGATAGCGAATGGTTGAGTGCGGTGTCAATGGACTTCATTCTAGGATAAAATATTTCACATGAGACGTAGAAACTTTCTTGCTGGATTTGGCGGGTATTCGCTGGCGGTGAATGCTGCAGGGTTGCCACCGTTGACGGATGAGCAGAAGAGGATTTTCCGTGAGCAGCGGGCTTTTCCGGCAATTGCTCCGGTGAGCAGCAAGGCGGGATTGTGGACCCCGGAGCCAAACATGGTGCTGGTGGATCTGGATTGCGATGTGCTTGTGGCGGGCGGTGGATTGGCAGGAGTGTGCGCGGCGATATCAGCGGCGCGGCATGGGTCACGGGTGATTCTGGTTCAGAACCGATCGCGATTGGGCGGCAATTCTTCGAGTGAAGTGAAGATGCATGTGGTGGGTGCGAACTCGCATAAGGGACGGGCTGGGTGGCGGGAATCGGGGTTGCTGGAAGAGATACGGTTGCAGGACGCGTATCAGAATCCGCAGCGCTGCTGGGAAATGTGGGATCTGCTGCTTTATGACAAAGTGATTAGCGAGCCCAATATTAAGTTGCTGCTGGAGAGTTCGCTTTACCGCGCAGATACGCAGGAAGGGAAGATCACAACTGCATATGTCCGCAACGATGCGACGGAGCATTTGTATCGGATTCGTGCGCAGTACTTTGTAGACGCGACGGGAGATTCGCGGCTGGGGCTGGAATCGGGCGCGACGATGCGGAGCGGGCGAGAGGCGCGGGCGGAGTTTGGGGAATCGTTGGCTCCGGAAAAGACGGACAACGAAACGCTGGGATCAAGCATATTATTCACTTCGCGATTGTATAGAAAACCGATGCCATTTCAGCCACCCAGTTGGGCGCGGAAGGTTACCAAGGAACATTTGAAAAGCCGTCCGACGAAGAGTTGGGAATACGGGTATTGGTGGATTGAGTGGGGTGGTCACAAAGATCCGATTCGGGACAACGAAGAGATCCGTTTTGAATTGCTGAGCATTGTGATGGGTGTGTGGGATTACATCAAGAATAGCGGGGACCATCCAGACAGTGATTACTTTGCTTTGGATTGGATTGGCATGATGCCGGGCAAACGTGGCAGTCGCCGTTTGTTGGGCGACCATATTCTGACTCAGCATGACTTGGTGCGCAGTGAGTTTGACGATGCGGTGGCAATTGGTGGGTGGCCGATGGACGACCATCCGCCAGGAGGCTTTGACCGCGCCGATTTGCCACCGAACGTTTCGATTAAGACGGATCAGGTTTACAACATTCCATTGCGGTCTTTGTATTCAAAGAACGTGACAAATCTGTTTATGGCGGGACGTAATATTTCGGCTACACACGTTGCTTTTACATCGGCGCGGGTGATGGCTACTTGCGCGGTGATTGGGCAGGCGGTGGGAACTGCAGCGGCGCTTTGCCTGCAGAAGAAGCGCATGCCGCGGGAAGTGGCGAAGGATCCCGCACTGGTGGAGGAATTGCAGCAACGCTTGTTGCGGGATGACCAGACGATTCGCAGTAGTGTTAATCGGGACAAGAATGATTTGGCACGGGCGGCGAGGGTGACGGCGAGTGGGGAGCGGGATGATAGTTCTCCGGCGAACGTGATTGATGGGTATCTGCGGGATATTCCAAAGGGTTCGAAACATCAATGGTCAGCAAAGATGGGGACGGATGGTGCATGGCTGGAGCTTCGTTGGGATAAACCGCAGAAGTTAGGGCAAGTGCAATTGACGTTTGACAGCGGGTTTCAAAGAGAGTTGACGCTGACCTCGTCGGATACGATCAACACAGGTATTCTGCGGCAGGCGCAGCCGGAAACGGTGAAGGACTACAAGCTGTATTACGAGCCTGCGGGGGGAGGGGAGCGGACGCTGTTGGCGGAACAAAAGGGGAATTACCAGCGGGTGAATCGACACAAGTTTGAGCCGGTAAATGCGGCGGCGGTACGGATCCACATTACGGCAACCAATGGGGACGAGTTGGCGCGTGTATTTGAAGTGCGTTGTTATGCCTAGGGACAGAAGTGGGCTCGGTGCAGTTTTGGAAAGAGGCAATGCGACAGTTTGAGACAATTTATCCTGGCCGGCGGGAAGCAGCCAGGGCTGCTTAAATGGGTGCCGGTTAGAACTGACTTTAAATATGAAAAATTGTACAAACAGGGGCAGGGTTACAGCGGCCGAAAGAAATTGCCAAATGCTCTTGACGCACCAACGGGAAGCAACTTTGCTTCCCACCGCAGCCGCCCGTCGGGGGCTGTATTAGCAGATCGGTGCATGGTGGCAAGGGTTAACTTGCGCCATGCAAAAGCAGCGCGCCCTTGCCAGCTCCGCGCCGAGCTGCACGGCTTCGACCGCGACGCTCCGGCGGAAAGCAAAGTTTGGAGGCAATTACGCATAAAAGGGAGATACCGTTTACACATAATGCTTGACACCTCCAGAATTTTTTCAGAAACATACGGGGTAGAGGAAATCCGAATCCTGAAGCGGCTTGACAGCATCCTGTATATTAGTTCTCAGGAATGACCAATTCTATACCGCAGACGGACGGCCTGGATGAAGCCACGTTAGTTGAGCGGGCTAAATCAGGCGAGACAGCGGCCTTTACCGAACTGGTACGTCGCTATGACAAGAAGATTTTCAGGATGGCGAAGCAAATCACACAAAGTGATGAGGACGCCGAGGATGTTTTACAGGAAGCCTTGTTTAAGGCATACCAACATTTGAATGACTTTCAGGGGAATTCCAGATTCTATACCTGGTTGGTGAGAATTGCGGTGAACGAAGCGCTGATGAAGCTTCGGAAACGTAAGTCGGATAAAACTGTGTCCTTGGATGAAGAAATTGACACGGGTGAAGAAACGGTTACACGTGAAATTGCTGTTTGGGACGGCGACCCGGAGCAAAGGTATTCACAGGAAGAAATGCGAGTGATTCTGGATGATGCAATCCAGAGCTTGAAGCCGTCTTTCCGCACGGTTTTCGTCCTGCGTGACGTCGAGGAATTGTCAACGGAAGAAACGGCTGACACTCTTGGGCTGTCGATCCCGGCTGTTAAATCGAGATTGCTACGGGCGAGACTCGAATTAAGGGAAAAACTAACGCGGATGTTTAAGAAGAAGGGGGATGACGCGTTTGCTTACATGTAAAGATCTAATGGCTGAGTTGAACAGCTTTCTGGACGATACAGCGGACCCTAACTTGCGGCAGGAATTACAGAGACACGTCAGCGAGTGCCCCAATTGCTGGGTGATTGTGGACACGACTCAGAAAACGCTAAAAGTGTTTAAAGGCATGCAGGCGCAGGAGATTCCACCGGGGATTGAATCCCGGGTAATGAAGGCGCTGGAGCGGAAGATTGCCGCCGATAAATCGAATGCGAATCCTTCTGGCGTGAATCCTTAACGTTCGGCAATTGCGCTGAGCATTTTGATAATCTCCAGATTTTCTAAAGGAAGGTTATCTTTTGCGAGCAGCTTTCTGGTGAATTCCACCTGGCTTTCGTAGGCGGGAAACTCAACAGTGACGTTACCAGGTTGATGAATGATTTGCGGATTAACCGGGAACGGCGTGCCTGAGAGCGATTCCAGGACATCTTCCAACAAGTGAGGCGATACCGCTAAACGCAGTAAGACCAATTCACCTTGCGATCCCGCAAGCTCGGGGATCGAGAGTTTTTCTAACATAAGCCCGTACCTCCAACCTTCCCTTCGAGAAGGCAGAAATCCAGCCATTAGCGCGTGCGGTTGTTGGGATGAAGAAGAACAAGCCGAGGCACCTTTAGCACTTTTTTACGTGGTTGCAAGTAGCAGAATCCCCTCCAAAGGAGAAAAGGACTCTAAATCACTCCACTAGGCCTCTAGCATATCACTGCTGCGTGCCGTCTTCAAGAGAATTTGTTGGTGGTGTCTGTAAAAATCTATTCCGTTCCGCCGCCGTACGGGATTAGCCGGACTCCGTCCTCAAGGCCCTCGATTCGAACGACTTTGGTTTTTTTGACTGGGGGAGGAGGTGCTATTGAGGAAGTAGTGGCAACAACGGCCATTGGAGCATTGAGGCGGGGATTGCTAATTGATGGTGGTGGAGCGATTTCGGAGGGTTTGAGGCCCGCAGGTTTGGATGTGGAGGCCAGCAATGGGGCTTGTTTTTTCCGAATTAATGCGAGCTGAGCGGAGGTGACTTGGGACCAGGCATGGACGTCGGCATCTTCAACGGTCGCAACCATGGGTGCGAGCAATTCGGCAATTCCTAAGCCCGGTTTGACGGGAAGAACGCCGGGAAAATGTTTATCCATCTGAGTGAGGATGGGACCGAGACGTTTCAACGATTCCTTGGCTAGTTGTTCGCTGGTGACATTCATGTGCAAACTGAGTTGGACACCATCGGCGAGTTTGAATCCGGCTCCATAGGCATTCATACCGTGAAAAAGGCCTTTGGCGTCGTTCTTGCTAGATTCGTCAACATTTGATACCACCCAAAAGTCGTTCAAGCCAGCCATAGCAGAGGCTGTACCGAAGAGATCGTTTTTTTCGGAGAGAGGGCCACGGCGTGGAGTGTTGCCGCGATCAAGGGCTTCGGAAATAACTTGTTTGGTTCCGATGAGTGCTGTAGATGGATCGATATAGGCTAACAGGACTTCGTCAGTGTTGGGCTTGGGGGATCCGAGTAAGAACGCACCTTTGAGGGCCACAGAGATTGCACCTTCTTTTGCGGCCGCTTTCTGAAGCTGGCCAAGATCGAAGCGTCCGGTCGCGATAACTAACATGTACTCCGGTGCTCGGCCTGGTTCTCCCGACACTGGGGAGGAAACCAGGAGGCGATCGACGTGACCAAGCATTTCGCCCACCGCTCGCCATTGGGAGCGGGAAGAAGAGGCTCCGTCAATTGCCTTCCAATTCATACCGGCAACCAGTTCAGCATTGGGGTGAGCAAATCGCCAATAGCTGGGCTCAGTGGTCTCCGCGAGTTGCGCTTGAATAAAGGGTGCGGCAATGAGAAAAAGCAAATGAATACGCATGAATTACTCCACTGGTAAAAGAACGTTGTTACTATCTTGTCCGTTGACTCGAACTTTGATTTGGACGGCCGCGCCGGAGGGGAAATCAGCAGCGAGTATCCAACGGGAAGCAATAGTTCCGATTAAGCCGGGTGCTGCTACCGAAGATATGGCTGGAGCAGTGTATTGTCCTGCTACCAATTCGGTTTTATCTGCGAGTGCGTACAGAATGCCATCAGGAACGGCGAACCCTTCCGGTACAGGACGCAGAAGAGGTCCAAAGCCTGTTCCGTAAATGGTGATAGTTTCCCCTTTTTTCGCGGGACTATCAGGAGTAATCGGTTTCCCATTCTCGTGCAACGCCACCGCGTAACCAGTGGAGTCAATGAAGTAGGAGAACAACCCTGGAGCATTGCGAATCACTTTGAAGTTGGAGGAAATTTCCTGCTGAGTGGCAAGACGGACATAAAGAGTGTGGTCACCCAGTTCAGCCTCAGCCGGGAGTACCGCATTGATCTGCTGGGGACTTACAAAAATGAGAGGGAGGAAGCGGTTGTTCCACCGTACTGTAATACCGCCGAGGGCTTGCGGCATTGGACTCACTCCCCCAACCACGGTTTCCGTTCCCAGACCATCCCCATAGATGGAAATAATTGAGCCGGCGGAAACAGCTTGAATAGGAGTATCGCCAGCGGCATTCCGTACTCCTGCTTCGGCGACGAATGCGGTTTTATCGAGAGCAGCCCGAAGTACCCGAGAACCGGCCATGGAGATGGAGGCTGTGCGGAAAGTACCTTGGAGATCCCCTTCCCAACGGCGGAACCGGAAACCTCTTAGAGGTTCAACCGTGACGGTGACCTGGGTATCGGACGAATAGAACCCATCAGCGCTGGGAGGACTCATGCGGAACTCGGCGCCTTCGGCTGGATCAGCAACGGCAATCAGACGATTCATCGTGCGATAAGAAGCGCCGATGCGGACATCTTCGGTGGATAGGAGAACTGTTCGGGCAGGGGCGGCGACACCGTCATTCCAACCCTGGAATTCAAAGCGAGAGCCCTCCCCAACGGGCACAATATTTGCGGCGGCAACAATGACGTTGGTACCGGAGGGTTTATCAATGGTGCAAGGCGCAATGCAATCGGCACCATCCAAATGAAGACGGATTCCCGCTTGAGCCATTGACACTGTTAAACGTGGAAGAATCTGGTAATTGGCTGTCCAACGAATCCCTCCACCGGAAGGAATGTCTCCCGGGAGCACTAATTGCTGAAGAGGATCGCCACCGTGGCCCCACCCCATAAATTGGTATTTGCGTCCGCGGGAATCGGTTACCAGCGCAGGTGCGGCAATATCATGTTTGCTTCCAGCCGCCCAAATGAAATCCTGTGATGGCCAATTCTCCCGTCCGTCAATGTTCAGCTTAAGATTTGGAGGATTGGTAGCCATTGAAACACTAATCCCCTTTTTAAAGCGAGCGATGATTGAGGTGGCAACATTCACATCCGTAACTTTGTAAATAGAATTCTGCCCGCCACCAGTACTGAATGAATCGAAGACCCACCAATTCTGACCGGAATCTCTTTGAGGGGAGGGAGCGCCAAGAACAATGTTCTGGCCTTCACCAAAATCAAAAACGCCCGGCTTGTTGACTGGTACATTTAGATCCTGTTGTACCGTCTTCACGTTGGTTCCATCCACACGCACCAGTAATTCCGGCGGATCGGTATAAAAGGTAACTCGTTTGCCCGGTGCAAAGCGTGGGTTTAACACCAACGGACCATTCACAAAAATGGTGCCAACGAAGGCATCGGGAGCACTGGTATTCACTGACCATCCCTGGAAGACGAAACCGGGGAAAGGGTATGCCGCAAGAGCAAGATTGGAAGCCGCATTCACCCATATTGTTTGCGATGTGTCGTAACAAATGCCGCCCACATATACAATCCCTGGAAATACAACGCCTGGATTATTGCTTACCGGCAGATTCGGCGAGCCTGGATAGGCACAAAGGTTCGTTGACCGGCCCCCTTCTGTAGAATAGTTAAACAAAGATAGCGTGATCTTATGCTGCACAGTCACTGCTGCCTTGTAATCCGTAACGATGGAGTTGGCGGTGACGGTAACCGAAGAACTAGGAGCGCTAAAAGTACCTGTGCTGTCGGTCCAACCTTCGGTAGCATAACGTGTACTCAAGGCTGCGTCACTTTGAGGATTAATTTGCAGGACATGCTTTGTGCCAGACTGCCACAAGAATACCTGCGGAGAAGTGTAGGCAGTCCCGTCAACAAAGAAGACGGCACCAGTGGGAACTGTAGACACCCTGTTTGTTACCACTTGCGCGTTGAGCTGGCCGGCTAAAATTAGCAGGCTTAAGGATATTATCCGGGAAGGGATCATAGTTTCGACAATTCTAGTGAGTTGAGTATGCATGCAATGACGCCTACTGGCTTATTCGGCAGAAGAAGGTGGAAGCTAAATGGGGAAAATTACTTATTTTTGGTTGAAAAGTGCCAAGCGTACTAAGTATGGACCTTAGCTGGTCCTCTCAACGAAGACTCAATCCGCCATCCACTGCCAAAACCTGACCGGTTATAAAGCTTGGAGATTCAAGGAAATAGACAACGGCGTCGGCCAATTCGGCTCCGGTTCCCGGGCGACCGGCTGGGGTGGCTCGGATCATGGATGCGACTTCGGGGGCTGATTCCTCGCCAAAAGGAATAACGCCGGGAGCGACGGAGTTTACAGTAATTTGAGGAGCCCAGGCTTTAGCCAACGATTTTGTCAACATAATTACCCCGGCTTTGGAGGCGCAGTAGTGAGCATGATCGGCCCAAGGACGTAAGCCGCCAAGGGAACTGATGTTCACAATGCGGCCAGCTCCACGAGCCTGCATGCGGATGGCTGCTTCCTTGGCACAAAAGAACGTAGCTTTCAAATTGACGTTGTGTATGAAATCCCAATCGGCTTCGGTGATCTTCAGGGGGTCAATTTGAGTGAAACGGGCGGCGTTGTTCACAAGGCAATCTAGACCGCCGAGGCGTTCGTCAATCTGCCGGAACATTTGTTCAATTTCCGTAACGCTTTCAAGATTTGCCTGGAAGAGGGTTGCGCCTCCACAATCCTTTGCAGTCCGTTCTGCATCCCACTTCGATCCGTTGTAGTGGAGTGCAATGCTGGCACCTTCAGCGGCAAGGCGCAGGGCAATTTCCCGGCCAATGCGCTTGGCGGCTCCAGTTACCAGGACAGTTTTCCCTCGCAGGGTGGTTCGAACGGATGAGTCAGACATTTGGATCTCCATGCACCTCTATATCATCGTCACCAGGTTCCGATGAAGGTTCCGGGAGGCGGCCGGTTGCATTCGCCCAAATCCAAAAAACAGAAGTGGAGGAACTGAGAATTCCGCTGACGACGCCAATTGTTCGGGGACTTACTGAGTCTGAAGCCCAGCCTGCACCGAACATGGAAAGCATCATCATGGACCAAGTGAGTGTTTCCAGAGTGGAGAAAACACGGCCGCGGTATTGATCCTCAACCAGACGCAGAAGCTTCCCGAAATTCAGCACACTGGAAACGGCGACACTGGCTCTGGAGATTGCGATAAAGATCATGGCCAGGCCGAATGTTGGCATTAAGCTGAAAAGGATGTAGGCGATCCCATGAATGATGTAGGCCGAGGCGATGGTGAGTTTGTATCCTTTGAAACTGAGCTTCGGTCCAATCCAGTGACCGATGCCGCCACCGCAAACCAAGCCAACTCCCGCAGCGGCCCATAGGAATCCGATGCCTTCAGGGCCGCGCTGATATACCTGCTCACTGAATAGAGTGAAAAGAATCTGGGCAGCTCCGCCCCCAGTGGCCCAACCTACGTGGACCATGGCAATTGCGAAAACTAATGGAATGCCACGCATGTAGGCTAACCCATCAGCATATTCGCGCCAAGGTCGCATGACTTGATCTTCGCTGAGCATGGATCGTTTAGCTTTGAAACCTTCGGGGACTCTGAGCTGCGAAATGCACCAGGCGGAGAACAGGAATGAGAGTGCGTTGAAGAAAAAGGCCCACTCGTAACCTAGTCTGGATGCGCTTATTCCACCCAGAAACGATCCGATGGCGGTGTTGGCCCACTGGGTGGTTTGCATTAAAGAATTCGCTGCATGGAGTTCTTCCTTGCGGGCGATGACGGGCAGGATGGAGGCTCGGCCACTAGTGAAAAATGGCGATGCGAACATCAACATGGCGCTTAGCGCGTAGAGTAATCCAACATGCTTTCCGTCGGCAAACAGGATGAATAGAAATGCGAATGCGGCGCGAACAAGGTCACTGGTGATCATGACTCGTTTGCGGTCGAAGCGGTCGAGGGCGACGCCGGCGAGTGGGCCGGCTAGAAGCATAGGAATGGCGCGGGCAAGCATCACGCCGCTTACGGCGAATCCGGAATGCGTTGTCTGATAGACAAGACCGAAGACGGCGATAGTGTTGAAGTGGTCGCCAATTTCACTGACAACCTGACCTGCCCATGTGAAGCGATAGTTGCGGTTGTTGCGCAACAGTTGGACAAAGCCAGGCATCAACCACGCTCCGTTAGGAAAACGCCACTGAGTATGAGAGCTCCACCGCTGAAAAGTACGCCGCTGATTGGCTCGCCAAGCATGACGATGCCGAGGGAGGTGGCCATCAGAGGTTGCAGATAGCTGAAGGAGGAAACGCGGGAGGCGGGCAATTGTCCCAACACATGATAGTAAAGAATAGAAGCAATCACGGAGGAGGCCATGGCCATGTAAAAGACACTGGACCAAGCCGCGAAACTGACTTTTGCGAAGTCAAAATCGAGGGCGAAGTAAATGGTCATGGGAAGCACCAGAATGGCACCGGAAACAAATGCGAAGACGGTTGGGATGAAGGGGCCGTGCGCTGCGACCATTGGTTTTCCAAACACTATGTAGCAGGCGAAGGTGAGCGCGGACCCCAGAATAAGCAGGTCGCCTAATACGGAAGGCCCTTGCACAACAGCTGCACGAGTTTGCAACAGAACCACCCCGGATAAGGCCAGAAAGATGCCGCTGATTTTACGGATAGAAAGCAATTCATGGCCTAAAACAGCAGTTAGTACAAGCACGGCTAGAGGCACTGTTCCAATGATAAAGGCTGCGTGGGAAACCGTGGTGCGAGCAATGCCCATGATGAAAAACACTTGATTAGCAGCAATGCCAACTGCGCCCAGCATTGCCATGCGCCAGCCGTCAGCAACACTCCAGGTTTTGCCCTTCGTATTTTTAGACCAGTAGTAAACAGGAACCAGGAAAATTGCTGCCAGTAAGAGCCGGATGCCAGAGAGCAGCGCACCTGGAACTTCTTTCAAGGCAATTTTGGTGGCTATGAAATTCAGAGACCAGATCAGCATCACCAACAGTAAAAGCAGATAGAGGCGCCAAGGTCTACTGGCAGGATCGGTCAACTGAGGGTCTCCTCGCGCACGGTGATTGTCTTCAAAAAGTCCATGTCTATGTCGTATCCAAAACCTAGACCATCGCGGATTTCAATAGTCCCCTGGGATGTGGTTTCCACGGCAGGCACTATGACATCGCGCTTCCAATAGCGCTTGCTGGCGGACACGTCTCCGGGCAATGTGAAGTTCGGGAGAGTAGCGAGGGCAATATTGTGCGCCCGTCCGATTCCCGATTCCAACATGCCTCCACACCACACGGGAACGTTGGCTTTTTGACAAACATCGTGAACTCTTTTGGCTTCAGCGAAACCGCCAACGCGCCCTAGTTTGATGTTGATAATGCGGCAGGCACCCAGTTCGATAGCTTGGCGGGCATGATGAGCGGAACGAATACATTCATCGAGACACACTGGAGTTTGCAGTTTGTTCTGTAACTTGACGTGGTCGATGATGTCGTCATGGGCAAGAGGCTGTTCTACCATCATCAGATAGAATTCATCCAATTGGCGGAGGTGTTCCACGTCATCCAGCGTGTAGGCAGAGTTAGCGTCGGCCATTAGCTTAATGCCGGGAAATTCTTTGCGGACAGCGCGCAAGTCTTCCACATCGCGGCCAGGCTTGATCTTCATTTTGATGCGTTGATAGCCATCGGCCAATTCTTTCTCAATGGTTTTCAGTAGGCCCGGCACGGTGTCCTGAATGCCGATAGAAACACCGCAGGCAATTGCCTGGCGCGCTCCACCGCCGATCTGCTTCCATAAAGGCTGATTGTTACGTCGCGCTTCCAAGTCCCACACAGCCGCTTCGATTCCACCACGAGCCATGAAGTGTCCGCGAATGTGGCTGAGCAACGGATAGACATCTTCGGCAGAACTGAGTTCGCGGCCTAAAAGACGAGGCGCGGCGTAATTGGTGAGGATAGGCCAAACAGATGCGGTCCATTCTTCGTTATAGAAAGGGTTCTCGCCGGCAGTAACTTCGCCCCAGCCGGAGATGCCGTCGGCAACCACTTCCACCAGAACCATGTCTCGCGAATAAGTGCGGCCGAAGCTGGTCTCAAAGAAATGTACCAGAGGCATTTGAATTTGCCGAATGCGGATCTGTTCGATTTTCATTCTTCCTCTTTTTCGGCGGAAAGCAAATAACTGGATTGGACGTCGCCACGTTCAAACCCAGTAACCACCAATCCATCGCCTAAATGTTTTATGAACTGCGCGCTGATATCTGCTTGGAGGGCAGGGCCGCGTTCTGGTTGATTTTTCAAGATGTAGTCCACATTTGTGGGGACGGGAATTTTCACAACAACAGCAGGCCGTTGGTAGGGTTTTCCGTCAAGAATAGATTTGACGCGAAGGGAATCCAGATGCCATTCGGCAATGCAACGGTCGGTGGGCAGACCGGATTGCAGCGCGCTGGAAGTGATCCCATACTGATTCAAAACGTAGCGGCCAACTACTGCACCAAGGCGTTCGATATTAAAAAACGCATTCTTGATTTGGAGCGGGTCGAAGGTCCATTCGACGAGTTTCACGCTATTGGAAAGGGCATCTGTGCGCTGCGCAAGTTTTAAGGCTCTGCCAACACCGGCATTTCGATACTCAGAGGCAACGCCCATCATGTGGCTGTGAAGGTAAACTCCCCCATCCTTTTTCAAACCAGGGATGGAGAGGAGGAAACCGACCATTTTCTCGCCGTCGAAGGCTGCCATGGTTTGACCGCCAATTTTTGTAGCGACCACGAACAGGCGCACGGGCAGCAGGTCGATATCGTCAAAGCCCCAGATAACTTTTTGCAGGCGCACAGCTTCGCGAAGGTCGTGCAGTTCGTGGACGGAGCGAATGGAAATTGCGCTCATGGATTTCGTTTCGCCTCCTGCCAGTAGACTTCCATCTCGGTGACTGTAGATGTTTCCAGTGCCTTGCCTTGCTCTGTTAAGCGCTTTTCTACGTGCCCGAACCGCTTGCGAAATTTCGTATTGGTTTTGCGGAGCGCTTCTTCGGGATCAACGCCATGGAAGCGTGCGAGGTTTACCAATACGAATAGCAGATCGCCTATTTCGCCTTCCTTCTCTGATGGAGAAGCGGCTTCAGATAATTCGACAAGTTCTTCGTTCAGTTTGTCGATTACTTGTCCTTCGTTCTCCCAATCGAAACCTGCTTTTGCGGCGCGCCGGCTGATTTCACGGGCCTCGGACAGTGCCGGCATGGAGCGTGGAATGGAACCTAGAAGCCCTTCCGATTTCTTTCCCTTATTAACGTTTTCCTGCTTCTTGATTTCGTCCCAACGCTGCTTTACATCGTCTGCTGTTTTCGCTATGCCCTCGCCGAAGATGTGCGGATGCCGGCGGATTAGTTTTTCATTGATGGCATTGAGGGAATCGTTGATGGTGAAGCGGCCTTCTTCTTTGGCGATTTGGGCTAGAAAGACGGGTTGCAGCATCAGGTCGCCTAGTTCTTCAGCGAGTTGTGTGAAGTCTTTTGTATCGATGGCTTCAATCACTTCGTAGGCTTCTTCAATCAGGTACTTTTTTAGAGAGTCGTAGTCTTGCTCCAGGTCCCATGGGCAGCCGTTGGGGGCGCGTAATTGCTCCATGATTGCCAGCAATCGTTGAAATGGGTCATCTGGAAGAGGGGACAAGGGTTCCTTTCAATTAGGCGTATTGGAGCATACTGGGGGCACTGGAAAGGATCGACGAGGGCGTCGATCTGCAGGACAGGGGGCCTGCCCCCCGACAACCTGTTTTGCTTTCATCTTTAAATGTAGCATGAGGGCATTGCTATACTGGGATTTCCGTGTTTCAACGCCTAGAATCCAATATAATCAGCGAAGTTGCAGCTCATGTTCACATTCGCTACGGCATTACATTGCCGATTGTTATTGAGCAGCCCAAACAATCGAATTTTGGGGAAATCGCGCTGCCGATTGCCTTTCAACTTGCAAAGGAATTGAAGCGTGCTCCTAAGGCTATTGCCGCAGAGTTAGTGGAAGAACTTCCAGCAATGGAAGGAGTGGCTAAGTTAGAAGTTGCCGGCAGCGGGTACATCAATCTGCGGCTGGATCGGGCCTGGTATGGGACGCAAACGCTTGCCGGTGTCGAGGCTTCCACCGCTACTCCAGGCAAAATAATCGTTGAGCACACCAACATCAATCCCAACAAAGCGGCGCATATTGGACATCTGCGCAATGCCATCCTAGGCGACACGTTCGTCCGAATGCTGCGCGCGGCTGGGAACAATGTGGAAGTGCAAAACTACATTGACAACACTGGCGTGCAGGTTGCCGATGTGGTGGTTGGGTTTCATCATTTGGAGAAAAAGTCTTTGGCGGAAGTACAGGCGCTAGCTGCCGCACCACGTTTTGATTATTTATGTTGGGATCTGTATGCACGCACTTCCGCATACTACGGCGAGCATAAAGAAGCCCTGGTGGAATGGCGCGCCCAAACATTACATGCCATAGAAGCAGGTGTTGGGGAACTGGCTGAACTTGCAACGACGGTGGCCGATGCCATTGTGGAATGCCACTTGAAAACCATGCTTCGCCTGGGCATTGTGTATGACGTGCTGCCGCGCGAAAGCGAAATATTGCACCTGCAATTCTGGGCCAAGGCGTTTGAATTGTTGAAAGAACGCAAGGCCATTGAGCTGGAAACGGAAGGCAAGCACGCGGGCTGCTGGGTGATGCGCGCGGGAACTTTTGCTTCCTCCGATGAAGAGGATATGGACAAGGTGATTGTCCGTTCCAATGGAATTGTTACTTACGTCGGCAAAGACATTGCGTATCAGATGTGGAAATTCGGATTGCTGGGGAAGGATTTCTACTACAAGCTTTGGCATACCTACCCCGATGGGAAAAAGCTGTTCGCATCGTCCGATGCACCCACGGGCGAGACGATTAAATTCGGCGCCGGCAGCAAGGTGTTCAACGTGATCGATTCGCGCCAATCGTATTTGCAGGATGTGGTTGTGGCGGGGTTGCGTGCGCTTAATTTTGAAACGCAAGCCGATAATTCAATCCACTTTTCTTATGAGATGGTGGCGCTATCACCGCGTACCTGTGTGGAGTTGAACATTGAACTTTCCGAGGAGGATAAGAAACGCCCCTACGTGGAAGTATCGGGGCGCAAGGGCTTGGGAGTGAAGGCCGACGACTTGATTGATAAGTTGATTGAAAACGCCAAACGGGAAGTGGACTCGCGGCATCCTGACGCTACTGTTGAAGACAGGACGAAGGCGGCCACGGCGATTGCCATTGGCGCGCTGCGCTATTTCATGTTGAAGTACACGCGGAATTCGGTGATTGCTTTTGATTTCCAGGAAGCGCTTAGCTTTGAAGGCGAGACCGGTCCCTACGTTTTGTATGCCACTGTGCGTGCCCGAAAAATTCTGAAAAAATTGGGCACAGCGCTGCCTGATTTCACGGCTGTACTCACCCCGGCGGCGATGGCCACGCAGCTTCAGGATGAGGAATTGTGGCAGTACACCCTGGCGGCAACTCGCGCTGATTCGGCGATTGAAAAAGCTTTGGCAGCGGGCGAGCCTTCGCACATGGCTCGATTCGCGTTTCAATTGGCGCAATCCTTTAATAATTTCTACCACGGGTATCAGGTGATTTCAGAACAGGATCCCCAGAAGCAAGCTTTTCTGATTTGGTTGACGGAATTGTTCCGCAGCCAATTGGAACGTTCGCTGGATATTCTGGGAATTGAAATGCCGGAGTTCATGTAGCCGCAAGCTATCTTTCATCCCTTCAATTCCATGACCACTGACGGCGATGATTACGTATAGCTTGCCATTGGCTGCACGGAATGTCATTGCGTGGATCGTGCCGCATGAGGCAGCGCACCGCGCAATAATTTTTTTTTCGCTTTGGGTTGAGAATGCGCGAATTGCCGGGTCCAGGCTGGCCCCAATAAAGGTGAGGCCGCCAACTGTCGTCAGCGGTCCTCCTACTTTGTGTGCCGAGCAATGTTCGACAGTTTGAAGGTGAAAGTCCTTTTCACAACCTGATGGAGGTGAAGTGATAGCGAAGCGCAAGGGCGTCGCCGC
>JAYTTF010000203.1:0-51983 GCA_043745195.1 Bryobacterales bacterium | reverse complement strand
AACCATCCAACTGGTCCCCGACAGCTTCCACGGAGAGTGGAATTACACCATCTCGCCTCACTCATAATGCGACACTTATTGTCTTACAGATACTTAGTCAGGGCCAACTGATTCGCAATTTCCTGCGCAATTTGAATCCCGTGAAATCTTCCGTTTTCAATGAATATTTCATTGGTATGGATTCCGGCAACCACCACACCAGCTAAAAACATCCCCTTGCGTTCGGTTTCCAGAGTGTCCTTGTTCATTTTAGGACGCTGGGTTTCAGCATCAAGTTCAATTCCATGGCGGCTCATGAAGTCGAAGTCAGGACGGTAGCCGGTCATTGCAAATACGAATTGATTCTTGATTCGTTTTTCCCCTTGCGGGGTTTGAATCAACACGGAATCTTCATGAATTTCCAGTACACTCGACTGCAAATATCCAGTAATTTCCCCACTCTTAATCCTATTCTCAATGTTTGGTTTGATCCAATATTTTATGTTCTTGTGCATCTCTGCCCCTCGATGTACAAGGGTCACCCGCGCGCCCGTCCAAAACAGTTCCAAAGCGGAAATGGCTGCTGAGTTTTTCCCGCCAACCACCATAACATCGTGCCCAAAGTAGGGATGGGCTTCCTTGTAGTAATGAATCACCTTTGGCAAATGCTCGCCAGGAACCTTCAACATGTTGGGGATATCGTAATAGCCTGTTGCCAGAATTGCTTTCTTCGAACGGTAATGAATAGCAGCACCGCTGCTTGACAATGTCGTCGTCAAAAAGTTTCCGTCTTCGCCGGAAATACCCTTCACTGTTTGATACTGCCTGATATCCAGATGAAAATGGTCAGCAACGCGGCGATAGTATTTTAGGGCTTCCGTTCGGCCGGGCTTCTCGTTGAGCGAGGTCATCGGAATACCGCCAATTTCCAACAATTCCGGTGTTGTAAAAAACACCATATTGGTGGGGTAGTTGTAGAGCGAGTTTACGACACAACCCTTATCAATGAGAACTGCCCTGATACCAAGCTTCTTTAGTTCAATTCCGCATGCCAATCCCGTGGGACCGGCGCCAACAATGATGCAATCTGTTTCTTCGGCCGCAGCTTCTTCACCAACCGAAAGGGTCACAACATAGCCTCAACCGATAAGTAGACTTGCTCCAAAGCTGCTGCCAACGCTGCTGTATCTTTGCCGCCGGCTTCCGCCATATCCGGTCTGCCGCCGCCCTTTCCGCCCACCGCTTGACCAACACTTCCAGCCAATTTGCCGGCATGAACTTTGGCGGTAAGGTCCTTCGTAACAGCTGAAATAATTGCGATGTTCCCGTCTTCAATCGATGCCAATACAATTACGCCGCTCTTCCATTTATTGCGCAACGAATCCGCAACACTGCGCATCTGGTTTCGATCCAATCCATCCACTTGGGCAGAAAGAACGGAAATATTCTTGATTTTTCGAGCCTGCAATTCAATGCTTCCAAGTTGCGATTGAGCAACCTTTTCCTTCAGCATTTCCAATTGCTTTTCCATCGTTCGCTGCTGATTCATCAGCTTTTCAATTTGCTCGATTAATTCAGGTTCCGTGGAATGCGTCAGTTGAGAGACGCGAGCCAACGCAGCTGTCGCACCCTGGAACCGTTCCAGTGCGCCTGCTCCCGTCAATGCCTCCACCCGGCGAACACCAGCAGAAATGCTGCCTTCGGCGACAACTTTGCAAAGACCGATATCACCAGTGCGGGAAACGTGAGTGCCACCGCAGAGCTCGCGACTGAATCCAGGCACATTTACCACGCGAACATTGTCAGCATACTTTTCGCCAAACAGGGCCATTGCTCCGGTGGCAATTGCGTCATCCAGTTCCATCACATCTGTTGTTACGTTGGTATTCAGCATTATCTGCTCATTCACCAAACGCTCCACTTCCTGCAGTTCTTCCTGGCTCATGGAGGTGTAATGGGTAAAATCGAAACGCAAACGCGTTGGGTCCACAACGCTGCCAGCCTGCTTAACGTGTGTTCCCAATACCTGGCGCAAAGCAGCATGCAAAAGGTGAGTTGCTGTATGATTTCGGCGCGTGGAATCGCGCAACGGAACAGCTACTTGGCACTTTACTGTCACTCCAATTTTCAATGTCCCCTGTGCTTTGATCTTATGCACGCTCAAACCAGGTACGGCAGGAAAAGTATGGAAGACGTCGGCCAAAACTTCCCCGCTATGATTAAGCAGCTTTCCCTTATCCCCAACCTGTCCACCAGATTCGGAATAGAATGAAGTCTGATCCAGCACCAACTCTGCTTCGGTACCTTTTTCCACCACCTCAACGGCCTTTTGATCTACAACAAGGGCGATGATTTTCCCTTCAGCTTCCAGTTGTTCATAGCCCATAAACTTCGTCCGACCCAACCGTTGCTGCAACTGCTGATACACCGGCAAAATTTGAGACTTCTCCGCACCTTTCCAACTGGCACGAGCGCGCTCCCGCTGCTTTTCCATTTCCAGTTCAAAGCCTTCGCGGTTAATGTGCAAGCCATGTTCGCGGGCCATCTCTTCCTGTTCGTCCAGCGCCAAGCCGTAAGTGTCGTAAAGTTTGAAGGCTGCTGGCCCCGGTAAAACGCCGCCCACGGCTTTCTTCGCTTCATCCGCAAATACCCGTTCCGCAACCTGGAAAGTAGTCGCGTAACGATTTTCCTCTTCCTTCACGACGCGCGCGACTCGGCCCACGCTATCCAGCAATTCCGGGTACGCGGGCTCCATCAACTGCGCAACAAAACCAGTGATCTCGTACAGAAAGGCATCCTGAATCCCCACCATTCGAGCATTGCGCATAGCCCGACGCATGATTTTTCGCAGCACGTAGCCGCGTCCTTCGTTCGACGGAATCACCCCATCGTGAATTAGGAATGCAGAGGCCCGAGCGTGATCGGCCACAATGCGCAGCACCGTATCGGTGCGTTGATCTGAGCCGTAATCCATCCGAAAACGACCAGCAGCATGATCAATGATGGGTCTTAGCAGATCACTTTCGTAGTTCGTCGTCTTGCCCTGCAAAATTGCAGCCACGCGTTCCAAACCCATTCCTGTATCAATGGAAGGGCGCGGCAGGCGGCTCATGATTCCATTCGCGCCACGATCGAACTGCATGAATACCAGGTTCCAGATTTCGACGAATCGGCCACCACCGTCCAGCGGGAATTGCTCATGCTCCTGGCCGGGTGATGCAGTGCCTTCGCCCTGATCGTAGTGGATCTCAGAACATGGCCCACAAGGCCCGGTATCGCCCATCTGCCAGAAATTATCTTTTTCATCCAGGCGGAAAATACGGTCTTTAGAGACGCCTGCAACCTTCTGCCACAACTCCTCGGCTTCGTCGTCTTCGCGGAACACCGTCACGTACAAACGGTCTTTGGACAGCCCAAAATCTTTGGTCAACAATTCCCAGGCAAATTCAATGGCTTCGGCTTTGAAGTAATCGCCAAACGAAAAATTACCCAGCATCTCAAAAAAGGTATGGTGACGCCTGGTGTAGCCAACGTTTTCCAGATCGTTATGCTTCCCCCCTGCCCGGACGCATTTCTGGGAAGTTGTGGCGCGGGCATAATCGCGCTGCTCCATCCCAAGAAATACGTCTTTGAACTGGTTCATTCCGGCATTGGTAAACAACAATGTCGGGTCGTTATGAGGAACCAGGGAAGAACTACGAACTGCGCGATGTCCACGCTTGGAAAAATAATCCAGGAAGGTTTGACGAATCTGATGGCCGGTCACTGAACCTATTTTAACCTCAATTCCGAAGTTGAACCAAAAAACCGCAATTGACTTTCCGTGCGAGAACTAAGAAATATTGAGCCAACAAAAGGATGAGACTGAAGCGAGAGGCTGGCTGCTCGCATATGGCAACATAAGAATTTCATGGGGGTGGCATAGCTTGTGCCGAACACTCATGTCCACACTGGCTTGCGGTATCCAGTTTTTGGAGTTGAAAACTTTCTTGACGAACAAGCGCAACACGGCATCGCGGACAGACAAACGTGAATTTCATCCTTACTGGCGCTCCTCATTTCATCGTCTCGACCGCCAACCACAAGCAGCCTGCTTTTTACAGCTCGCATTCACGGTGCTCAAAGCCGTGTTTGTGATTCAGATTTGATTTAGAACGCCAGAGGAATTAATCGCCTCGAGGACTCAATGTTTTGGGAAGTTGCTGGCCAGCAATTTGTCTTCCTGTATAAAGAGTCTCACTAGTTTTGAAAGCGCAACCTGACTAGTTTTTGCAAGTGGATGATAAGAGAGCAGATTGAGATTTGCGAGTGTGGTGATGCCAGTTTTCTTGATTGCAAAAATAGAGCCAATTGGCTTCGTTTTGCAAATTAGTTTTCAGGTTTGTCTCAACCTTAAAGTATCTAGAAACGGCAGTTGAGTTGGTAAACAATACAACGAAATGGCTCAATACAATTGGACTTGCCGTCATAGGGTGAGGGCAATACCATAACCCAAAAGGTGAGACTGAAGTGTGTAAAAAGGTCGCCAAAGGGGGACACGGTACCCAGGCCGCTCCGCCTAGAGTTCCAGATGATTAAATTCGGAGTTCTGTTGCTTCAGGCCAGGGAACCATGTCCCCGTTTGGCTCGCGATACCCAGATTCTCGAGCCGGTCAACTGCCGTTTTGAGGCTCAATGACTTGAAGCGATTTCTGCGGTCGCAAGAAATTGCAGGAATTGCTGTCTGGGCAAAAGTCCGGAGGTGGAACCCAACCGGGAAGTGCTCAACGCTCCCGCCGCATTCCCCCAACGAGCCGCACCATGCCAATCTTCGCCGGCGTGAAGTCCAGAAAGAAAGCCGCCCGCAAAGCAATCCCCTGCCCCTGTTGTATCGATTACTTCAACCCGGAAAGCAGGAACATGGAAATGTATTGATTGATTGAAAACGGCGCATCCGCGTGCCCCTAACTTCACAACGACTGTGCCCACGCCCTTGTCTTGAAAAAAGGCCGCAGCATCAGCGGGTTCAGACTCACCGCTCAAGGCCTTGGCCTCATCTTCATTCACAAACAGCAGATCCAACTGAGGAAGACATGCGCTCAATACGCTCATCCATTCGCCTTTCGCATCCCAGCCAGTGTCCAGCGAAGTAGACAAACCGGCAGACCTGGCGCGACGCAAAGTTTCCCCACCATGGGGACGCAAACCTGGAAGACCGAAAATATTGGCTAAATGAAAATGTTTATGTTTGCCTGCGAGGTCGGAGTGAAAAGGAATGGGAGCAAGAAATACTTCGCGGCTAGCGCCGGGGTGATGTTGGAAGCTGCGCAATCCAGCGGCGTTCACCAGCGCTACCGTGGTTGCTGTTGATGAAGATGCCTTGGTGATCCGGCTGGTGTCGCACCCCGATTCACGCAGCGCGTCCATAGCGAACCGTCCGAAAGGATCAGGCCCAACAGCGCCAAGCAACCTTACCGGCACTTTCAGCTTGGCAAGAGCAATGGAAGTATTCGCACCATTGCCGCCCACATGAGGCTGGATGGCGTCCACCCAAGTTGTCCCGCCCCAACGGATTTCCTCAACAGGCCTAACTGAAATGTCATAAACAATATTGCCTGCACAAAGTACGCCACCAGACAAATCGATTGCCATAGCTAGATCCGCCCGCCGATTAATGCCTCCAGAAACTGCTTGTCTAAAGGCCAGCGGCCTGTTACTTTACTGGCCTGTTTTTCAAATTTTCCATGGATCAGCAAGCCACCCAAATCGGCCGCACCGGGATTTTGATTCACCCGTTCCATGTATTTCCGAAATACATCAGTAATGCCCTGCAATTGTGTCTGAAGAGAATTTGCTGTGCTCTCGTTTCCGCAATAAGCTTCCAGCGACGCTTCCAGGGAACCATTCGCAGCGGACAGGGAGAAAATAGATGTATCCGCATCTTCCAGAGCTTTGGCAAAAAGTTTAGTTCCCGACGGAAGCTCCCGTGGATTCTTCCAATACGAACGAGGCACTATCATCCAAAAAGGCGCGTTGGGCGGTGCCGGAACCAAAAGCGGTTTCAACGTGCCCACCATCTGATAAGCCCCTAGTTCATCCTTGCTGCTCGCCCAGGCAACCAGATTGTTTCGCAACGGAACAAAGGATACAAATCTATCGCCTCGCGCTGTCTTCAAGCTGCAAAGACCATTCCGGCAGTTTCCGCCATGAACCATCACATATTTTTTCAGAGCTGGAAGATCGAATCTCCCTGACGCCAATGCAAGCCGGTCATCTCCGAAATAAGAAAGAATTACCGAGTCTAAATCGGTCTTGTAATCGAAAGCCGTTTCGTGAACAAATCGCCGGTACTCCTCTTCTTCAACAACAGCGGAACTGCTAAGTGCGCTCAGTAACCCGGCAGCGCGAAGGGCCTGCAAATTTACCTGAACAACTACGGCATCTTTAGTGGGGATCCTGCGCAACAGAGCAGACATTGGTTCGGGGCTAAGGAACCGCCAATAGTAAACGGCTGCAAACAAGGCAACCGCTCCTAAAATGAAGCCAAAAAAAGCAACCCGAATAATATTACTTTGACGCGCAGCCATGCATCCAGTTTAGACTGCAACGGCCTCGCCAACTCTGGCTGTCTTCCAAAGCTTGATGTAGGGTTCCAGATCTTTCATCATTGCGTGGTACTGAGGAAAGTCCAAAGATTGCGCGCCATCACTGACTGCCTTGTTGGGGCAAGGATGAACTTCAAGGATTACGGCATCGGCTCCAATTGCCACTCCGGCTCTGGTTAATGCAGGAACCAGACTCCGTTTACCGGTTGCGTGGCTAGGATCAAGGATCACCGGCAGGTGGGTCATTTCATGCAGAACGGCCACGGCAACAATGTCGCAAGTGTTGCGGGTCACCGTTTCAAAAGTGCGAATCCCGCGCTCACACAACATCACGTTAGGATTACCGTGGGCAACAATATATTCAGCCGACATTAGCAATTCCTTGATAGTGGAACTCAATCCGCGCTTCAACATAATGGGCCGCTTTGATTTGCCTAAGGTTTTCAAGAGTGAAAAATTTTGCATATTCCGGGCGCCAATTTGCAGGATGTCTGCATACTCGCCAACCAGTTCCACATCGCGATCCGACATCACTTCCGTGACAATCGCCAAGCCCGTCACTTCTCTTGCTTTGGCAAGTAGTTTTAAGCCTTCAACTTCCATTCCTTGAAAGTCGTATGGAGAAGTCCGCGGCTTGTATGCCCCTCCGCGAAGCACCCTTGCCCCGCCCTTAGCAACTTCTTCAGCAGTGTCCAAAATCTGCTTTTCCGATTCCACGGAACAAGGCCCAGCCATCATCACAAATTCATCGCCACCAATGTCCAATGGGCCGCGAGGAGTGTTGATGCGGATAACGGTTTTGGTTTTGCGAAATTCACGGCTGACAAATTTGTAGGGAGCGGAAATGGGCACTGCCTTTTCAACCTGTGGCATTGCTTCCAGCGATTCCAGGCAGTTGGTCACATCGCCTGTGCCCACAACGCCAATCACGCAGCGCTCTTCTCCTTCAATTGCATGGATCTTGTAGCCGAACTCAGTCACGCGTTCGCAAACTTCAGCGATCTCGGATTTGGTGGCATGTAGTTTCATAGAAATGATCATTTGTCTTTAGCTTCCGGGTTAATTAAAAATAAAAAAACCCACTCTTACGAGTGGGTTTGAACTTTGAGAACGTTCGCCAACACCACTCACGATTCAGGTGGGGTACCAAAATCGGAACCAGTATTGATTGGTGGCGAAGTTCATGAACTTGAATTTTACATCGTTAGAGACTAGAAATGCAAGCGTTTTTTTGGGCGCACGCGCTTGGTTGCTAACCACTTATACGTGGTGTTATTATCCTTAATAATACGGCATGTCATTTCTTTTCAAACGTATGAACTACTATAAACCTAACACCTTCGTAAGATGTTTACTGTTCATCGCTGAACAGTTTTATGCTCGACCAAAATGCGGCCCCAGAACGTTATAATTTATACATGAGTGAATCGAATTTCCCCTTACCGCCCGCAACTTTCGAATTTCTCGTCCTTAGCTTAAAGATGCAAACTGAAATGCAACTCGGATTGCTCCACTTTGGGGATGAGAAAGACAAGGAGCAGCCTAATCTTGAAGCTGCCCGCCACTCCATTGACATGCTTGCGATGATCCAGGAAAAGACCGTAAACAATTTAAGTCTTGAGGAAAAAAGGTTGCTCGACAATTCTCTGACGGAACTGCGTTTCCGCTGTGTTCAAATTGCGGAAACGCCTGCGAAAGAAACTCCGGCACAAAGTTAGATGGCCGGGGCAGCAAGTTTGAAACTAACTGTTCTGGGTTCAGGTACAAGCGTTGGTGTGCCGAGTATTGGCTGCCATTGTAGCGTTTGCACCTCTACCGATCCGCGCGATAATCGCATGCGTCCTTCTGTTTTGCTGGAATTCCAAGGGCGAGGAGTTGTTATTGATACAACACCGGACTTCCGCACCCAAGCTCTGCGTTTCCAAATGTCGCGGTTGGATGCCATTCTGCTCACTCATCCACATGCCGACCATATTATGGGGCTGGACGATGTCCGCCCATTCAACTTTAGGCAAGGTAACGTTATCCCTGTGTTTGGTTCGGAAGATAGTATCGAAGCTGTTCGCCGCTGCTTCCCATATGTGTTCAATGATGCACCTCAGGAATCCACACGGCCTCGACTCTCCACTCACACAATAAATGACGAGCCATTCGACTTGTTGGGAAACAGCATTAGTCCAATTTTGCTCCACCACGGCAAGGGGCGCGTGTTCGGATTCCGCATCGGGAAGCTTGCTTACCTCACCGACCATAGCGAAATCCCGCAAGAGTCAATGGCCAAACTTCACGGATTGGATGTGCTGTTCTTAGACGCCCTGCGTTACAAACCGCATCCCACACATTCCACCGTGCAACAGTCTTTGGCGATTGTGGATCAGTTGCAACCGAAACGAGCTTTCTTCACTCATATTTGTCATGACCTGGCGCACGAACGGGCAGAAAGCATGCTGCCTGCGCATGTTCGACTTGCCTACGATGGGCTTGAAGTGATGATTGAGGATTGTCTGGGATGACCGCCAAAGCTTTGACTATTGGAAATTTCGACGGCGTCCATTTAGGTCATCAAAAACTGATAGAGCGCGTATGCCTGCTTGCTGCAAAGCACGGATGGAGTGCTGCGGCGGTTACGTTCGATCCGCACCCCACCAAGTTGCTGGCACCCGAGCGTGCGCCAAAATTGCTGATGTCTTTAGAGACAAGAATCGACCAGATGCGGCGCTATGGTTTGGATGAAGTAATTTGCCTGCCCTTCGATCAGGCAATGGCCAGTTTATCGCCGGACCAATTCGCCGAAACCATTCTGAAAAACCTGTTGAATGCAAAAGCTGTTGTGGTGGGTGATAACTTCCGCTTCGGCCACAAGCAAGCAGGTGATGTGCAGGTGCTGGCGACTCTGGGTGAGCAGTATGGATTTATCACGGAAGCCGTGAATGCTGTAGTTGTGCGCGGCCGCATTGCCAGTTCCAGCGCAATCCGGAAATTGCTGGCCGCCGGTGAAGTCTCAAAGGCATGCAGATTATTGAACCGTCCATTTTCTTTGGAAGGAGCCATTGTCAGTGGCCACGGCATCGGATCAAAGCAAACTGTTCCAACATTGAACCTAGCAACCGATGCAGAGGTGCTTCCTGCAAATGGGGTTTACATTACCAGCACTCAACTGCCAAATCACAGTAAACCGATTTCATCCATAACTAATATTGGAACTCGTCCTACCTTTGCTGGTGATCGCCTCACCATTGAGACGTTCCTTCTAGAGCCTTTACCAGAACAACCCGCCCGCATCAAATTGTTCTTTCACCGGCACGTTCGCGAGGAGCTGCAATTCCCTTCCCCGGAAGCATTGCGGGCTCAAATCATGAAAGATGTCAGCCGGGCGAATGCGTTTTGGCGTCGAATGGGCAAAAGCGCAAAGGGCCCGGCGGCGGGCCATCAATGTTGAAGGAACACGAAAGTCTCTCGCCGCCGGAGCTCCGTTTTGCGCGTGTTCCTTATAAGCGCAAAGGGCCCGGCGGCTCCCAAACGAACCAGGAACTCGGGAAATTTTCACAGTCGCCGGAACTCCGTTTTGCGCGTGTTCCCTAGAAGTTCCGTGTAAAATTAAAGCTTCCCTATGCGATGCCCAATCTGTGAAAAAACCGTAAACTTCGGTGACAGCTTCATGCCCTTTTGCTCAGAACGTTGCAAGCTGATTGACCTTGGCAATTGGGCCAGTGAAAAATACGTAATTCCAGCCACCAGCCAGAACATGGAGGAAAGTGAAGAGGGCGATTAGTCCCGTAGCCACGGCCCTGGCCACTTGGTTCGGTTGCGGATTCTCACCCAAAGCGCCGGGAACAGTGGGAACACTTGGTGGATTGGCCGTAGCCGTACCCCTATCAATCTACGCCGGTTTCACGCAATGGCACTTTGTCCTGCTCACCGCACTGGTAACTCCAATCGGTATTTGGGCGGCAAATCAAATCATTGCTGGTACCGGAAATCAAGATCCTCAAACGGTGGTGATCGATGAAGTGTTGGGCGTCTGGTTAACCCTTGCAGGAGCCACGCATTTCAACTGGCAGAGCTTCACATTAGCGTTTGCACTGTTCCGGCTATTCGATATCACCAAGCCATGGCCCGTTCGAAACCTTGAAAAACTGCATGGCGGAACCGGTGTAATTGTCGACGATTTGGGTGCCGGCGTTTACGCAGCGGTTGTAATGGCGGTTGCAGGGTGGTTCAATCTTTATTAGGCATGCAAATTTTTAATGAGTCAGATGACAAACCGGAAATCGTCCAGGTGCAGCCTGGAGCAGCCATAGCCGGCGGGGAATTGGAAATTCGTGGGACAGGTTTTTTGCGCAGTGGCAAAGCCAAAGTATTGGTTGGCGACGTCCAGGCCCCCATCGTCATCGGCTCTCAATCGTTCATCATTGCGAAGGTTCCAAATGGTGCGGACAATGGCAACCTTCTGGTAGACAATGGCGAACGCCTTTCCAGCATTTGGAACTGCGAAATCGGCATTCAACTGGCAGAAGATCTGCATCCTGTTTCCAGCCCCGCAGTGGACGCGCAGGGAAACATCTTCACAACCTTTAGTGGAACCCGCGGCCAAAAAACTGCGGTCTCGGTGTATAAAATTGATGCGCTTAAAGGGATGACTCCTTTCTTGAGCGACATCATGAATCCCACAGGCTTGGCTTTCGACAAAGAAGGGCTGCTGTACATTTCCAGCCGGAACGATGAAATTGTTTACCAATGCACACCGAACGGCCAGCTTTCCATTTTTGTAGAAGGGATGGGAACCGCTACAGGCCTGGCCTTTGACGATGAGGGTAATCTGTATGTCGGCGATCGAAGCGGCACAATTTTCAAAGTCAGCCCAACACGCCAAATATACGTTTTCGCAACGGTGGAACCGTCCATTGCCGCTTACCACATGGCCTTCGGACCTGATCAGCATTTGTACATTACGGGGCCAACGACGTCCAGTTATGACGTTGTCCATCGCGTCTCCCCTGATGGTCAAGCAGACGTATTCTTCCGCGGGCTGGGCCGGCCTCAGGGACTTGCTTTCGACGCCGAAGGAAATCTCTTTGTGAGTGCCTCGTTAGCAGGCCGGCGCGGTGTTGTTCGCATTACTCCTGACAAACAAGCCAGTCTTTTCTTGTCAGGACCAGGAATTGTTGGAATCGCCTTTACGCCTTCAAAAACTCTTGCCGTCGCAACTAACAATGCAATCTTCCGTGTCAACGTGGGCATTGCCGGAAGGCCCATCTGGGGATGAACGCCGAAATCATAGCTGTTGGGTCCGAACTTTTAACTCCGACCAAGATTGATACAAACTCTTTGTGGCTCACCGATCAGTTGAACACGCTGGGCATTGAAGTTGTCTTGAAATCTATTGTGGCTGACGACCGGCCAAGGCTCACCGCCCAGATAGAAGCGGCTTTTCATCGGTCCGATATTGTTTTGATCACTGGCGGACTGGGTCCAACTGAGGACGACGTAACGCGCGATGCCGCAGCGGCAGCCCTTGGTGTTGGTCAGACCTATCGGCCGGAAATTGCCGATGAAATTGCTGCGTTGTTCGTCCGCCTTGGCCGCAAAACCATGGCAGAAAATAATAAGCGACAAGCATTCGTTTTGGATGGTGCCGAAGTTTTAGATAATCCCAGAGGCACGGCTCCTGCGCAATGGATTGCCAAAGATGGCCGTGTAGTTATCCTTCTTCCAGGACCTCCAAGGGAAATGAAGCCGCTGTTCGCCGAGCAATGCATTCCCCGCATTGAAAAGCTGCTGCCGCCAATTGTGATCCGCACTCGTTTCTACCGAGTGGCAGGCATCGGTGAATCTGATCTGGATCAACTGATTGCCCCCGTCTATACAAAATATACAAATCCCGTCACGACGATTCTTGCTTCTCCGGGGGATATCCACATTCATCTTCGTGCGCGATGCGATACCGAACAGGAAGCCGAAAAACTGCTCACCGAAGTGGCCGATCCAATCCTTGAACTATTGGGCGACAAAGTCTATTCCGACGATGGTGCGGATCTGGAAACAGCACTTGGCCGCAAGTTGAAAGCAAAAGGCGCCTGGTTGGCCGTAGCGGAAAGTTGCACCGGCGGGTTGATTGGCGAACGCATTACCAGCGTTGCCGGTAGTTCCAACTATTTCCGCGGCGGCTTCCTAACTTACACCGTACAGATGAAGCATGAAATGGTGAGTGTACCTTTGGAAATGCTTGCCGAGCACACGGCGGTTAGTGAAGCTGTTGCAAAAGCCATGGCCAGCGGTGCACGGATTAAGACAAAGGCTGATTACGCGCTATCCGCAACTGGATACGCCGGCCCTGATGGTGGGGACGACGGAACGCCTGCCGGAGTAGTTTGGATAGGCCTGGCTTCTCCTGATGGCGTGGAAGCTCGCAGATTTCAATTATGGGGCGACCGCGAACGGGTGCGGTCCGTCGCCGCGATATACGCCCTCGATTGGCTTCGCAAGAAATTATCTTGAGGGGGAGGGACTCCAAGAATAATGGGGTCCTTCTTTTGCGCATCCCCTTTGAACTGCAGCGTCACAGTAATAGTGTTGGCACGATCATCAAAGGTCAGCCTCGCCTTGGTGTCATCGCCCAAATTGTCGAATAACCTTTGCTCGCGGATCTCCCCCAGGAAACGATCAGGATATTCAGCGTTGAAAGCCTTGCCTTCTTTCAAACCCCACATCTTCCGGATTGGAGGTTCAGATAGAAGATCTAAGCCCTCAATTTTCAATGCTCGAAATGTGTATTGTTGCCCTGCGACGACGTGGTATTTCACGGCCACCCAATGTTTTTCGTCGTTATAAACCCGATCGTAAGTCACCGCGGCCCGCATATACCCTTTGCGTTTCACAAATTTCAAAATCTTGTCTTTGGCTTGCTCAACAAGATCGAAATTAGCAACTTCGCCAGTCTTCAGTTTAATGTCGTCCAACAGTTCCTTCACCGGACTCCATCCATGTATTTCGACGGCGTTCAAACCATAAGGCAAGCCTTCTTCCACTTCCACCTTCACCACAACGCCGGTAACATCCTTGGCTGGCTGGGTGGAAATTTTGGCCCACTTAACGCGCATCAATCCCTTGGCTTCATAAAACGGCCGCAGTTGCATGTCCAGAATTTCCCGCATCCGTGCTTCGGAATAGGATACGCCTACAGCAACTTCGGCAATCTTATTGCGCAGGTCTTCAGAACGAATTTCTTTGGTTCCAGAGAAATCTACTTCGGCGATGGTCATGGGCGCGGCAGCGGAACGAAACACCACCGTTAGCCGAATCGCGGTGTCAGCAACAACCTTGGCCGCCACGTCGCTGGTGTTCATGTAGTCTTTCAAAATTTTCACGTAGCGCTTCAAAACTGGCTCTGTGGCTGGGATCAATGGCCCGAACAAAGGATCGTTCGCCGCAAGGTGATCGCGCAGTTCAGAATCGGGTCGAGGTAAACCTTCAAACCGCACCGGATACACTTGCTCCAGTTCTTGAACTTCAAAAGTTACTGCGAAACTTTTCCCCGATGCGCCTGGCTGGTAACGATATGCAACAGTTGAAAAGACGCCAGCTTCCACCAACTGCGCCTGAGCCTTGTCAAAGATTTCTTTGGAACCAATTTGGCCGACTTTCAGTCCGCTTGCTTTGATCACTTGATCCGGCTTATATCGTTTAACGCCTTCTACTGAAATTTTTTCAATCAGAAAATCCTGCTGGATTGCCGTCGCAGGATTCCCCGGTGCCTTGGGAATAGTGATAGGCTTCTTCACCGGCGGCGGAGGGCGGCGTGTGGTTTGTGGAAAGCAGACTGCACAAAATACCAGCCCGGGAATTAGAAGCTTCAGCATGTTGGGACTCTCTTGAGTATAGATACCTCGCGGAGGCGTCTGGTTTCATCTCAACGCGCCAAACTGCTATGCAAGCTGGAATACATCAACCAAAACCTGCTCCGGATGCTCCGGGATCAGGCGCGTGGAAGCGGGCGAATCGTAGCAAATCATAACTTCCAGCCCTCCACCTGGCTTTGAGATAAGAGCGATCCCTTCTGCATGATCTCTGCCTGCTGATTCCCCTTCGCCGAAGGGCACTGCAAGTACTTTTTCAAGAATATTATTCGATTGCCAAATCATTGCTTCAGCACTGTTGTCCAACGCTTTCGGCCAACGATAAAGGAACACGGGCCCATCTAATTCCATGGTTGGACCGGCAAGAATGTAAAGGTCTTTGCCATTAATCGCTAACTCGCGAATGCCGAGTCCACCAATTTGGAGAAAGTGCTTTTTTATCCCCCCATCAATCGAAATCAGACCATCACCGGAATCCTTCCATTGAAACTCAATAATCACTGCCCAGCCACGTACAACTGGTCCGCGAAGGCCAATGAAAACGCGGTTCCCTGTAACTGCCAGACCTTCAATGTCCAGACCGTTCTCTTTGCTGGGAACGGTGCATGAGTTGCCCAAATGTTTGTCAGCACGAATAGCAGCAGTGAGTTGATCTCCATTGGTATCCACTGTAATCCGAGCGGCAGTTAAGCCGCCAACCGTTTTGGCCAGACTCCCTGTCGCGTCAACGGGAACGCGCGCCAGAGTATGGCGATTGCGCTCTGCATCAATTTCTAAGAGTCGCTTGCGATTCGTATCGGGAGACTTTTCGGGATCAGCCTTCTTGCGCTTCAGAGAGTGTGACCCGGCAACCCAAAGGTATCCACCATTCAGATCCAGGCCTTCGATATCAATTTCTCTTATCAACCCTTGATCATCAGCCACTAGATTAATGAACTTGCCAAGATCCGTTCGCTGGTGCTGGCCGAAATTACCGGAAGAATCAACGGTCATACGTTCAACCGAAGTTCCTTCGTCGCCGCCGAGCCAAAGATGTCTTCCGGTAAAGACAATGGCTGACAAATTATCACGGATTTTAAGACGATCGGCGTTGGGAATGGCCGGATCTAAATTTAGGATTTGATGTTTCGGGGCTGGGGGCATGGACGAAATATAGCGAAGCCAAAGTTCTGAAGCAAGCGGGTTGATCTGCCACTGTTAACGTTGTTCGTTCAATGCAATGTTAAACTGAAAATAAATGTCCTACGACCTTGTCATCATCGGTAGCGGCCCCGGCGGCTATTCGGCAGCAGTCCGCGCGGGCCAATATGGCCTAAAAACCGCAATTATTGAAAAAGATCCCAAATTGGGTGGCACTTGTCTGCACGTTGGCTGCATTCCCACCAAGGCCCTGCTGCACTCGGCTGAAGTTTGGGACTACTTTGTAAACCCTGGAGATCAGGGAATGAGTTGCGAAAACCCACAACTTAATTACCCTTCTGTTCTTGACCGCAAGGATAACATCATCTCGAAACATGCCAAAGGCGTTGAATTCCTGATGAAGAAGAACAAGGTGGAAGTGATTAAAGGCTTCGGCACCTTGAAGGGTGGCGGGAAAATTGAAGTCCGTTCAGAAGGCAATGTTCGCGAAATTGAAAGCAAGAATATTATCATTGCAACGGGTAGCGAAGCTCGCATGTTGCCAGGACTCACACCTGACCCTGCCTATCTTCTAACCAATGTTGAAATTCTAAAAATGGGTACCGTACCCAAGTCCCTAGCCATCATCGGCGCAGGTGCCGTTGGCGTGGAATTTGGATCTATCTTCAGCCGGTTTGGAACCAAAGTCACTATTCTGGAAATGCTCCCCCGCTTGGTTCCAGTGGAAGACGAAGAGGTATCGAAGGAATTATCCCGGTGCTTCAAGAAGGCCGGTATCCGTTGCGAAACCGGAGCCAAGGCTGAAAATATTCGCCGCACATCCACTGGGGTTGCACTAACCGTTACTCTGGCCAATGGAACCAAAGAAGAACTGGAAGCTGAAAAACTTCTGGTCGCTGTGGGACGCAAGCCCAACACGGAAAACATCGGCTTGGCCAGTACTCGCGTGGAATTAGATCGCGGCTTCATCAAGGTTGACGGATTCCAACGTACTTCCGAACCGGGAGTCTATGCTATTGGCGACGTAGTGGCCGGCACACCTCAACTGGCTCACGTGGCCACGATGGAGGGCATGGTTGCAGTTGGCCACATCGCTGGAAAAGATGTCAAGCCGATCAACAAGAATCGCATTCCAGGCGCCACCTACACGGAGCCTGGAATTGGCAGCGTTGGTTTAACCGAAGCCCAAGCCAGAGCCGCCGGACATGATGTAAAAGTGGGCAAGTTCCCATTCTCAGGCAATTCAAAGGCATCCATTCTTGGGCATCATGAAGGCTTTGTGAAGATTGTTGCCGACGCAAAATATGGCGAGATTCTGGGTGTCCACATTATCGGCCCGCACGGTTACGAATTGATTGCCGAAGCCGTGACAGCCATGGAAGCCGAGGCAACGGTGGAATCCATGATGGCAACAATTCACGCCCATCCGACACTTTACGAAGCTGTTGGCGAGGCCTTCAACGCAGTCTATGGAATGGCCATTAATGCATAATCTGGAAGTTCAGCATTTGGGCAGGATCGGGTTTGGAGAAGCTTATGCCATGCAACGCCAATTGGTGGATCAGCGCAAGCAGAGCCTTATTCCAGATCAGTTCCTGCTTCTGGAACATCCGCACACGGTAACAATGGGCCGCAATGGACATACTGAAAATGTACTTGCTTCCCCCGAAGTTTTGGAAAGAACCGGTATCGCTTTTCATCAAACAGACCGCGGTGGCGACGTTACCTATCATGGGCCCGGTCAAATCATCGGTTACGCCATAATCGATTTGCGCGATTGGAAGCGCGATGTGGTAGCCTACGTTCGCGGACTGGAAGAGGTTCTTATTCGCTCTCTGTCCGAATTTGGAATCGAAGGGACTCGCGTGGACAACTGTACCGGAGTCTGGGTGAACGGCAAGAAAGTTGCAGCCATCGGCGTCCATATCAGCCGATGGGTTACCAGCCACGGTTTCGCTTTGAACTTGGATACTGACCTCAATTATTTTCAATACATTGTTCCCTGCGGATTGACCAAGCCCGTCACCAGCCTCAGAGAACTTGGTTGCCTTGCAAGCCGTGAATCAGTGGAATTAGCGCTGATCCGGCACATGAGTGAATTTTTTAGTCTGACGCCGGCAGAACCGGCCCTCACAATGGAGAATGCTTAAATGATCGATGTCGTCATGCCCCAGATGGGAGAAAGCATCGTCGAAGGAACGCTTACCCGATGGCTTAAGAAGCCCGGTGACCGCGTTGAACGCGACGAACCCCTTTTTGAAATTTCGACGGATAAAGTCGATACGGAAATCCCATCCCCTGCGGCTGGAATATTATCCGAAGTGCTGGTGGAAACCGGGAAGACAGTAGCCATTAATACAGTGGTGGCACGCATCACTGACGGCGCTGCTGCACCGGCAGCTGCCGCCAAACCTGAACCGGTTGCGCCCCCTGCCCCAGCACCTGTCGCACCGCCGCCACCACCGGCTCCGGTTGCTGCACCGCCACCGCCGCCACCCGCACAAGTGGCACCAGCCCCGACTGTAGCCGCTGAGCCCCAAGGGCCGTTGTCTCCGCTGGTAAGGAAGATGGCTCGTGAAAACAACGTGGATCTAGGAGACGTTCCCGGGTCGGGTCCCGGAGGTAGAATCACCAAGCAAGATGTGGAATCGCATCTTTCCGGAGGAGCCCGCCCCGCCGCCCAGGCATCCGCTCCAGCGCCCCCAACTCCGGCATTCGTACCGCCATCCGCTCCTGCATCCGTTCCACCGCCCGCCCGTGCTGAAGCAGCCAAGGTTCGCGTGGAGCCTCTGTCCACAATGCGGCAGAAGATCGCCGAACACATGGTGATGTCTAAACGCATTTCCGCTCATGTCACTACAGTTCACAAAGTAGACATGACCAAGGTCGCCAAACTTCGCGCCAAGCAAAAAGACGAATTCCAGGCCCGCTATGGCTTCGGCTTAACCTTCCTGCCGTTCGTTGTTAGCGCCGCCTGCCAGGCCATTCGTTCCTTCCCGCTGCTGAATGCTTCCATTGATGGAACCAACATTCTGTTTCATAATGACATCAACATTGGCATTGCAGTGGCGTTGGAAAATGGGTTAATCGTTCCAGTAATTGCCAACGCAGATGAGAAAAACGTGGTTGGTCTTCAACGCTCCATTGTTGACCTTGCCGCCCGCGCGCGTTCCAAGCAATTGAAACCTAATGAAGTTTCCGGTGGAACTTTTTCCATCACAAACTTCGGTAGCTTTGGCAGCATCTTCGCCACGCCTGTGATCAATCAACCGCAGGTAGCAATTCTTGGCGTAGGTGCTGTGGAAAAAGTGCCTGTAGTGATTGACGATGCCATTGCCATCCGTAGTGTTGCTCACCTTGCCCTGACATTCGATCATCGCCTTATTGACGGAGCGCTGGCCGATCAATTCTGCCAAAAGGTAAAGCAGATATTGGAAAGCTGGTCTGATTCTGTTTTGTAAGATGACGCGTTAGATTGCTGTGCGAATGGGGGGGGGGCCTTCAATGGCCCCCTTTTTATTGCAGTGGACCAATACCCAAATACCGTTCCGCAAACGTGATAAATGTTGGCCAGTTCGGACCAGGAGTATGGCCTCCGCTATGCTGACGGAACGCTACATCTCCGTCAATCAGCGTAGTCTCCAGCGCGGGAAATTCAGTAGTCCCCATATCTTTCTTTCCAAGCAATTTATAGACAGGTCCCGCACCGGCAGCCGCCTGGAACATTCCTTTGGCATCCACCCAGGCATCACCCTTGTCACCAGAACTTACGAACACGGGACGTGGAGCGCACAACGCAATCAACTCATGCGAATCCACTGGTAGATCGTTCCAATTCAATGGCCCGGCATATTTCAGGAAATTCCCAGCCATCCAGTGATATTCATTTGGGGCAGCCACATTTTCTACCAGTTCGCCCCAATTGCGCCGGTGGATTTTCACGCCCCCTTCCCCAGAAGAACTCACAAACGCAATGGCGAAGCGAGGATCATCCGCCATGGCAACTGCTGTTGCTTTGCCGTAGCGCGAGTGTCCTTCCAGTCCAACTTTTTTAGCATCCACGGCACTGTCTGTGGCGAAGTAATCCAGCGCGCGGCTTGCGCCCCAACCCCATGCACGCAATGCCCCCCAATCGTCCACCTTGCGGGATTTGCCTTTGTTCACCAGCCCGATAATCCCTTGAGTTAATCCAGCTCCGTTGTCAGCCTGAATGCTGCCAGGAACAATGATGGCGTAACCCCAACCTTTGGTCAGAACCTGTTGTTGCCATGTGGGGCCAGTTGGTCCTGGTGCTGTCGCCGCCCCACCGGGAAAGCCCGGCCTCGTGCCAATGAAACCAAACTCCATGATCACCGGGACCGGCCCGGTTGCATGGGACGGCGTGGTCAAAGACACCTTGATATCCACTGAAATTTCCGGGTAACCAGAGTTATCCACATGCCCTGTCAGCAGCTTCGTAATCACCGGCACTTCACCATTCATTTCCGATTTCTTGCTGGTCACCTCCCATGTCACCTTGGGCGTCACCTTCGGCATGCGTCCATAAACTTCGCGGTCAAAATCCTCAACAATTTCCGGACGCCGTTTCTCCCACCAATCCTTTGCAGTGGTTACTTTTTTTCCATTTTTAAGGGTTAATGGATCCGGCAATTTCGGATAAGGATTTGCCTTCGATTCATCGTAATTTGCTGCATTCGGGGCCTTGTCGTTACGGCCATCCGCCCCTCGGCGCAAAGTAGTAATTTTCAAAAGATCCATCATCTTTTTGTGATCTTCCTGCGTGGCTATTTGCGTTGCAGTTGGTGCCGGAGTCGTTGTTGAAGCTGGCTGAGCTTGAAACGCAATGCCAAGCATTGGAATGGCAAGAGCGGAAACCAGCAGCGTATTGAAATTGGAAAAATTCATGGCTTTACTGGTAACGAACATATCACACTCGTTCGGCTCTAAGATCTTCACTGCCGCTTGGTAAGGTAACAACCCAATCCACTTCGGCATGCTGGCTGACGATAACTGTTTTATATAGCTTCATGCGCATACTCCTGTTTATTGTCTTCACTCAATTTTTGCCTGCATCAGAACTTGTCATTTTACGCAATGGCGTGAAATTAGAAGTGGAGTCCCGAACTGAGGAAGGCAACACAATTTTCCTGCTGCAAAAAGGTGGCACAACTCTGATATTGGACCGTTCTGATCTGGCCTTGCCCACTCCCGCTGCACCCGTCCCTTTACCTGTTGCCTCAACGCTCACCATAGCCGAAGATCCGTCCACCATCGTGGTCTACAACATGATCAACAAAGCCGCTGCCCGCCACGGCCTGCCTGCCGATCTGATTCATGCCGTAGCATCCATGGAATCGGGCTATCAGCAAAATGCGCGTTCGAGCCAAGGCGCTATCGGAGTCATGCAATTGATGCCTTCCACTGCCCGCTATCTGGGAGCAGATCCTTCCGATGCTGCTCAAAACATCGACGCCGGAACTCGTTTGCTGCGAACGCTGCTTCTGAAATACGAAGGCAATCCCAACCAATTGGCATTGGCATTGGCCGCATACAACGCCGGTCCTGGTGCCGTTGACAGGTTTGGCGGCGTTCCTCCATACATTGAAACACGTCGATATGTGGATAAGGTAATCCGACGCTTCAACGAAAAGTAGAACCAGCCAGTAAAGTAAACTGTTCGAATGGACAGTCAACTAGCGGACCTGTTTCTTTCCGCATCTCAAAAACGGCTCGACCAGATGACCGGGCGAATCTTTGTATGTCTGGAGAAGCTAACAGAGGATCAAATTTGGGCTCGGGGCGCTGAACATGAGAATGCCATCGGCAACTTGATCCTGCACCTCTGCGGCAATGTTCGACAATGGATTCTGGAAGGTGTTGGCAAGCAACCGGTCGATCGCGATCGCGATGCAGAATTCAATGCGCGCTCCACCACAGACAGCGCCACACTCAGGTTGTTATTGCGCTCCACAATCGAACAGGCAATGATAGTGCTGCAGGCACAAACTACGGCAACCCTGGCGCTGAGAACCAGCGTCCAAGGCTACGATGCTTCTCATCTGGAGTGCGTCTATCACGTTCTATGCCACTTCAGCGAACACACAGGGCAAATTCAATTTATCACCAAAGCATTTAGCGGATCTGAACTTGGTTTCTATACTCATCTTTCCCAAGGCAAGCACAATGAAAAAACTCCTTAGCGCATTCGTATTTACTCTTCCTCTGTTACTAGCTCAACCGCACGATATAGTGCTGAAAGGCGGGCGCGTCATTGACCCCGAATCGAAGCTGGACGCAGTTCGCAACGTCGGCATCCGCAATGGAAAAATTGTGGCCATTTCCACAACTCCCTTAACTGGGACTCTGATCCTCGATGCCACTGGCCTGATCGTCGCTCCCGGGTTCATTGACCTCCACTCCCACGGACAGGACGAAGCAAATTACCGGCTGAAGGCGTTGGACGGCGTCACCACAGCCCTCGAAATGGAAATTGGAGTGGCGGATGTAGATCGTTACTACCGGGAGCGCGAACCCGGCCAATTCGTGAACTACGGGGCCACCATCGGCCATGTTCCCAGCCGCATGCAAATCATGAAGGACCCCAGCCCTTCCCTGGTTCCAAAGGCTGACGGAGCATACAAGGTTGCCAGTGACGAAGAAATCACCGCCCTTCGCCGCCGCGTCGAAACCGGTTTAGCACAAGGAGCGTTGGGGCTTGGCTTTGGCATTCAATACACTCCCGGCGCATCAGCATGGGAAATCCTCGAAATGTTCCGCGCAGCAGGAAAAGTAAAAGCTCCCGCCTTCATTCATGTCCGTGGCATGGGGCGGGCAGGTTCATGGTCTGCACTAACCTCACTGGAAGAAATCATCGCCGCCTCAGTTATCACCGGAACGCCCATCCACATGGTGCACGTCACCTCCAGCAGCCTTAGCCAAACACCGCAAGTGCTGGCCACCATCACTGAAGCCCGTGCGCGCGGCGTGGATATTTCTACCGAATGCTATTCCTACAATGCCGCCCTCACCGACATTGCCTCAGCCATTTTTTTACCCGGTTGGCAGAATGTGCTGGGAGTTGATTATGGCGCTTTGGAATGGGTAGCCACCGGCGAAAGACTCACGGAAGACAAGTTCAATAAACTACGTCCAGGCGGCGGCCATGTGATTATGCATATGATTCCCGACTCGGCCCTAGAAGCCGCTATCAAGCACCCGCTAGTGATGATCGCCAGCGACGGAGGCCTGGACAATGGCCAAGGACATCCGCGCAGTGCAGGCACCTATGCCCGCGTGCTTGGCCGCTACGTCAGGGAAAAACAATGGATCGATTGGCCGGAAGCCATTCGTAAAATGACGCTGATGCCCGCTCAGCGATTAGAACAGCGCACACCAATGATGCGCGGCAAAGGCCGTATTAAAGTTGGAGCTGATGCCGACATCACTGTCTTTGATCCAACCACTGTCCTGGACCAAGCTACATTCGGCAAACCCGCGGTACCCAGCATCGGCATGAAGTATGTTCTGGTGAACGGGCAACCAGTTGTCCTCAATGGCGAATTGCAGCAGACCGTAAAAGCCGGACGGGGAGTGCGTGCACCCATCATCACCCGCTAAACTTGGGCATGCACAAAAGTCTCGTTTTCCTGTTCCTGTTGCCACTGGCAGCGCAGTCAACTCGCGAAATGAACGACATCAATTGGATGGAGTTTCGCGAATTCGTCCCCAGTAAAATCACCACCGTGTTGCTGCCCACAGGCACGCTGGAAGCACACGGCGTGGCCAACAATGGCGCTGACAACACCGCACCTATAGCTATAGCTAGAAAGCTTGCCGTGGAGTTGAACGCCATGGTCGCCCCTGCAGTAAATTACGGAATGACTGGATCATTAGATGCTTACCCCGGATCCATGACCATCAGTGAAAAAGCATATCGTGCTTATCTGTCAGACATCCTGGAGGGCTTAGCGAAACAGGGCTTCAAAAACATTATCGTGATTAACGGTCATGGAGGCGGGCAAACAGCAGTGTTGGAACAACTGTCTGAAGAGACTGGAAGGGCCCATCAGGTAAGAACGCTGGTAGTTAATTGGTGGAGTTATTGTTCAGACGTAACGTTGAAGATTTTCGGCGAAGACGGCGGACATGCCGGGTGGAACGAAACCGCCATGGTTCAGGCCATCGATAAGAAACTTGTCCACCCGGAGCGATACTCCGATGCCATGGCCACACCACGCCCGCCCGCAGCAACATGGTCGGCCTATCCATTCCCATCCTCAATCATTCTTTACAAGCCGGGCCAAGGCTATGTGAAGTTCGATCAAACGAAGGCCGACCAGTACTTTGCTGCTGTTGTCGAAAAAACCGGCAAACTGATCAAGGACACTATTTCCAAGTGGGATCAGGCCGGAATCTTCGTACGTTGAAAACCTATAATTCGTCGAAAAGCCCTGGCAAAGTGCGCCCTTTCAAACTGGCAACACCCCAACCTAAGTCGTCCAGTTGGATTGCGGCAATTGCTTCGTCTTTCGATTTACCCTGCTTCTTCAAAATCATCAATCGGTTCCGCATCGTCTCAAACTTGGCGTTCCAGGCAGCTAAATCTGCCTTCTTGCTGATTGGACCATGTCCTGGAATCACCGTTTCAGCTTCCAATTTCAAGGCATTGTAAATCGTCTTGTTCCACTCAACTCCGCTGCCGCCGTTTGCATAATCAACATATGGGCCGCCGGTGTTGAACATATCACCCAAGTGCATCACACGATGCGCAGGAAAGTACACAGTAATATCGCCATTGGTATGGCCACGTCCAAAATAAAAAGCGCGAACTTCTTTTCCGCCCAGGTGAATTGCTGTTTCCGAACCAAAGGTCAACCTTGGCATACCGGGCATTTTTCCGGCAACCATTCGTTCGCGGGCATTTTTATGTTGAACTATTTCCAACCCGGGAATCGCCTCCATCATTTTTTCGTTCCCCCCAGTATGGTCACCGTGGTGATGCGTGTTGATAATGTAGCGGATTGGTTTCGAACTGATCGCCTTCACTTTGGCCAAAATCTCAGGCACGTCTTTTGCAAATTTGTCATCCACCAGAATGATGCCTTCGTCTGTGGTATAAACCGCCACGTTTCCGCCGCTGCCTACAATCACATGCAAATCGTCAGCAATTTTTTCCACCGTCAGGCCGGCCTGCTGGGAATTTCCCAGCCAAAAACTGCCCAACGCTACAACCAAAGCGCCAGTACGCAGCACCAATGTGTTCTTCAAATCAAATCCTCCCTTTAGCGGCTAATCCTAACACATTCTGCAGGTACCTGATACGATGGTTAAATCCCCTATGGCTTTGCGTTTTTACAACACCCTGACGCAACAGGTTCAGGAATTCGTGCCTGCCGACGGTAAGACTGTCCGCATGTACACCTGCGGTCCTACCGTCTACAATTTCGTCCACATTGGCAATCTCAGAACGTTCACTTTTCAAGACCTGCTGCGCCGTTGGTTGCGTGCCAGTGGCTTTGCGTTAAATCACGTGATGAACATTACCGACGTGGAAGACAAAATCATCCGCAGCGCTGTCGCCGCGAACCAGACAATTCAGGAATACACCAAGCCCTACGAAGAGGCGTTTCTCGAAGATTGCCGGACTCTGCGTTTTGAAAAGCCAGAGCGTATTGTTCGTGCCACCGAACACATTCCTGAAATGGCAGATTTGATTGAGAAGCTCACTGCCAAAGGCATGACGTATACCAGTGAGGGCTCTGTTTACTTCCGCATTTCGCAATTCAAAGAATACGGCAAGCTCTCCCATAATGACTTTGCCGGCATGCGCGCCGGTGCCCGCGTTGATGTGGATGAGTATGACAAAGACGATGCCCGCGACTTTGTTTTATGGAAGATGAAGAAGGATGGCGAACCGTCTTGGCAAACCTCCATTGGCGATGGCCGTCCGGGCTGGCACATTGAATGCTCCGCCATGGCCATGAAGTATCTTGGCGAAACATTGGACATTCATGCCGGCGGCGTAGATCTGGTTTTCCCACATCACGAAAACGAAATCGCTCAATCGGAAGGCGTCACTGGAAAACAATTTGCCCGATTCTGGCTCCATTCAGAACACCTTGTGGTTGAAGGTCAGAAGATGTCGAAATCGCTCGGCAACTTTTACACTCTGCGCGATCTCATGGCGCTGGGATATCAGCCGGAAATTATCCGCTACTTGCTTACCCAAGTTCCATACCGCAACAAACTGAACTTCACCATGGATGGCCTGAAAGCTGCCGCCACCGCAATTGACCGTTTACGAAATTACAAATTGCGTTTGGAGACCGACAAATATCCAGCCGGAGTAAATGGCGAGATCGAAGCACGTATCGCACAGGCCAAAGCCGATTTTATTGCTTCTATGGATGACGATCTGAACACTGCCGGTGCCATGGCTGCGGTCTTTGAATTGATTCGCGACACCAATACCGCCATGGACAATGGCCAGTTTATGGAAGCCAACCGCGCATCGGCACTAGAGTTTCTCAAGTCCTTCGACACCATATTTGAAGTTCTGGAAGTGACCAAAGCCGAGGGCTCGCTTTCAGATGCCGAAATCGACACCCTAGTAGCCGCGCGCACCGCAGCAAAGAAGGCCAAGGATTTTGCCGGTGCTGACAAATTACGCAATGATCTTCTGGAAAAGGGCATAATTCTCGAAGACACCAAAGAAGGCGTTCGTTGGAAAAGAAAGTGAAAATGGATATCAATACGAAAGCGGTCCACGTCGGCGATCGGCGCAAGCCCGGTGCATACGTTCCCGTAACCACTCCCATCTACACAGCGGCAACCTTTCTCTACGATAATGTCGAGACCCTGGACAAGGTGTTCGCCCATGAACAGGAAGGCTACGCCTACGCCCGGTACGACAGTCCAAACAATTCGGGACTGGAGGAATTGTGCTCGGCATTTGAAAATGGCCACGGAGCGTTAGCTTGCGCCTCCGGCATGGCGGCTCTGCAGTTGGCACTATCTGCAACTTTGATTGACCGCCGCAAGCACGTTCTGGCTGCGAGTGCTCTCTATGGTGCCACCATCAATCTACTGATGAATGTGATGGCCCCTTTCGGTGTCGAAATTTCTTTTGTCGACATTACTGACCTGGCCGCAGTAGAAGAAGCAATTCTCGAAAACAAACCCGGCTGCATCCTGATGGAAACTATTTCCAATCCTCTTTTGCGGGTTGGTGACATTGCCAAGATTGCGGCACTTGCGCGCGCCAATAACGCTGCCCTCATCGTTGACAATACCTTTGCCTCACCGATGATTGTGCGCCCTCTCGATCTCGGCGCTCACATCGTGGTGCATAGCCTCACGAAGTATCTTTCCGGCCACGGAGACAGCATGGGCGGCGTAATTATCTCTGACGCTGAGCACTTCGAGGTGATCCGCTCCCTATCGCGCACCTACGGCCCAATCCTCGGTCCCTTTGAAAGTTACCTCTGCTTCCGTGGAATGAAAACTTTTCCACTCAGAATGGAACGGCACTGCGCCAATGCCATTGACGTTGCTCGATACCTGGAAAAGCATCCTGCCGTCGAGCGTGTTCACTTCCCCGATCAGCAGGATCATCCCGATAAGGAAACCATCACCCGTCAATTTGCCCCAGGCCTGTATGGCGGCATTGTTACTTTTCTTGTGAAGTCTGCGGCAAAGCAGGACATCATGAATTTCATGGACCGGCTGAAACTCGTTGTGCGAGGTACGTCCCTTGGTGATGTCCATAGCCTGATGCTTTATCCGTTAATCGCATCCCATCGCGATCTTTCACCTAAGCAGCGCCAGCGCCAGGGGATTCACGATAATCTTGTGCGCCTCTCAGTTGGCATTGAATCTGCCACGGACATTTGCACCGATCTTGATCAGGCACTGCGGTAAATGCCTGCGCCACGCAACCGGACCATTCGTTTAACCAAAGCGGATCAAAGTCGGTTTCGCGCACGGCTGGCAAAGTTAAAGGCACCTGCGGTTGTAGCTGACCTTGAGAACAAAACCATTCATCAGGATCTGTTTTCTGCACTGCCGTTTCTCCCTTCGGCATGTGCCGACATGATTTTTGTAGACCCGCCTTACAATCTGGATAAAGCATTCGGCTTATCTATCTTCAAAGCACGCACACTGGACGCATATGCGGAGTGGCTGGAATCCTGGCTGCCTGCGTTGCTGCGAACCGCCAAGCCTGAAGCTACCGTCTATTTATGCGGCGACTGGCGATCCTCCCCTGCCCTGCACCAAGTTGCAGCAAAGTATCTCACCATCCAAAATCGAATTACCTGGGAACGCGAAAAGGGCCGCGGTGCTGCTCACAACTGGAAAAACTCCAGCGAAGATATCTTTTTCTGCACATGCTCCAAGCAATATACGTTTAATGTGGATGCCGTAAAATTGCGCCGCCAAGTACGGGCACCGTATCGCGATCCTAATGGCATACCGAAAGACTGGCAAGCTACGGAAAAAGGCAACTATCGCGATACCTATCCATCAAACCTTTGGACTGACGTAACCGTGCCATTCTGGTCGATGGCCGAAAATACAGAACATCCTGCCCAGAAGCCCGAAAAGCTATTGGCCAAGCTGATTCTGGCAAGCACTCGCGAAGGCGACCTGATTCTGGATCCATTTCTGGGGTCGGGAACCACCAGCGTCGTGGCGAAAAAATTACGACGCCGTTGGATTGGAATTGAACAAAATAGAGATTACTGCATGCTTACCGAAAAACGCCTGGAAATGGCCGACCTCGATCCAAGCATACAAGGGTACGAAGATGGAGTTTTCTGGGAACGAAATTCAAGTTAAGAAAAAGGCGATGACAGAACATGTTCAACTCAATTTGCCCTCTTTTCAGTAGCTTGCCAAAATCAGGCGGTCGCGTTGCGCGAGCTTCTGGTACTTTCTACACAGGAAGACAAATTGCTGGCCAGCAACTTCCCAAAAAATCTAGTCCTCGAGGGTGATTAACTCTTCTGGCGTTCTGAATGGAATCTGAATCCCAAACACGGCTGAGCACCGAGAATGGGAGCTGTAAAAAGCAGGCTGCTTGAGTAGGCAGTCGAGACGATGAATTGAGGAACGCCAGTTGAACAACATTTGCATTTATCTGTTCGCGAGGCCGTAGTACGCCTGCTCAAAATTCAGGTTAAAACATCTCGCATCATTTCCGCCACTTGCTGATCCATCTGCGATTCACTACTCTTGAGCGACCACATCACTCGTCCACGGTCCCCAATTGGGCGGTTCTGACTCAACTTGAATTTACCTTCCATTGTTTCGATAGGCATTTCAAACGCAACAATGCCTCGAATCAAATTATCAATGTCCGGCGATTCCAAATCGAATCCCCATGAATTTTCTCTTCGTGATTCAAACTGGCCAACTAATCGCTGCAATAATTCCTTAACTGCATTTGGCTCAGAAATCACATGCGGCTTTCCAGTTATGTGGACAGCCGTGTAATTCCAAGTGGGCACACTGTGAGCTGGATCTGAATACCACGAAGGCGAGACGTAAGCATGAGGACCATGGAAAATAGCCAAAGCACTGATACCAGCTTCAATATCGCGAGCTTGAGGATTAGCCCTTGCCATGTGGGCAACCAAATTCTCACCTTCCAACAGCATTGGCAGATGGGTAGCAATCAAGGCGTCGGCACCTTGGGTGATCAACATCCCAAAGCTGTTCGAAGCTGCAAATTGTCTTAAAACTTGTTCGTCATGGATGCGGAAGTGTTCAGGAATGTACACTTTCGTAATTCTAGCGGAAATGAAACCCGAGTAGGCTTACACAGGAACAGCTTCAAGAGTGTGCGCCGCTTTACTCATATCCAAATAGGTCAAAATGACCAAAGTTTTTTCAATATTGTCGCCGGTTTCAATCATGGTTGTCAGATGCGTTGCCGCCAACCTGGAACACCACGGGTCAGATAAAACTCGCCCTGTTCCAGAACTCAACTTGAGAAGAAACGGGTGAGAAAGTGCCAAGACTTTTTCCTCGGCAATGTCGCCCGACTTAATCAGGAACTTCACGTCCACCGCATCCGCATGGCGAATGGTTATGGCGTTTTGTTGCCAAAGAAACTCAACCTCCCAAACTGCCCCGAAGGCGTCTGTGACTTTGAAATTGCGGTAATTCTCCATGATTAACCATTGTAGCCAATTCTTGTCTAACCATGAGAACGAGATAGCGAAAGAAACTCGGCGCGAGTTTCTTTCGTTCTAAAAGCTCCCAACATGGAACTGGTCACAGTGCTGGAACATTGCTTTTCCACACCACGCATCATCATACAAAAATGCTGAGCTTCCACAATCACACCAACCCCTTTGGGTCGAGTTACTTCTTGAATCGCCTCTGCAATTTGATGTGTGAGCCTTTCTTGCACTTGCAAGCGTCGCGCAAACATATCGATGATTCTAGGGATTTTGCTCAATCCAATGACCTTACCTTCGGGCAGGTAAGCCACATGGACTTTTCCGTAGAAAGGCAGCATGTGATGTTCGCAGAGGCTGTAGAATTCAATGTCCTTAACAATGACCATTTCGTCATAGTCAACATCGAACAATGCATCGTTCACCAGGTCCCCAAGGCTCTGAGTATACCCCCTCGTCAGATGTTGCATCGCCTTTTCAAAACGCAATGGAGTTCGCAACAAACCGTCACGATCTGGATCTTCGCCTAAGCTCGCCAGCATCTTCCTAACTTGGCCTGAAATACCCATAGAGCCGGTAGTTGCAAGCTCTTCAATTTCTGAATGAATGGTTTCTCTCATATCGTTATTGTTCTGATGACGGAATTACGAATTGGTTTCTCTTTGTTTCTTGAATTCGGATATCCAGAAGACTAGGGAAATTTACAGGCCAAACAGCTAACAGCCTTTCTTCAATCACTTCTCCCAACACTTCGGTGGTAGCCATTCTGTTTTTGAACTCCGCAATATCTTCGTTAATGTAGCGATGATCAAAATACCTCACAACGCGTTCCTGTACAATTTCGTCCAAGGCTGCCAGGTCTACTACCCGTCCAGTAGCAGCATCAACTTCGCCTCTTACGCCAATTTCCACCCGATAGTTGTGACCATGACCATGCGGATTGTTGCACTTTCCAAACAATTGCTGATTTTGCACGGCACTGAACTGCGGCACATTCAACCTGTGCGATGCACAAAAGTGGTATGCACGTGTTAGGCGAATCATCCCCTGCCCCCGCGATATTCAACAAAGAAATCGTCGGTTTCGTAAAGCCGAACGCAATCTAATTTCCCTGGGCCGTTCAAGAAATGAGGCTCCAGTCGTTTCCATATCTCAATGGCGATGTTCTCTGTGGTGGGAATCACTTTGTCGAAAGGAGGTACTTCATAGTTTAAGTGCCGATGATCCATTGGCTCCACCACTTCATGGTTCATGATGTCCTTCAGGTCTTTCAAGTCGTAAACCATTCCCGTAACGGGGTCTGGTGTACCAGCCAGTGTTACTTCAAGGACGAAATTGTGCCCGTGTCCCTTACCGTTTGCCGCTGGGCCATATAGAGCAAAATTCTGCTCATCGCTTAATGCTTGGTTGCGGCAAATGTGTGAGGCGGAAAACTCTGCGCGCCTGATTATTAACATAGGTTTCAATTCTTAGATGCGGCTCCTTACCCGAAGGTGCGAAAATCAAGGTTACCTTAAATTATCATGCCTTCTTCATCAGACAAACTCTGGAATGGTTTGATGGCGGTTCTTCTGGCCGCCTTCTGCTACGTAATCTACGACTCATTCACCGAACGTCTGGTGGAAGTGGGTGATACCGGCCCCAACTTCTCCATCACCACAGACGCTGGAAAAAAAGTTACACGAGACAATTTTGGCGGCAAAATTCTAGTTCTCAACTTTTGGGCCTCCTGGTGCCAACCATGTGTCGAGGAAATTCCTTCCCTCAATGAACTACAAAAACAACTGGGTCCCAGCGGTCTGGTTGTTCTTGGCATCTCGGTGGATAAGAACAAGAAGAACTACGATCTATTCCGGAAACGAGCGCGCCTGGTATTCGAAACCTCGCTCGATTCCGAAGCCAACATTAGTGCCTCCTACGGAACCTTCAAATATCCTGAAACATACATCATGGGCCCTGACGGGAAGGTGATTGAAAAAATCATCAGTAATCGCAACTGGGTGACAGATCCGGTTTTTGAACGGCTGAAAGGGCTTCTGAAGCGATGATTCCCGCCGAAGCATTTAAACAACTGGAAGCACTGGTAGGACCGGGCAATCTACTCACGTCAGCAGAAGACTTGCGGCTGTACGAATACGACGGCGGTGTGGATAAGCACAAGCCCGAGGTGGTTGTATTCCCTCGCTCCACTGCTCATGTTTCCGGCATCGTCAAAATAGCCAATCAGTTTAGCCTTCCATTCATTGGTCGTGGCGCAGGAACCGGATTAAGTGGCGGTGCCATTCCCCGTGCTGGCGGCATCATGATCAATTTCGCCCGCATGAATCGTATTCTTGAAATTGATCTGGAAAATGAACGAGCCGTCGTCGAACCAGGCGTGGTGAATTTGGATATCACGCTGGCCGTACAAGGGCAGAAATACTTTTACGCGCCAGACCCTTCAAGCCAACGTGCCTGCACAATTGGCGGCAACGTAGCTGAAAACGCCGGCGGCCCGCATACTTTGGCATATGGCGTCACCACCAATCATGTACTCGGCCTTGAAATAGTACTACCCAACGGAGAAATTTACACGACAGGCGGCAAGGAAACCGATCAGCCCGGCTACGATTTGGTTGGACTCTTTACCGGATCAGAAGGCACCATGGGCTTGGTAACGAAAATCATTATCCGCCTTATGCGTGCTCCCGAAATGGTGAAAACCATGTTGGCAATCTACGATTCCGCAGACGATGCCGGCAATACAATCGCCCTGATTACTTCCAGAGCTATTTTGCCGGTGGCAGTCGAAATGCTAGATGGTGTGATGCTTCGAATGGTTGAGGAAGCAACACACGCAGGCTATCCATTGGACGCTGCAGCTGTTTTGTTAATGGAATTCGAAGGCTTGGTGGAAGCTGTTGAAGAACAGTTGGAACAGGTGCAGCAAGCGTGCATCGAGACCAAAGCCCGCGAAGTCCGAATTGCGAAAACCAGCGAAGAGCGTGACCTTTTGTGGAAAGGCCGCAAAAACGCCTTCGGTGCTGTAGGCCGAGTAAGTCCCTTTTATTATGTGCAAGACGGTGTCGTACCAAGAGGACAAATCGCCGCAACACTGCGAGAAATTCAGAAGATCTCCAAAAGATACAGCCTTACCATCAGCAATATATTTCACGCCGGGGACGGCAACATGCACCCCATCATCCTCTTTGATGCCCGTAAGCCAGGAGAATTGGAGAGTGCTCAAAAAGCCGGTGAAGATATTTTGAAGTTTTGTATTAAAGTGGGTGGAACCATCACGGGTGAACACGGAGTGGGAATGGAAAAAATGGAACTCATGTCTCTTCTGTTCACTGAAGATTCTCTGCATATGATCCGGAGCGTTAAACAACTTTTCGATCCGACTTGTCGCCTTAACCCGGACAAAGTTCTACCGTTGGGAAAGGGATGTATGGAAATCCGTCAGCGTCCCTTGTCCTCCTCCAACATGTTGTAGATGTAAACTTGCAGGTGGTTCTACACTGAAGAAGTATGTTGCATTCATTCACCCTTTTGGCGTTTTGGTTTTGGCAAGCGGACTTGCAGCAGGAAGGCATTAAGGCATTGGAGCAACAACAATATGCCCAGGCCGCCGATTTGTTCCGAAAGGCTGTAGCACAGGACCCTAAAAACTTCGCCACACACTTTCACCTGGGCCTTGCCCTTAGCCTGCTGAACCAGGATGCAGAAGCGATCAGTGAATATAAAAAGGTTCTGGAACTGGATGCCAGTGTTTATGAAGCTCAGTTAAACGTTGGAATTTTGCTGCTGCGCCAAAAACAATTGGCAGAGGCTTTGGTGCCTCTCAGAACGGCAGCCAATAAGAAACCTAAAGAATTTAGACCCAACTATTATTTGGGTGAAGCTCTACTTGCCTTGGGCGACCCTGAGGCGGCCAACGCCTTCAAGGGTGCGCTGGATGCTGATCCAAAATCAGCATCGGCGACCGTTGGCTTGGCACGAGCGTTCGCAAAAAGTGGAAGATTGTCCGAAGCTGCCCCGCTCTACCATAAGGCTGTAGAATTGGACCCAGGATTCCAGGACATACTTTTGGAACTTGCGGACTTGCATGAAAAAGCCAAACAACCGGATGAAGCACTGGCGATCTACCAAAAGTTTCCGCAACTGCCTGGTGTGCCGGAAAGAATGGGATCGCTGCTTCTTGAGAAAGGCGCGCCAGAACAAGCCGTCCCAATCCTTGAACAGGCTGTGAAATCAGCCCCCACCAGTGCCAACAAATTTGCTCTGGCCACGGCGTACATCCGTATCAAGCAGGGAGAAAAAGCCGTCCCATTGCTCACCTCCGCTGTGAACAGTGAGCCGAAAAATTGGCAACTACTGATGACTCTGGGACGCTTGTTGCGCGATATGAAGCAATATCCCAATGCTGCGAACATCTTTTTTAGAGCATCCCAATTGCAGCCCCAGAATAAAGAATCCTGGAGTGAACTGGGAGGCATGCTTTTCTTGAGCGAAAATTATCCCCAAGCCCTGGCGGCTTTTGACAAATTAATCGAACTAGGGAGCCCGTCAACCGGCGCTTATTACTTCCGGGCCATTACACTTGACCACATGCATCAGTACAAACTTGCTTTGCCGGCCTATGAGAAGTTTCTGGCTCTAAGCGAAAATAAGAATCCCGAGGAAGAATTCAAATCCCGGCAACGAATCAAAGTGATTGTTAAGGAGTTGGCAAAACATTGAAGCTCGCGCGATTCATTTTCTTTGTGTTCAGCATGGCAGTTGTAGCTTGGGCTGACCTCGCTGCCATTAAGGAAGACCCCGCCGCCGATAAACGGGCGATAAGGGCTCTTGATTATGCTGGCAAAATACTTAGCAACATTCGTGACAATTTTGCAAAAACCAGCTTGACGGGATTAAAGGAACAACTCGCCGAGTTTAGTGCTTCTATGGAATTGACTGTTGATTCCCTGGCGGCCACCGGCAAGAGTCCGGCCAAGAGTCCCAACTTGTTTAAGAAAACCGAAATGCAGTTGCGCCTTTACATGCGCAAGCTGAAAACACTGGAACATGATCTGAACGTGGAAGAGAGGCCTTTGATCACTCCTGTGATCACCCGCCTGGAAGAAATTCAGGATAATCTGGTTCAAGGTATTATGAAAAAGAAATGATCTGCCGCCTTCTTTTTGGAATCGCGCTGTTGTGCTCCCTGGCATTCGGCCAACGGGATTTCCTTACCGTAGATGAAGGGGACCAGATCCGCGATGCGCAGGAACCCAACGAGCGTTTGAAGCTCTACTTGAAATTCAGCCGCATTCGAATCGACATGATCAAGCAGGCCATCGCCAAGGAAAAGGCTGGACGTTCTGGTCTAATCCACGACACACTGGAAGATTACACAGCAATCATTGAGGCCATAGATAAAGTGGCGGAAGACGCGTTGAAGCGAAAAGTGGATATCACCGAAGGGATGGCTATAGTGGCCAAAGCTGAAGCAGAAATGACAGCCGCTTTGAAAAAAATACTGGACGGAAATCCGAAAGACCTTCCGCGGTATGAATTCGCACTTTCTACCGCCATCGACACGACGAACGATTCTATTGAACTTTCCCAGTCCGACCTCAAGGAACGAACTCGCGATGTGGAACAAGTTGCAGCAAAGCAGAAAAAAGATCGAGAAGCCATGATGTCCACCAAAGAGTTGGAAGAAAAGAAAGTGGTTGAGAAGAAAGAAGGCGACACCAAACAGCGTAAAGCCCCAACGCTTCGCCGTAAGGGTGAAGTCGAGCAAAAGAAGTAGAGCAGTCTAGCGCTTCTCTACTTCGGTTCCCCTGTTCAGAATTTCCAAATATCGGTCGTAGACGAAGATTCGCCGACGCTGCTTGCCCGTAGTCTCCTTTACAATTCCCAGCTTTTGCAAATGTCCGATAGACTTTGCCACGGTGGGTTCAGATACATCCATTCTTGCCGCGACATTTGGAATGGACACTATTGGATTCCGTTGCATGTATTGATACACCAACATCGCCGAAGTTGCCGGTCGACGAAGACTTTCAATCAGCTTTTTGTCCTGGGCGAACAACGCCAGAATCTGGTGGGCAGTCAGCGCCGAATCATTTGCGGTTTGTCTGACGCCTTCCAGGAAAAACTCTCCCCATACTTCCCAATCGCCGGTTTGCCGAACCCGATCAAGAAGTTCATAGTAGGTGGAACGATTTTGCTTAAAGAACAAGCTCATGTATAGAATCGGTTCCCGCAGAACCCCGCTGGTGCATAGCAGCATGGGAATCAGAACCCGGCCAATTCTTCCATTGCCATCCAGAAACGGATGAATCGTCTCGAACTGGACGTGAATCATGGCAATCTTCAGCAGCAGCGGCAAATCGTGTTGATCGTTGTGGATGAATAGCTCCAAGGCACCCATCAACTCCATGATTTTGTCAGCAGGTGGAGGCACAAACATTGCATTACCAGGGCGAGTCCCACCAATCCAGTTCTGGCTTCGCCGAAACTCCCCTGGCTCCTTATCGCTCCCACGACCTTTTGAAAGCAGGATCTCGTGCATTTCCCGAATCAACCGCAGTGACAGTGGAAACCCATTCCGCATTCGATTCAAACCGTGACTCATGCAGGCTACGTAGTTTGAAACTTCCGTCACATCGCGCAATAGGGCACCAGGAATGTCTTCGTGCTCGTACATCAGGAACTCAGAAATGGAGGATTGTGTTCCTTCGATTTGGGAAGAAAGCACCGCCTCCTTTCGAACATAGAAATAAAGGAACAGCGGGATGTCTGGCAGCAAGTTCGTCAGACCATCCAACCTGCCAACCGCCTGATTGGTGATATCCAACTGGCCAAGCATGCCGACAGTGGACATAGGCGGTGTAGGTGGAAGGGCCTTAGGCATGTAGGCCCGCACTTGTTCGTCACCAAAAGTGGTGGTGATGTATCCGCCGATTGTGTTGAAGTCCCGAGTCATCCTTTCCTTACGGATTCAATAAGGAAAGGATAGCATAGAATTCTTTTCTTAGTAATTTTTTCAAACTGAGATTCTCTTTCTATTTATATGTTTTCAATTAGATAGGGAGAGTTATATCCTTTCCTTACGGATTCGATAAGGAAAGAATAGTCTATCTGACATGTAAAAGCCCTCCCGAAGGAGGGCTCTTAGCAACCGGAACAAGATACACTACACCTAAGACTTGGGTTAAGCCGTTCGGTTAGACTCACCTTTGAGGCCTGCCAATGCAGCTTGGGCGGCCGCTAAGCGGGCGATCGGAACCCGGTATGGGGAGCAACTGACATAATCCATTCCAACGCGATAGCAAAACTCGACGCTGGATGGCTCGCCACCGTGCTCGCCACAAATTCCAACTTCCAGATTGGGCTTGGTGCTTCGGCCTAGTTTTACGGCCATATCCACCAGTTTGCCAACACCACCCTGATCTAGAACTCCGAACGGATCAGCCGCGAAAATCTTCAAGTCCTCGTACTCCTTTGAGAACTTCGTATAATCATCACGCGACAAGCCCATTGTGGTCTGCGTCAAATCGTTGGTACCAAAGCTGAAGAAATCTGCCTCGGTTGCAATCTCATCGGCAGTGATTGCGGCACGCGGGATTTCGATCATTGTCCCAATCATATAATGCTGATCTTTCAAGCCAGCCTTGCCCAAGACTTCCTCGGCAATCCCTTTTACGATGGCCTTCTGGTGAGCCAATTCCTTTACGGAACCAACCAGCGGAATCATCACTTCAGGAATAACCTTTACTCCCTTCTTGGCTACCAACGCCACAGCCTCGAAAATTGCTCGAGCCTGCATTTCGGTGATCTCTGGATAGGTGATTCCCAAACGGCAGCCACGGTGACCCAGCATGGGGTTGAACTCGTGCAATTCTTCAACACGCTTCAATAGATCTGGCAGTTTCTTCTTCAGTTCGCCGACGGTACAGCCATAGCTTGCTGCCATTTCCTTCTTCTCTTTGGGAGTTGCGTGCGGGAGTTTCGCCACATCCACCATTAAGTGTTCGCGCTTTGGAAGGAACTCATGAAGTGGAGGATCAAGGGTACGGATCACCACTGGAAACCCATCCATTGCTTTGAACAGACCGGCGAAATCAGAACGCTGCATGGTCAGCAGTTTCTGCAAGCACTTCTTACGATCCTTCACATTATCGGCAAGAATCATTGCCACAACGTGGGGCAGACGATCTTCAGCGAAGAACATGTGTTCAGTTCGGCATAATCCGATACCCTCGGCACCAAATTTGCGGGCAACTTTGGCATCGTGAGGAATATCGGCATTGGCGCGGACGCCGAACTTGCCGCGGAATTCGTCGGCCCAGCCCATGAACTCTGCAAATTCACCGCGAGTTGGATCGGCTTCGTTTGTCTTAGCCTGACCCAGATAAACATTACCGGTGGTTCCGTCAATGGAAATCCAATCGCCTTCTTTCACGGTCGCACCAGCGCAAGTAAACAGCTTCTTGTGCTGGTCGATCTTGATTTCGCCGGCGCCTACAATGCAAGGACGTCCCATGCCACGTGCAACAACCGCTGCGTGAGAGGACTTGCCACCTACGGCGGTCAAAATTCCCTTTGCGGCATCCATTCCGGCAATATCGTTTGGCGTGGTTTCTTTGCGCACCAGGATGACAGGCGATTTAGCAGCGGCGGCCACTACATCTTCAGCCGAGAAGTAGCAGCGGCCCACTGATGCACCAGGGGATGCAGCAATACCCTGCGAAAGCTTCTTCAATGTCTTCAACGATGCAGCATCGAATACAGGATGCAGCAATTGATCTAATTGCGCCGGAGCGACGCGCATCACCGCTTCCTGCTTACTGATCAAGCCTTCTTTGGCCATTTCAACGGCCAGACGGAGCGCCGCGGGACCAGTACGTTTCCCATTGCGCGTCTGCAACATGTACAGTGTGTTGTCTTCCACTGTAAACTCGAAATCCTGCATGTCGCGGTAGTGCTTTTCCAGGCTGTTGGTGATTTCGCGCAGCTGTTTGTAAACAGCAGGCATCGCTTTGGCCAACTCGGAAATCGGGCTGGGGGTGCGAATACCGGCCACCACATCTTCGCCTTGCGCGTTGATCAGAAATTCGCCGTAGAAGACTTTTTCGCCGGAAGCAGGATCGCGAGTGAAGCCCACACCGGTTGCCGAAGTTTCGCCCAGGTTGCCGAAGACCATGGCCTGAACGTTCGCAGCAGTTCCGATTTCATCGGGGATCTTTTCCATCTTGCGATAATATGCTGCTTTATCGTTCCACCAGGATCTGAACACAGCATCGCGCGACATCATCAATTGCACGTGCGGATCCTGTGGGAATTCCTTGCCAGTCTCTTTCTTCACCAGCTTCTTGTAATCTTCGATAACCGAGGCCAGATCATCGGCGTTCAAATCGGTATCCAGCTTTACTTTGCGCTTGGCCTTCATGGCATCAAAAATATGGTTGAACTTCTCCATATGGATGTCCAGGGCAACTTCGCCGAACATCTGCAGAAAGCGGCGGTAGCAATCATTGGCAAATCTGGGGTTGTTCGATTTAGCGGCCAACACTTTCACCGTGACATCGTTCATGCCAAGGTTCAGAATGGTGTTCATCATGCCAGGCATGGAGAACTTGGCACCACTGCGAACACTCAGCAGCAGTGGATCCGTAGCGCTGCCCAGCTTCTTGCCTGTGCGTTCTTCCAAAGTACGCAGCGCAACATTCATCTGGTCTTCAATTTCTTGAGGAACTTTGTTTCCGTTCTTGAAGTAAATGGTGCAAACTTCAGTGGAAACAGTAAAGCCTGGAGGCAATGGAATTCCGGCCAGGCTCATTTCAGCCAAGCCAGCGCCTTTGCCGCCGAGGATCTCTTTCATGGAACCATTGCCGTCGGCCGTACCTGCGCCCCAGCTAAAAACGTGTTTCTTCATCCAGCATCTCTCCTGTGAGGTAAAAAAGAAAAAATCAGCTCGTCACGATCTCCGAAAAATCGGCAATCGATGAAAATTCACTCAACAGCCCGGCGAGCAGAGCCAGACGATTGTTGCGCACGGATTGATCCTGCGCGTTTACCATAACCTTGTCAAAAAACTGATCGACCACTGGCCGCAATCCGGCGATGGCAACTATTGAGGCTGGATAATCCAAGCCTTTCAGACGACCTCGCAGCGCCTCGGCTGCGGTATACAAATCTTTTTCCGCATCGTCTGAAAGGAGCGCAATATTCATTGTGCCCGACTGGAAGCCTGCCTGGGTCACAATATTTTTCATTCGTTTGAAACTAGCAGCCAATGGTTCAAAATTCTCCGTTGGTCGCACAGCTTGGATGGCCAGCAGCCGCTGGTGCGCATCCAGTACATCATCCCAACCAGTTGCAATCACAGCATTCACTTCATCGTATTTGAATCCGCAGATTTCGCGGAAGTAATACTTAAGGCGGTCCAGAAAGAATTCTTCCAGTTGAGCATCGCCACCCAACAGCTTCCTTAGAGAAACCCGCCACCCGCCCTCAATTAGAATCTTCACCACGCCTTGAGCCGCACGTCGTAATGCGAAGGGATCTTTCGACCCAGTGGGTGCCATCCCGACGCTAAAGCAGCCTCGCAATGTATCCAACTTGTCGGCCAGCCCCACCGCTTGACCCGTTTGTGTGGAAGGAATGGAATCTTCCATACTCAGCGGCTTGTAATGCTCGTAAATAGCCTGCGCAACCACTTCGGATTCGCCCTGAACACGAGCATACAGACCGCCCACCAGTCCCTGCAGATCGGTAAATTCCTTCACCATTTCCGTGGTCAAATCAGCTTTCGCTAAGCCTGCTGCGCGCGCCGCATCCGGTCCACCCAATTCACTCGCAAGTTCCACCATGCGCTTGGACTTCTCAAGATAGGAACCAAGCTTTGCCTGAAAAGTTACCTTGCCTAAATCTTCTACACGATCAGCCAATTTCCGCTGTTGATCTACGTCCCAGAAAAATTTCGCATCGTTGAAGCGTGCCCGCACCACTCGTTCGTTGCCGCGCTGCACAATCCCTTCATTGTCGTTGTCGATGTTCATCACCGCGACAAACTGGTTGCTCAAACCGCCATTCGCATTTTCTACCGAGAAATTTTTCTGATGGTGACGCATCACCATCACCAGCACTTCCTTGGGTAATTGCAAATAGCTCTCTTCGAAATTACCAACGATTGGCGTGGGCCACTCAGTGATGTACGTCAAAACATGCAGCAACTTTTCATCCGTTTTAACATTCGCACCCAACTTGGCGATACCAACCAAAATGCGCTTCCGCCGTTCAACGGCGCGCACTAAAACGTGATTCTCGCGCAGAGATTGCTCGTAGTTTTCGTACGTCACCGGGATCGGGCCTTTGCTCAATCGCCGATGACCATAGGTAACACTCCCTGAAGTCACTCCCGCAATTTCGAACTTCACAACATCGCTTCCAAGCAACGCAACAAGCCAGCGGATGGGACGAATAAACTGTGGCCCACCTTTCCCTGTCCAGTACATAGTTTTTGGGAAATACAGCTTCAAAATCAGGTTTGGCAGCGCCTCAGCAAGAATTACGCCGGTTGCCCGGCCAACCATTTTCTTGCGATAAGCGAAGTACTCCCCTTTGTCAGTAGTTAGCGTTTCCAATGCGTCAAGAGTTACACCTTGCTTTTTGGCAAACCCATTTGCGGCGCCAGCACCTGCCGACTTCGGCGGACCAGTCACAAGTTCTTCGCCGTCGCTTTGTCCGGCAGGCAGACCCTCTGCCCATAGGGTCAATCTTCGCGGTGATGCATCCACAGCCTTCACAATGCCAGCAAGGTTATTAGCTGCAAGCAACTTTCCAAAATCATCACTCAACTGCTTTAGCGCAGGCTCAATCATCCAATCAGGAATTTCTTCAGCGCCTATCTCCAACAGGAAGTTCATCGCACAGCCTCCTGCAGTACCCAGGCTTGCGCCACCCCTACTGCCAACTTGCGAACTCGCGCGATCACGCCCACACGTTCGGTCACTGATATCGCGCCTCTGGCGTCCAGTAAATTGAAATTGTTGGAGCACTTCAACACATGCTCATAGGCGGGAATCAGCGGGTAGCGGCGCTTGTCTTCGTAGTCGGCAAACCCATCAATCAACCGTTGACTTTCCTTTTCATGGAGTGCGAAGAGCTGCCAAAGCATATCTACATCGGCCATTTCAAAGTTGTAAACAGAACCCTGCAATTCGTCGTTGTAGCGAACATCGCGATACTTGAAGCCGGGAGCCCATTCAATGTCGTAAACACTTTCCACACCTTGTAGAAAGGCAGTAAGCCGTTCCAGTCCGTAGGTGATTTCCGCAGGAACTAATTCTAAATCCACACCACCACACTGTTGAAAGTAAGTGAATTGGGTAATTTCCATACCGTCCAACATCACTTGCCAGCCAATTCCCCAGGCCCCTAATGTAGGGGATTCCCAGTTGTCTTCCTCAAGCTTTAAATCATGCTTAGTCAGATCGATACCAATAGCCTCAAGGCTGCCCATATATTGTTCCAGCACATCGGCCGGAGTGGGCTTCAAAATTACTTGCAGTTGTTGGTGCTTATATAAACGATTCGGATTATCGCCATAGCGGCCATCAGCGGGCCGTCTACTAGGCTGCACATAGGCAACCTTGTAAGGCTTAGGCCCCAACACGCGCAGAAAAGTTTCCGGACACATGGTTCCGGCACCCACTTCCATGTCGTACGGCTCTTGAATAATGACGCCGCGATCGGCCCAGTATTGTTTTAACTTGAAAAGCGTTTGTTGATATAGATCCATAGCAGTTTACAAAGATTCAAGCACGGGAACAGTAATCAGTCGTCTTTCAATTTGACTTTCAATCGCCCTAACCATTTGCCGCCGCAAGTCCGCTGCGCTTGCACGAGTTTGTTCACCCATTTCAGCAACTGGCGTGCGCCCCATTTCCTGCGCTAGTCTCAATGAATCCTCGCTCACTCTTAGTTCAGGCAAAAACCCGGATAATTTCACGGCCCAAAAACTAAAATAATTCACGGCAGCCCAGGGTCCTTTTGAAGGTGCCAATCGCATCTGCGTGACAACCGCATTCAACAACCGGAAAAACTTCTCATTCGGCTCATGGGGCGGAAGCAAATGCTCAGACACTTCCGTCAAATAATCAAGTGCCACACTCATCGCATAATCGCCGGCCAAACCAAAGGGACTGGATATAACCTCACAACCGTCCAACCGCGCAAGCTCCGAATTTTCTCGCTGGAAATAATCCATTCGCACCAACGATAACCTTTCAAGCCCACTTCCAAAAGGACTTTTGGGCTTTCGCGCCCGTTTGGCGACACCACGCAACTTCCCCTCGTCTTTGGTGAAGAAGCTAACTACGAGATCAGCTTCACCAAACGGATAAGTTCGGAGAGTGAAGGCTTCGCTGGACCGCGCTGGCAACGGGACTAAGAGCCTGATTCAGAATCTAAAGTTTTAGGTTAGCACAGCTGGAAAATATTGAAAAAATTAACCATTCCACTAGCCACCCGCTTACCCGGCAAACTATAATGCCCTTTTCCCCTAAACTCACACCAATGCTTCTTTACGCGCTCACAATTTTCCTTTCGGCATTCCTGCTTTTTCAAGTTCAGCCATTGATTGCCAAGATCATTCTGCCCTGGTTTGGAGGCTCAGCAGCAGTTTGGAATACTTGCATGCTGTTCTTCCAGGCGGCTTTACTTGGCGGCTACGGCTATGCTCATTGGATCATTCAAAAGCAGCGGACAGAACGGCAAATTAAAATTCACAGCATTTTGCTGGGTATAAGTATTCTGGCGCTGCCCATCATGCCCGGCAACCAATGGAAGCCCAGCGGCACGGAAAATCCGTCAATCGCCATCCTGCTTTTGCTGCTGGTCACCATCGGCCTACCCTATTTCCTGCTGTCGACCACAAGCCCCTTGCTGCAGGCCTGGTATTCGCGGCAGTTCAATGGAGCCATTCCATACCGCCTGTTTGCTCTTTCCAACTTCGCATCGCTTCTGGCACTGCTCAGCTATCCTCCACTGGTGGAACCCAACTTCACCGCAAAAACGCAAGCTTACGCATGGTCCGGTGGCTATGCCCTTTTTGTTCTAGTATGTATTTTCACGGCCTGGAAAAGTAAGGACGCCGTATTCCAGGCCGAAGCCGACGAAAGCGCTCCAATACCACCCACTGTAGGAGATCAGTTCATGTGGATGGGTCTTTCTGCTTGCGCCTCTATTCTTCTGCTGGCTGTTACAACGCACCTTACTCAGGACGTGGCGGCCATCCCCTTCCTGTGGCTAATTCCTTTGGTGCTCTATCTTCTAACTTTCATTCTGGCTTTTGAAACTTCTCGTTTCTATTACCGTCCAGTTTTTCTTCCCTTAGCATTTCTGGCTTTGGGACTTGTTTCGTGGATGCTGAAGCCAGATCGAGCCGCATGGCTTCCCAAGGCTTTTCCAGACCCCTCCGATTGGGGACTGCCCAGTCTTATCGCCGCCTACTCTTTGTCCATGTTTTTTATGGCTCTGGCATGCCACGGCGAACTCGCACGGCTAAAGCCGAACCCTCGTTATCTAACCAGTTTCTATTTCATGCTTTCCATTGGCGGAGCTGTTGGTGGAGTTTTTGTCGGATTGCTGGCTCCGAATCTTTTCAATTCTTATTACGAATTTCCCGGTGGCCTGGCATTAACTGCGATTCTGCTCTGTTTGGCGATGGTACGTGGCCAGGAACAATGGATTGAAGAAAGCAAGATTCGGATGGCGGGTCTGGCAGTTGTGGTGCTTTGTCTGGGCGCCTTTATGATGCAACTTGGCCGCGTTGTGCGCTTCGATCTGGACGGGTATCGTGTGGTGATGCGCAATTTCTACGGCCAGTTACGTGTGGAAGAAGAAAACGGAATCCGTAAATTAATGCACGGCGTGATCAACCATGGCCAACAGTTCGTGGACCCAGCCAAACGACGCATAATCAGCAATTATTATTGTGCTGAATCCGGTATTGGAAAACTAATGGGTGCCCGCCTTCCCGGCGTCCCGCAGCGTGTTGGTATTGTTGGACTCGGCACGGGTAACCTTACAGCTTATGCACGCAAGGGCGATTCCTATCGTGTATATGAAATCAACCCGCAAGTGATCCAACTCGCCAATTCCGAATTCACTTTCCTAAAAGATGCTGAGAGTCCTATTGAAGTGAGTTTAGGGGATGCAAGGCTTTCACTGGAACGGGAACCAATCCAAAACTTCGACGTTTTGACGATCGATGCATTTTCCGGTGATGCGGTCCCTGTGCATCTTCTGACCAAAGAAGCCTTCGCTCTGTATTGGAAGCATATGAAGCCCAATGGAGTTTTAGCTGTCCACATTTCTAACAAATATCTGGAATTGAAACCCGTTGTGGCAGGCAGTGCCAGCAGCGTCGGCAAGAAGAGTCTGGTGATTGAGTACGACGAAACGGAGGATCCAGGAGAGGTTTGCTTCGGCTCTACTTGGGTGCTGGTGTTATCTGCTGAAACAGCAGCGACGTTGCCAAACCTGATGAAGCAGGGTCAGATAGAGAAACCTACACCAGGGTTCCGCACTTGGACGGATGATTTTTCCAGCATGTTTGATATTTTGAAAAAGTAGTCTACTTAAGGTTCCACCTTGGTCACTTTCAAATCAACTCGTTCGGTGGAACCTTCTTTCACAACAATTTTCGCTCCGTCGTTTTCAAAGCGGCGCATGAATTCCGGATCTTTGTACAACTCAGAAGTAATGGCTGACCACGCATATACTTTATAATTTCCCGGAGCAAGACCAGACACTTGGAATTTGCCGTCTGCATCGGTAGTCGCCGTCTTGATCAAATAGGGCTGCATCGGTTGGGCTGGATCAGGAAGGATAGTGATGGGCAATCCAGGGGCAGCAACTTCACCATCCTTAACCGTTCCCGAAGCCAATCCTGGATTCGTCCCCAACGTAATTTCAATTTTCGAGCCAGAGGATGCGCCGCTTAAATCAATCCCTGTTTGCGTCACATCCTGCGCATCCAGTCTTATGGATTTAATAAAGGCATCGGTAACACCAGTAAGAGTCACCATGAAATTGTCGCGCGAGGCGGATTCAAGCTTAAATACGCCATTGGTATCCACTCGTCCTTCCACGTCACCCATTGAAAGCGTACCCAACGGTCGAATGGTCACCCATGCTTTGGAAAGATCCACTTTCTTGCTCCCGTCCACTTTCAAAGTTCCGGTAACAGTCACTGGATCGGCAGCGATTAGAGTCAGCCCATCAATATTGCCGCTGGACACTGTTACCAAACCTTTGCCCAAAATTGCCTGGGAGCGATCCATGCGCATGACGATAGCCTGATAAGAAGCCGGCTGCACATTGGTAAATTCAAAACCTCCATCGCTTCTCACGGTAGCGGAAATACCCGACCCATCATTCATGACGACTGCGTTACGATCAGCAGGCAAAAGAGTGACGCGCATAGCCTGTTTTTCCTTTTTCACTGGGGCCGAAACGTCAACACCCGTCACGCTACCGCGGATCCGGTAGTTAGCAGATCGTCCAAGCTGAAAGGTTAATCCGGTAACTTCCCTGCCCGCTTCCAATTGGATCAAAGATGCCCCAGAAGCATCAATCGCGCCAGGATAAAAGGTAGGCACATAGTCTTCATTGCTTAACTTTTCCACTTGGCCGCGTTGAGGGCCACGATAGCCGCCGCCAGGCCCACCACCGCCTCGACCGGAAGTAGAAGCCATCACAAAGTAGCGGCCAGGAGGCAAATTAAAAACACGAAACTCCCCTAAATCATTGGTGGTGCCGCCGCCCTGCATGGTGGCACGCCGCCGGCCAGCCAACGCCGTAACCTTCATTACACTCACTTGAACCCGCTGCATGGGATCGCCGTCCAGGTCTAACACCTTACCGGCAACTGCCCCTTGGGGCATCAGTTTTACGTCAATGCCGGTTAGTGCCTGTCCAGATGCCAGAGTGATTGAGGATGACCCGGACTGCGATGTTCCTGGAGGCGCATACCGTTGCGGCAGAAAGCCTGTTCTTTCGGCACTAATCTGATAACTGCCAGGTGCAATGCCATCGAAAGCAAAACGCCCCTCAACATCGGTTGCAAGCTGCCGTGCAACTCCACCTCCCCTGCTCATTGGGGAAAGAGTTACGTTCACTTTTCGCAATGGCTCGCTGGTCAGCGAATGAATGGCGCGACCCTCCACGCGAGCTGGTTTTTGCTCAGCGACCGGTTTTTGGGCAAAAGTTGGAAGGGCGACAAGGCTGACGAAAAGAAGAAGAGTTCGCATATTTTCTTACACAATGTATAACGCGGTTGCATGCCAAATGTTACGAAATGATAGAATTACCGGTGCCCGAAGCTGTAAAAGATTGTAAAGGAGTTGAAATGATTTCCTGGAAAGCTACGATATCCGGTTTGGCTGCCTTAAGCGCAGCAGCGCTGTTCGGCCAGACCTTTTACGCCCCCAAAGGGAAGCCCGCACAATACGCGGCCCCTCACAAGCCCCATACGAAATTGGCCGAAGTGAAATCGTCCCACGCCGGTCAGCCGCGTTGGCGGCATACGGTGGTGGACGATGTGCACTTGAATTCCGTTTGGGTTCAAGCACAACCAGGCGATAAGGAGCCGCAGCAACTTCACCCTGATACTCGCACTTGGTGGGTTATCCAGGAAGGGGAAATTCGCTTCAACATTGAAGGTCAACCTAAGCCTGTAGTTGGTAGGAAGGGTTCGATGGTTCAGGTTCCCATGGCAACTATTTTTTCAATGGAAACCATAGGAGATAAGCCCTCGCTGCGCTTTGAAACAAACATCGCCCGTGCTAAAACACTTTATGTAAATCAAGCTGAGGCTCCGAAAATGCCGGGGTTCAACTTCGTCCCAGGCAGCTTCACACGCAAAGATGTAATGGGTGTTTACCTGCACAACAACAAGCCACACGTCCACTATGACGAAGTAGCCGAAGGCGTGGATTCCGGCAAGTTGAAAGGAACTATCCGCATCGTCCAGGATGACCGCGGAACCTCCAACTTTATATATGGGCGGAATAGCGCGTTACCTGCCTTGGACGAAAAGAATAAGGGTCACTGGCACCCTGAAGGTGCCGAGTATTGGCTAATTATGAAGGGGCAAATTCGGTATCCGATAGAGGATGTTGGCGTGGTTATTGCCAGTGAAGGAGACGTAGTCTATGTGCCTCCCTACACCTATCACGCACCGCGCTGGTGGGGTGAAGGGGCATCTTGCCGATTGGCATTTAATGGCTTTCCATACATTGCACATTTATTTGAGGCGCACTAATGTTGCATCGCCCAGTGTTGGAAACAAGCTAAGGACGCGGCGCAATTTCCAGTTGACGCAGGCAGTAAGGGCAAACGCCACTTTTCTGAGTTTCCGTTTGTCACAATCACAATAGCATTGCCAATTAATTTAGGTAGAGAAAATGACCTCGAAAGATCTTCTAATGCGCTGTAACTAAATAAGATACGGATTGACACAGAGTTGAAGCACAGTATTTTATTCAGAGCCGCGTTTGCCGGGAGGCTTTGGAATTTGCGACAATCAGAGAGCAATTTAATTTATTGCTGAAAGCCGAAAGCCGGGGTCTTCATACGGATTCCTCTTGTAGGGTGAAGTGCGTTCCCCCCGGACGATAAGCGCAGAGTTTGTTTAGGAGATTTAAAGTAGTGAGAGAAAAAGGCGTCGTGAAATGGTTTAATGCCGCGAAGGGCTATGGCTTCATTCAGCGGTCAACTGGAGAAGATGTGTTCGTGCACTTTAGCGCGATCCAGATGAATGGATATCGGACCCTCGAGGAAGGATTAGAAGTGGAGTTTGAGGTTAAAACAGGCCCTAAGGGCCTGCAAGCCGAAAACGTCACGAAAGCCTAGTTCCCACAACTGAACGGCTTCGAGAAGAAAAGGCTGCCCCGAAAGGGCAGCCTTTTTACTTTTCGTCTCCTAACAAACAAGCGCAAAACGGACTCGCTTCGGCGAATAAACTTCCTTTGTCTCTCAACTGCATTTCGCCGCGCCGAATCTGCCTTTGCGCTGGCAAACAATGGAAAAACTAGCACCCAGGCGCTTAACACTCTTAACAATACTTTTTCCTCGTTTTTACCCCAGTGTTGCGCGGATTGTCGTCTGATGGTTATAAGGACACAAGGCAATTATGACACCAGCCATTGAAATCGATAGCAACCTGATGCTCCGGGTAAAAGACGGGGACATGCAGTGCTTTGAAAATCTATTGGAACGCCATCGCACTCCCTTAGTCCATTTTCTTTATCGGATGGTTCACAACCATGCTGTGGCCGAAGAGTTAGCTCAAGAAGTTTTCCTGCGTGTCTATTGCTCCCGCGAAAATTACAAGCCTTCCGCCAAATTCACCACTTGGCTCTACCGTATAGCAACGAACCTGGCCTTAAATTGGCTCCGCGACAAACGCCGTGAACGGATGGAAGAAAGCCTTGACGCTGTTACCCTTCTTGGATTTCGCCGGCAGATTTCCGACACTACTCCCGATGTCCACAAAAACATGCTTAAACGCGAGTATCTGGATGAAATCAAACAGGCGATTTTCAGCCTGCCGGATCGTCAAAAAGCTGCCGTGCTGATGCACAAATACGAGGAGATGGATTATTGGCAAATTGCCGAATCCATGGGTTGTTCCATGACCACCGTGAAAGCTTTATTGTTTAGGGCATATACTACGTTACGTACGCGTCTTGCGCACATTGCGGCGTAGTCGATGATAAAGTTTCCATTCCAATTTCCCTGGAACCGATCTCACCTCCCTATATTATTGGGAGGTGCGCTGGCGGTTTTGCTCCCAGCTTTGGCTTTCGTGCAGTATCGGTGGATCAGCCAACTCAGCATGGCTGAGCAAGAAAGGCTGGAAAGCAAATTGAAAGAGTCCGTCACCCTGTTCACACGGGAATTTAATTCCGAGTTGAATCGGATCAATGCATTCCTATTGGCTCCCCGCATCGAAACATCAAATAGCGATTTCGCATTGCGATACCGCCGATGGACAACCAACAACAGTCAAATTCCCCTCATCAAGACTATCTACCGGTCTTCCGGAGGTCTGCGGGGTACAGAAATTCTGGAAGCGTACTATCCGGAAAAAGGAAGTTGGGAACCCGTCCAATGGCCTATTTCGTTTCAGAAAATGAAAGAACAAGCCGAATGGCGTCCTCCACCGGAAGGTCAGCCACAGGCCCGCCCACCTGGTCTTAGACCTTCCAGAGATTGGTTTGATAAAGATGTCATAGCCGCGACCGCACCCCGGTTAGATCTGGAAACGGATCCGGAATTGGGCTCGCCAATATGGAGCCAAGCTGTTTTGCAGGGCTGGACGATTGTGGAATTCGACCGCACTTACTTGCAGACCCAATACTTTCCCGAACTTGCTGAACGACACTTCGGCGACGACTACCGAATCCGAATCGTCACTCGTGGCAGCCAGTCTAACCTGATTTACCAATCTGAACCTGACGGCAGCGTCAACGATTTCAATTCATCGGATGCAACCGGTTCGCTATTCGATATCAGACCAGAGTTAGCTACCCGTTTTGGTCCACCGCCAATGGGAGGCGGACCACCTGACGGCAGAAACCCTGCCGCAGGACCTACACCGGAGCCGCGTGGCCGCTGGGCTGTTTCCGTTCGTCACAAGGCTGGATCAATCGCCCAAGCTGCCGGCATGGTAAGAAACCGAAACCTGCTGATCAGCTTTGCGATTCTACTTTTGATGGCCGGAACCATGGGACTGCTAATCTCAACCACCAGACGTTCTCAACATTTGGCCCATCAACAAATGGAGTTCGTGGCAAGTGTTTCGCACGAGTTGCGCACTCCTTTGGCTGTGATTCGATCTGCAGGCGACAACCTTGCCGATGGCCTTGTAACCAGCGAGGGACAGGTACGGCGCTACGGATCGCTGATCCGAAATGAGGGTCGCCGTCTTTCAGACATGGTGGAACAAATCATGAGTTTCGCTGGCCTGGAAAAAGGTAAAGCAAAATTCGAGTTCACTTCTGTAGACGTGAATGCGATTATTCAACGAGCGGTTGCATCTTGCGAACCTACATTGAAAGATCGCGGCTGCCGCCTTGAAATGGACATTCCCGAAGGACTGCCACACGTATTGGCCGACCCCAACTCTTTGGCCCACTGCTTGCAGAATCTTCTCACCAATGCCGCCAAATACGCCAATGAATCGGGCTGGATCGGCCTTACGGCCCGCACTTTGCAAACCAGCAGCGGCCAGCAATTGGAAATCAGTGTTGAAGATCATGGCCCTGGTATTGCACCCGCCGATCTCCCGCATATTTTTGAACCCTTTTATCGAGGTAAAAAAGCAGTTGAGGACCAAATACATGGGACTGGGCTTGGGCTAAGTCTTGTAAAGCGGATTATGGAAGCCCACTCAGGGCGCATCGAAGTGCAATCCGTTTCCGGCAAAGGCAGCATTTTCACGCTGAAACTTCCGGCAATGCAGGCAGGTTGATCACAATGGCGCAAAGGATATTGCTGGTTGAAGATGAGCCCGGCTTAGTGCTGACGCTCACCGATCGATTGCAGGGGGAGGGCTATCATGCCGACTCTCGTGAAGACGGAGAAGCAGGCCTGGAACAAGCCCTTGCTGAGCCTTATGACCTCATCATCCTTGATGTAATGCTCCCGAAGAAAAGTGGCTTTGACGTTTGTCGCAAGCTTCGACAAAGCGGCATGCAAACCCCAATCTTAATGCTTACTGCGCGGAACCAGGTTGTCGACAAAGTAGTAGGTCTGCAAATCGGTGCCGACGACTACCTAACAAAACCGTTCGACATGATGGAGCTGTTGGCTAGAATAGAAGCGCTGCTTCGCCGCGCTATCGCAAGTCCCGCTACACCTGTGATGGCGTATCAGTTCGGTACAGTAAAAGTGGACTTCCGTCGCGCTGAAGTTTTGCGCGATGCCAAACCCGTTGTGCTTTCCGCCCGCGAGTATCAATTGTTGAAGTATCTGATTGAACATCGCGGCGAAACCATTTCAAGAGAACAACTGCTTACAGATGTTTGGGGCTATGATTCCACTCCCGAAACCCGCACCGTAGATGTCCACATGGCATGGTTGCGTCAGAAGCTGGAAGAAAACCCTCGCTATCCTCAATACTTCCTTACTCTGCGAGGACTTGGTTACAAGTTCGATAGTTAGTAAGTTTTCTTAACGAATACTTTACTTAC
>JAYTTF010000202.1:0-16983 GCA_043745195.1 Bryobacterales bacterium | reverse complement strand
GAGACATTCCAGCCAACTTCGCTTCCCGCCCTTTCAGGATCATCTTGTATTGGAATCACTTTTCGGTTTCAGGATCATTCTTCAATTGGAAAATGCTGTCCAACGTAATTCGAGGAATCGAAAAGCAAGCCTGCGGGAATCGGGGCTGGTTGAAATGCGGCTTGGGATCGCGGACCGCGACGCTAACACTTCCAGAGTCAAACACTTACCTTGTAGGTGGAGTGGTGCAGGAAATTCTACGGAGAAGGGGCCGATCCCCGGGCGGATACGCCCTAACTCCAAACCTCCTGAAGTAACTCGCAAAGTTTGGTCGTCGAACCGGTGGTTCAACCTCACATTTTCTCCGCGAAACAACACCTTGCCGTGGCCTTCGGGGATCATGTAATGCAGCGGATCGGAAGCCCAGCCGTCGCGGTAAAGGCCTTGAGAAAAGTAGTAAGCCCGATCAATATAGTGGCGGCACAGATGGGATAATCGCCGCGAAGCCCACGCGCCCAAGGGACCAGGAATCAAGCGTTGCACTTGTGGACACCAGATTTTTTCATAGGTATCGAGACCATAGAATATGTACGCTGGCGCGAAGCGCTGCCCAGTTTGACGGCGGATGAGGTTACCTAACTCTGTGAATCGTTTTGCGCCGCCGGCGAAACTTTTAGCGTCGTCATACTCGCGGAGCGCGCCCATCTCCACCGGCAGGTAGTGCAAGCCAAAGCGTTGGGCCAGCTTCACCAGAACGTCCCAATCCATTCCAAAGTGAAGGGACTCATCCACCCATCCAACTTGTTCCAATGCCTCACGCCGGAAGAAGACTGTTTGCTGAAGAACGTAATCTAAAGCGTAAGTGAGGTTCCAAAGGTTAAACGGTTCTGTAAATGGGAACTTACTCTTCACCGCACCGTTTCGGTCAATTTGAAAGCCTTCCCCATAAACTGCTCCAGTAAGTGGCTGTTCCGCAAAGCCCTTCACGGCGGCGCTGATTGCACCGGGCAAATAAAGATCATCGGAGTTGAGCCATGCAACAATGCTGCCGCGAGCCATGCGGAAGCCTTTGTTGATGGCGTGCGATTGCCCACGGTCTTTTTCGGAAATGAAAGTCAGCTTTTTGGATTCCGCATAGGGCCGCACAACTTCAGCAGTGTTATCCGTTGAGCCGCCATCCATTATGATGTATTCAACATGCGGGTAATCTTGCGAAAGGACACTTTCGATGGTTGCTTGAATGAAATGGGCCTGATTGTAAGAAGGAGTAACAATAGTTACAAGCGGCTGACTCACCGGCTATTTCCTGCATCGAGTAACTCAACAGCATCTATCCGGCACGACAATTTGCGAAACTCCCCATTGGCTTTTGGTGACCATGTGCGGTTGGCTTCAATTGCAAGTTGGCACTGTTTCCCGCGCAACGGCGCGCCGCAAGGAATAACAACCTCGAAAGGACCGTGATGCTGCACCGAAGTTTGGGCGACGGTGACCCCGTCCAGTTTAAAGGTAAGTTTCAAGCCCTTGGAACGTGGTGCTACGTGTTGGCCAGTGATGCGGATGCGGTCAGCCGTGGCACTTAGTAAGACGGATTTCAGATAGCGTTTCGAGATCCAACCATCATCCCACCGGCCTTCAAAGGATCCAGCAAATCCGGTGCTCTTGCCCCAGTCTGCGAAATAGCGGCGCAGTTGCCGAGGATTATGATAGCTGCCCAGAATCAGGCTGAGTCCGTGAGAAGCCAGCGAGGGTTTAGAGCGGTCGAAGAACTGATCCTTGCGATCAATCAGGTAGCAGGCGTATCCGTTTATCCATTCAAAGGGAACATAGCCATAATGCGCTCTTACCGAACCTAAAATTTCCTGATAAACACGGCGGCGGTTGGCCAGCGTTTTGTTGTCCCTATACATGCGTGAAGTTGCAAGATACTCATCCACTTTATAGATGGGGTATAGCTTGGCAATTCGCATCCAAAGCTCGTAGTCAAGAGCAATTTGCAAGCCGGCGTTAATCATTCCTACGTTGGAAAAAGCTTCCCGCAACATAAATGCAGCGGGCTGGCAAATGTAACATTGCTGGCCGAGTGTTGCAATGTCAAAAGGGTCCGTATGATAACGATCAATAATTTTTCCATCTTCATGGACGTGGTAAGCTTCCCCATAAATCAGGCCGGCATCAGGCTTATCGCGAAAGTGCCTTGCCATGGTTGCTAAAGCACCGGGTAAGTACGTGTCGTCGGCATTCAGAAAGGTGAAAAGGTCTCCGGTGGTATTGTGCCAACCCTTGTTGATAGCATCGCCTTGGCCCTTGTCTTTTTCTGATCGCCACCGCAAACGGCCTTCATACTTCTTCAGGATTTCAACCGTTTGGTCTTTGGATCCGCCATCCATGACTACGTAATCCAAATGAGGGTAATCCTGAGTTAGGATGCTTTGAATTGTTTCCTCAAGATAGTGGCCCATGTTGTAAGTGGGAGTTACAATCCCGATTTTGGGCCATTCCGTAATGGTAATAACAGGCCGTTTGAATTTTGGGCTGATAATTTTCCGGAAAGCGGCTCTAGTTATTTCAGCGGCGTCATCCCAGGAAAATAGGCTTGTACGCTGATACCCTTTCGCAATCAATTCCTGGCGGTGAGGTTCATCTTCCACCATTCGTCGCATGCCTTCGGCAATAGAATTGGGGTCCAATGGATCCACCAGAATCGCTGCATCACCGGCCACTTCTAAGGAGCTGCCGGAATTCGATGTGATCACGGGGGTTCCGGTGTGAAAGGCTTCCAAAAGCGGAATGCCGAAGCCTTCAAACTTGGTGGCAAACAGCAAAGCGAAAGCATGGCGGTACAAATCGGGCATCACGTCCCGAGGTACGTGGCCTAACATGCGGACGCGTTTTTGGAGGCCTAGCTCTCGAACTGATTTTTCAACCAATTCGACTCCGGTGGAAGGAGCGCCGGTAAAGACCAAGTGAGCATCCTGGTTGCCTTGCTCAACCAGCAGGGCAAAGGCTTTAAGGACATTGGCATGGTTCTTATGCGGCCAATAATTTGCAGGAAAATAGAAGTATTTTTCCGGTAAGCGGAGAGCTGTGAATTCCTTAGTGACAGGTTTGTAAGGGGGGCGGAATTCATCGTCCACGTCGTGCCAGACCACCTGAATTTTCGCGGCCGTCGAACCGTATTTTTCAATAATGGTCTGCTTGGTGTGTTCCGACGGGGTGAACAGCACATCAACACGGCTGGTGGTTAGCGGATAGTTTTCTTTACGCCAATTGAGAACACCTTGATCGAAGAATTCCGGATAGAACTCATGTTGCACATCGGGCATAAAAACAGCCGTAGGAATTGCAACCACCAGGGGTTCCAACACCAGTAAGGGACAAAAGAACAGATCGAATTCCCGTTGCTTCAGTGTGGCTGCAATTGTTGCTAGTCCTGTTTCATGGCGAATCTTAATAATTTCGGCTGATGGGACGAATTCGCGAACATGCTGTGCTTCTTCTTCATGAACGAAAATTGTCAACCGTTCTGAATCCAAACTATGGAGGATATTGCGCACATAGTTTTCCAGGCCACCGATTTTCCCTTTGAAATATTGGCGTAAGTTGACGGCAATGCGCATTGGGTCTGACATTGTTAGATCCACGATGTTAGCTCCGCGATTTCCAGTGGCGTATCAGTGTTTGCCTCAAGGTTTCTTCGCGAAGTTTAGCCAACTCCGCCAACAACGTTCGTTCCCCTTCCAAGAGTGCTTCCATCCTTGCCACGTGGCCCTTCTCTCTTTCGCCTGAATTGTGCAGTTGTTGACGCGCAACTTCCAGACCTTCCGTAAACAGCAGCACTTGCGCCTTCGATTGCTCCAATTCTGTCGACACTTTCTCAAGAAGCAATAGGCGCTGCTTCGCTGCCACAGCCACTTCGGCCATTTGAAGATTCAATTGATCAATGCGCTGGGCCGCAACTTTCACACCGTCGTCGAAGGCAGTTTGGCTGGATCGAATCATCCCGGCCAACTCCCGATCTCTGGCTAGCTTCCCGAGAAGACCGGCTTCCAGATCTTCATAGCCAGATACGGTTATTCCAGCCTCGGGCAGGAAAGCTTTTAGGGCTTTATCCACCAATTGTAACGCAGTCATTTGATTGCTGAGCACTGCTTGCAATCGATCGATGGTGTCCTCTTTGGCCCTTACTGGTTGCGGCCATTGACTATGTTTTATAGGGAATTGAAATTGGCCTTCCAGCTCAAGCGCGGCATCGAAGCGCTGCTGCCTTTCCTGCTGTGAAAGCTTGTAGCCGGCAGCAGTTCCTGCTAGTAAGTTTTGGTCGAACTCCAGGCCTGCGGTTGCTTCCAACACCGTGGCTTTCGCACGCGGTGAGGATTGGGCAAGTTCAAATGCTTCGCGAACTTTTTCAACAGGGATGGCTTCAAGACAGTAGGCCTTGCCGAACGCGCAGTCCCATCCACACCCGAAACAACCTAGTGGTTGAACCACGCCAACTGAACCGCAGCCCCACGGCCCATAGTGCGGCCAAGTGCCGCCCCCGAAAACCACCACTCCGGGAACACCATAGGCTTGCGCTAAATGAGCAGGCCCGGTATCGTTTCCAAAGTACATTTTGGAGTGGGCTAGCAAACTCGCCAATTTCGGAATGTCTGAAGCTTCGCCGGTGAAGAGCCTGATGTGCTCTGCATCTTGACTAAGTGCCTGTTTGAATTCCTGCAGAGCCACCAGTTCAGAAGATTCACCGGTGAGCAGCAACTTTGATTCCGCATTCAGACGGCCAGCCAGCACTGCAGAATAGTTTTCCGGGCTCCAGCGTTTGGCAAGAGTACTTGCGGCTCCTGTTGGGAAACACGCAATATATTTGCCTGGGGTCACGCCGACGCTTGCGGCCAACTGGGGATCCAGGGCCGGTTTAGGCCATGGCTTCAAGTCAGGCGGCAGGCAGTTCAGGTGCTGCAGAAGCAAGTTATACCGCTGGTTCTCATGTAAGCCTGGTTGCAGGGTTGGACCTTCGAGGTCACGTTTCCTGCCTTGAAAATCCTTGATCAGTAGAGGCAGTAAACCTCGTGGGAATAAGCTTGATGAAAGCGCGGCAGTTTTAGTTTCGGACAAGACTGCAATCAAAAACCAGCTTAGCCAAGTGGGCTGTAGGTCGGCGGCGATGACCGTGTTTATATTCAAGTCCCGCAGTGTTGCCAACAATTGGTGCAACTGTTGGCGCAAATCGTCAGTGGGGAACGATTGGCGATGAGGTTCGAAGTCCAGGGCCAGAACTTGATCGGGAGGATGTGGAAATAGCTTGGGGACTTCAAGGAACGGCTTGCGCAGCAACAATACTACAGGGCCACCCAGACCTGCTTTTAGCCCCTCAATGAGACGAGCGGCTAATACCAGATCGCCAAGGCCGCCGGTATGGACAACCAGTGTTGTTGCTGCGTTATTTCCAAACAATCTGCATAACCGTAGTTAAGCTTACCGTGCTGCCACTAAAATCTTGGTGCTAACTTCTGGATGGCATCCAATTCGGCATCCACCATAATTTGTACTAATTCCTTAAATGCAACTTTGGAAGTCCAGCCCAGCTTTTTCCGGGCTTTAGTGGGATCGGCAAGCAAAGCATCCACTTCGGCGGGCCGGTTATAGCGGGCGTCGAATTCCACAAACTTCTGCCATTCCAGGTTCACGTGGCTAAACGCTTCTTCCACGAACTCCTTCACTGAGTGTGTTTCACCTGTGCCGATGACGTAATCGTCCGGGTTATCCTGCTGCAGCATTAGCCACATGGCTTCGACATATTCCGGTGCAAAGCCCCAATCGCGCTTGGCGTCCAGGTTCCCTAAATAGAGTTTATTTTCCAAGCCATTCTTGATGTGGGCAACTGCGCGGGCGATTTTGCGAGTAACAAAAGTTTCTCCACGGCGCGGCGATTCGTGATTGAACAGAATCCCGCTGGTGGCGAACATGTTGTAGCTTTCCCTATAATTCACCGTGATGGAGTGCCCGAAAAGCTTGGCACACGCATAAGGACTGCGAGGGTGGAATACTGTTTTTTCACTTTGCGGCGGTTCTGCGGATCCGAACATTTCGCTGGAGGACGCTTGATAAAAGCGTGTTTGGATGCCCGTCTGGCGAATGCCCTCAAGTAACCGCAATGCTCCCAGCGCAGTTATGTCGCTTGTACTTTCAGGAATATCAAAGCTGACCCTGACGTGGCTTTGTGCTGCTAAATTGTAAACTTCATCGGGCTTGATGTCGTACAGCAACTTTATCAGGCTACTCGCGTCAGAAAGGTCTCCGAAGTGGAGGAAAAAGTTGGCCCCAGCTTGATGGGCATCGGTGTAAATACCGTCAACTCTGCCCGTATTAAAGCTGCTTGAGCGGCGTTTAATGCCGTGAACCTGATAGCCCTTTTTAAGGAGTAACTCCGCCAGATAAGATCCGTCTTGTCCGGTCACTCCAGTAATTAACGCACGCTTCATTATTGGTATTTTCCAGTTTGATTTTAATTTGTATACAACTCAATATCTGTAGGATAGCAAATTCCCTAGGGTTTATTGATCCGTGAACTATGTCCGCAAATAGAATAGAATGACTGTCATGAGACGTCTGTTCGGGCTCGCCATACTCATTTCCATTGCCGGAAACGCTGCCGATTCACCCACTGAGTTTTTCGAAATAAATGTGAGACCAGTGCTTGCCAAGAATTGCTATTCCTGCCATGCGCAATCGAAGATGGGCGGCCTGGAACTTACCTCGCGTGAGAGCATTTTGGTCGGCGGAAAATCAGGAGCGGCAATTGTTGTGGGCAAGCCCGAAGAAAGTCTTTTGATGAGTGCAGTCACATGGCAGCATGATCGTCTTAAGATGCCGCCGAATGGGGCAAAACTCGCGGACAATGAACTGGCTGCTTTGAAGCAATGGATCAAGGATGGTGCCGTTTGGCCTGATGCACCTGTATCCGCTATATCGAAAGAGTACGTTATCCGCCCCGATCAAAAGGCCTTCTGGGCTTTTCAACCCGTCAAAAAGAATGCACCACCACAAGTGAAGAATTCAACTTGGGTGAAAAATCCAGTGGATAATTTCATTCTCGCCAAGTTGGAACAAAATAGCATTAGACCCAACCAGCCCACTTCGCGATTGAACCTTCTGCGGCGAGTTAGTTTCGATCTTACTGGACTGCCTCCAACACCCGAAGAGACTGCACGGTTTCTGGCTGATAAGACCCCCGATGCCTATAGCAAAGTTGTTGATCGTCTATTGGCTGGAAAGCGGTATGGGGAACGTTGGGGTCGGTATTGGCTGGACATAGCACGGTATTCCGACGATAAGCTGAATTCCACAATGGAAGAGCCCGCGCCCAATGCCTTCCGCTATCGCGATTGGGTGGTGGACGCCTTTAATGCGGACATGCCGTACGATAAATTTGTCAAAGCGCAACTTGCCGCCGACCATATGAATGATCCTGCTCTTTTGCCTGCGTTAGGGATGTATGGTTTGAGCCCCGAGTTTCAAGACGATCGAGTAGACGTAACCACGCGGGGATTTCTTGGGTTAACCGTTGCCTGTGCCCAATGTCATGACCACAAATTCGATCCCATTCCAACCAAGGATTATTACTCGCTGTTAGGAATTTTCAACAGCTCTCAGTATAAGGAATATCCGCTTGCGGCCAAGGACGTAGTGGACAATTTCGAAGCCAGAAAAAAGCGGGCAGACGGCACGGAAAAAGAGTTGAAAGACTTTTTGCAGCGTCAGGGTGATGAACTGGCTTCCATTCTTTCAAGCCGCACTGCTGATTATGTTCTGGCCGCTTTTGGACGCGGTCCCAAAGATGGTCTTGACCCAACAGGCCTGGATAGTGAAACTCTTGAAAAGTGGCAAAAGTATGTCAAACGCAAAGAGCACGAACACACCTATCTGGCCAAATTGCGTGCAGCGAAGGAAGGCGATGATTGGAAGCAAATGGCCGGGGAATTTGAACAACTGGCACTGGAGGTCAATCGTGAAAAAAAGGAAATTGACGAGAAAAACAACATCACCCTGGGCGGATCTTCAAAGCGCGGCGATTTGAGCCAGGCGAATCTTGCGTCACTGGAACGCGACAAATATTTTCTATGGCGCGATCTGTACGGCGCCGGTGGAGTGATGTTTTATGGGGATAAGAAGATTGACCGGTTCCTATCGGGGGAATGGAAGCGCCACCAGGATTTGTTGCGCGTACGCTTGGAAGCAGACAAGAAGGCCGTTCCCGAAAAATTCCCGTTCCTGCATGCATTAGCCGACAAGGAAAAGCTGGTGAAACAGAAGGTTCACGTGCGCGGTAACGCATCTACTTTAGGCGAAGACGCACCCCCGGCATTTCTTACAGTGCTGTGTGATGACGGGCATCCCAAACCATTCACCAAAGGCAGCGGTCGTCTGGAACTGGCTGAAGCAATCGCAAGCCCCACGAATCCTTTGACGCCTCGTGTGATGGTGAACCGCATATGGCAGTGGCATTTCGGCGATGGCATTGTGCGGACAACCAGTAACTTTGGTGCGCTTGGCGAAAAGCCATCTCACCCCGAATTGCTGGATTATTTGGCGGCGCGCTTTGTGGAAAGCGGCTGGTCTGTGAAGGCCATCCATCGTGAAATTGTACTAAGTGCAACCTACCAACAGGGCACTGTGGACAATGCTGCTTTCGCTGTTAAGGATCCGGATAATCGTCTATTGTGGAAGGCAAATCGCAAGCGTTTAAACGCCGAAGCGCTGCGCGATTCGCTGCTGTTCGCCGCTGGAACGCTGGACGAATCTCCGGCCGGGCGAGCCACCCCGATTGACGATAAGAACTACAAGCGAACCCTCTACGGCTATGTTAGCCGCAAGAAGTTGGACAACATGCTGGCACTCTTTGATTTTCCGAATCCCAACCAAACCAGTGAACAACGAGTTGCTACCAATGTCCCTCTGCAGCGGCTGTTTCTATTGAACAGCACCATGGTTATGGATAGCGCCAAGCAAATGGTGAAGCGTCTGGAAAAGGTGCCGGAGCCGCAACGGATTGCGGAAGCGTACCGTCTGCTATTTGGTCGAGCGCCAGAAGCGGCGGAACAACAACTGGGCCAATCGTACGTCGCACGCGGTGGCGATGCTTGGCCGGAGTATCTGCAAGTATTGATGAGTTCGAACGAATTTTTATACGTGAATTAGGAAGGACATATTATGCTGAATCGCCGAGAAATGATCCAAACGATGAGCGCTGGTTTCGGAACAGTGGGCATGGCCGACATGCTATCCGGGGCCACCCACTTCACTCCCAAGGCTAAGCACTTCATCTTCCTTTTCCTCAACGGTGGTCCCTCGCAGGTGGACACTTTCGATCCAAAGCCGATGCTGCAGAAGATGCACGGCAAGCCCAGCCCCGCTGGGAATTTGAAGACCGAACGCAAGACGGGGACGCTGTTGGGCAGCCCGTTCAAGTTTCAGAAGTATGGCAAAAGCGGCATTGAGGTTTCAGAAATTTTTGCAAAAGTGGGTGGTGTGATTGATGAGTTCGCAGTGATCCGTTCCATGCATGTGGAGCGGCCCAATCATGAACCATCCTTGTTCACCTGGAATTGTGGAGTTCCATTGCCTGGCCGTCCTTCGTTCGGATCGTGGTTGAGCTATGGACTGGGTTCGATGAATAAGAACCTTCCGGGCTACATGGTGATGTGCCCTGGTATCCCAACAGTTGGTCCGCAACTCTGGACCTCTGCTTTCCTGCCGGCAGCTCATCAAGGCGTGCATATTAAGAATGATGAAAAGGCCGATCAATTGATTCCCTACATCAATGCGCAACGTACTTCTGAAACCCAGCGACGTCAAATTGATTTGCTTGGCAAGCTGAATGGCATGCGGGCTGACGATCCTGAAGTGAACAACAGCTTGGAATCCATGGAAGTAGCTTACCGCATGCAGACGGAGGCTCCTGAAGTTTTTGACCTTACGAAGGAATCGGAAGAGACAAGAACGAAATATGGCAACACAAACTTTGGACGCGGTTGCCTGATGGCGCGGCGGCTGATTGAAAAGGGTGTCCGCACAGTGCAGATCTATTTTGGTAATTTCCAGCCTTGGGATAATCATGACGACATCATGCGTCACAAAGTTTTGGCAGCCGAAGCGGACCCGGCTATTGCCGCACTGATTGAAGACTTGAAGCAGCGCGGCATGCTGGATGAAACGATTGTCCTGGTTGGCGGAGAGTTTGGCCGCACTCCTTCTGTTGAAGTAAGTGGTTTGGTGAACGTGCAGAACGGTCGGGATCATAATAACCATGGGTTCAGCATGTTATTGGCTGGCGGAGGCATCAAGGGTGGAACGGTGTACGGAGCGACGGATGAGTTTGGGTTCAAGGCGGTGGAAAAGCCCGTGCATCCGCATGATGTGCAGGCGACGATTTTGCATCAATTGGGGTTGGATCATACGAAACTTACGTATAGGTATAGTGGGCGTGATTTTAGGTTGACGGACGTGGAAGGTACGGTGATTAAGGATCTGTTAGCCTAGTTTAGGAATTCTTCCATGAAATCATTTTGCGCGCTCACCATCTCTTTGCTTTTACCATTGCTGGCACAACTACCAGCCCCAAACGAATTGGGAGTTGGCATGGGTCATCTTCACTTAAAAACCCAGAATCTTGAGGCAAACAAGAAATTTTGGGTGGATACGCTGGGCGGCACGGTAGGCAAAATGGGAGGGCTTGAAGTGTTCAAGTTTCCCGGTGTAATTGTAGTCGTCCAAAAAGGTGTTGCCGAAGGCGGTACGGAAGGTTCTTCCATCAACCATTTGGGTTTCAAAGTGAAGAACCTGGATTCGTATATTGAAAAGTTCAAGGCCGGCGGGTTTGCACTGCCACGCGTGGATATGGAAGCCAGACAGGTTTTCGTAATGACCCCGGACAATGTGAAGGTGGAGATCAGTGAGGATACAAAAATGTCTGCACCAATTGCCCATCATCATATTCACTTCTATACCGAGTCGTTTGAAGAAACCAGGACCTGGTATATGAAAATGTTTGGTGGTGTTCCAGGCAAGCGCGGTAAGTTTGAGAAAACCGATATTCCCGGATCGGAACTCACTTTTACGCAAGCTGAAACGAAAATGGCGCCTACTAAAGGCCGATTCATGGATCACATTGGATTTGAGGTGAAGGGTCTGGAAGAGTTCGCCAAGCGCATGGAAGGCATGGGCGTGAAGTTCGACGTATCCTACCGTAAAGTGCCGAGCCTAGGGATTGCGATTGCCTTTTTTACCGATCCGTGGGGAACGTATGTGGAGTTAACCGAGGGGTTGTCGCAGTTTTAGGGTGACCCCCATTCATGAACCCAAGCGTTCCCCGTTCGAATGCAACAACCATACCAGGGCTCCGTTGGTACATTATCGGAATCGTCTTTCTTGCCACGCTGATCAACTTCATTGACCGCTTAACAGTTTCGGTTTTGGCACCTATCATCGTCAAGGACCTTCACCTAAGCAACCAACAGTTCGCGCAAATTACCACTTGGTTTTTAGTAGCCTATGCGGCCAGTCAGGCACTCTCTGGTCGGATGTATGACCTCATCGGCGTGAAACGCGGGTTCAGTATTTCTATCCTTGTCTGGTCCTTGGCAGCCATGGCCCATGCCACCGCGCGCACAGCCACCAGCCTCAGTGTCTTCCGCTTCATCCTTGGCTTGGGCGAGGCTGGCAATTGGCCTGGAGCCGCCAAGATAACCGCCGAATGGTTTCCCGCCTCGCAACGCGCATTTGCGATGGCAATTTTCAATAGCGGTGCAGCTCTGGGGAGCGTAATTGCGCCTCCCTTGATTGTTTATCTACAGCTGACTTATGGCTGGCAGACTACATTTCTTGTAACTGGATCGCTAGGTCTCGGTTGGCTTGCACTTTGGCTTTGGGTTTACCAGCCACCTTTGGAGCATCGGTGGATGAGTGCCCAGGAACGGCAACTGTTGCTGGACAATGCCGGCCAAGAAAGTAAAGCCCCGGCCTCCAACTACAGAACATTACTGCGGCACAAACCAACCTGGGCGATTGTGCTTGCCCGCCTGTTGACGGATCCAGTTTGGTGGCTCTACATTACGTGGCTGCCTCTTTACTTCAACAAAGTACATGGGCTGGATATGAAACAAATTGCTTGGTTCGCTTCCATCCCCTATCTGGCCGCCGATGCAGGAAGCCTGATTGGCGGTGGCGCTTCCGGGTACTTGATGGCTCGTGGTTGGAGTGTGAATCGAGCGCGCAAGACAGTGATTGTTACCTCTGCAGTCCTGATGTGCTGCGGACTTGGTGTTGCAGTACTCAAGGATCCAATGCAGATTCTGGCGGTGATTTCCGTGGTGACTTTCGGATTTCAAGCCTGGATCAACAATGTGCAAACCATGCCCAGTGACTACTTCCGCCAGCAGAATGTTGCCTCTATTGCGGGTCTTGGAGGATTGGGCGCGGGAATTGGGGCCATTATTTTTACTCTTTGCACGGGCTGGGTAGTGGATCACATTGGCTATGGGCCAATTCTGATTGCGGCAGGAATTTTACCGGCGCTCGGAACTCTGGTTCTATTCGCGCTTGGTGGACAAATTCGTAAGGTAGAGGAATAAGCAGAGAACAGCGTGCGGAAGGGAAAGGGAAATCCGCACTCGTCACGGGAGCATCTTCAATCAACTAGTAATTTCTAGGCCATTCTCATGTTGCTCTGATCGGTACTCTCGCCACAAGTATATATCAGATATATACTTGATCCCTAAAACGGCAGTTGAGTTGGTAACAGTACAACCAAATGGCTTAAAGCAATTGAACTTGCCGTCATAGGATCAGCGCAATAGCATCACCCAAAGGGTTAGACTGAAGTGCGTAAAAAAGGTCGCCAAAGGGGACACGGTACCCAGGCCGCTACGCTTAGAGCTCTTAAGGATTTCATTTTGAGTTCTGTTGCTTCAGGCCAGGGAACCATGTCCCCGTTTGGCTCGCGATACCCTGATCTTCGAGACAGTCAACTGCCGTTTCTAGGTTTACACAAAATTAAACATTTATTCCGGCTTGTAATCAGGGAAATCATACTCACGGCTGGCTGGTCGAAGAATGTGAAAATTCCAGAAGGCTGGCCTATGGCCAGCCCCGAAACGCTGTAAAGGGCTATTGCTCGCCGTAGATAGCAATCTTTGTGGATTCCGGCGAATTGAGGGAAGTGGTTGCACTGGTTGTGCTGGTGGCGCCTGGTGTGCCCGCTCCCCAAATCGAAGTCTCTCCCCAGACGGCCCCATAACCTTGAAGGGTGTTGTCCCCCCAGACAGCCATTTCGCCCCAGACCGCTCCGGTGCTGGACACAACCATTTCACCCCAAACAGCCATCTCACCCCAGACGGCCATTTCACCCCATACTGCCATTTCACCCCATACAGCCATGTTGCCGCTAATCAGGTATGTCTTCCCGCTCGCCGGATCGAAGCGCGCAATTGGGGAAAGCGCGGAGCTCTTCATTACGCCGGTGTTGTTCAACGCCGCCCAAACATCAAGGTAACCAGCTCCGATGGTAAATATGTCATATTGACTGGTGTACTTGGCGGCTGTGATTGGATCAATCGCGGTGCTGAAAGTGGGGAATGATTTCGTGGCGGTTTTCATGAGCCGCGCCTTAACTGTATCCGGCGTCAACGTTGGGTCTTTTTGCAGCATTAAAGCCGCCGCGCCACTCACCATTGGGGCAGCCATGCTGGTTCCACTGAGCCAAACATAGCAATACGACAGATTATTCGTTCCTGTGGTCTGGAAGTAGGAATAGGGAACCACATTCTGCGGATAAAGCGTGGAAATCCAGTTGTTGGTGTTCATCAGTAGAGACACGATTTGGTTCCCGGGCGCTACCAGGTCGGGCTTGACAACATGGTCAAGATAAGTTGGTCCCTTGGAGCTGTAACTGGCGATGGCGTCATCGGAGCGCGAAGGTGTCTTATTGGTCTTCATTGCTCCCACCGTAATTACGTATGGATCGTTGCCCGGTGAACTGATTGTGCCATAGCCGGAACGTCCGCCACTGTTGTCTCGCCCATCATTTCCCGCCGCGACCACCACAACAATACCCGCTTTCCATGCTGCCTCAACCGCAAGGCAAAGCGGATCCGTCTTAAAGCTCTCGTAGACCGGCCGGCCAAGCGATAGGTTGATAACTCGGATGTTGTATTGAGTCTTCAGTTCGATAGCACGCTGAATTGCAGCAATGACGTAGCTGTCCTTCCCGACGCCTTTGACGTCCAGAACACGCAAGTTTATCAATTGCGCCTGCCTCGCCATGCCGCGGAACGTGTGAGTATAATTCTTTCCATCCGACGAGGAGGCGTTGCTGGCGATGATGCCGGCAACGTGCGTTCCGTGCCCGTATTCGTCCTTGACGATCTTGGCGCCATTGGAGTTCGCGGGGACGAAAGTCTCTTCATAGACAACACGCGACTTGCCGGCCTTTTCGTTATTTGGATTATCGGAGCCTACCCGCAGATCCCAATGGTCTGTAATTCCGCTGTCGATCACCGCCACGCCAACACCCAAACCATTCCAGCCGTTCTTCAAAGCGATGTCGGCGCCTACTGTGGAAAAAGCGTAATCTAGTGAACCCTTGAGGCTGCGATCCGGAGATATGTAAGCCACGTCCGGATCCGCCGCAAGATCGGCAAGCTTACCAGCTGCTATCGAGTACTGGCCTGCTTTGACTACCGCCAATCCAGTCTTAAGAGTTCCTCCGCGGTCCGTGACCTTCTTATGATGTGTGGCCGTGGGTGTCTGTTTGAACTGTACGATCACGTCGATGTTAGCGGCCGGATCGGCATTTTCCAGATCCTTGGCGACCTTAGGCGAGGCTCCGAAAGTTAATCCTGCGGTTGCAATTACCGCGAACAAAAAGGGGGCTGTCTGTTTCATATAAATTTATTTTTTCCTTGATGCATTTCTACGACGGTGCTGCTTTTCGCCTTTCGCTGAAAAGGCTTCGGAGTATAGTTGGCTGTCACCCCAGACCACGTCCAACGGTATTCTAGTTCTCACCGTTGATGGCTATGCTGGTCGCCTCGGCAGCAGGAGTACCGGTTCCCCAAACAACACTATCGCCCCAAACAACGTTTGTTCCTGCTGCGGCGCCAAATCCCCATACCACGCCTTCTCCCCACACGACGTTGGTCCCATAAACAACACTGTCTCCCCAAACCACATTTGATCCCCACACAACGCTATCGCCCCACACCACGTTCAGACCGAACATCAGGGAAACGACGAAACCGTTGAGTGAGCGTGTTACCGAAGGTGACAAGGCCGCGCCGGTTGCGGCAGTAGTGTCTTTCAGCGCTGCCATGACATCGAGATAACCGGCGCCTACCGAGAACACGTCGTAATGGCTCGTGTAGGAAACGCCTGTCACCGGATCGGCAACGGTGCTTGAATAGGGAAAAGTCTTTGTCGCCGTGCGCATCAGTCTTGCCTTCACTTGATCGGGGGTCAGCGAAGGATTTTTCCCAATCAGCAACGCGGATGCCGCGCTTACAACTGGCGCAGCCATGCTGGTGCCACTCAAACGAAAGTAATTATCGTTGATCTTGTTGCCCGGAAAGGTGGAGACGATGCTGCAGTTGTAGTACAACGTAGAGACAACCTTGTTTCCAGGAGCTACCAAGTCGGGCTTTACGATATGGTCAAAAAGAGTTGGTCCCTTGGAACTGTAACTGGCGATGGTGTCATCGGTTCGGGATGTGGTGCCATTCGTCTTCATCGCGCCAACGGTGATAACGTAAGGATCATTCCCTGGGGATGTAATGGTGCTATATCCATTGGTGTTTTGGGTGTTGTCCCGCCCGTTGTTGCCAGCGGCCACAACCACCACAATGCCGGCTTTCCAGGCTTGCTCCACGGCTTGGCAGAGAGGGTCCGTTTTGTAGCTTTCCATCACAGGGCGCCCCACAGACAGGTTGAGAACCCGGATATTGTAAGTTGACTTTATACTGATGGCGTGAGTGATGGCGGCGACTACCCAACTATCCTGTCCGACGCCACGATCATCAAGGACTTTCAAACTTATGATCTTTACTCCCGAGGCCAATCCGCCGTAGGAGGTTCCGGAATTGACGATAGCCCCGGCGACATGGGTGCCATGACCATACCAATCGCCTGTCGTGGTTGCGGTAGTGAAATTCCTGCTATAGACCAGCGCGCCACCAATATACTGGGGCGAGTAGACTCCGCTATCAACCACCGCGACGCCGATCCCTGCGCCATTGTAACCGGCGGACTTAGCCAGAGTGAAACCGGTTGCACTGGCTGTAACGTCCAGCGCCGGCTGTAGTTGACGGTCCGGTGAAATCGCCACCACTTCGTCATCCTTCTCGATTTCATTTAAGGCGGCGGCGGATAGGGAATAGTGTCCAGCTTTAATTAAAGAAAGGTCGGTACGCAACTTCCCACCCTTTTCTTCTATCTTCCGGTGGTGCCCGGACGTTGGCGACTGCTTGTATTGGATGATGACTTGAACAGTGGACTTTGGATCCAAATTCTCAAGGTCCTTTGCGAGCTTGTGCCCGGCAAAGGCGGTAAGCTCCAACAAAAGGACAGTTGTTAAGTAGATGAGTAACTTTGTCATATTTGGTATCGCTGGGTGCTTTTAGTGCAACCGCAGGGCCAAAGTGTATAAGCTCCTAACTCATTGATACCAGGACTTGTATTACTGTCTTTTCAAAGGAAGGTACCAGACAAAAAGTCCCATGGCTTGACATCCTTTGGGGGCGTTTTGAGAAAAAGGAGAAGCAGACGGAACTGAAAGAGGAGTTATTAGATTACTGCTAAAAACGGCAGTTGAGTTGGTAACAGTACAACGAAATGGCATAAAACAATTGGACTTGCCCGTCATAGGATCAGCGCAATAGCATCACCCAAATGGTGAGACTGAAGTGCGTAAAAAAGGTCGCCAAAGGGGACACGGTACCCAGGCCGCTACGCCTA
>JAYTTF010000201.1:0-17029 GCA_043745195.1 Bryobacterales bacterium | reverse complement strand
CAGCGTCGCTGCGCTCCGAGGACTGTTCATATTCGGATTGGAAACCGCGTTCACATTCCCGCTGGAAAGCGTGTTCACCTTCGCCGGAATCCCCATATGACCAAAGGGAGTTTGCGGTCTCCGCTGTAGCGATAGGCGCAGACGCAATTTCTCACTTTTATATTGCAGGGCGAAACGGTAATTCAGCCTGGCTGGAGGCTTGCCAACGAACGCCTCCTCCGATATTAACTAGAAAATCTGGGGCATGATTGAGGCGACGTTGCGGAATAATAACCACGACGTTTTGTCTGTTCGACGTGTAAAGGGACTATTCGCTAGTATCTTACGGGCCGAAGCCAGAACTGCAAGAATGAGTAACAAAAATGACAACAAAATCAACATTCAGATAATCCTATAAACGGCAGTTAACCGGTATTTGTGGCGAGACGACCGGGTGAACCCAGTATCCTTCCTCGAAGGAAGAAGAGAAGCTGCGCTGAGAATCAGACGCCATTTTGTAGTCTGGGTCAACTGCTCCGCAATCGCCTTGATCTTGAGTCCCTGGAGAATGCCACTGACCTTTGCCAGCGCTTTGGTGATGGAGGCCGCCATCGAATGCTATCAAAATACACCCCGGTATTTCGTTACTTTGGATTCCAGCAAAGCGGGCGAAGTGCTATTTGACGGAACTTGGCACTTTCGGAGCGGGAAATGTATACACTCCGTCGTCAACGTTGAAAACGATTGGTCGAAGTGGCTTTGCAGGGAAGCTCGGCTCTTCTAACCCGGTTTGGGACCACTCTGCCATCATGGTGTTAATCTCTTTCCAAAAAGCAGACTGCAGTCTCCCCACCTTAAGGTTGTCGCACTCAGCAGGGTGGAACATAAAGTGAATTTCCGTATCGAAGCCGTTTGTGACAGTCCATGCTGAAATGCATATTACTATTGAGAGCGTCGAGGAACGGGAAACATAATCCTCAGCGATTTGACAGAATAGGTCGTGCGATACGGACCCATAACCCGTGTTGAGCAGAATTGCGCCGCCCTTGATAGTCGGAGTTGAAAATCGATCCATCGTCAAGCGAACCTGCTCGCCTGCATCCTCCAGGCGTTTGCGAATCGGCCTACCAATTACATTCAAATAATCTCGCCGTTCCTCCTCGGATAGGATTTTCGGATCGACGATTACTGAACAGTCAGGGCGTAACTTGGATGAGAACAGTCGCGCTACCTTTTCTTGCTTAGTCTTAATGTCCATGCTCTCCGTCTGAATGTCTTTGAGCTCAAGAACCAAGTCACCTAAGCGATAGTCGGCAGTTCGAAGTCTGTTCGGGCTGGTGTCATCGCTGTCTAGCCGCTCGCCGCCGGCAGAACTTACAACTCGATCAAGGAAGCTCTCACTTAGCCGCGGCGGAACTATCGGAGTAGACGAATCTTTAGTTGTGAGTGGAATTTCATCCAGCTCTTCTCCAAAAAACGGCTCGCCATCTTGAGCATTCAAATATGCCTCCAGGACTAAACCACCTTCATGACGAACTCCTCAATCAAGATAGACCGTTCCACAAACTCGATCCGTTCCCAGTGACGCTTATGGATCTCGGTATCAGCGATCTGTTGCGCCCTTGCATGATTCGTCTCGCCGACGAACAAGCAGGCTATCCCGGTCTGCCACTCGTAGTAATGGGGATGCTCGCGGGACGGTTTAATGCGTGCAACGAATCGATGTACCTTTCGCATGTAATGATTTGATATTACCAAGCTGCAACGGCTTAATCCCCCCAAAAAAACACCCTCCCACCCCCTCATCCGCGCCTCCTCCCAATTTCTGCAACACCCATTCCTTCCAACCTATTACAAAAACCTTACAATGCCCAACCCGCTCCTGGAGGATGCTGGAATTGGGAACCTAGCTATGCGCCAAAATCTCAATTTGCCACCACTCCCGCGCCCCTGCATCAACCTATAAAAGGAACCTCTTGACGCCCATCGAATCAGCAATTTCAGAACCCGCTCGCACCGCTTACCTCGTCCGAGAATATGCTGATTCTATTGCAGTTACTCTAGAAAAACCAGTCAGCCCCCTCGGCACCCTCCCGGGCATCCACCCCGAAAATCTCGGCGATCCCTCCATGCGCGAGGTCCACGGCACCACCTTCCCCTACATCGCCGGTGAAATGGCCAACGGCATCGCCACCGTCGAAATGGTCGAAGCCGTCGCCCATCAAGGCATGCTCGGCTTCTTCGGCGCTGCCGGTCTATCGCTCCCTGAAATTGAAAAAGCCCTGGTTCGCCTGGAGCGTTCCTGCGCCGGGCTTCCCTGGGGATCCAATCTCATCCATTCCCCTCAGGATCAGGAACTTGAAGAAAAGACGGTCGATCTCTACCTCGCCCACGGTGTAAAACGCGTTTCAGCCTCTGCTTTCATGGGAGTCCGGCCTAGCATCGTCCGCTATGCCTATAAAGGCATCTACACTGCCAATGACGGGTCCATCGTCCGCCCAAACCACGTTTTCGCCAAAATCTCGCGCCCCGAAGTGGCTCGCCAATTCCTGGCCCCTGCCCCCGCCGCCATGCTTCAAACGCTGGTTGAAAAAGGTGGACTCACTCGCGAAGAAGGTACGCTTGCCGCCACTCTGCCGGTCGCTGAGGATTACACTGTCGAAGCCGATTCCGGCGGCCATACTGATAATCGCCCCTTGGTCGCACTGCTGCCAACCATCATGACTGTGCGCGACGAAATCGCCGCCAAGCACAATTACGACCGCCCCATTCGAGTGGGATGTGGTGGTGGCCTGGGCACACCTGCCGCCGTCGCCGCCGCTTTTTCCCTTGGCGCAGCTTACGTCATGATTGGCTCCGTCAACCAGTGCACTCGCGAAAGCGGCCAGTGTGAGCACACCAAAAAGTTGCTGTCCCAAGCCGGCTTGGCCGACGTCATGATGGCCCCCGCCGGCGATATGTTTGAGCTCGGCGTGAAAGTTCAGGTGTTGAAACGCGGCACGTTATTCGGTATGCGCGCCACCAAATTGTGGGAACTTTATAATCGTCACGAATCGCTGGAAACGCTTCCTGCTCCTGTGGCTCAAACGCTCGAAAAAGACATTTTCAAAAAGCCCGTTCTTCAAGTTTGGGAAGAGACGCGCCAGTATTTCCTGAAACGGAAACCGGAAGAAGTGGACCGTGGTGAGAAGGACCCCAAGCATCGCATGGCCCTGGTTTTCCGCTGGTATTTAGGCCAGTCCAGCCGCTGGAGCATCACTGGCGATAAAACCCGCACCATGGATTATCAAATCTGGTGTGGCCCCGCCATGGGAGCTTTCAACGAATGGGCAGCCGGTTCATTTCTTGAAGATCCTGCCAATCGCTCCGTTGCTGAGATTGCTTTGAACCTCATGCACGGCGCAGCATCCATTACTCGTGCGCAGCAGTTACGCGCCTCAGGCGTCCATGTTCCATCGCGCCTGTTTCATTATTCACCAAAACCGTTATTAGAATCCGCCGGGAGGCTTTCCCATGCCCAAGCAATCTAAGTCGTCACCCATCGCTATTGTTGGTTTAAGCGCGCTGTTTCCAGGATCGAATACCGCCCAGGGTTTTTGGCGCGATATCGTTGCCGGAAAAGATCTCATTAGCGACATTCCACCCACCCGTTGGTTGATTGAAGATCATTACGATCCCGATCCCAAAGCCCCCGATAAAACCTACGCCAAGCGCGGATCCTTCCTGGGCGACATTGGGTTTGACCCAATGGAATTCGGCGTTCCGCCCAGCGCCATCAACGCCACTGATACTTGCCAGTTACTCGCATTGATTGTTGCCAAGCGCGTGCTGGATGATGCGCTGAATAGCCAGTTCACCGAAGTCCCCCGTGATCGTGCCAGTGTCATTTTAGGAGTTACCAGCGGCCAGGAATTGTTCCTGGAAGTTGCCAGCCGAATGCAGCGCCCAGTGTGGGTGAAGGCTTTGCGGGAAAGCGGCATTCCTGAAGATCAAGTTACTGTAATTTGTGATCGCATTTCTAACTCGTACGTCCCATGGCAGGAAAATACTTTTCCCGGCTTATTGGGCAATGTAGTTGCCGGCCGCATCGCCAACCGCTTCAACCTCGGCGGAACCAACTGCGTCACAGACGCTGCATGCGCCAGTTCGCTTTCAGCGCTACGCATGGGTGTTAGTGAGTTGGAAATGGGTCATTCCGACTTAGTAATCACCGGCGGTGCAGATACATTCAACGACATTTCAATGTACGTCTGCTTCTCCAAAACTCCAGCTCTTTCGCCCACCGGCGATTGCCGTCCGTTTTCCAGCAAAGGCGATGGAACCGTGCTTGGCGAAGGCATGGCAATGTTCGCCATGAAGCGACTGGAAGATGCCGAACGCGATAATAATCACGTCTATGCTGTAATCCGCAGCGTTGGTTCGTCGTCCGATGGACGCTCCAAGAGTATCTATGCTCCAGTATCGGAAGGTCAGGCAAAAGCCATTCGCCGCACTTACGAAGGCGCAGGTTATGGACCGGAAACTGTGGAGTTAGTGGAAGCGCACGGCACAGGCACCGTGGCGGGCGATGCAGCTGAGTTCGGCGGCTTGAACATGGTGTTCCGCGAAGCCGATGCTGACAAAAAACAGTGGTGCGCACTGGGTTCCGTGAAATCGCAAATCGGCCATTGCAAGGCTGCTGCTGGTTCGGCCAGCTTATTCAAAACAGTTCTTGCGCTCCATCACAAAGTCTTGCCGCCAACTCTTAAGATTGAACAGCCCAATCCGAAACTCAACATCACTGAAACGCCCTTTTACTTGAATACGGAAGCACGTCCCTGGGTTCGCGGCTCTGATCATCCGCGTCGCGCATCTATGAGTTCCTTCGGCTTCGGCGGAACCAATTTTCACGTCGCCTTGGAAGAATATAATGGTCCGGCAGCCAAGCCAAAACGCTGGTGGCATGCTCCGGTTGAGTTAGTGCTGCTCTCTGCCGATACAAAAGCGGCGCTCACAGCAGCGTGCCGCGCGGTTGCAGCTAACACGAAACCCATTTCGCATATCGCACTTGAAAGCCAACTCAGCTTCGATGCATCCAAACCAGAGCGCCTTGCTATTGTTGCGGATTCCACTTCCGACTTAGTTCAGCGTCTGAAGAAGGCCGCTGATGCCGATTTTTCTCCAGCCCCTGGCACTTACTATGCCAGCGGAGCCAAAGCTGGCAAAGTTGCATTCTTGTTCCCAGGCCAAGGCAGCCAGTACCCTCGCATGACGGCGGACCTGGCCATGACGTTTGACGAAGCTCTTCATGTTTGGGATCAGGGTTCGCAGTTTGCCTCAGCCGTGTTTCCGCCCCCAGCCTTCACCTCAGCGGAAAAGGATGCGCAGTTCAGCAAACTAACCCAGACTGAAAATGCCCAGCCAGCCATTGGCGCAGCCAGTGCGGCATTGCTTGCCGTACTTACTAAGTTGGGTCTCAAGCCCGACGCAACCGGTGGTCACAGCTTCGGCGAAATCACTGCCCTCTATGCTGCAGGCGGCATCACGTTGCAAGCTCTTCTGGAAATCGCACGTAAGCGCGGCGAACTAATGTCGCAAGCATCCAGCGTGCCAGCCGGAATGTTATCCGTCCGCAAGGACGCAGCTACCGTTCAGCAACTCTTAACCGAATGGGGCTTGCCAGTAGTTGTTGCGAATCTCAACAGCCCGCAGCAGACCGTTGTATCCGGTGCAGCCGATGCAGTGGCTGACGCTGAACGGCGTTTCACCGAAGCTGGTCTCGGCGTGGTTCGCCTTCCTGTTTCCACTGCCTTCCATTCCCCGCTTGTAAATTCCGTCGTCCCAGGCTTCAAGGAATTCTTAGCTGCTGAACCTATTGCTGCGCAAACCATCCCCTGCTATTCCAATCGGGATGGCCAGCCGCATCCCGCCAATCCCGATGAACTGCGCACCCGCATCGCAGAACAAATCGCCCTACCTGTTTATTTCCAAACCATGGTGGAGCGCATGTACGAAGACGGCGTCCGCACATTTGTCGAAGTAGGACCCGGCGGCGTACTTACTTCACTTACTAAGTCAATTCTTGGCGACAAACCGCATTCCGCAATCAATCTCGACCGCCCAGGAACTCACGGGCTGGTTTCCTTGTGGCAAGGCTTGGGTCAATTGGCCGCCATGGGCATCCCCATGGATTGGGCTGCTCTTCGAGCAAGCCACGTCTTAGAGCCTCTTGAAAAGACTGCCGCCGAATCAAAGTTCCTTATCCCTATCAATGGCGGCAATTATGGACGTCCTTATCCGCCCCCAGGGGGAGCCGCTTCGTTACCAGCTCCAGTAAAAAAGGCTGCTTTGCCGCCTGCTCCATCAGTTACACAACCTATCGCCGTTGCTTCGCAGCCTCCAGTTCAAATAGGTGCACCCATAGTGACTAAATCAGAACCCGTAAAACCAATGCAGGCCGCAGTACCTATTCAGGCATCTGCAAGTGCGCTATCGGCGTATGAAGTGTTCCAGCAATCGATTAGTGCCGCTCATCACAATTGGCAATCTACGTTCGCCAAGGGTCATGAAAGTTACTTGAAAGCGATGGAAGTTGCCTATCAAAGCACGATTGGCGGAGCGGCTTCTGCTGTTGCCGCCCCGGTTCCTGCGCGATTAGCAGTTGCAACGCCTGCACCTGCCCGGCCACCAGTGGCTGTTGTGGTAACTGCTCCGAAGCCGACACCAGTTCCTGCTGCAGCCGCACCAGTTACTACAAACATCGACAAGTTACTCCTTGCGTTGATCGCCGATAAAACTGGTTACCCGGAAGAGATGCTGGAATCCGGCATGGCTCTTGAAGCCGACCTTGGTATCGATTCCATCAAACGCGTTGAAATCTTCTCCGCCCTGCAGGAAAAGCTCCCAAACCTTCCGGAAATGGATCAAACCGAAATGGCCCGCCTGCGAACCATTGGCGACATTGTTGCCCACATGGGCGCATCGCCAATCGCCGCACCCGTAGCAGTAGCCAAGCCGGCAGCAGTAGTTACTCAGGGGTTGGACTTGAAGCCAATCCTGCTTGCTCTGATCGCTGAAAAAACCGGGTACCCGGAGGAGATGCTGGAACCCGGCATGGCCCTTGAAGCTGACCTTGGTATTGATTCCATCAAGCGCGTTGAAATTTTCTCCGCCTTGCAGGAAAAAGTTCCCGGCATGCAGGAAATGGACCAAACCGAAATGGCCCGCCTGCGCACCATTGGCGACATTGTCGCCAGCCTTGGAACCCCTGTATCACAGCAAGTTACTAACCAGCCTTCCATTAACATCCAACCCATTCTGATGGCGCTCATCAGTGAAAAAACCGGCTACCCGGAAGAGATGCTGGAACCGGCCATGGCCCTGGAAGCGGACCTTGGCATTGATTCCATCAAGCGCGTTGAAATCTTCTCGGCCTTGCAGGAAAAGGTTCCCGGCATGCAGGAGATGGATCAAAATCAAATCGCCAGCCTGCGCACCATTGGCGACATCATCGCTCACTTGGGTTCAAGCACCGAACCTTCTGTGACGTTAGCTGCCCTGTCTGCCAACTCTGCTTCCTCGGTCGATATCAAGCCAATTCTCATATCATTAATTGCAGAAAAAACTGGCTACCCCGAAGAGATGTTGGAACCATCTATGTCCCTGGAAGCGGACCTTGGTATTGATTCCATCAAGCGAGTTGAAATCTTCTCCGCGCTCCAGGAAAAAGTTCCTGGCATGCAGGAAATGGATCAAACCCAAATCGCCAGTCTCCGCACTATTGGCGATATCATTGCGCATCTAAGCTTATCCAGTGCGCCGAGTTCATCCAGTGCGCCTATTGCAACAGCCTCATCTCCAAATGTGAAGCCCATCCTCATCGCCTTGATCGCCGAAAAAACCGGTTATCCCGAAGAGATGCTGGAGCCATCCATGTCCCTGGAAGCGGATCTTGGTATAGATTCCATAAAGCGTGTTGAAATCTTCTCCGCGCTCCAGGAAAAAGTTCCCGGCATGCAGGAAATGGATCAAACTCAAATTGCCAGCCTCCGCACCATTGGCGACATCATTGCCCACCTGGATGGTTCAGCACCTATAACCATCGCAGCGGATGTGGTCAACGTTCCGGCTGCCAAAGCACTCTCCCCACGCTTCGAGGTTGCCACCCGCAAGGTCGATCGCCTAGGCCACATCACACTCGATAAAACTGACGGCCCAGTAGCGATCCTTGGTGGAAACACAGTTTCAAAAGCTGTCGAAAAACTACTTCTTAAGAAGGGCTACGAAGTTCAATCCGTTATCACCGAAAGCACAGGCGCTGTGCTCTGCATGATCGGTTTGGATAAATTCCCGGAAATCAAAGATGCGATTGCTGCCAACCAGAAGGCCTTTGAAGCGGCCAAGGCCGTTGCTGCTCGCTTCGCCAAAAACGGCGGCGTATTCGTAACAGTGCAGGATACCGGCGGAGATTTCTCCGCTCCCAATGCACTCACCGCCTGGGCTGGTGGGTTCACAGGTCTGGCTAAAACAGCGGCGCTGGAATGGCCGAAAGCTCGTGTGAAAGCAATCGACATTGAAGTTGGCGATCGCACTCCCCGCGAAGCAGCTGAAGCTATTGTTGAGGAATTGTTGAAGGGTGGACCGGAAACCGAAGTGGGTCTCACCACCGCAAATCATCGGTTGGTGTTGGAAGCGACGCAAGCTGAAACCAGCGGTCCCGCACTTAAAGTAGACGCAAGCTCAGTGATCGTCGCAACAGGCGGAGCTCGCGGAGTTACAGCTGTATCGCTCATCAACCTGGCAAAAACAACAAAGGCCAAAATAGTTTTATTGGGCCGCACAGTGCTCGAAAAGGAACCGGCGATTTGCAAAGACGCAAACGACCAAACCGCTCTCCGGCGAGCGTTCTTAACGGAAGCTCAGTCTCGCGGTTTAAAGCTGGATCCAGCAAAAGTCTCAGCAAAAGCATCACAAGTTTTGGCTGTCCGAGAAATCCAAGCCACCATCGCATCGCTGGAAAAAGCTGGTTCGGCAGTCCAATATCTGGCTATTGATGCCCGTAACGCCAAGGAATTGAATACAGCCCTTGAAGGTGTCCGCAAGCAATGGGGCCCAATTACTGGCCTGGTGCATGGTGCTGGAGTCCTTGCTGATAAGCGTTTGGAAGACCTGACATTGGAACAATTCCAATCCGTATTTTCTACCAAAGTAGAAGGACTGGCGGCTCTGCTGGAAGCTACAGCCAAAGACCCACTGACCTTCATCTGCATGTTCTCATCCATCGCCGCGCGCACCGGGAACATTGGTCAAACTGCCTATTCCATGGCGAACGAAGTGCTGAATCGGGTTGCTTCGGCTGAAAGTATCCGACGTGGAAATTGCGTAGTGAAATCCTTGAATTGGGGACCTTGGGATGGCGGCATGGTCACCGCCGGGCTTCGCAAGCATTTTGAAGATCAAGGCATTCGGCTTGTGGGCTTAGAAGAAGGTGCACAACTTTTCACAGATGAAATTTTGAATGGTGGAACCAAGCCAGTGGAAGTGGTGCTGGGTGGTCTGCCGAAAATGCCGAATCGCGAACTGCGCATCCGTATGGATCAAAAGTCGCACCCGTTTCTAGTGGATCACACCATTCAAGACATGCCTGTGCTACCGGCAATGGAAGCGCTGGAAATGTTCCTGCGTTGCGCCAGGGCCCAGGGGATTCAATCAGGCCCACTGGTTTGTACAGATCTAAAAGTATTGCGCGGAGTGAAGCTGGATCAATTCAAAACAGGCGGCAACTTGTTCTATGTCCGCTTAAAAACAGATACATTGTTTGAGTTAGTTTCAGCCGACGGCACTCGTCACTACGAAGCCACGATTTCCGCAGGACCCGCAGCAAGTAGCGCCACCTTTGGAAACTTTGATCTGAATGATTCCCCGTGGCCGGAAGCCGATATTTATGGCAAACTGCTTTTCCACGGACCCGCGTTTCAAGTGATTCGCAAAGTGGAAGGGCTTTCGCCAGAGGGCATTGCTGGAACATTAACCGGAAGCTTGGATCGTAACTGGATGGATGGCCACCGGCACAGTGACGCAGCCATGTTAGATGGCGGTCTGCAGCTTGCCCGGCTCTGGGGATATTACACGTTAGGCAAGCCCACGTTGCCAACCAGCATTGGTAGCCTGTGGATTCAGCGGCCTGGTTGCGAAACGCATCCTGTGCGTTGCATGGTTAACGCGCGTGCCGTTGGTTCCAGCAAAATTGTTTGCGACATTGGTTTCCTAGGCGCAGGCAATGAGTTAGTCGCCACCATGACCGGCGTTGAAATGCACGCCACCGCAGGCGCATAAATATCGCGCATGTTTGAACCCATCGCCATAGTTGGTCGCGGTGCGCTTTTTCCAGGTGCCTCCACGCCCGCCGAGTTGTGGGACCTGGTGGTCGCAGGCCGCAGTGCCGTTACTCCTTGCCCGGAAGATCGTTGGGGCATTGCAAAAGTACAAATGATGGATCCGCGCCGTGCGGTGGAACGCGTGGTCACCGATCAAGGCGGATACGTCACAGGGTTCCAGCAGATCTTCGATCCTATTGGCTTCCAAATTCCTGCGGATGAAATTTCCCGTTACGACGAAATGGTGCACTGGCTGCTCTACACGGGGCGTGAAGCTTTGCGGGAAGCGGGTATTTCCCAAGTACCGAAACGTGCCGGTGCGGTGATCGGATTGCTTGGTTTGCCTTCGGACAAACTCGCTCAATTTGCTGAAGAAGTTTGGCTCGGCTTGGAACCGGAAACAGCTCCGGAAAATCGCTTCATGTGTGGATTGACGGCGCATGTTGTGGCCCGTGCGTTAGGGTTGGATCAAGGGGCTTTTGCACTGGACGCAGCTTGCGCATCGTCTTTATACGCCATTAAGTTTGCCTGCGATGCATTGCACGATCATCGGGCAGATTTGATGCTTGCCGGTGCTGTAAATCGTGCGGATGATCTGTTTCTGCACACCGGCTTTAGTACGTTGAAGGCCATGTCTCCATCGGGGCAAACACGTCCTTTCCATGCACAGGCTGATGGTTTGTTGCCGGCCGAAGGCGCTGCGTTCGTCGTTCTAAAACGACTGGCTGATGCGGAAAAAGCGGGTGACAAAATCCTGGGCGTGATCCGTGCCGTCGGTGTTTCTAACGATGGCCGGACAGCCGGATTGCTGACCCCATCGGAAGCTGGACAAGAGCAAGCCATTCGCGCGGCCTATGAAATGTCGGGTATTGAACCTGCGGAAATATCCATGGTGGAATGCCATGCAACCGGAACTCCGGTTGGCGATGCCAGCGAAATTCGTAGCACCGGAAAAGTTTATGCCGGGTTACGCGATGTGCCAATCGGTTCCGTGAAATCGAACTTAGGGCATCCCATTACAGCGGCGGGCATGGCCAGTTTGTTGAAAGTCCTGGGTGCAATGGAAGCGGGAATTCGTCCAGCAACCATCAACTTGGATTCGCCGCTCGACGCTATTAAAGGTACTCCCTTTCGTTTACTCACCGCTAATGAACCTTGGACGGGGCAGCGCAGAGCGGCCATTAGTGCATTTGGTTTTGGTGGCAACAATGCGCATTTGATTGTGGAGCAATATCAGCGCGGGGAGGGGAAGCCGCCCACTAATGGACGCCTCTCGTTGAGTAAGGTGGCGATTGTGGCCATGGGCGTTGCCGCTGGGGATGCCGCAAATTCTGAGGAATTCGCAGCCGCAATTCTCGATGGAAAACCACACCATCGGCGCGCTGAAATTGTCCGATTGGATTTGCAGGGCCTTGGTTTTCCTCCCGCAGATTTGGAACAATCGCTGCCTCAACAATTGCTGGCAGTGCAAGCTGCGGCCGAAGCAATTTCCAAAGCCGGCATCTTGAACCGCGCTAAAACCGGGGTCTACGTTGGCATGGGTTGCGATGCTGAGGTGGCCCGTTACGGCCTTCGTTGGCGAGCGCAAGATTGGTCTTCCGTTGCGGAGCAGGACGCGATTGCACCAGCATTGACAGCTCCGGCGGTTCTTGGCCGCTTGGCCAATATTGTTGCCAACCGGATTTCAAGCAAGTTCGATTTACGCGGACCAAGCCTTGCAGTTATGTCGGAAGAGCTTTCTGGAATTGATGCCCTTCGCTTGGCACAACGCGCCGTAGCCTCCGGTGAATTGGATGCGGCGATCGTAGGCGCGGTGGATCTATCGGTGGAACCGGTTCACGAAGCTGCTGCAGCCGCGTTGCTTTCTGTTGAAAAACAGGTTGCTGGTGATGCTGCTGTTTTCTTTGTCCTGAAGCGGCTTGAAGATACTAAGGAAGTATTGGCTGTGTTAGATGATTCCGACGCTGCTCCAAGTCCGGACTTAGCAACGTCAGTATTCGGCCATGCCCATGCGGCTTCCGGATTGCTGAATGTTGCGGCGGCAATTGTGGGTGGATCGCGGACTACGGTAGCAACCATAGCCCTGGGCGGACGAAGCGCGCTCGTCACCGTTGCAGTTCAACCGCAGTTGAAAGTTCATTCATTCCAAGGCAATTTGCACATTGTTGCAGCCACAGCGGATGAACTGGCGGCGAAACGGGAACGGGCTCGGCAGGCTATGGAAACTGGTGTTTCGTCACTTGCACTGGACGGAATCTATTTCAGGAAGACTCCCACTCAAGGGGAACTGGCATTCGTGTTTCCTGGTGCTGCAGCGGCGTATCCGGGAATGGGAAGTTCGTTCTTTTCTGCGCACCCGGAGTTGCTGGCCGAAGTGCCATCGCGCTTGGTTGAAGCAGCAGCATGGATTTCCGCAGGCGTCACCGATCCTGATACAACACAAAAACTTTGGGGTAGTTCGCTGCTATCACAAGTGCATGCCCGCTTTACTTTGGGCAAGCTTGGGTTGAAACCAACAGCGGCTATCGGCGTTAGTTCAGGGGAAACCAACAGCCTTGCGGCCTTTGGTGCTTGGCGCGATATTGATCGGTTCCATGATGAATTCACTACGGCTGAAGTGTTTCGGCGTTACCTTGGCGAAAAGTTCGAAGTCACTGGCGGCGTTCCGTGGCAAACCTGGCGGCTCACCATTTCCGAAAACGAGTTGCGAGATTTGCTGGCAGGTTCTCCACAACTTCGGCTTACTGCAATTCACACCATCGGCGACTATGTAGTGGCCGGCCCCGCTGCAGCTTGTACCAATTTGCCGCGTGGCAAAGCGCAGCGCATTCATTACGATTTGGTTGTGCATTGCGCGGAGTTCCAACCCTTTGCCGCCACCTGGCATCACCTTCATTCGCGCGAAACTGCTCCAGTGCCTGGTGTTCGTTTTTACACGCATTCCACCAATACGCATTACCAGCCCTCCCGGCAATCGATTGCCGATGCGCTAACCGGACAAGCTGGTCATACTCTTGATTTTCCTAAAGTCATTGAGCAAGCCTATGCCGACGGAGTGCGCGTGTTTTTGGAACATGGTCCGCAAGGTGGTTGCACCTCGTGGATTCGCCGTATTTTGGGTGATCGTGACCATGTTGCGATTGCGCTTGATTTATCCAGCGTGGATGGAGTTCGTCAGGCATTTAATGCCCAGGCGCAATTGCTTGCCGCTGGAGTGCGGGCCGCCGAACCTGCAATCCGTCAACTAACCTTCGCCGCACATGCAAGCGGATTTCAACTCATGCCACCAAGATATTCACGCCCCGCCCCACAGCGCACTTCGTCGCTATTTGAACTTCATGCGCAGACGCTTACGCAGGAACATTTAAGGTTCCTGGAACTGGCGGGGGCGCAGAACCAGGAGTTCTTGGAATTGTCGCAAAGGGCCTACGCACAGGTTGCGGGCGGTGCTACTGTTCAGGCAATGGTCGCGGTTGCTCCTGAAATGGTGCGTTCCGTGGAGCATGTCCAAGAACCCAACAAGCCGGCTTGGGAGCCGGCTTCGGACGAGGGCGTCCGCCCCCCCATCGAACGGGCGCGAAAGATTCCGGCGGCTTCGAAAACGCTATCGCGCGGGGAATTGGAATTGATATCCTCAGGTCCAATCGCTGCTGTCTTTGGTCCAGAGTTTGCACCTATCGACGTTTATAAGCGAGTCGTTCGAATGCCAATGCCACCGCTGTTACTGGCGGATCGAGTCACTGGTATCGATGCCGAACCGCTAACCATGGGGCTGGGCACCATTTGGACGGAGACGGATGTTCGTCCGGATTCCTGGTACTTGTGGCGCAATCGAATGCCGGGTGGAGTGATGATTGAAACGGGTCAGGCTGACCTGTTGTTAATCTCGTGGTTGGGTATTGATTTCCACGTAAAGGGCGAGCGGGCCTATCGCTTATTAGGTTGTGATCTTACCTATCACGGTGGATTGCCTAAGCCCGGGGAAACGCTGCAATATGAAATCGCAATTGATCAGCATGCGCGTCAAGGCGAAATCAGACTATTCTTCTTTCACTACGATTGCCATGTGAATAACAAGGTGCGCCTTTCGGTACGCAACGGGCAGGCGGGGTTTTTCACGAATGAAGAACTGGCAGCATCGGCGGGGATTTTGTGGGCAGCAGACAAGGCTGAACCCACCGCGGATGCGAAGTTAGCTAAGCCTCGTGTTGCCGGCATTCCTACAAGTTTTAACAATGCGCAATTACGCGCCGCTGCGGCAGGCAGGGCTTTTGAGTGTTTCGGGAAGGGATTCGAATTCGCCGCAGCACATCAACGGTCACCAGGGTTTGCATCCCCGGACCTACTGTTGTTCGACAACGTTACCGATTTGGATTTCACCGGTGGACCTTGGAAACGCGGCTACATGCGCGCTGAATTGCCGATCCGTGATGACAACTGGTTCTTTGAAGGACACTTCAAAAACGACCCATGCATGCCTGGCACACTGATGTTTGAAGGCTGTCTGCAGGCGATGGCATTCTACATGATGGCCTTGGGCTTCACGGTGGATAAAGATGGTTGGCGCTTTGAGCCGGTGCCGGAAATTGCTTACCCATTGCGCTGCCGTGGCCAAGTGATTCCATCATCGCGCAACCTTGTTTACGAGCTATTCGTTGACGAAGTGATTGACGGACCTGAGCCGAAATTGTTTGTGGATCTGCTGTGTACCATTGATGGTTTGAAGGCGTTCCATTGTCGGCGAATGGGATTGGAATTGACTCCAGGTTGTCCACTCGATGAAATGCCTGAGCCCGATCCGAAGTTGGATGGCAATCGCGCCGTGGCAACGGTGAACAATGTTCCACTCGATTATCGTGCGTTGCTGAATTGCGCATGGGGTCCGCCAAGCCACGCTTTCGGGGCTCCATTTACAAAGTTTGATCGAGGAATGCGGCTTCCCCGGCTCCCCGGTCCGCCCTATCATTTCATGACGCGCATTGCGAAAATCGATGGCGAATTCAATGTGGAACGGCTGGGTTGTTCAGTGGAAGCGGAGTACGACATTAATCCCAGTGACTGGTATTTCCATGCCAACGGTCAACCAACGTTGCCCTATCCAGTGCTGCTTGAAGCGGCATTGCAACCTTGCGGATGGTTGGGTTCTTACATTGGAATTGCGTTACGAGCAGATGCCGAATTGCAATTCCGTAACTTAGATGGAACTGCTTCCATGTTCGTCAATGTGCCCGCATCAACAGGCACCGTACGGACAAAAGCGATTCTGACAAACGTTTCCCGCGCTGGCGGTATCACGCTGGTTTCCTTCGACGTTCGTTGCGATTTTGGGGATCAGCAAATCTTCGGTATGAAGACTACGTTCGGATTTTTCCGTGCGGCGGATTTGGCACGGCAGGTTGGAATTCCAGCATCAGCAACAGAACTGGCAAGAGTGCAAGCTCCATCGGACTTTCTGGTTGACTTAACGCAGAAGCCGGAGCGCTATTGCGGAGGCAACTTACGAATGCCTTCCGGGGATTTACTATTGATTGACCGTATTAGTGGGCTTTGGCCCGCAGAAGACGGTTCGGGCAAAGTGCGCTTGCGAGCGGAGAAAGATGTGAAGCCTGGGGAGTGGTTCTTTAAGGCGCACTTCTATCAGGATCCGGTACAGCCTGGATCATTGGGCCTTGAAGCACTATTGCAGACTTTGCAATTTTACGCTATCCACATTGGCGCGGCGGAAGGGATTGCTAATCCAGTGCTGAGCCTGGAAAATCCTCACGATTGGAAATATCGCGGACAGGTTGTGCCTTCGAATAAGAAAATCGTTTCCGAAGTGGAAGTGAAGGAAGTCATTCGCGAAGGCGGCAGTGTTGTGCTGAAAGCTGAGGGTTGGTTGTGGGTGGACGGAACGCGGATTTACCAAATGAATTTTGGTTTGCGCGTGACGTAATTGACCGGCTGTTCATAACGCTTCGTCATCCTTTGTACGAGGGCTATTGCAGCGATGAATAAACGCCAACAACATCAACGATGCCGGTACCAGCAGAAGCGTTCCAGGCTCCGGGACAGTTGACGACGTTGTCGCCGACACTGTCGCACCACCCGTCGCGAAATTCTGTAACGTCGCCACGCCTCTGTTGTTCAAGTCGATCTTGAACAAAAACCCGTCAACATTCGAACTCTTCAGCGGTGTCGTTCCCGCCGCGTCATATAACGAAAAAGCAAACGTGCTGCCCGACCCAGTGTTCGAAGGAGTATCCACACCCGCCCCCGATAACGTCAGCCGAAACGTAATCACCGATGGGAATGTGTAATTGACGAAGTAATCGTTGAAACCCGGATCATTCCTGATTGCAAGCGACGTCAACAACGATCCGGTAATTGTCGGCGCTCCCGGCGTTGCCACCGGTCCGCTTAATGTTGCCGTCGGTGAAAATAGTGAAATTGTTGCCGTGCTGGCTTGCGTCGCCGTCGGTCCTGGATTGTATTGAATATCCAGGCTGCCGGGGGTCCCCGCTAAATTGGTCAGAATCGAAACATCATAGATGATCGGGGCACCTGATCTGGCGACCGCCGAAGCGGGGTTCTTCTCAGCCGCCAACGAGGCCGCAGCCAAAGCATTGGGCGTGAAGCGGGTCGCGGTTCCCAGCCGCTCCACCAAAAGTGAGAAACGTAAGACGGAGCAAAAGAAGCGCTGGTTCAAGAAAGCT
>JAYTTF010000200.1:0-52265 GCA_043745195.1 Bryobacterales bacterium | reverse complement strand
TTTAGAATCGAAAGAGCGCTCACCATTCAGGTGACAGATGGTTTCCACGCAACTGTCGGTGGGTACGGGAGTTGATCTATGGACGGTGCTTCAACTGCTGTTTTTGGGATGAAATGGGGGATTCGAAAATCTCAGGGGTTTTTCTACAAGGTCAGAGCGGGATCTGGTATATTCCGAATCAGAGTCAGGAGGTCTTTCCAAGATGCAACTTTTCAATGGATGCCAAACTTCGCACCGTAGCCTTTCAAAAGATTTATGCATTAGCTAAGGCACCAAGAACGGCCAGAAGTTCCGCCTACGGGAAAAAGGCGCCCCAAATGCGCACATGGAAACTTGTGGCGATCAGATTGTGGAGTGAAAAGTACGCTTTAAAAAGGGGCACGCCAGCGGAGGCCTGAGAAGCGACCGAAATCGGAATTGGTGGTTACCCACTCGCAGCCCCATTCGATTGCTAAAGCTGCAAGCCACGCATCGGCTACTTGATTTCCCTTCGCTTGGCTCTTCAAACAAAGATCGTTGAAGATGGACCAATGCCGCGGGCCGGGTTGGATGACTTGGCAATGTTCCGGGGCCATTACGTCGCGGCAGAACTGTAAGACTTCTTCCAGAGGGGCGGGGCGGGAATATACCGCTCGGTTGGTTGCAATCCTTACAACTGTGCTCAAAACCTGTGGCGACATTCCATAGGGCTGGTCTCCGTTCAGCACGGAATCGAGCCAGGAACCGTATCGCGCGTATCCGGGCGATGCATCGTTGAAGGCATAGAGCAGGACGGCGGAATCGGGCAGGATCACTTAATCCGCTCCATGGCATCGGCAACCTGTGAATTGTTGTTGAGATTGATGCCCGATTGTGGAAGCCCCTGCTCGCTGTTGCGTTGGAAGGTGTACTTTGGGCGCTCTGTTGGGGGCCGGTCGCTTTTCGACAAAGCCATGCGGAGGCCTTCTTCTATAAGCGTGGTTAATGTCTTGCCGCTGCGGGATACTTCCTCTTTTACGCGCAACATCAAGGGTTCGGGGAGGCGAACTGTGGTTCTAGACATGCTATGTCTAGACATACCACTGATATGTCTGTATGTCAATTGTTTGTAAATCTAACAAATAGAATGAGTATTCCCAGAAGTGCAGTTAAAGATGAAATTGCCCCCAGTTGAAGGGGTCGATTGTGATATTGGAAAGTCACTTGGTGTGAGCCACCGGGAAGTACTACTCCGCGAACCACTCCATACACTTCCAAGATTGGTTCCGGCTTCCCATCGACCACAGCTTGCCAGCCGGGGAAGTAGGTGTCGCCCAGAACCATGACTCCGGGGCAGGTCATGTTTGCCTCCACCACGATTAGGCTCGGTTCATAGTTCAGGAGCTTGGTCGAATCCGTTCCGCATGGAGTGTTTCCCTGAGGGATAACTGGGGGCTTGCCGAGGACGAACATCAGCTTGTGAACATCCATGTCTTTATGGTTCAGAACGAATCGGGCATCGGTGGGTTTTTCGAGGGGCATGATGGTGCGGACGGTCCAAACGCGGGGAGGGAATCGGGGATTGCGATAGACGTTTATCCCGGAAGTGCTGCGGAATACCAGATCCCAATTCGGCTGGGGAGGTTGATTGCCAATGGAGTGGGTGATGGCGAACAGGTCGCGGCCTTGGTCGCTATTTAAATCGAGCCGCATGTGGTTGGTTGTGATGCTGGCCAGGTATCCGTAAATCTGGTTGATGCCATGCTGATTGCCGAAGTTGTAGGGGACCAACTTGTCATCGACTACAACGCGGACCGGTTGCGGGGCCTGCGTCTTTAGGTAGACAGCAATATCGTCATGGGCTGTGAGGGCTTTTAGCGGAGAGGCGTGGGGCTCCAATTGATTGGGCATGTTGTAAGTGGCCTCGTTACTCAGCTCGGTTAGTGCCAGGGCGATGATGGCGGTGCCGAACATTGCTCGGGTGATGGAACTGTTTCGGAAGGCGACGAGGGCGGCGGCGATTAGGAGTCCAAGAAAGGCGGCCATAACGGGACGGTCTTCAGGCTGTCCATCCATGCCGCGTAGAGCCGCAGATGTGGCGAATGCCAGTAGGAACAGAGTGCAGATGGCGGTTAGAATCCAGATGGCGCGCTGGATAAATGGATGCTCGCGAAGGTGAGTGATTTGGTCAAATCCATAGGCGGCAAGAATGGAGAAGGAGAGGCTGAACAGAACCATGGCGGCGTGTGGGGATCGGGCCTTTTCAAACATGGGGGCCCAGGTGTAGAGAATGCCGTGGAGAATGCTGTGATGTCCAAGGGCGAGCAACACACCGGCTAGGCCGAGGAAGGTGAAGAGCTTTACGCGGAAATCGGTGCGCCATTGGAGGGCGATGGCAAGCATGGCAAGGGTGAATCCGGCAAATCCAAGCAGGGGGCTGGTTTGACGATGGATGCCGGGGATGAGGATTCCGAAGAGCGACACGGGGCCAAAGCTGTAAGTGCGGTGAATGAAGTACGGGACGACGGTGGACCAATCGATGGGGTCCTGCTCTGAGCCAACCCAGCGGCTGGCTAATCTGCCGTATTCGAGGGCAGGGAACACTTGCAGGCCAGCGGTGGCGACGAAGAACATCAGGAAGATTGCGGCAAGCTTTGCGATTGGCCAGCTTCGATTGCGGAGTATGAAATAGAGCCAGGTGAATCCCGCGGAGTAAGTTATAAAAGTTGGGCCTTGATGATGACCGGAGAGCCAGGAAAATCCCAGGAAGAAGCCGCAGCAGGCGGCGCTGAGTGTGGGCTGGATTCCGCTGGTGGCTCGCAGCAGGAAGAGGAAGACCAGAGGGGCCCAGATGACTCCGTTGATCATCTGCGGCCAATCAATGTTGCCGACGTAGCCGCCGAAGGCGAAGAGGCATCCGGCGAGGATGGCGGCGATTCGTGAGCGGCCCAGGTATTGTGCCAGCAGGAAGCAGTTCAGGGCGGCGATGAAGTGGATGAGGATGAAGTAGGCATTCAGATAGAATGGCCGCAGGTGTCCGTCTTTGAGGCGGGTGTTGAAGAGCAGCCAGTTGAGCGGATAGACTGCGCCGGGTTGGGCTTGGCCGACGAGGGGCTGGCCTCCCCACAGGTTGGGATCCCAGGCGGGGAAGTTGCCGGATTGCCATTGGCGCGCTTGTTCATTCCACCAGGGGAGGACTTGATTTGCGAGGTCGGGGGAATCGAGCCAGGTGTATTGGGAGAGGAGAGTGAGCTTCCAGTAGAAGAGGAAGGAGAGGAGCAGGAGCAGTGCTGGAGCGGCGGCACGACGCAAGACTGGCATTCGCGTTATGGTAGCGCAGATTGGTGGAGGAAATACAAAAGGGGCCGGTTGCCCGGCCCCTTTTGGGTTAACTTACTGGAAACCCGATTAGAAAATCAATCGGACGCCAAGACGAACTTCGCGAGGGCTCTGGTAGGTTGTGGCCCGATTGAAGATCGGGTTGTAGAAGATACCAGGGGTCGGATTGCTTGGATTCACCAACTTGTTGACGTCGTAACCGGCGAAGAAGGTCTTCAGCGGCAACGTGTCTTCGGTAAGCGAGCCAGAACGCTGGAGGTTGTTATTGACGTTCACCATCGCCGCACGATTCAATGCGTTGATGACGTTGATTTCCGGAATTACCGACCAGCGTTCCCCTATCTTGAAGGTGTGCTTGGCGGAGAGATCGGTTTGGATGTAAGCAGGTGTGCGGCCCAAGTCTCCACGTCCAAGTGGGAACGTGGGTGCTGAGATGTATTCTACTGACGTGGTTAGCGGTGTACCAGAGAAGAGAAGCTGGTTGATGCCGATATTCGTTATTCCACCCTTCCACCGCATATCGTGGCCGGCGAAGAAGGTGAATGTGTTGGGGCGATCAGTGGCCAGGCGGCCAACGGCGTTTTGACCCTTGCCGTTAAAATAATAATACGGCAAGTCGAAGGCGCGGGAAACCCCTGGATCGGAGCGTCCGTTTTCGTCGGAGTTTGCAGTACCAGAGTAGTTTCCGAACAACCGGCTATGGGTGTAGCTGGCAAGCATAAAGGTGTTCTTCAATACTTGACCCTGTACGCGGAACTCAAGACCGTCGTAATTGCGGACTGCTTCGGGAACAAGGAATTCCTTGCCATCTGGAGTTTTGCCTCCGTAGATCGATTTAGTGTTGCGAGTCTGACCAAATCCAGGGTTGCCGATCAAATACTCTTCGCTGCCATCAGCGTCGAGTACGCCGATGTCTTCGATCACTTTCAATAAGGTCTTATGGGTGTACCGAACGGTTGCCGTAAGACGATTATTAAGGGCATGATCCAGGCGGAAGGTGAATTCGCGTTGTGTGTAAGGCTTGATGTCCGGGTCGATGCCTTCGAGTTCGCCGGCGGCATTGATTGGGATGGACCGGTTGTTAAATCTGGTGATGAGAGTACCGAGAGCCCCGGGGTTCGCTCGGCTGAGGTTGAGAACATTTGGATTATCCAAGCGGTACACTTCGGTAAACCAGTAGTCGCCGCCGAAGCTGCCACGCGCTAATTCATACTTCATGACGTCGTAGTAAAGACCGAATGATCCGGAGACCTTCCATTTGCCGTCGCCAAAGACGTCATAGGCGGCACCCAAACGGGGAGCTACTTTGCTGAACCAGTCGAACGAAATTGGATTGGCAATCTTCTTGCCATTGACTACCGGAGTGTAAGGCGGCAGGAATTCGTTCTCTAAGCGGACGCCGAGGTTAAAAGTGAGACGACTGGTGGCGCGCCAGCTGTCCGTTACATACAAACCCTGATTACGGCCGGTGACGCCGTTATTAAGACGGACGCCATCCTGCCATCTGTAGTACCCCAATGCGCCACGTTGAGCGTTAATCGGTCCGCGGCTGAAAGCTTCGCCCCAATTTACCTGGAAGCGGCCGTTGGTGTAGTCGGACTGCACGCGGTTGCCCAAGCGATTCAGCAGGTAGCCAAATTTGAATGTATGGCGGCCGGCAAGGTAGGAGCTGTCAAGGTAAACGTTGTGACGATCAGTGATGTCAAAATTCGTGCCCAATGTGCTGGTCACGTTGCTGAAACCGGCACCACCAGGTGTGGGTACGCCAGCGGGAGCAGCAGTTATGTAAGAGATGAAAGGAAGTCCAGACAAACCATAGTTGAGGAGTTTGTCGTTCTGGTAGCGATAGCCATAACGGGCGCTAACCAGGAACCTGGATGTAACGCTGTAGTTTGCCGAAGCGCTGTACTGTTGCGAAGGCTGAAATCCACCCTGAATGGTGAGGTTATTGGTGGGAGCAGGCAAACGGATGTCTTGGTTAGGCAGGGTCCCGCCCTGAATTTTTACGGGGCTCCAGATCCATGATGTGTTGATTTGCAGCTTAGACAGAGGATTGTAATCGACACGTACAAGTCCGAAGTGCGACGTAGTCTTCTGATTGAATTGCCGGGTTCCCGAGGCGTAGGCAATGGTGCGGTCAACGTTTAAGAATTGAGGCATGTAGCCGAGGTTGAAAAACAGCCGATTCTTTACAATTGGTCCACCCAGTACGAATCCGGGATAGCGGATGCTATAGCTGTCTTCGCGTGGAGCAAAGAAGTCAGCAACGTTGGCATTCCCTGGAAGCAACTTCCAGAAGCCACGGGGACGGGGATTCAAAGCGTCGTTGGTGAATTGATAGAGCACCTGACCGTGCCAGTTGTTGGTTCCAGCTTTGGTTGCGATGTTGACCACACCACCGGTTGCGCCACCGGAGTCGGCATCCATACCAGCGCTCTTAACCTGCACATCGGCGATGAACTCGAACGGGATAGCACTGTTTGTGCGCAGTGTTCCACGGCGGACATCAGAAACGTCGACGCCGTCAATGATAAAGCTGTTTTCCGAACCGGAAGCACCGTCCACTTGAATGCCCATGGTGCGACTGGAGTTTCCTGCGCCCAGATTGCTGGAGGCTTTTGGTTCGAGACGAACGCCTGGGGCCATGGTCAGAATGGACTCAAAGCTGCGGCTACGCGGAACGTTGTCGAAAACTTGTGCAGTGATGTTGACAGCGGTAAGGCTGGAGGTGGGGTCGATGGAGACGCTGCTGTCGGTGACTTCGACCGTTTCGGAGACTGCGCTTAATTTGAGAGTAGGGTTCAAGGTGATCTGAGAACCCAGCCGCACGTCAACATTGTATTGTTTTAGCGTGGCGAAGCCAGATTTAGTAGCAGTAATAAGGTAGATACCGATTGGCAATCGCTGCATTGCAAATCGACCGTTTGAATCGGATTCTACTTCAACCGGTCTGGGGAGACTAGGGGTGCTAGCAGTTAGCTTTACTCCTGGAATGATGGCCCCGGACGGATCTAGAACCGTGCCCTGAATTGAACCATAGTTTTCCTGGGCATAGGCGCCTGGTAAGGCAAGCATCGATGCCAGGAAGAAATTGACAACTGCGGTTTGACGAGTGATTCTCATCGCCCCTCCTTAGTTACTTATAGAGATTCGGAGGGGGAAAGCAACATATAATAACGATCATGGACTCAAATCGCCAGTGCCTTTCCCTCATTAAGCGTAGCGTATCACGTTCCTATTACAAAAACTATGGGGGAGGGTGGAGGCATGGTCATATTGCCCAAGCCCCGGCAGGTAATATCTACAATTTTCCAGATACTTAGCGGAAAACTGGAGGATGCTAGCTTTGAAAAGGAACGCTGTTCCCCGAGGCGCTATGGAATCCCATAGACACGAAAACAAGCTGAAGACAATTCGCGACGGTAAAACATTAACAATATTTAATGTTCTGTTTACTTTTTCTTAATCAAAATTTGACACCCCGGTGATCACCGGGGTGTATGGGGCAGAAGGAGAATCGGATTAGTTTCTATTTTCAATTCACAATTGCAGGCTGAGTCGCGGCTGTGCGGAATTCGTACTGCTGGATTTCCATGGCTGCTTGGCCCTGTTCATAGCGGATAATTCGACCACGGGCCACTAATTTCAAGGGGGTCTTGTTGTTCAGCTGAGCGGGCCAGTTGACGGCAACTTCGAGGCGCTTTCCTGGAAGCAACAGGTGTTCTGCGGTAAAGAGGATGCCAGATGACGACATATTCACCGTTTGCCCAGCGCCCATCTCATCCATATTCTTCTTGTTCAGCACCTTGTAACGCACTTCGCGTTCAATGGGGAAGCGATCGGCACCTCGGCGATCGGCTTTACTTCTATCGAGACTCATCATCTGTTTCTCTCCTTCATTAGCAATTTTTGCTGGGCTGGGTGAATTTCGCACTAACGTCTGCTTGATTAGAATGGGGCCTACGGCGATTTGTCTCAATAGGCGTCACGGTTCAATCGACGGGTTGAGAAGTTCCACGCTTGATTAGTACTCCATCCGTGCTAACCCCAGTCCTTTGTGTCCTTTTTGCCCAAAAAGTCCTTTTGTTTTCTCTAAGATGAATGCCTGACGGAACGCTAGCCCATCTGCACGCAGGGTTAGTCCATTTTGAAGGCGAGACTTAGCTGCCTGTTGCGGGTTAGAATCTCTTAAAGCCGATCTCCATATTTGCGATGAAGAATCTCCGTTACCTACACCTTATTTCCTGCACGTTCTTGATTGCCTGCAACGTGGCCTACAGCCAAACGTCCACACTTGATGTGGGCTCGGGGGCCCCCAATGAAACTGTGCGGCAACGGTTCATCAATGCATATTTCCGAAACACCTTTTATAATTTGGTCTCACTGCCCCCTATTGGCGAGGTTAAAAAGCTGGGTACCACCGGGTACGTGCAGGAATTCAACGACGCGAATAAGACTTCGGGCGTGAAATTGGCCATTGTTAAAGCCAATCTGAATACTGCTGTGGCTGACGAGGGCATCGATACGTTTCAGATGCTGGCGGCGTTGTACAGCTACTTCAATACGGTAGGGGTGAGCACTGCGGGCTACCCAATCATAGATACGGCATCGTGTCCGTCATCGGGAGCCAGTTGTACTTATCAACTTTTCGATAAGAAATACGCACTTTTTGCTTACACCACAGCGCTTACTACAGGCCAGAACTTCACGGTGCGGGATCCTTTCTACAGCTACTGGCTAGCGCAAAGCGGCATCACTGTTTTTGGTGCGGCAACGTCCGCAGAAACCGCGGTAACATCCACCGGTGGCAGCGTAGCTACTGCACAGTACTTTACACAGGGTGCGCTGTTCAACGTCACCTCCGGGCAGTTCAGCGGAAAATTGATGTCTGTCCGGCAGCCGATTTATAGCGTCTATACCGCCAATGGGGGAATTACCGGCACGTTGGGATTGCCCACTAGTGAAGTGCTGCTGCTATCCAATGGAAATAAGCGGCAAACCTTTGAAGGCGGTTCGGTGGAGTACGATCCGAATAATTCTGCTACGTTGCGTCTGCCGGTGAATTTGATTTCGCTGCTTCCTTCCACGACGACGATCCGGCTGAATCTGAATGACACTTATAAGCTGACTGCTGCGGTGAAGGCTGTTAACGGGGATGACCTTCCTGATCGTGTCCTGAACTGGACAACCACTAACGGGCGGGTGGTCTCTATTACACAGACTGGTTATTCGGCAACTTTGAAAGCTGTTAGCGGTGGAGTTGCGACAATCAATGCTACCAGCGAGGGCAAGCTTAGTCAGCAGATTACGGTTTTCGTGAGTGCTCCATGTTGCCAGGTGGGGGAAGGAGCGCCGTCGTCCTTGATCTCGCAATCCTTCATAGATTCGGTTTCGCGAAATCGTTTGAATTTGAAATTGCCGAGTGCAACCCCGGTTCGCCGATCAGCTCTGGGCTATTTGCAGGAATTTGTCACTGACACTGGCGCGCGTTTGGTAGTGGCGCTGCCTGACCGATCAGCACAAGCTTACGTTGTTACCGGACCGTTGCTTGCGGCTTGGGAGATTTTGGGTGGCAGTGCCGGTTCGCTGGGCTACCCATCAGCAGATGCCACTGCCGGTGGGCGTCAGAACTTTGAGGGGGGAGCGTTGGCCGGTGCTCCCGTGCGGTTAGTGGCTGGATCAATCCTTTCCAAATGGGCGGTGCTAGGTTATGAAACCGGAGCAGTCGGGCCGCCGATTGCTGAGGCGAATTCGTTTTTCACTTTTGCGGCCAGCGGTGGAGTGCGGCAGGTGTTTCGGAACGGATCTTTGTATTTGGCGCAAAATGGTGCTGCCGCCGGGCGGGTAATGTTCACCACGGGCCTGATCAACACCTTGTATGAAGCGCAGGGCGGGGCGGGGGGCAAGTTTGGTGTTCCTACGAATGATGAGTTCACTTCCTCGGGAATTCGCCGTCAGGATTTTGAAGGCGGCTACATGCAGTACGCAGTTGGAGATCAAGTAGCCAAGGCCGTTGAGAACCCTCGCAAACCCAATGTTCAGGCAGCGCCGCCGACCGTCGTGGCGGGTAGCAGGGTGCGGCTTTCCATTGGCGGCTTCAGTGCTGGAGCCAACCTGCGCATCACAGTTTCAGGGCAGCAGGATTTTCTGGTTCGCACGGAAACGGGCGCTTATAGCTGGGAGGTTTTTGTACCTTCCACCGCAACTACTTCGACGATTCGCATTCGTGTGGTTGACACTAGCAGCGCAACTACGACGGCCGAGGGTCTATACAATATCAAGGCCGTAGCCGATGCGAAGTTGATTTTGCAGAAGGTTTCCGGAGACGCTCAATCAGGCTTGCCGGGTTCCATACTGGCTTCACCGCTGCGTGTTGTCTTGCGGGACGATTCCGGCAATCCTCTATCGGGCGTACCTGTAGCATTTCGAGCATCACCCGGTGCCAGCATAAGTCCGGCCACGGTAAATACTGGTGTGGACGGATCGGCATCAGCGAATTTAAGGCTTCCTGCTACAGGGGGAACAGCACAGGCAACGGCTGAAGCGCTGCGCCAAATTGTGACGTTTAGTGCTTTAGCACTGCCATCGACGATCACTGGGTTAACCCGGCAAACCACCACTGGGGATCCGATGTATGCCAGTGCTGCGATGCTGATGAAGTTTTACCAGGATCGGGGTGAATTGACGACAACGAACGGGTTGTTCTCTGCTTCCCTGATTGAGAATTACCTGAAAGGATTTTGCGCCCTGGACAACCAGGGAGTGGATTTGTGCGATGGGCAGGTGGCTGTTGACGCAAGCACTTCGGTGCCCAATTTGTGGCGGCTGGCGAATCTGGTTTCCGGCAATCTGGAAATTTCGGCCTTTCCGGCGAATCTGAATGCCATTCGCGATCAACTTAGCCAAGGGAATCCTTTGCTGATTTCGCTTGCCCTGAACACAGGCGGGTATCATGCGGTTGTTGCCACCGGGCTTGCATCCGACGGTGGCGTGACTATTCTTGATCCCAGTGCTGCATTTTCGCGAACGAACCTGAACGATTATATTACGGGGTTTTCCGCCGCTGGGGTGAATTACAAAGCGACGCTTGCCGGTGCTCTACGCCTGCTGCCACGCACGCCAACTGCTCCTGGATTCCTGGTGATCACCTCCGCCGCAATAGAAATTGCGTCGCCAGGTGGAATTTGTGGTGCTAATTTTGATATTCCGGCGGCGGGCAGCACATTGCATTTCCGTTATTGCGATGGTGCGCAGTCTTTGTATCAATTGGATATTACTGCAGCGGCAACCTATAAGGGATATGTGGTTGACCTGGGTGTCCCAACCAGCCGCACGGAATTAAACGGGAACAAGGCGGGAGCCTTCCGCATTGCCCGGCCGGCTACGCAATGGGAGCCTTCCCCGCTGGAAGCCAGTTTCAAAACGGAATCGGTGGTTTCAGCGGCCAGCTTCACAACTGAAATTGCTCCTGGCGGGCTGGTATCGATTTTTGGAGTTGGCTTGGCTCGCGCTGGAGGCAACACTACGGTAACGGTAAGCGGCGTGGACGCACCTGTTCTGGTGGCGACGCCTTTCCAGGTGAACGCGCAGATGCCTCTGGAATTGCCTGCAGGTTCGCACACGTTGCAGCTTCGATCGCCGTTTGGATTGGGTGAATCGCAGATTTCTCTCTTAGACAGTGCTCCGGCAATTTTTAAGTTAAACGGTAATCAAGGGGCGATTGTGAATCAGGATGGGAGCATTAATTCTTCATCCACGCCAGCCCGCCGAGGTCAGGTAATTGTAATTTACTGCACTGGCTTGGGCGGCGTCGTTGCATCGGGGAACTTACGAGTAACAGCGAGACCTGTGACGGTAATCTTAAGTGGAACCGCGATAAGTCCATTTTTTGCAGGTTTGACGCCGGGATTTGTTGGACTTTATCAAGTGAATGCTACATTACCGATAAGCATGCCCCCCGGGTTGGACTTGCAACTTTCGTTACGTCAAGATGGGACTGTGAGTTTACCCGTGGCCGTATCGTTGCAATAATTTGTAAAAACAATGCTTGCAAATTATGGAAAAGATGCGGTACAGTACTATTTGGTGACTATAGGCCTACCAGCATATAGTACTCAAAGAACCGTTCCGGCAACGGATGGGATGAAGTTTTAGCAGTACATGGTCGACCCGGCAGGATTGGGGGTGACTCGTAGACAAGCTTTCCTCAGCTTGACATGCGGGTAGCCACAATGCTATCAATTGTGTTGGGTGCGGCCCCTAGGAATTTGTAAGCAGCAAGCGGCGATCCTTTGCGGGAAAGCAGGCACCGAGTAAAATAGAACTTGCCCACGATGACTGTTTGATTTATCAGGCGGCACGAAGAAAAGCAAGTCTAGCTACACACTTAGGTTAAAAATATACTTCCCTCAGTTTCAATTTGATTTCCACAAGGAGAAGGAAATGGCAGATTTTCGTAAGTTGTTCCCGGTACTAGCTGTAGCAGCCACAATGATGTTGGCTTCTTCTGCGAATGCCCAAGTTCCAGCAGCATTCATTTGTAATGCTAATGCTGGCGTTCCGCCGATCGTTCGCGCTGAAGGTTTGGCCGAATTGGTTGGAGATTTAGTCCTGAACTGCACCGGTGGTGTTCCAACCGTGCTGGGTGGGATTGTTCCTCAGATTAACGTTCAGATCTTCTTGAACACAAACGTTACCAGCCGTCTGACCAATGACCCTTGGTCGGAAGCATTGCTGATGCTCGACGAACCGAGCCCGGCACAGCAGACTACCTGCACACCTGGCCCTTGCGCAATCACTGGTACAGGCACTGCAATTAATTACTTGGCTCCTGGCAATCCGAACGTGTTCCAAGGTCGTCAATCTGGTGCAAACCAGCTTGTATGGCTCGGTGTTCCGATCGATGCTCCTGGCACGACCGGTACGCGCATTATCCGCATCACCAACGTGCGGGCGAATGCTAACCAATTGGGCGTTTCATCCACATTGATTCCTACCCAGATCGTCATGTTCATCTCGGCTACAGGTACCACCTCGATCCCGATCAACCAACCACAGCAGACTATCGCCTTCATCCAACCTGGTATGACCGTTTCACGCGTCAACATCAGAGATAAGGTTCTTCTGCAGTGCTCCAATCAGAACTCTGGCTTGTCCACCGACAGTTCCAGGGCTCTGGCGCAAGGTGCCACCTCAATTCTTCGGTTCCGGGAAGGATTTGCCAGCGCATTCAAACGTCGCAACGCAAATCTGGGTAGCTCGGCTGACGTCTCCCCGACACCGACCAATCAGAATGGTCCTGGTTTGATCTACAACACAGAAACAGGATTCTACAACAATCTGTTCACCTCCACCAACGGTTTGAACAGCGCTGGTTTGGCTGATCACGGTACGCGCCTGCTGGCACGTTTCAGCAACGTTCCTGCCGGCGTAAGTGTGTATGTTTCTGCTTACAGTGTTGTGATGACAAACAGCGACGACAACATCATCAGCACCTGGAATGGCAACTCCAATTCCGGTCTTGCGGTTCGCTTGCTTGCAACAGATGCGAATGGCGCCGGCGCTTTCTCGGCCGCAACCATTACATCCAACCAGGCAGTAGCCGGCACCAATTCCGGTATTAGCGGTAATGCTCCTATTGCCCCTGTCAGCTTGTCCAACGGCACTGGCACAGCAGTTTGGGAAGTGATGAACTCCGATCCTCTCGCACAAGAAACTGTGAGAGTGGCAGTGGTTCTTGCTTACACGGCCAACACCTCGGCTAACCTGCCAGGTTTGGGTACCCCATCTGTCAACCTCAACTACGCTCCGATCAGCACTGTGACCACGGCTTCGGCTTCGGCTCCTCTGCCTCGGTTCGCGGACACGTCCACCAGCTTGACACTTGTCGCAATCAACAGCTGCACGACGAATGTTCTGTTCCCCTTCCTGACCAACCAAATCGGCTTTGACTCGGGCGTTGCAATCAGCAACACCTCGACCGATCCGTTCGGTACGTCTCCTCAGTCTGGACCTTGCAAACTCAACTACTACGGTGAAACAACCGGCGGTGGCGCTGCTCCGGCTGCGCAGACTTCCCAAGTTGTGGCTACCGGCAAACAGTTGCTGTTCACATTGTCCAGCGGTGGTAACCTCGGAATCGCAGCAACACCAGGATTCCAGGGTTATATGATTGCTCAGTGCGGCTTCCAATATGCTCACGGCTTCGCCTTCATCAGCGACGTCGGTGCGCAGAAATTCGCGGAAGCGTATTTGGCTCTCACCTTGGACTCAGCACTCGGCTCACGTACGGGCTTCGTGTCTGAAGTCTTGGGTCACTAAACTGACTCTTGTCTAAACCGAAAAGGGGGAAGCTTCGGCTTCCCCCTTTTCTATTTCAAAGTTACTTGCCCTCATTTCGTCTTTTTGTTACCTCAAAAGTGTTTGAGCATAGTACTAATTAGTGGTACATTATTAGTTGTCTAATCCCACGTCCAACCACATTGGTGCCTTCCAGCACCGCCAAATTCAACCTTTCCATGAGGGATTCAATGCTTCGTAAGCCACTTCTAACTATTTGCCTGTTGAACGTTTTGTTGTTTACTGGAACCGTTTCGGCCCGAAACGTGTTCCTTTTGCCGAATACATCGTCCACCTCTCCAACGGTGAGCGTGGTTCAGCCAGAATCGAATATTGTGACAACTTCGTTCACGGCGCAGCTTGGTGCGTCCGCAGTTGTCGCCCATCCAACATTAAATAAGTATTATGTTTTGGCCAAATCGTCAAACGATACGATCATTGTGGTGGATGGAAACAACTTCTCCAACGTCACCAAACGGCTCAATCTGGGTCAAGGCCAAGCGATGGCTATTACTCCTGATGGCCGGAAGCTGGTTGTGGTTGCTGACAACACTTACATTATTGACACCGTTTCCGACACAATTCTGGCTACGCTTTCCGATACTGGAAGCGCGCCAAATGATGTGGCGATGAGCCTGGATGGATCCAGAGCATTCGTGCTCAGCTCCAACTCCAACCGGTTGACAGCAGTTGATCTGTCTACCAACGCCGTTACTGGAACGCCAATTCCGATATCCGGCAACAGCACAGGAGTTGCTGTTGGGCCGAACGGCTTTGTATACGTCACGGCTGTGAATCGGTTATTTGATATTGATGGAAGAGCTATGACAGTGCGCTCAGAAATCGCTTTGAATGCCCGTCCTGGAAAAGTGGTCTTCACCTCCGATGGCCGATACGCCATCGCGGTAAACCAGACCGTATTAACTGGTTCAACTGCATTATTGTTCGACTTAACCACCAGGCAGCTTACAGGCACAATCCCGAACTTCGCCAATACGACTTTTTCAAGCCTCGTTGTGGCTTCTGACAACAAGGTTTATGCCCACTCAGCTGAAACACAGCAACTTTATGAAATCAGCCTTAGCCCATTCAATATCACCGGGGCGGAGTTTGGGAGCATCGGTAGAATCAATAGCATCAGCTATGTAACCACAACCAATGAACTGCCCACGCCGCGCTGGATGTTTTTGTCGACGGCTACTTCCCTGTACCGGATTGACCTCTCCAGTTCGCCAGCCAACAATTCAGGCCAAGTGGCGATCACCTCAAACTTGGGTGGCCTCACGTTCGCCGCGCAAACTGCCACGGGAACCCCAGTTCGTTTAATTGGCTATAACACCCTGCAATCCACTACTCCTGGCGGGACATATCAACCGCTGCTAGTTCGAGCACTCGACAGCACAGGCCGCCCTATTCAAAATGTACCGGTGGTTTTCAGTAGCGATAATTCAGGAGCAACCATTCAGGGAGCCTCGGTGCAAACCAACGGATTTGGATATGCTCAGGCCATTGTATCTGCACCATCTTCCGCTTCTTCGTTTAAGGTGACTGCAAGCGCTGCCAATGGCGCGGTAACAACAGAATTTGTTCTCTCAGTTGGCGCTGGTGGCGGTGGTACTGGCGGAACCGTTGCTTCTTTAAATGCTGTTGATGGCAATGGACAGTTCGCCTTGGAATTCTTTCTTGTGAAAGACCCCTTCGTAGTGAAAGTGGTGGACGCTCAAGGAAATCCTGTTTCAGGACAGACTGTGACTTTCACAGTTACACAGGGCTCGGGCACCATGCAGAGCAATGTGCAAAACGGGGTCAGTCTTCCCAATACTATTTGTTCCGGGCTAACCTGCACTTCCATCACTGATGCTAATGGACTTGCCTCAGCCGGTATGTTGGCCGGTCAGGTGCTTCCTGGCTCCTCGTATGCGCAGACAACCGTGACTGCGACGAACGGCACAGCTACTGTTCTTTTCATAGTCACGACGGTGAAAGATACGAATCCAAACGTTACCCGAATTGCTCCGTTGGACGGGGTGGAATTGGTGGGGCAGGCTGGCACCATCATTAAAGGTGCTATTCAGATCCGCGTGGTTGCAACCAGCGGCTTTCAATCAGGTCAACCAATTCCCAACGTTGGACTGCAAGCAAAGACCTTAATTAATGATCCACTGCTTGGGCCGACGGCGGCTTGCGTTGGCGGCATCGTTCTTAGCGACGCCACTGGATTGGCAACTTGCGATCTGCAACTGGGCGGCAAGTTAGGACGCGATAATTTAGTGGTTAGCGTGGGATCTGCTCTTACTTTGGGTGGCGCGGGAATCAATATCCGCGTGCTTCCTGGCGCACCTTCGCGCATTACCTTGCGACAAGGCAATAACCAAAACGGAAATCCCGGAGCCCTACTGCCATTGGCTTTCCTTGCGGAAATCAACGATGCATTTGGTAATCCTCTCCCTGGCCAAACGGCGCAGTTTGAAATAGTCGACGCCGGATCTATTGTGTTGCAAAACGTGGTGTCTACAGCGGATTCCAACGGTCGCGTATCGGCATTGGGCCGCCTTGGGAACTCTCCTGGTCCCCACCTCCTCCGTGTCCGTGTAGGTAGTGTAACGGCTTCCTTCACCTTTACTGTGAATGTGAATGTTACGCAGCTCAGCGCAGTAAGTGGCGACGGGCAAACTGCAACGGTTAGCACACTTTTCCCCCAGGCACTTAGTGTTAGGTTGCTGGATGATAGGAACAGTCCTGTATCGAACGCTGCAGTAACATGGGCAGTTGTAAGTGGTTCGGCTACACTCTCGTCGTCCACCACGAATACCGATTCAAATGGTGTTGCCACGGTGAACGTTACGGCAGGACCTGTAGCAGGTGCGGCAACTGTGCGTGCCAGCTTCGCAAACTTGGCCGCCTCGTTTAACTTGACTGTACGTCTGCTTGGCCCAGTGTTCACGGCCAGTAACATTGTGAACGCCGCCAGCAACGCATCCGGTGTGGTGCCTTGCGGATTGTTGAACATCTTCGGGACGAATCTTGTCCCTGGAGTGCAAGGTACGGTTTTAGCCAACTTCATTCTTGGTGGACCGCTCCCAACTCTTCTGCGGGGCATTGAAGTGGTGTTCGATACTACCAGCGCTCCCATCTATGCAGTATCCAACGTCAATGGCCAGGAACAGATTACGGTTCAGGCACCTTGCTCATTGGCTCCCGGTACAACTTCGGTAACTATCCGCAACGGTGGATTAACGTCCATCAGCGGTGTTCCAGTGCTGCGAGTGCAGCCGGGTATCTTCGAGACGAGTGATTCAAATGGCCGCCGGTATGCGGTTCTGCTTCGTGCTGACGGCAGCTATGTAACTCCAACCAACGCGGCGCGCCGTGGGGATGTGTTGCGTATGTTCGCCACAGGACTGGGTGTTACTAATACAGCAACCGATACTAACCGTGCTGGCGTTGCTGGGCAAAACGTGGTTGCTTCCACTATCGTCGGTGTAAATGATGCCGGTGTTAGGGTAGTTAGTGCTGCTTACGCTCCAGGTATGATTGGCGTGTATGTGGTGGACTTCGAGGTCCCTGCAGATACGCAAACTGGGACATTCCGCTCTTTGGCGCTTGCGCTCGACGGCGGTAATGGCAACCTTGTTTATGGTCAGGGCTCGGCGATCGCAGCTATCCAATAAACGAAGTTGTTAGAGTAAACCAACTAAACTCCCACTTGCTGAAAGCAAGTGGGAGTTTTTATTAGTAGGCTGCAAGTTATGAAAATATTCTCCATTCTGTTCCTCTTCTGCTGTGCTTGGGTGCAGGCCGCTGCCAGCTTCACCATTACTTCCGGACTGAATCCACACCAAGTGTTGCAGCGATCAAAAGATGGAACAGTGCGGTTGGATTTGACAGGTACGGCATCGGCAGATGGCCAGCTTGAGGCACGCGTTGACAATGGCCGGTTCGTGGTGTTGGCGAAGATTAAAGCTGGTTCCTGGATCGCTGCCGGACCAACCCTTAAGACCGGTGGACCATACACCGTTGAGATCCGATTTACACCAGGCAACGGTGGCCGCCAAGTGGAAAAAGTGGAAGATGTCTATGTTGGCGACATCTATATTCTTTCCGGACAATCGAACATGGTGGGACGGGCCCGCATGGAAGGCCCTGAACCGCCGCATTCTAAAGTGAAGGCTTTCACGCCGGCTGGGAAGTGGGAAGAGGCGAAGGAGCCGCTTCACGAATTAACCAAGGGCTTGAACGATGTGTTGCGGGGCACTGGGCTTGGCTTGCCTTTTGCCAAGGAAATGGTGCGGCGCACTGGGGTTCCGATTGGCTTGGTACCCTGTGCAAAAGGCGGAACTTCCATTGCGCAGTGGGACCCTGCGTTGAAATCTGAAGGCCGCAAGTCGCTTTATGGAAATATGCTTGCGCGATTCCAGGACGTGGGTGGCAAGGCTGCTGGCGTGTTGTGGTATCAGGGAGAGGCGGATGCGAAGCCCGAACTCTCGTCCATTTATGCCGACAAATTTCAGAAGTTTGTCGCTCAGGTGCGGGCTGATTTTGGGCAACCTGGATTGCCGTTTTACTATGCGCAAATTGGACGATACGCTTCAGAAATGGAGCCAGCGTATGAAGGTTGGAATCAAGTGCAGGAAGCTCAGCGGTTGTCCGAATTGTTGATCCCAAATTCAGGTATGGTCGCAACGATTGATTTGGAACTGGATGATTGGATTCACGCCAATCGTCCCAGCCTGCAGCGGCTTGGATTGCGCTTTGCCAAACTAGTGTTGGATGGCGCAAAGCCCCGCTTTGCAACTGCGCGTTGGGACAACCCGCATCAGATCGCAATCCAATTCCAGGGGCTCAGCGGCAAATTGCTAAGCTCTGGCGGCCGCACGCTGGGATTCTCCTTGGTCGACGAAAACAGGAAGCCCCTTAAGTTAATCTACCGGGCTTCCATCGATTCCACTTCAAACACCGTGGTGCTGAATTTGAATCATCAAAAACCCATCCCGGACCATGTGTTCGTTTGGTATGGGATGGGTTTGGATCCAATCTGCAATTTGACGGACGAGTCAGGTTTGGCCATTCCGACCTTCGGTCCAATTCAGGTCAAGCGGTAGGTTTGATCGTCACCGCATTTGCCCTGGTGAATAGGCCACGCATGCCGGCGGCAATCACTTGTTGGGCACGCAGACCGTCGTTGTGATTGGTTGGGAAGGCACTGCCGCTGCGGCAGCACTCAAGGAATGCGGCAGCCTCGGCTTTATATGCAGGCCCGAAGCGATCCTCAAATTCTGGAGCACTAGGGCGCAGCTTGCCACCAGGGAAGGTTTTGCGGGACAAAGGTTCAGCGGCACCACGAGGTCCAAAAGCTTCCACCACCGTCTCATTCGGAGTCTGATTGAAGTGCCCGATTTGAATCTGGCCTTTCTCGCCGAAAATAATGGTTTCTACGCGATATCCGGAAACATGATTCCGGGTGACCTGCACCTGGCCCAGCACATCTTCGCCAAACCACATGTAGAGCATAGTGTCGTCAAAATCTTCCTGGCAGACGGCAACCTTGTGATTGTAGAGGCGAGTTCCAATTGCCAAAGCACGGTCGGGCATGGCTCCTAAAAGCCACATGATTTCATCCACATTGTGCACAGACATGTCGGGTAAAATTCCGTCGCTTTGGTAGGCATCCGGCGGCGGGCCGGAATCTTCAAGCGCTGAATACACTTTGAAAACTTTGCCGATTACACCCGATTGCATCAACTCGCGTCCATAGGCCAAGGCTCCGTCAAAGCGCCGTTGGAACGCTAGCATAACGGAGTTTGGGTAGTCGCGATCCAGTTCGGCGCAAAAGGCAGTATCGCCTTCCAGTGAACCGGTCAAAGGTTTTTCAAGAATCACGCGGTGGCCTGCTTTAACCAGAGTTGAGGCGTGTTGGCGGTGCTTTTCAGTGGGCGTGACAATCATTGTTGCCTTCGTACCACCCCAGGCTAAATACTCTTCCATTGAAGCGAACAGTTTGCCGGTGTAACCCATTTCGGCAGCGAACTTACTTGTTTTGGGCACATCCAGATCCACTACAGCGGCTAGGCGTGAAAAGCCGGTTTCGCGCTCCAATTCCAAAAGATGCCGAGCGTGAACCCAGCCCATCCTTCCAATTCCAATGATTCCGATATCGATTGATTTATTCATGAATTTTGAATTCCACACAATGATACCTTCTTTGCGTGAATGTCCGTCTCCTTAAGCACGGGTTACTTCTCCGCGTGTTATATTTGTAGCACTCTTCAGTTTAGGTAGGTTCTCATGGCTTTTTCCCGTTGTTTTGGAGTTGTTCTTGCTTTCGCGGCGTTGGCCGCTCCCGTCCTGGCGCAAAGTGGCGCAGGATCGATTCAAGGCACGATTCAGGACGTTACCGGTGCCGCGCTCCCTGGAGCCACGGTGAAGGTGGTTAATCAGCGCACCGGCGTGGAGATTGAGACGACATCTAACGGGGTCGGGTTTTACTCGGTACCGGGATTGTTTTCCGGCGAGTATAACCTGACGTTCACCGCTGTCGGGATGAAACGGTTTCAGACGAACTTTAAGCTGGAGAATGCGCAGAGCGCGATTCTCAGTCCGAAGTTGGCGGTCGGGGATGTGACCGAGGCGATTACGGTGACTTCGAGCGGGATCCAGTTGGTTACGGCGGATAGCGCGACGGTATCAAATTTGTTGGACCGTACGCGGATTGACCAACTACCCCAAAACGGGCGCAACCTTTTAGGACTGCTGGCGGCGACGACGCCGGGCCTGGAAGCAGGCGGGCAGCGGGCAAACGGATTGATGGGCGAGGCGCTGGAATACACCCAGGACGGGGCGCCGATGCAAAATCGGAACTTTGGCGGGGCGGGGAACTCGACCCAGGCACAGTTGCCGGACCCGGACGCCGTGCAGGAAGTGAAGATTGAGACGCTTAATTCGAGCGCGCAGTTTTCGACGCCGGCGACGGCGATCATCACGACGAAATCCGGGACCAACCAGTTGCATGGGTCACTATTCGAGACGCACCGGAACAACAAGATCGGCATTGCCCGAGCGCGGCAGAACCCGGCGACGTTTGCGGCGCCCGCGCTGATTCGGAATGAGTTTGGTGGATCGGTGGGCGGTCCGATTCTGGTTCCGAAAGTTTACAATGGTCGGAATAAGAGCTTTTTCTTTGTGGCTTATGAGCGGTTCTCACTGCGGCAGTCGTCCAGCCAATTGGTGTTCGTGCCGACGGTGGCGATGCGGAACGGCGATTTTAGTGGGCTTGTGAATAGCGCGGGAATCCGGTCGACGCTGTATGATCCGAATACGACGCAGGCCGACCTTTCGCGTCTTCCGTTTTCGAATAATCAGATTCCGATCGGGCGGATCAGTCCACTGGCGAAGGCGCTTTATGCCGCCACGCCACTGCCGACCAGCAATGACAATCCGCTGGTGATCGCAAATCTCAATGATACGAACAAGATCAAGCAGAACGTGCCGAATATCAATCTTCGGCTCGATCACGTGTTGAATCAGAACAACCGTTTTTATGCGCGGGGAACGATTATTGATCAGTTCCAGCAGTCTTTGCGTAACTTCCCGAATCAATCGCCGGCGAATATTGCCGGGGGTGGTTTGCCGGCCGGGGCGACGGGCTACCAGGAGATTCCGATCAAGTCAGCCAGTGTGGCTTTCGGGTTCTCGCACGTGTTCTCGCCGACCTTCTACTCGGAGACCGTGTTCAGCCGGCAGTGGATGAACCAGTACGTGCAGGGCGCGGGCGACGTGAATCAGAATTACGAAAAATTGCTGGGATTGCCGAATAACTTCGGCCAGTCGGGGTTCCCGAACATTGGTGCAAACCTGATTATGCCTTACGGTGGTTCGCAATATAACTACGGTTTGAATCAGCGGATCACAAACTTCGATCAGAATATGACGAAGATTTTGGGCAAGCATCAACTGCAGTTTGGCGGTCGGTACCGCAGCGAGAAGTTTGGTTATCTGACGGACCGTCAGGCCGATACGATTGCCTTCTCGAACCTGGCGACGGCCGTTTACGATCCGGCAAGCGGGGCCAATTATACGGCTCGCCCGAATACCGGGTTTGCCGATGCTGACTTTTTCCTGGGTGCGGCGAGCTCTTATAGCCAAACGAAGAACGCTCCGTACGGACGATTCCGGGTGCAGGAGCTGGATTCCTACTTCCAGGACAACTGGCGGGTGAGCCGGTCTCTGACGCTGAATCTGGGGCTGCGCTGGCAGATGCATCCTTCGCCGACGACCGAGGACGGGTTGACGGTAGGTTTCGACTTGAAGAACAATGCCTTGATTTTGGCTAACCCGACGCAGTTTTATATCGACAAGGGCTACACCACGCAGACGATTATCACGAATATGCAGAACTTGGGCGTGAAGTTCACGACGCCGGAAGCGGCTGGGACTCCGACGACCGGGATTCGCAACAGCAATGGCAATTTTGGCCCGCGGCTTGGTTTCGCTTGGATCCCGTTCGGGGACAAGATAGGGACGGTGATTCGCGGTGGTTATGGCGGGTATTTCTATCCGGTTCCGATCCGCAACTCGCTGCGGGTGGGCATTGCGAACTTGCCGTTCCAGGCGAGTTATAACCAGAGCTTTACCAACGCAACTCAAGCACCGGATGGCTTACCGAACCTGCTTTTGCGGACGCCGCTAAACGTGGTGGCGGGCCTGAACAGCACGAATGTGGTGAATACGGCGAACATCACGGCGCTGGTGCCGGGAATTGGCGTATCGACGCTCAATCCGAATTATCCGCCGGCGAAAGTGAACCAGTCGACGTTGACCATCGAGCAGCCTTTGAAAGGCGGGTCGGTGTTCCGAGCGACATATCTGTTTGTTCAGTCGACGAACCTGGACCAGAACTATCAGTACAATGCAGCCCCGTCAACCTATGTTTATACGGTGCGTAACGGCGTGATTCCGCCGACCGGCCAGTTTGCGGCGACGGCGACTCGCCCATACGACCAGCGGACTTGGGGTACGAATTTGCTGTCGACCAAGTACGGTTGGGCGAACAACAGCGCGTTCCAGTTCAATTATCAGCGGCCGTACAAGAACGGCTATTCCTACCAGATCTTCTACGTCTTTTCACGGGCTTTCCGCGTGGGCGGCAATACGTTCCGCGACAACGTACTTTTCCCGGAGCAACTGTTCGCGCCGGGGGCGCTGCCGAGTGGCTTGAACCCGGGGACGATTCTGGAGCCGAGCCGAGAGTTGAATCGCGCGTTGAACTATCGGCCGGACGTGGGCATTCCGGTTCACCGGGTGAGCTTCAACGGGGTTGTGGATCTGCCGGTGGGCAAGGGCAAGCGGTTTTTGGGTAAAGCCAACAAATGGGTAGACGCGGTAATTGGCGGCTTCCAGGTGGCAGGTACGGGCAACGTGGTCTCGCAGTCGTTTTCCCCGTCGCCGAATAACTGGGGGCCGACGAGCGACATTGAGATTTATAAGGGTTCCGTGCCGGTGACCGATTGCCGGAGTGGTAACTGTCGGCAGGCTTACCAGTGGTTCAATGGCTACCTGGCTCCGCCGCAGATCAACAATTCTGTGAACGGGGTGAGCGGACTGCCGTCGAACTACAAGCCTTACCAGACGCCGATTAACAACACGCCGGGAGCGCCGAACTACGGGACGAACAATGTGCTGGTGCCCTTGCGCAATGGGTCGTCGGTGCTGACGGCGTTTTCGCCGGGGCCGGCGGGGGCGCATCCCTTCTGGAAGACGACGCTGTTGGGACCGTTCAACTACATTGCGGACATCTCAATTTACAAGGTGTTTTCGATTACCGAGCGAGTGAAGTTCCGGTTGAATGTGGACGCCTTTAATGCGCTCAACATTCAGGGGTATTTGAATCCGAACACTCTGGATGGGATTCAACAGATCAATACTTCGTACTGGACGCCACGTCAGATTCAGTTTTCGGGTCGGTTTACGTTTTAGGCATCTTTCCGAAAGGATCGAAACTGAAGTAAACTACTTCATCCGCAATGCCAGGGAGGCTTGCGGGATTTCTAAGAGCACTTGGATGGGTCATTCAATTTCAATGTTTGAAATTTATTCCCATGCTCTGCTTCCATTGCTTTTGACAACTTCTACAGTTGCGCTTGTATAGGCGAAAAGATTCTAATAGGACTTCGAGAATTGATCGGTCACCGATGGAACCGAAACCTATGCAACTTAAATCGCTTCGCATTAAAAATTTCAAATCGCTGCAAAATGTTCACTTAAAGAACATCCCTGGTTTCATGGTTCTTGTTGGCGCAAACGGAACGGGAAAATCCACTTTTTTCGATGTTTTTGGATTTCTACGCGATGCTCTCAATGGAAATGTCCGGCAAGCTCTTGATTCGCGCGGACGATTTCCTGAAGTTGTCACAAGGGGTCACGAACGCGAATCCATTGTGATTGAATTACAAGTTCAACTCAATTTGTCTGAATCATCCAAGTTAGTCACTTACTATTTAGAAATTGGCCAGGAGGATGAAAGGCCTGTCATTCTTCATGAATTTTTATCCTATCGACGCGGTGGGCAACATGGCTATCCCTACAAATTCCTAAATTTCAAGAAGGGCAAAGGATATGCCATCACGAACGAGGAGGACTTCAAGGGTAAGGACGAGGAATTAAATAGGAAAGAGGATGAACAGGAACTCGACTCTCCGGACATTCTAGCAATTAAAGGTCTGGGACAGTTTCAGCGATTTAAAGCTGCTAGCGCTTTGCGGCAGCTTTTGGAAAATTGGCACGTATCCGATTTTCACATCAGTGCTGCTAGAGGTAGAAAGGAAGCCCTTGGAATGGAGGAGCACCTTTCTGTTACCGGTGAAAACCTTCCCAGAGTTGCACAATACCTCCATGATCATCATCCAAAAACGTTTAATCGAGTTCTAGAAAGAATGAGCAAACGAGTGCCGGGCGTAAACGATGTGGTCCCGGAGTTGACCCAAGATGGTTACTTGATTCTACGTTTTAAGGATGGTTCATTTAAAACACCGTTTCTTGATCGGTATGTCTCCGACGGAACAATTAAGATGTTTGCCTATTTGGTGCTTCTTCATGACCCTAAGCCTCATCCGCTTCTGTGCATCGAAGAACCAGAGAACCAACTCTATCCGACTTTGATGGGTGAACTTGCCGAAGAGTTTCGCGACTATTCAACGAGGGGCGGCCAAGTAATGGTTTCTACACACTCACCTGACCTACTCAACGCCGTTAATCTGAAAGAAGTTGTCTGGTTAGTCAAAAACAAGGGACTGACTGAAGTTCGCCGTGCACAAGATGATTCTCAAGTTAAAAAGTACATGGAGGACGGCGACAAAATGGGAAGCCTATGGAAGCAGGGTTTCTTTACTGGTGCAGATCCGAAATGAACGAAATTGTTTTCTTCCTGGAAGAAGAATCCGCCAAGGTCATGCTGGAGACTCTTTGGCCAAGAGTGGTAGGCGAATCGAACCATCCAAGATTTGTGGTTTTTGAAGGCAAGCAGGATCTGCACAAGCAATTAGAGAAAAAGCTTCGGGGTTACCTCAATCCGAATGCCCATTTTATTGTTCTACGGGATCAAGATAAGGACGATTGTCGAAAGCTGAAACGCTCGCTGAAGTCGATCTGCGCCAAAGCGGGACGGCAGAAAACTATCGTTCGTATTGCGTGCCATGCACTCGAAGCCTTTTATTTAGGAGACCTTCAAGCCGTCGAAAATGGGTTGGAAATGAGAGGATTGGCCGCGAAACAATCCAAAGCCAAGTATCGGAAGCCTGATGATCTACAATCACCAGACTTAGAACTCAATAAACTCACTAAAAATCGTTACCAGAAAATTTCCGGTTCCCGTTCCATCGCCCGCCACCTGAATATTCAAGATCCGCGCTCCGATAGCTTTCGCCATCTTCTGAAAGCTATCCGCCAATGCGCCTTCGTTGCCAATCGCATGTTATGCTGATACTGAAGGAATACCTTTAGGGAGGAATCATTCCATGGGCTCACTGGGCACACAGGAAATGATCGTAATCTTCGTTATGGCTCTGCTTATTTTCGGCCCTAAAAAGTTGCCGGAATTGGGACGCACCGTGGCGAAGGCGATGGGTGAGTTTCGCCGCGCGTCGGCGGAGCTGAAAACCACATTTGATCGCGAAATGAACTCCCTGGAGCGGGAAACAGAATCCCTGCGTCAGGCCTCAACAGACCTGCACAATCAAGTAGTGGATCATTCTTATCACGATGATTCCAGTTATTACGATTCCAGCTATTACAGTGGAGAACCGTACGATTCCACCCAATCCAGCACATCCACATTAAGCGCATCCGCAACTCAGGGCGCCGAAACATCCGCTATTGAAGCTTCAGAACACACTTTAGCACTTGCTGAACCTCCCCCTGGGGAAGCGACGGCACATGCTCCGGTGACTCCGGTTCCTGCAGCTGAAACAGTGGCGCAGACGAAGGAACATGCACAGAATTCCTGAGTCTGCCTCCTAACTTTGGTATTGATTAATGGCAACTGATGAAACCAAGGGGCATGGCCCTCTGGGTGAGAACTCGCCCGTAACTCCGCCGCCTGAAGTTGTGCATTCGGACCACCAGCAGCAACAGCATGTTGATGATCCGTATCACAACTACGATGATCCGTACGCGGAGCACTCATACCATGGCCCCGAGGTTTCTTCAGAAGTGGCAACCACCTTGCCTCCAGTGCAGGCAGGCTCGCCTCCACCTCCGCCTTTTAAGGATGAAAGTAAGGCAGCCGATGATGACGACGAAGGTATGCTCCGTATGTCATTTTTGGAGCACTTGGAGGAACTTCGTTTCCGGTTAATTCGAATGCTTTGGGGACTGGTCATCTCCTTTCTAGGGTGCTTCGCCTTCAAAGAAGACTTGTGGGTTATTGTTTCCGGACCAGCGAAAACCGCATTATTACGCCTGGGTTATGCTCCGGATCTTGTTCAGTTGGATCCGATGGACACGTTCTCCGTGGTCTGGATGAAGATTCCATTGTTGGTTTCTTTATTCGTAGCTTCACCCTGGATCCTATATCAGGTGTGGGCCTTTATTGCGCCAGGCTTATATAAGAATGAAAAGAAATTGGCTGCACCATTCGTACTTACCTCCGCCGGACTGTTCATTTTAGGCGGCCTGTTTGCCTATTTCGTTGCCTTCCGATTTGGTTTGGAATTTTTGCTGGGCGTTGGGAAAGACATCAACATTAAACCGCAAATTTCCATTGTCAGTTATTCCGACTTGTTCTTTAACGTGATCCTGGGTGTCAGCCTGGTTTTCCTAATGCCTGTGGTGATTTTCTTCCTCAGCATGCTGCGAATTGTATCAGCGAAATTCCTGCTGGAGCATTCCCGTTACGCAATTCTGGGCATTACCTTATTGGCTGCGCTGATTACACCCACTCCGGATGCATTCAATATGATGTTGTTCGCAATGCCGATGGTGGTCCTGTATTTCGTGGGTGTATTCGCCGCCTACTTACTGGAACATCAGCGTGAACATAATCGGTTCCCATGGATGGCGATCCTGGTTGTGGTCGCTGCATTACTGGCGATAGCCGGAGCAATGGTGGCATTCCTGGTGTTTAAGTATGGATACCATTTAGTGCCTTATTGGCCATTTTTGTTTCGCTGATGTGAGGCGGCTTTAGAAAGCCAAGTCCGTTCTGAGGAAATCAGCCCCTTTGAAGAGCAGCTTTTCTCCGGTAGCCTTGGCTAGCGCATAAGAAAAGCAATCGCCGAAGTTCAATCCTGCGGGGTGACGCCCTTTGCCGAATTTGTTGAAGGCTCGGCGCGCCCAATCCAATTGTTTTTCGTCCATTACGACTTTTTGGATTCCCGCTTTCATCATAAAAAATTCCAGCTCGCGCACGCCTTCATCACCTAGCCTTCCTTCCACAATCATGTGCAGCTCAAGGGCGGAAGGCATGGCGATCAACCGAATAGGATCGCATTCGATGGCCTTACTCAGTACTTCCCAGTCGACTTCCCGGAAGAGAATGGCCGTTATCGCGGAGGGGTCAATCACCATCAGGAGGGCAGCCCATTTTCGTCGTATCCCAAGATCTCTTCAGCAGATCTTGAATCCAAAATCGGTAGTTTTGCCAGACGGTTTTGGATTGCGGCAATTTCCTCAAGCAGGCTCGGACCTTTCAATAGGGCACGTTTGCGTTCCAGTCGCTCACGAAGGGATTCGAGTACAGCTTCGGTGATGGATTCTCCGGTCACTTCAGCTAATGTGCGGGCTAGGTGATCAGCTTCGGGGTGTTTGATACTAAGTGGCATGAGTGTATACCTAGGTATAATAATATCATGATTCTAGAAACTGTAAAAGCAAATGGAACTTTTGGTTCGGATTTCGGAGTGAGGCCAATTGGCATGAAAAACTATCATTATGAAAATATCATGATTCGAGAAAAGCATTTGATTTGAAGCAAAGATGGATACAATAATCCTCACATGCCCCCTGAACTTCCAGGTCAATTCCCGTACACCCGCAGCATCCACGAAACGATGTACAAGGGCCGCCTGTGGACCATGCGTCAGTTTGCGGGTTTCGCTACTGCGGCTGAAACTAACGCCCGGTACCGCTACCTGCTGGAACAAGGTCAAACCGGGCTCAGCGTAGCCTTCGATTTACCAACGCTGATGGGCGTGGATGCCGATGATCCAACCAGCCTCGGCGAAGTGGGGAAGTGCGGTGTTGCTATCAGTTCTGTGGAAGATATGGATGATCTGTTTTCCGGCATTCCGCTGGACCGCGTTAGCGTGTCGATGACCATCAACTCTCCTGCTCCTGTGCTGTTCGCCATGTATCTGGTGGCTGCGGAACGTCAAGGTGTTCGCTGGGAAACGCTCACAGGCACGCTGCAAAACGACATTTTGAAAGAGTACACGGCACAGAAGGAATTCATTTATCCGCCGCGGCCTTCCATGCGATTCGCAGTGGATGCAATGGAGTTCAGCGTGCGCAATGTTCCCCAGTTCAATCCGGTTTCCATCAGCGGCTATCACATTCGGGAAGCGGGATCTACGGCTGCACAAGAACTGGCCTTCACGCTGCGCGATGGCATTGAATACGCCGAATGGCTATGTGCTCGCGGCCTTGCTATTGACGATTTCGCCCACCGCTTGAGTTTCTTCTTCAACTCGCATAACGACTTTTTTGAAGAGATCGCAAAGTTCCGCGCTGCCCGCCGCATGTGGGCCAATACCATGCGGAATCGTTTCGGAGCCAAACAGGAGCGCAGTTGGAAGCTGCGGTTCCATGCTCAGACGGCGGGCTGCTCACTTACCTGGCAACAGCCATATAACAATGTTGTTCGCACGGCATTGCAAGCCATGGCGGCGGTGTTAGGCGGAACACAATCGTTGCATACCAATTCGTTAGACGAAGCTTACGCACTGCCCAGTGAACATGCGGTGATCACAGCGCTACGCACGCAGCAGGTAATCGCTCATGAAAGCGGCTTGGCTGATGTGCCTGACCCCTTCGGCGGCAGCGAATTTGTGGAACGGCGCACGGACGAAATTGAGCGCGAGGCGACGGCGATTATGGATCGTATCGATGCCCTGGGCGGCATGATTCCGGCTATTGAGCAAGGCTATCCCATGGCGCAGATCAATGAAGCCAGTTATCGTTTTCAAAGAAAAGTGGAATCAGAAGAGGCCGTTATTGTTGGAGTAAACAAGTTTCGAGTAAGTGAAGAAAACCCCATTCCGCTGTTACGAATCAACCCAGCGGTGGAGCAAGGGCAGTGCGAAAAGCTGGCTAATTTGCGTGTCCGCCGCGATAGCGAACAGGTTGCAAAGATGCTCGCAAACCTGCAAGCCGCCGCGCGAACGGAAACAAATTTGATGCCTCTTGTTTTAGACGCGGCCAGAGCCCTCGCAACTGTGGGTGAGATTTGCGATACGCTAAGAGAAGCCTGGGGCACCCATCAAGAGGCGCCCTCAGTCTAGATTCAGTAAGGATTGTAATTTGCAGCGAATGGACGATCGCATTCGGGTGTTGATCGCAAAGCCGGGGCTAGACGGTCACGACCGTGGTGCCAAGGTAATTGCGCGCGCCCTGCGTGACGCCGGGATGGAAGTCATTTACACGGGTCTGCGTCAGACGCCGGAAATGATTGTTTCCGCCGCACTTCAGGAAGATGTACAAGTGATTGGCTTGTCTATTCTTTCAGGAGCTCACTCCGTCATAGTTCCGCGCCTCATGAAGTTACTTGCCGAAAAAGAAATGACCGATGTAATGGTCATCCTTGGCGGCATTATCCCGGATGAGGATTTGGAAACAATGAAGCAGTTGGGCGTTGCGGCAGTATTTCAACCGGGAGCCCCGCTTGAGGAAATCGTTCGATTTATTCGAGGCAACATGAAACAACCCGTAGGGAACAGCCACTAAGTGGAAAAGAATAATAAAATGCAAGATAAAATAAACATCGCCGTGTTTGTCGATTACGACAACATTGAAATCGGCGTGAAATCGACACTCCGTCGGGAGTTCGATGTAGCCCTGTGTCTGGAAGCTCTGAAGGAGCGGGGAGATATAGTCGCCAAATTTGCTTATGCCAATTGGGGACGTCAGGAAGAAGCCACGCGTCAAATGGCCCAGAACGCTGTGCAAATGGTGCAGCGGCTGCCATCCCCTCGCGGAGATAAAAATGGAGCGGATATCAATCTTGCTCTGGATGCCTTGGAAATGGCGTTTACCCATACTCACGTCAACGCTTTTTCCATCATCAGCGGTGATAGCGATTTTATCCCGCTTGTGAATAAGTTGAAGGAGTACGGAAAAACCGTCTATATAGTAGGCGGCAAAGCCTTCACTTCGACGATTCTGCAACAGAACTGCCACGAGTTCATCAGCTATGAATCGTTACTGGACGATCCGAAAAACGCCGGTCGCGAGCAGCGCGAATTCCGTGATCGCGAAAAGCGGGAATTCGACAAGCCTCGGGATCCGCAACAGCCACCACCGCCAAGAAAGGAATTCCGTCCGCGTCCTGCGCCGTTGGAACTTCCGCAGGCCATGCCCTTGGTTGAGCGAGCACTGCAAGTTTTGGAACGCCGCGAAGTGCAGCCGCAATTGGGTCTGTTGAAAAGCACCATGTTGCAACTGGATCCCAGTTTCAGTGAGAAAGCCTATGGCTGTTCCAGCTTTTCCGATTTTGTCGACAAGCTGAAAAAAGCTGATCTGGTGAATGTTGGTGGCAGCGAAGGCCGCTATACGATTCAACGCAAGGGCCATGGCGCAGCAAAGGATCGCTTTGCTCCGCGACCGGAAGAAGCACTGCAGCCTCTGCGCGAAGTATTGGAAATCCATCGTCTGGAAATGGAAGAGGGCGAGCCTTCAGAGAGCCTCAATAAGTGGATGGTTGAGGAATTCCAAAGCTTCGATCACAAGAAGTATGGCTTCCAGGAATTTGCTGAATTCCTGAACTTCGCTCAAGATAAGACCGTGGTTCGCCTGGAACCACATCCTGAAAGGGGCCTGATTGTAACCTTGGGTGCGGAGTTTTACCCACCTGCTGCGGCTCCCGCTCCACCAGAGCCGGAACCGTCAGTGGAGGAAGAGGAGGACGAAAAGCAGCCCATCGTCATTGGACAGCCCAGCCGCTTTGGTCCTACGCCGGAGGCCGAACCCGCGCCGAAAGCCAAGCGTCCGGTTCGCCGGAAGATGGCTGGTGGTGGACCTGGCAGCAAGCCTCAAGGAGATCGTCCGCGGCCAACGCGGCGGCCTCGTAAAAAGGAATAGCCTTCATGATTGAACGACTAATTCCAGAAGGATATGTTTCCCCGCGCGGACCCTACAGCCATGTAGTCCGCGCGGGAGGTTTTCTGTTTGTATCCGGGCAAACGCCCATTGATCCAGCGACGGATCAGATGTCCTACGGCACCATTGAGCATGAAACCCGGCTAGTGTTGAACAACATTAAAGGCCTACTGGAAGGCACTGGCGCAAGCTTAGCTGATGTTGTGAAGGTTTCAGTGTTCCTGCGCGATGGCGACGATTTTGCTGCCATGAATTCTGTTTATGCTGAGTTCTTTGGTGCAGCCAAACCGGCACGTACAACCGTGGAAGCGAAGTTCGCCAATAAGCAAATGAAAATAGAAATTGATTGCATCGCCTATAAGCCGTAATTGAAAAATGGGGCCCGGAAGCAGCAATTCTAAGAATCCGATAGAATAGCATTCATGATCCGGCGTGTTGTGCAATTCACGCTTTGCCTGTTGCCAACCTTAGGGATGGCAGCGGATGATTTTGCTTTTTTTGAAACGCACATCCGTCCCTTGCTCGCTGCTAATTGCTATGCCTGCCATACCAGTTCAAAGATGGGCGGATTGCGCTTGGATTCGCGGGATTCCATAATTTCTGGTGGCAAATCCGGCCCGGCGATTGTCGTTGGAGATCCCGACGCAAGTTTGCTCCTGCAAGCTGTCCGCCGAACTCACGAACGGTTGAAGATGCCCCCCACTGCGCCACTCAAGGTGGAAGAAGTGGAAACGCTGGCTGCATGGGTAAAGCAAGGCGCGGTGTGGCCAAAGTCATCCGTTGAGTTGGCGAAGTCTCCGGATTCAGCCTACGTCATAACTGCCGCGCAACGAGCGTTTTGGTCGTTTCAGCCTGTGAAAATCACCACACCACCAGCCATCCATGCCAAAAATACGATAGACCGATTTGTTCTTCAAGGCTTGCAGGCGAATGGTTTGAAACCGGTGCCGATGGCCAAAAAATCGACACTACTGCGGCGAGTAACGTTGGATCTGATTGGCCTTCCTCCTACACTTTCGGAATTGGATGACTTTCTGAAAGACAATTCCCCCGATGCGTTTTCCAAGGTTGTTGACCGGTTGCTTGCTTCTCCACAGTACGGAGAAAGGTGGGCGCGCCATTGGTTGGATCTGTCACGATATGCCGATGGCCAGCTTGCCGCCAGTACCGATACCCCGCTGCCAAACGCCTACCGCTATCGCGATTGGGTGATTGACGCGTTCAACAAAGATTTACCTTACAACCAGTTTGTGAAAGCGCAAATTGCCGCTGATCAATTGCCGGAATCACAGCGCGCCGAATTGCTTCCAGGTCTTGGTTTTCAAGCACTGGGTGAGAAAGGCCACGATCAGGTTGACGTTACCACAAAGGTGTTCTTAGGTCTCACTGTGGGCTGTGCGCAATGTCACGATCATAAGTACGATCCTATTCCTACGAAAGATTTCTACTCGCTGTTAGGCGTGTTTCGCAGCAGTAATGCTGAAGAACACCCACTGGTTCCAAAGACCGCCGTGGACATTTACAAGGAGCAGAAAAAGAAAGTCGATGCCATGAAGGAAGTCATCAACGATTACTTGCAGATGCAGCAGAAACTGCTGGCTGAAACGCTGGCGCGCAATACTGCAGACTACATGATGGCGGCTTGGAAGAAGGATTTTTCCAATAAGAAGTTGGACAAAGAAACAGTCGAAAAATGGATTACGTACCTTAGTGATTCGAAGAAGGATCATCCTTATTTGAATTCCTGGTACGAATTAATGCGCAACAATCCTTCTGAAAATCAGGTTCGCAAAGTAGCTGAAGAGTTTGAACAATTTGCCTTGAATTTGATTGAGGAAGGCAAGGAAGTCGAAGACAGGAACTACGTGGCTTTTGGTGGCAGGAAGGGCTTGAAAAACGAGAATAAGCGGCAGTATACAAACATTGTATCGCTTGAAACTTTGAAGTTTTATCAATGGCGCGAATTGGTTGCCGGACCCTACAACACAGATGGATTCAAGGCGCCCGCCGGTGTCTACTATTACGGTCCGAAGGAGATCGACCGCTGGTTGGGAGGCTTCACCAAACAACATTTGGAACAACTTCGAGCTGAGCTCAAAGCACTTGAAAAAGATCTGCCGCCGATGTATCCGTTTCTGCACACCATGAAGGACGCTGATAAACCGGCAGACATCCATATAGCTGTTCGGGGCGATGCAAAAGTGGATGGTGAGATCGCTCCGCGTGGCTTTCTTTCGATTCTCGGCAAAGGTGACCGGCAATTGTTCAGCAAGGGCAGCGGCCGGCTGGAGTTGGCCGAAGCCATTGCATCTGCTGAAAATCCATTGACGGCTCGCGTCATGGTTAACCGCATTTGGCAATATCATTTTGGGGCAGGCATTGTTAGATCTTCTTCGAATTTCGGGCAGATGGGGGAACGTCCTACTCATCCTGAATTACTCGATTATCTGGCTAAACGATTTGTAGATTCCAGTTGGTCAGTGAAAGCAATTCATCGCGAAATTCTGCTTTCCGATACTTATGCGCGCTCCACCGATAACGACATCCACAATGCCGAAGTGGACCCTGAAAATAAGTTATTGTGGCGTGCCAACATACAACCTCGGTTGGATATTGAAGCGTTGCGCGATTCCATTTTGGCCGTTTCCGGCAAGCTCGAAACTCAAATTGGCGGCGCGCCAACTCCACTCGAAAAAGGGAGCAACAGGCGATCCATTTACCTCACCGTCAGCCGCACCCGCTTGGATCCGACGATGGCGCTTTTCGACTTCCCCGACGCAAATACAACTTCCGATAGTCGGCCCGTCACCATTGGACCACTGCAAGGCTTGTTCTTTTTGAACAGCCCCTTTGTTTCCGATCAGGCAAAAGCGTTGACCGAACGTCTGCACATGGAAGCCGGCCCCACTAACCAGGAACGCATCCAACACGCTTACCGGATTCTGTTCAGCCGCCAGCCGGACGCGAAGGAATTGCAGCTTGGCATTGATTATTTAAAGGTCGATCCGGCTGACGCGGATAAAGCTTGGCATCAGTACGTGCAAGCCTTGTTTGGCTCAGGCGAATTCGCCAGTGTGAACTAGAGGATGTGAAATATGGATCGACGCTCACTATTGCAGACGCTAGGCGGTGGCTTCGGCCTCGCTGGTCTCACTGGAACTTTGCAAGCTGCAGTCACTGACCCCATGGCTCCCCGCCAACCTCACTTCAAAGGCAAGGCGAAGCACGTCATTTACCTTTTTCTGAACGGCGGCATGTCGCAGGTAGATACTTTTGACCCCAAGCCCGCATTGATAAAGTACGATGGCACCCCCATGCCCGGGGAAAAGATCAAAACTGATCGTGCCTCCGGCAGTCTGATGCGCTCTCCTTGGGCGTTCAAAAAGCATGGCCAAAGTGGCATTGAAGTAAGTGAGATTTTCCCTGAAGTTGCCAAAAGGATTGATGACTTTTGCCTCATCCGATCCATGTATACCGATTCGGGAAATCATGGGCCCTCCATGCAGATTGCCAACTGTGGACATCAGCTGCCGGGTCGTCCTTCAATGGGTGCCTGGGTGACTTATGGCCTTGGCACAGAAAACAAGAACCTGCCCGGTTATGTGGTGTTGTGCCCTGGCTTCCCCGTGATGGGTGCCTCGCTTTGGACGGCTGGCTACATGCCGTCTATCTATCAGGGGACTCATATTCAGAACTCCGCCGTGGAGCCTGAAAAGCTAATCCAGAATCTTCGCAATGCAGAATTATCGCCGCAAGAGCAGCAGCGGCAACTCGCACTGCTGGGGAAGTTGAATCAAGGCTATTTGGATCGCGTTGGTTCACAACCGGGACTTGATGCTGCAGTTCGATCCATGGAATCGGCGTTTCGTTTGCAATCGGAAGCAGCCGATGTTTTTGATATCCGCAAAGAGCCAGATCACGTTCGCGCGCGCTATGACATTTCCGATTTTGGCCGCGGCTGCTTAATGGCCCTGCGCATGGTCGAAAAAGGTGTTCGCATGGTCCAGGTATATTACGGCAATTTTCAACCATGGGACAGTCACGATGATATTAGAATTCATGCAAAGCTAGCCGACAAAACCGACGGACCGATTGCGGCACTGGTCGACGACCTGAAAGCTCGCGGATTGTTTGATGAAACGATTATTCTGATTGGCTCAGAATTTGGCCGCACACCGATGATTCAAAATTCCGGCCTGGAAAAATTGGGCCGTGGCCGCGATCACAACACCCCCGGTTATACAGTTCTGCTTGCAGGCGGCGGTATCAAAGGGGGCACTGTTTATGGTGCTACGGATGATTTCGGTTTCAAGGCTGTAGAAAAGCCAACTCACGTGCATGATCTGCACGCAACCATGCTCCACTGTCTAGGCTTTGATCACACAAAGCTTACGTACCGCTACGCCGGTCGCGACTTCCGGCTCACCGATGTTGCCGGCAACGTGATTCACGATATTTTGATTTAAGCCTTTCTCCTTTACCTACCGCCGGAACCGGTACAAATTCCGTCCAGTGCGCACATACAAATCGCCATCCACAATCGCCGGAGTTGCATAGCATTCCTCCTCCATATCGTTCACTCGCAGCACTTCCCAATCCTTGCCCGCCGTAACCACCGAAACCTTCCCCTCTTGATTGGCCAGGAAAATCTTCCCATCCGCAGCAACCGGCGACGCATAGTAATCGCCCAACGCCCCAGTCAGCCGACCCTGCTTTAGCACCGTGCCAGTAGCCGGGTCAATCGCCGAAAGAATCCCGCCATTCTGAATCGTATACAGCGTCTTCTCATACACCAGCGCCATCGGGACATCCGGAATTGTCCGGAACACTTGCCACAGTACCGCCGATTTCGTCAGGTCCCCGCGCCCCTCCGGCTTCACCGCCAGCAGCATGCTCTTGGGCGAAGCCGCAGCAATCATCTCCTCCCACTCCCCCGCATCCACCTTGCCGTCCTTATTGCGATCCACCACCCCAAAGTAAGTCTTCGCCGGACCCGCCGGTGCTTCCTCTTTACTGATCAACCCATCCTTATCCGCGTCGCTCAATTCCAGCGTTGTCGCAAACGACGCAATCGGCGGCAAACTGTCCCCATAAAAACTGCGCGAAAAACAGTAAATCACGCCATCCAAAATCAGCGGAGTGGCCTTGGGTTGCGGCGGCAAGCCCGATACCCACCACAGCTTCTCGCCCGTATCCACGGAAAAGCCCGCCAGTTCATAAGGCGAAAAGGTGACAAACACTTTCGCATCCAGCAGCACCGGCGATGCGTAAGCACCACCCGCAGCAGCCGCCCGTTCCTTCCGCCAAACCGTCTCCCCATTCGCAGCATTCACCGCTAATTGATAGGAGCCCTGCGCCTGATCCACCACCAGCAAAAGTTTCCCACCCGCCAATAAAGGGGACGCCGAAACACCTTGCATGCTGGGCATGGCAGGTAAGGGCATGGTCCACTGCGGCTTGCCTTCCACCGAGTAAGCAGCCAATCCGTAGTCGGCGAAAAATACATAGACGTTCTTGCCATCAGTCACCGGAGTCGGCGCAGCGGCATCATTTAATTTGTTCCGCTTTTCAGTGCGCGTTCGCGTAATTTCCTGACGCCACAGCACTGCTCCCGTCTGCCGGTTCACAGCCAACGTCAGCAGTTTATCCCCATCGTGACCAGTCAGGAAAATGCGGTTGCCAAAGATGATCGGTGACGATTTCCCCGCTGGCATCGCAGTCTTCCAGGCGACATTCTTGCCAGGCCCAAACTCCGTAGGCGGACGATTCCCTCGCGCCGCCACACCTGTCGAATTCACGCCCCGGAACTGCGGCCATTCTTCTGAAGCGAAGGAGCGCGGATGTGCCAAAAGCAATAACAATAAAAGTGCGACTGGTTTCATAGGGTGCTATGATCCTATCGAGGATTGCCCCCTAATACAAGGACCTTCAACATGAAAACACTACTCATCAGCTTGATCGCTTTTGCCAGCTTCACCATAGCTGCGGAGAAAATCAGCAACCTACCCGCCGCCGTCCAGAAAACGGTGAAGGAAGAAACCAAAAACGCCACCAACGTGAAGGTTATCAAAGAAACCGAAGATGGCAAGACTTTCTACGAGGTGGAATCAAAAGTAAATGGCCGTGGCCGCGATTTAATGATCGATTCCGCTGGAACCGTTCTTTCTATTGAAGAGGAAGTAACTCTAGCCGGCATTCCCCCTGCCGCAAAGGCAGCCATTGAAAAAATGACCACGGGCGGGAAAATCTCCAAAGTGGAAATCGTCACCAAAGGCAAAGTGGTTGTGTACGAAGCCGCTTTTTCAAAGGGCGGAAAGAAGTCAGAAGTAATGGTAAACGCCGACGGTTCCGAAGCGAAGTAGTAATGCAGCTAATACCAAAAGACAAGCACAAACTGACCCAAGCTAGAAACACTACCTGAAGCTCGTAGGGTAGGCCTCCTGGCCGGCCGACGCCCTCGTCGGCCTATCCACAATCCCCAAACTATATAGGCATACCGGACTCAAAGACAGGAAATTCCCCCAAATCCGCCTCCCGCCACATCGACTCCAGCTTCTGCCGATCTTCAAGTGAAGCCCGCTGGATAAAGATTAGGAACTTGCGGGACGGCCACCAACCAACCCCTGCTGATTTTTCGTTCATGCCTCGGAACGACACAATATAGCGGATCAGTAATCCAGTAGGTATTCCGTTTTACGGAATACCCGGCACGTCATAAGATGGTTCTTGATCCGGTCGTTCCAATGCCGCGATACGGAAGCGCTCTTTCGAGACCAGAACGTACTCAGATTTCAGGCGATTGAACCTGGAAACGGCAGTTGACTGTCTCGAAGTTCAGGGTATCGCGAGCCAAACGGGGACATGGTTCCCTGGCCTGAAGCAACGGAACTCTGAATGAAATCCTATAGAGATCTAGGCGTAGCGGCCTGGGTACCGTGTCCCCTTTGGCGACCTTTTTTACGCACTTCAGTCTCACCCTTTAAGTGATGCTATTGCGCTGATCCTATGACGGCAAGTTCAATTGTTTTAAGCCATTTGGTTGTACTGTTACCAACTCAACTGCTGTTTTTAGGTTGAACGCGTGGGTCGACGAAAGTTGCTCTATCTTCACGCTTCCAAGAGTTAGTCCCGCTTATTGCGCAGATGCGACTTTGCTTTGTCCGCCAACCATTCCGGACGATGCTCTTCATTCATTGATCAAGCTTCGAATGATAGCTCTGCCAGTCACCCCTAAAATATCGCTGGCTACCGAGCCCAATTTCACGTTAGCGTCCTCCAGCACTTTGGCAATCCTGGGCAGTTGCAAGCCGTAACCGGCACCCTGTCTGTCCAATTCGTGAAATCCGGGACGGGGGTGTCAATTCGTTGCAAGTCTTTCGTGAGCAGAACATCTTCATTGAATTGCAGCCCCGTCCCGGATTTCGCAGCCCTCCGCACCTTGGTCCCAAGCCGAGCCCCACGATTGAATTTAGAATCGAAAGATCTCTCACCATTCAGGTGACAGATGGTTTCCACGCAACTGTCGGTGGGTACGCGAGTTGGTCTATGGACGGTGTGGCAACTGCCGTTTTTGGGTTGACCAGACCAAAATGCCGACGGTGATGGAATCCTTATGAACATTTAAGCCGCAACAGCGGCAGTACAATACTTACTTTGGGCCTCCTTGCCGCTCGGCGTGGGACGCGAAAGTAAGACTGATTATCCCTCTCGGGCTCTTCACCTTCCGGCAAAGGCTCCAATTCGTTGTTCCACACTGCGTCCAGGACCAGATTCACAAACGGGCTCAATCGCACCAACTGGACACCGGCCTCTGTTCGCCTCGCGACTCTTCTACTTTGCCCTATCTCGCCCCCGTTTTCATACCCCGTTGTGCCGAACTGAAAGTTCGGCATGTTGATTCACAACTACTGATCACCTGAATTTCCCCTCTTTTCAGTGCCTTGCAAAAATGCGCCAGTTGTGCTTTCAAAAACCTGTGAGACTATTTGTGCAGGAAGACAAATTGCTGGCCAGCAACTTCCCAAAATATTGAGTCCTCGAGGCAATAAAATCCTCTGGCGTTCTAAATTGAATCTGAATCGCAAACACGGCTTTGAGCACCGTGAATGGGAGCTGTAAAAGCGGGCTGCTAGTGGTGGCAGTCCAGACGATGAAGTGAGGAACGCCGGTTGAAGAATCTTCGTTTATCGGTTCGCGAGGCCGTAGTGCGCTTAATCATCGCTTCCGGCCGGCAACTTCATCGTAAACCTGCAAAACTTGTCCAGCTGTGCGGTCCCAACTAAACGCCATCAAACGTTCATACCCGCGGTGCACTAATTCTCGACGGAATTCCGGTTCCAGAATCACCTCTCGAATGCCGCGTGCGATGTCGAACACATTCTCCGGATTCACTGTCATCGCAGCTTCCCCAAGCACTTCCGGCAGCGAACTAACACCACTGGCAATCACCGGAGTGCCACAGGCCATTGCCTCCAAAGGTGGCATGCCGAAGCCTTCATAAAGCGAAGGAAACACGAAGGCCTCCGCATTAGAATAAAATGCCCGTAATTCTTCGGCGGGTAAAAAACCCATGAAGCGAACTACTTTGTCGACACGCGTCTGCATCACCGCACGGCGAACTGCGGGATACTTGGCTAACTCATCGCCAATGATGATCAGACGCAGGTTCTTGTAGACGCGATGCGTCTCCAGATCACCTCGCAACACAGCGAATGCCTCCACCAGGCGCGCCACGTTCTTTTGCGGCCGAATGGAACCCGCATAAAGAAGATACGGGTAGTCCACCTGGTAACGTTCCATCACAGTCCTGGTCTTGTCCGCGTCAAGCGAAGTGTTGTGGAAGCTAGGATCAATTGCGTTATAAATGCGACGAACCTTCGAGGCTGGGATATTTAACAGGTTGCAGACGTCGCGCCGTGTGGAACCGGAAACGGCAATCACGCGGTCGGCCCGGATCAGCCCTCGGCGAAAAAAGTAGGACCGGATGTTTTCGCTGAGTGTGTCCCTGTCCGCAAACAACAGGCTGGAAAGATCGTGGACAGTTACCACGTAAGGCTTGGGCATTAAAGTGGGAATGCGATTCAAAGGAATATGAACCAAATCTGCACCCAGCCTCCTTAAAAACAAAGGAAAGGCGATATGTTCCAACTTTTGGGTGTCGGCTTTCTCATAGAAGACTACTTTGAAATTCTCCGGCAGACCGTCCAATTCAGCACGGTCTGCTTCCGAAGCAATCAGAGTGAACCGGTAGCCTTCCGACGATGTCGCCAACGCCTTCACCAGATTGCGGATGTACGTTCCGAATCCGAAATCATTCCAGTGGCGAACGTCAATGGCGACGTGCAACGGCAAGGTTACACGCTCGCAGTGGCTAGTTTCCAGGCGTAAAGCGGGAACTCTTCCGTTAAGCGCTTCACTTTACCGCGCACGCTTTCAATGGCTGGTCCTGAACCATCCAGTCCCTTTGCGGCAACTGCATTCAGTGTTTCAGCAATCAAGCTGCCGACAATGCGCATTTCCTTTTCACCAAATCCGCGAGTGGTTACTGCCGGGCTGCCCAAGCGAACACCACTGGGGTTCATTGGCGGATTCACGTCGAACGGAATGCCATTCTTGTTCACGGTGATGTGCGCTTCATCCAACGATTTCTCGGCTTCCTTGCCGCGAACACCTTTGGCAAAGACATCGACAAGAGCCAAGTGCGTATCAGTGCCACCGGAAACTACGCGGTACCCCGCGCCATCCAGGGCACCTGCCATAGCCTGAGCATTGGCGATCACTGCTTTTTGATATGTAATAAATTCGGGCTTCAGTGCTTCCAGAAAACAGGTGGCTTTGGCTGCAATCACATGCATCAAAGGGCCGCCCTGTGCGCCGGGGAACACATTCTTATCAATTGCGGGTCCATACTTTTCCTTGGCCAGAATAATGCCGGACCGAGGACCGCGCAACGTTTTATGAGTTGTGGAAGTTACAATGTCCGCGTACTCGCAAGGGTTGGGATAAAGCCCTGCGGCAACCAGGCCGGAGAAATGGGCCATGTCCACCAGGAAGATTGCGCCTACGCTATCAGCCACGGCGCGAAACTTCGCAAAGTCAATGATGCGAGGATAAGCGCTGGCTCCGGCGATGATCATTTTTGGCTTGTGTTCTTCTGCAAGCTTCGCCATTTCTTCGTAATCAATCCGTTCGTCGTCCTTGCGAACTCCATACGGAACAATCTTGTAAGTCTTGCCTGAAAAGTTAAGCGCGTGGCCGTGGGTCAAATGGCCGCCATGCGCTAGATTCATTCCCATCACGGTATCGCCGGGGTTGATCACTGCGGAGTATGCAGCCTGATTTGCTTGCGAACCGGAATGCGGTTGCACGTTGGCATATTCAGCCTTGAATAATTTCTTGGCACGATCCCGCGCCAGATTTTCCACCACGTCAGCAAATTCGCAACCACCGTAATAGCGCTTGCCGGGATATCCTTCGGCGTATTTATTAGTGAATACGCTGCCCGTGGCCTCAAGAATAGCCTCCGAGGTAAAGTTCTCGCTTGCAATCAATTCCAAACGAGAATTCTGGCGCTCCAACTCTTCGCGGATGGCGTTGTAAACATCGGGATCTACTTCGGCAAGGGGCCGTCCCATTGGGTTCACATACATTATTTATTAGTCCTCCCTCTACTTAGTTTGATCTTCCCTGGCTTCAAGAGCAGCTATTTTTTCTACGCGCCGTTCATGACGGCCGCCGTCAAAAGAGGTTGTCAAAAACTTGTCCACCATTGCTTCAGCCAACAGTGCGCCCGTAAAGCGCGCGCCGATGGTGAGAACATTCGCATCATTGTGGCGGCGCACAACGTCCACCTCATCCACCGATACTCCCAGCGCGGCACGGATTCCATGCACCTTATTGGCGGCAATAGACATGCCTACACCACTGGAACAAACCAGAATTCCTTTCTCCACGTTTCCGTCGGCAACCTGATGTGCGACTGCAGCTGCGAAGTCAGGATAATCAACCGACTCTGGACCATTTGTACCCAGGTCTTCGACCTCGTGCCCCTGTTGGCGCAACCGCTCAACAAGGGATTGTTTAAGAACGAAGCCGGCATGATCCGCTCCGATAGCAATTTTCATGTGGGGAGCCTTTATTTTAGCATGCTAAAATCGTAAGTAATGATTCTATCCAGGTTGGCCACCCACCCGCTGCCTACTTTGCCGCGATTGTGAAATTGCGGCTGCCACCCTGCGTTTTCGTAAAGTAGCCCCCTTTCCAATTCCCAAACTTTAACGAGGCCATTGTATGCTTTGGAGTAAATTATTCGTTCCCACATTGCGGGACAACCCAGCCGAGGCTGAGGTAGCCAGCCATCGATTGCTGTTGCGAGCCGGGTACATCCGCCAACTCTCAGCTGGTATCTACAACTATCTGTTTCTGGCGCAACGTTCGATTCTGAAAATCACGAAAATTGTCCGTGAAGAAATGGACGCCATCGGCGCGCAGGAATTTTACTTGCCAGCGCTGAACCCCGCCGAAGTGTGGAAGGAATCCGGACGTTGGGACGTGATGGGCGACAACATGTTCCGGCTGAAAGATCGCTTTGGCCGCGACTTTTGCCTGGGCATGACGCACGAAGAAGTGATGACCTCCGTCGCGCGTGGTGAACTGCGTAGCTACAAGCAACTGCCGCAGCTTTGGTATCAGATTCAAGTGAAGTTTCGCGATGAGCCTCGCCCGAAGAGTGGTTTGCTGCGCACGCGGCAATTCACTATGAAAGATAGTTACTCATTCGATATGGACGCAGCGGGCCTCGATGTTTCTTACGAAAAGCATCGTCAGGCATATTGCCGAATCTTTGATCGTTGTGGCTTGCGTTACATGACAGTGGAAGCCGATTCGGGTGCCATGGGCGGCAGTCAATCGCACGAATTCATGGTGCAGAGTGACGCAGGGGAAGATTATGTGGTGCATTGCCCTGCAACTGGCTACGCAGCGAATCTGGAAAAAGCAGTGTCGCGTCCAGTGCCTCCAACGATTCCTGATCCGGAAGGCGAGCTGACTCCTGAAGAATTCCATACACCTGGTTTCAAGACGATTGACGAAATTGCAGCATTTACCAAGTTGCCTGCAACGTCGCAAATGAAGAGCCTGGTGATGGTTGGGGATGGCAAGCCGATACTGGCATTGCTGCGCGGCGATCATCAATTGAGCGAAGCCAAGCTCGCCGGCGTTATGGGTGCGGGGGAAGTGCGCGCCGCTTTACCGGCAGAAATTCAGGAGTGGTTCGGCGCTGCTGCGGGCTCGTTGGGTCCAATAGGCGTGAAGATGCGAGTGGTTGTGGATAAAGCGCTGGAAGGCCGCAGGAACATGATTTGCGGCGCGAACAAGGACGATTACCATCTGCGCAACGTAACCCCCGGCAAGGATTTCAAAGCCGCCTATCATGAACTGCGGCAAGTGGCCGCCGGTGATACCAGCGTGGATACCGGCGATCCGCTGGAGATCGTGAAGACTGTGGAGATTGGCCATATTTTCAAGCTCGGCTACAAATATTCAAAGGCCATGGGACTTAAAGTGCTGGATGAAAGCGGCAAGGAAGTTACCGCAATCATGGGCAGCTATGGCATTGGCATTGAGCGAATTCTATGCGCTGCGGTGGAGCTCTTTCACGATGGAAACGGCATGAGCCTGCCTGCTTCCATAGCGCCATTTACCGTAGTGGTGATTCCAGTGAATGTGAAGGATGAGGCACTGCGTACTGCAGCCGAGCTGCTATACGCTGAATGCCAAAAAGCCGGGTTCGATACGGTGATGGACGACCGGGATGAGCGGCCTGGCGTGAAGTTCAAGGATGCGGAATTGGTCGGCATTCCTTGGCGCATCACGGTGGGTAAGAAACTGGGGCAGGGGATTGTTGAAGTTGTGGAGCGGCGCACCGGCAAACTTACGGAAGTGCCCGTGGACGAAGCTGTGGAGTTTGTGCGGGCGGCTATGAACTCGCCCGCTTAGGGCGCTACTTCGAAAGAGCTAAGCCATCAATATGAACTTCCAGTTGATGGTTGATGCGGATGCCGTAGAGGCCATCGGTCTTCGCCAGCGCCCCGCTCTTGGGTGCCGAATGGACCACTGTTCCATTGATCACGAAGTCCACTTTGTCCACGCCGACGCGCACTTCAAGGGCATTCGTTGATTCGCCGTTTGCATCCGGTTTCTTCGCTGCGTCATTGGCCGTCTTCGGTGCCACGTTGCTGGTGGCATCGCCGTCGCGACCTTTGATCAACCACGTTCCGTTCTGGGCGACTACAAAATATAGGTAGTTTTGTTGCGCGCCATCCAAGCCGCTGCCGCCGAACACTAAACCATAATAGTTGGGGTGTCCGCTGGGCTTCATCAGTTTGAACGTGCCCTTCACCGTGTAGGTGCCCATAGCTTTATTCGCAGGATTCCAGTACACAGCAGCTTTCGGATTTGTCGCGTGGAAGCCCGTACCCATGGTGACAAACTTGATATCGCCTGGAGCGTCAGGGTCAGATGCTGACGTGCTGCGATCCACGCGCATCATCCAGCCTTTCGCCGATTGGGCGGTGAGTGGGGCGATGGCAGCTAACGCAAGCACTGCAATGTGAATGTAACTTTTCATCGGTGGGTGTCCTTAAATCGATAGTGTTTCGGCGCACTAAGGCACCGTTCAGTTATCGACGATGCTACCACGGCGGCGGTTTTCGGATTGCCTAATTCGCAATAACAGATCATTTAGTTTGGGAAGGCAAGTGGCTTCCAATGGCAACTTCGAGTTCGCTGCCTCCACTTCCAAAGTTGCCGCTAACCGCCGATATTCTAGTTGATGAAACTCTAGTTCTGGAGTTTTCAATTTGGACTTTTCGGCACCGTTTACTTTCCGGTCCACAAGTTCTTGAATATAAGGCAACTTGAAATCTGCATTCAATTCCAAAAGATTGGCTTCGACCAGACCTGTGCGCATTAGATGAATGCCCGTCAAAAGCACACGATAAAGATAGAGCAATGGCTTGACACGCGGCGGAGCTTCTTTTTGGAAGAGGGTCCATTGAGTGGCAGCAAATCCGAGGTAGTGATGGCAATGATTGCGAGTGACACAACCTTTGGCTATGTCTAATAATTCTTCATATTCTGCTGTCGCGTGGACGATCAAGGGCGAATGGAGTTGTTCCAAAACATAGCCGTTTCGCTTCAGCAGCATCTTAAAAAACTTGGTTACGTCGTGCGTAACCAAATCCATCTCAATTCCATCACGAATTCCCTCAACCGCAATGGTTTCCCTTTTGGCATGCAGACTCAGAATTTCGCTTTGAGGGAGAATATGCACGCCTCTCAAGTCATAATCCGAATCTGGCGATGGGAAGCCGTAGAGATGAGCACCGCTTACTGTCGCGAACAAAAGTTGATACGGATGCCGGTCAACCTCAGTGCGAAGTAAATCAAGATTAAGCATTTCTGTACTCCGAAGAAGCTGCAAACCGGCGGGCGCGAAGCAAGAAAGCGTTCGCTCGATCGTAATCGGGATGCAAAGGGAGATCAGTATTCTCTAAAGCTTGATCCATTTCCCGGTGCAAACCTAGACGCCATTGTTCAATCTGATTCCAGGGAACTTCACCACGACGGATGGCAAGCAGACGATCCCGGTATTCGTCAACCCGCAAAGGAATAACCCCATGCTTCAAGACCACAATCCCAGAAAGCAACAATCGGATCAAGTGCATGACATGCTTCCAGCGCACTTCCCGTTGATTCCGTAAATCGCGCTCAATTTTCTTGAACTGTGAAAGTACGTAGGAGTTGTATGTGCGGTGAAAACGTTGCGAAAGAAAAGCCTGGCGCATATCAACAAGTTCTTGAGCAAGGGGAGAACAAGTTTCAATCAATGGCGAATATAAACACTCAAGCACATTTGGATTTGCTTTCAATGCCAGCCGAATGAATTTTTCAATTTCCCAATAGCATTCTTCCTCGCCGGTTTCCAACTGTTCGGGCACACCGTTAAGCGACCAGTGAAGATCTGCTGGTGGCAAATAAAAGCCACGCCGATCAACATCAGAACCCTCAATGTTCAAGCCATAGGCGGTAGAGCCAACAATGCAGCGGAAGACGACATAACGTTGAAGTTCCGCAGGATCTGGAGTTCCGGGAATTTCTGCATCGGTGTGTTTGAATATCAGTAACTGATCGCGCTGGTAGGTTTCTTCGCTGCCATCAGCGAACCGTACTCGATGACTGTCCTGTGGCACGTCGGCTGTGTAGAGCACAATTCCCAAATTCCCACCGGGCTGCGTTAAGACTTTCGTGCCGGTGGGAATAGGATACTGAAAGGAATTCGAAACCATGCTACCGTCCCACGTTAAACCTTAACAACCCGCCGAAGCGTGTATAATTCCGGATTCACTGTCGACCTTTCCAGCTTCTTCCAATCATCATTCACATGGACAACTTTCCCGGTAATATGGTTCGACGCCTCTGATGCAAGAAAAGCCGCCAATTGAATTTGCCGGTCCGCCTGCACTCCTCCCGTGGTACGAATCGAGGTCGCGTCATCAATCTCCTTCCATCCGGCTTTATCTCCTGCATGAAGAATTTCATCCGTCATTGAAGTGTAGCTGCCACCTGGAGCCATACAGTTGATCTGCACATTATGATCGTGCGCCTCAAGCGCAACGGTTTCTACAAATCGAACCACCGCCGTTTTTGAGGCCGAGTACGCGGAAAAATTTGGCCGTGGCGTTAGGGATCCACCTCCGCTCAGCACCACAATCTTTCCACTTCGCCGTTCAATCATCGGTCCCAAGACCACTCGAATCGAATTCATTACGCCGAACAAATTGGTTTCAATGGTCTCGCACCATGCTTTGGAGGAAGTATCGAGAAATGGGCCGATGGGACCTTGCACTCCAGCGGCGGCAATCAGAATGTCGATTGCTCCCCAGTGCACGCGCATGCGTTCGGCGGCTGCCTGCAGTTGTTCCAGCTCGCGAACATCGGCTCGAAGGTGCAGCGCTTGGCCCCCGGCATGCTCAATTTCCAGTTTCGCTAAATCGATTTCGGCCTTTGAACGGGCGAGCAATCCTACTCGAGCTCCCTTCGCTGCAAGACCCATAGCGAGCCTTTTGCCGATGCCACGTCCGGCGCCGGTGATTAGAATGTTTTTGTTGATTAAGGGGTTTGCCACTAACTAGTCCAGCTTTATTATATGCGGCAATGGCTGTGGAAATCGCGCGTGCTGACGATAGAATAGGAGGGTGATCATTTGGCATGAATTGGAAAATTAAAGCGGCAGTACAAAACGCCTGTGCCGCGTTGCCGGCATTTCAGGAACAAGCATATTTCAAAGTACTAAAAGCATTTGGGGATTTACACAACAAGCCTGATCCTATGGAAATGTTGGGTGCAGCCGCTGAATTGGCAGGGATGATTCAGAAAGCGGGAACCAACGTTGAGGGTGCCCGCGTATTTGAAGTTGGCACTGGCCGCCGTGTCGATATGCCGCTTGGATTTTTTCTTGCGGGGGCAGCTTCAGTCACCACTTGCGATCTGCATCGTTACATGAAACCGGAATTGGTGATGTCTTCCTTTGGCCGCATGAAGGCTCGCCGCGAAGAAATTCGCGCTCTCTTCGCACCGATTACTAACGTTGGTGAACTTGACCGCAGGCTTGATATGTTCTGTTCCATTTCCGGTTTTGATGAACTGCTCGCCAAGACCAACATTAAGTACCATGCTCCCGCCAACGCTGCGGCCACGGGACTTCCTGCTGGGTCAATTGATATTCACACTTCCTACACTGTGTTTGAACACATTCCAGCGCCAGTGCTTTCGGCAATCCTTGTAGAAGCGGGGAGGCTGATTTCTCCGCAAGGCGTGGCGTTGCACCACATTGATCTTTCTGATCACTTCTCGCAAGCCGACGGCATTACGAAAATCAATTTTCTGCAATACTCGGAGGCTGAATGGGAAAAGTATGCCGGCAACCAGTTCGCTTATCACAACCGGCTGCGTCCATCCCACTACCGTGAAGTTTATGCCGCAGGCAAGCAGAACGTGCAGCAATGGCTCCCTAGCGTAGACCCGGTTAGCATGAAGGCCCTGCAAAATGGATTCCCAATTAACCCGGAATTTCGGCAGTATTCGCCGGAAGAATTGTGCACCACCGTGCTGCAGGTTGTGTCTCACCCTCAACGCTAACGCTAAGTCGTTAGTTGCTGTTTGCGAATGGAATGATATTCATTTAACTTCAAGCCGGCTTCCACAATAGTGCTGAGCTCGGCAGCTAGCTTTTCCAGCGCATCACCTGGTACCACGGCGTAGAATTCATCGTCAGGAAGATCGTTGTAAACCCTGTTTCCAACGCATGCGCCGCTGCTGACTACACCATTCTTAAGAGCGGCTGGCAGCGCCATACAAGTAGGACGTGCCAGCAGCGGAAGACTGGAAAGAACTTCTGCCCGCTTTGCTGCTTCTATCAACAGCATGATACTCGTCGGCTTCCCAGTGAAGATAACTACATCCGGTTTGGCTGGAGATTCACTCAGTGGGCTGTACACGACCACTTGTGGCGTTGCATCCAGCCGAAACACTCCTGGAACCTCTTCCATTTTCAAATAACCAATGCTGCTCATCAATTCCAGTGTCCCCATCAACTCACTTTCTCTGGCGGCGGGTAAGGGGACGTTGTGAGTGTAGCTGCCAATCGGGCAATTGTAATGATCCTTGGCCTCTGTTGCGATAACCTTTCCCTGCTGCGCCAGCTTCCAAAAAGTACACCCGCTGGGGACGGAGCCTTCAAACATGGCTACTCCATCAGGTTTTGAATTTGTATAAATTACTGAGATCGGAGGCTTTGAAAGCCCCAGAAGTTTCTTGAAAGTAGTTTCGAGTTCGAATAGATTCACTCGACAAGTTTAGCCCAACTGGCCTTCGTCCGCCGAGGGCCCGTAAACGGACGGCACGGGAATATCCAGCAGCCGCAAGTAAACGCCCATTTGTGCCCGGTGGTGCACGTTATGATTCATTACCCAACTGCGCACCACAGCGATTTTGGGCAATGTCATCAACGTTTTTCCCCCCATCATCAGGGACCATGGCTTCATCCAGGTTTCATCAGAACACGCCGCAATCGCCGCTCGCCCAGCGGCAACATTTTTGTCAAAATCTGCCAGCGCCGCAGCTTGGTTGGCCACTGCTGCCATTGGGGGACCTGCTGCAAGGTCCAGCATGTCGTGATTGATGGTCATCACGGCCCAATAAGGAATGTGGGCCAAGTGGGAGGTGAGCCGGACAACGGTCATGGATTTGGAATGCGGGGCCCAATCGAATTTTTCGTTGGGGATGCGTTCCAGAGTTTTTCTGGTGATCGACATTTCGTGGTCGTACTCAGGGAGAAGGGATGCACTGATTGCCATAGTAGGCTCCTTAGGATTTGGTCTCATTAGTATGACTTAATTGACTGCTCCAATCGCGTCCGAATTCCGATTAGCTCTTTGCGCGTTGAACCCGGCACAGCGCGTTCCACTAAAGTCCGTTTGAACCAACCTGCATCCCGCAGCAGGTCAATCCGCGAGCGGTTGATGTACACAAGATAGGCACCTCCTGGGGCGTCCACCAGCATAGTGACTCCAAGCGACCCATCAAAATAATGCGTAGACCGGATTTGCTTTGAAATGATTAAAATCGTATTTGGCAGTGGCTTATAAATAGATACGTGAATAATGTTCACAATGGGTTTCATGCCAAATCCATATTTCTCCCGCGACCAATAAACAAAATGGTTAGGATTCAACGGAGCCGCCCCGGTAAATTCCCCAAGATCCTGGAACACCTCTGGAAAGCTTTCGCGCAGATAGGGAAAGTTCTGAATCAGGGATAAGTATGTTGCGGCTATGTCGGAAGGGTTCGCTTGGTCGTTCAGCCGCCCTAACGCAACATTGCCTCTTTGTAGGTACGTGGCAACATAGTCATGCATCATTTCCCGGAACAAACGGGTAGCTTTTTGAGGAGCCCCCGATACCTTCCAATCTACTTCCTGCTTAAGCCGCCCAATTTCCGCAGCGCTGAGCTTTGAGTTGCATTTGCCTGGTAGGCATTCGCGAATGTCTCTTAATTCCTGCTCGTCAAGTGTAAGCTTTGATAGATCAGTTAGATTTGGCGGGTTCTGAAAAGCTGCAACTTCAGCCACAATGGGGCTGAACTTAAAATTTTCCACCTTCCGAAACCATTGCAAAAATTCTTCCTTTGTTCGCCTAAGTTTTACTGCGCCGACTATGGCCAAATCTCGATCTTTGGTTTTGAATAGCCTTGCGACGGCTTCACCCTTGTCCAGCTTTTCAATTTCCGCAGAAGAAAAGTCGCAACACTTCAGTTGGGACGCGATGCTGGTGCCTCGTACGTAAATCAACAACAGTGCAAACAGAAAAGCATTCCGCATGCTAGCCGCGATTCACCATATCCCAAGTCATTTCGCGGCCCTCAACACAGGCGCGCAACGCCATCACTGCAACCAGGGAAGATTCAGCGCCCCATAGCGCCGCGTTTTCCAGTTTGCCGGTTCGCACACCATCCACAAAGGCATTTACATTGTCTTTGGTGATGTCGTACTTTGTCTCAGCCTTTTCTGTGGGCTTGCCGGGACGATAGATGGTATAACCCGTGCGACCCACATTTACCACGCCGTTAGCGCATACGAAGGTTTCGGAAATATCCGTCCATCCTGGATTGCCGAACTGATTCGCGGCGTAGCTACAAATAGTTCCGTCGGCGAATTGAAAACTGAGGCTGAGGTTATCGTATACATTGCCAATCTGTGTCCTCGAAACACGGCTTCCATAGCCACTGACGCGCACAGGGTGGGTCCCCATAAACCAATTCACAACGTCGATGTTGTGGCAGTCCTGCTCAATCAGAATATCGCCGGAAAGTTCACGATAGAAAAACCAGTTGCGAATCTTCTCCTCAGAAGCTGCGTGACCGGTTTTGATAGCTGGCCCGCCACCCATCCAGGCTGCGCGAATTTGCTTGATTTGACCCAACTCCCCGGACTTCACAATTTCATAAGCCTTGATGTAATCCTTGCCGTAGCGCTGTTGAAAGTCCATGGAAATGCGCTTTGTTGGATCCGCACTTTTCGCCGCGCGCAGGACACGCAGACAACCTTCAGCATTCACTCCTGCGGGCTTTTCAAGGAAAATATGCTTTCTGGACTTCACAGCTTTTTCAAAATGTTCCGGATGCAGAAACGCAGGCGTAGCAATTAGGACCGCATCCAGGTTGCTAGCAAGCACGGCATCGATATCCTTGAACCGCTTTGCCCCGGTGTATTTGGCCGCAGCTGCCGCGAACTTATCCTCGTAGATGTCTGTATATCCAGCCACTCGCGCCAATTCGTTTTGAGCGAACAGCCCGCTAACGTACATGCCGCGATTGCCACATCCAACTAAGCCAATCGTAACTGCCGAGTTAGCCTGTGACCCGCTTATTTGGGTGGGCTTGACGAATAGAATACCGGTGGCAGCCGCTGCGCTGCTGGAGAATGCCCTGCGTGTAGGTTTCGAAGTTATTGTATTCATGCTTTGATTATTACCCGCTTTGATTGCTAATGTCTCGCCAGACAAAGCGGGTTCCTGGTGCCTTAGCAGCCTCAAACGCCAACCGAACGTACTTGCCTCTTTGGGAGTTCACGCCTATTGCCCAGATGAAAATCTAAAGTTGGGCAATGAAGCTAGATGGGTATCCGCTTGACTCAGGTGACCACAATAGGTAGTATGCGAGGTGATGGAAGAATACCCGCGTAATCTCACCGAGTTGGAGACCAAGTTTTC
>JAYTTF010000199.1:0-4539 GCA_043745195.1 Bryobacterales bacterium | reverse complement strand
GTTCTGCTTATTGAAGGCTTGCAAAAGAATTGCACCCCCGTCCCGGATTTCACGAATTGGACAGACAGGGTGCCGGTTACGGCTTTCAACTGCCGTTTCTAGTTCAAAGCCATTTCGTTGTAATGCACCTACTCAACTGTCGTTTCTAGGACTATAGAAACAGCCGTTGCACGAACCAATAAACTCCGATACCGCAACCCAATGGGGACATGAGTACCTTGCACAAGCTACAGGACTTCTACTTGGGCGACCCAATATTTCATTTGATAGATTGACAACTCAATTTACAGCAGGTGTTGGGTCGGGTTTAGGTTCGGCCTTGGCTTCGGCTTTGGGCTCGCCCTTATGCTCAGCTTTCTCGCCCTTGTGCTCGCTCTTTTCTTTGGGCTTGGCTACAACAGGAAGATCTTTCTTCGGGCTGATAATAATGTGCGCGTTGCGCCCTTCCAGGCGCGGCGAACCTTCCACTGCTCCAACCGCTAAAAGATCGTTAGCGAAGCGAAGAAGCAACTGACGGCCCAAATCCGTATGCGCAATTTCGCGTCCGCGGAACTGCACAATAGCCTTCACCCGGTTACCCTCTTTCAAAAATCGAACCGCGTGATTCTTTTTGAAGTCGTAATCATGATCATCGGTGTTAGGACGAAACTTCAGTTCCTTTACCTGGATGACGTGCTGCTTTTTCTTGGCTTCGTGCGATTTCTTTTTCTGCTCATACTGCCACTGCCCATAATCCATGGCCTTGGCAACCGGCGGATCAGCCGTGGGCGAAACCAGAATCAGGTCCAAAGCAAGTTCCTTCGCTCGACGAATGGCAACTGCAGTGGGGAGTACTTCCACTGATCCGTCAGGGAATACTGCCCTGACTTCTTTGGCGCGAATCGCCTCATTGACGTTTTCGCGAATCTTTTGTGGTAGGCGCCTCGGCGGGAAAGAAGGTCTATTTGGATACATTCAAAATCTAGACTAAGTGTATCATCAACTTAGCCTTCACAAGGAGAGGAAATTCCCACCTCTCCCTAATTCCTGATTTAAGGCTGCGGTTGATTGGCTTCCTTGCCACCCGCAACAAGCTTTTCAATCTGCGAAAGTTGATCTTTCGCTTTGGCAATGTCACTGCTATCGGGGCTAGCCTGAATGTAGCTCTTTATGTGTTCCGCAGCGCTGGCGTAGTTTTCCTTCTGCGCCTGAATAATCCCCAACACATACCGGATCCTTGGAATGCGGTTCTTGTCATCCAGTTTGTTCGCCGCAATTGCAGACTTCTCAGCCTCGTCCAAATTCTTCAAATTCAAATTTGCAACGGCATTGTAAAAAAACGATTGCGGATATTCGTAAGGGTTCAACTTAATGGTCCTGGCCGTCAACTCAGCCACATTTTCCCAATCCCCTCTCTGCACCGCCATCACCGTTAATGGCAGATACGGCTTCACAAATTTAGAATCGGCATTAATGGATTGCTCATAACTTTTCTTAGCTTCCTCCTGGTTCTTTTGCAATTCATGCATACGCCCCAACTCAAACCAGGCAGCCGCGAATTTTGGATATCCGGAAGTGGCCTTCTCAAATTCCTTTAATGCCTCCGCGGGCCTTTTCTTCTTCACCAATTCCAGGCCCTTGTCGTAAGCCTTCTTTGAATCCTTCGGTGCCATGGAAGTTGTGCCGCTATAAGTGAAGCCCTCCACATTCGCCATCCGCTTCAGCAGAATGGTGCCGATGTCTGGAGAATCCATCATGCGCCTTCCAGCCAGCATTACCGTCGTTGACCGGTAACCAGCAAGCGAAGCACGGATTTCACAATTCATCAAGCTGCGTTCCGTCACCCCACCTGCGCCACCGAAAGGGGAACCTGACCCTGACGAACCACTTGGTCCATCCGAATCAAAGCCGCGTCCGCTGGTACTTGCGTCTGCAAAAATCGCATTGTTGCGGCCAAGCTCAAAACTGAAGCGACCCTTACTATCGGTGTAACCTTCAGGCTTGGGCACCGCGCCGCAAACTCGCTCAATCACCACTGATTCCGGCGGAGGAGTGCCATCTTCCATCATCACTTTGCCATTGATGAAAATAGGACGAGGCGTCTCATCAGGAAATGGGCTTCGGGGGTTTGTTCCTTGTGTTGGGTTGGTAGTAGTTGGCAAGCCCGTACCTGGACGCGTGGTTGTGCCGCCAGTCCCAGTGTTGCCGCCGCCCCCCGTTGTGGTTCCACCAGTTGTGCCACCTCCACCGGTGGTGGTTCCGCCACCCGTGGTAGGAGTTGTTGTTTGCGCCACCAAGATGGCGGTGATGAATAAGCCGGTTGAGAGACTTCGAAAAACGATGCGTGATGGGAGCATGAAAACCTCCAGTGTGCTGGCCTCATTATGTCACATCAATCGATTGCGAAAACATAACTACATTCATGGATTTTGTTAACAAAAATGCTGCTACCTAATAATACCCGCGGCCAATCCACTCAGCCACCACCGCCGGCTTTTCCTTGCCCTCCACTTCCACTGTAACGTTCCAAATCAATTCGTACCCGCCCTCAATCTCGCGTGCCGCCGTAAGCTTGAAATGTCCCCTGACTCGCGAGCCGGACAACACCGGACTCACAAATCGAACTTTGTTGAATCCGTAGTTGATCAAGGTCTTCGCTCCCAGCTTAATCTCGGTTGCTGAACTCGCCAACTGGGTTAATTTACTCAAAGTCAGAAAACCATGAGCGATGGTGGCGCCAAAGGGCGATTCCGTTTTCGCTCGCTCCGCATCTACATGGATCCACTGACTGTCCGCCGAAAGCTCCGCGAACTTATCAATATCTCCTTGCGAAATGGTAACCCATTCACTAATTCCAACTTCCTGATTCAAAATCGCTTTCGCCTTATCAAGAGATTCAATAGCAAGACGGGTGCTCATAGGATTACAATAACTCCATAATGGATTGGACTCGGCGGGCTTTTTTGGGCGCCTGTGGACTCAGTATAGCTGTTGCGCAAAATCGTAAGCGGCCGAATATTCTATTCATTCTTACCGACGATCATCATTTTCAAGCTGCCGGGTACGCCGGCAACCCACACATCCAAACCCCGCAACTGGATGCCTTGGCCAAGAAAGGAATGGTCTTCACCCAGGCCATTTCCGCATCGCCGCAAACTGCGCCAAGCCGTGGTGTGATGCTAACAGGTCAGGAGCCTTACAAGACCGGAGTAACCAGCAACGGTGCCCGCAAATACAATTTGCCCGTTGGACCAAGCATTATGGAGCAACTGCAAACCTCCGGCTATGAAACAAGTTTAATTGGAAAGTGGCAATCACTGAAACCCCCATCGGCTCTGGGCTTCACCAACGCGCCGCTTTGGATTCAAATCAACGATGCAGCAGAAAACTATTACATGCTTTCGCGTGGCTTGCCCGCACAGGAAACGTTGAAGGTCGACAATAGTACCGATGCTTTTACTCAGGCCGCCATTGAATATCTGGCCCAGCCTCACGAAAAGCCATTCTTTCTTTGGCTTTCTTACCTGCATGAGAAAGTCGAGCCCAGGGAGTCGCCATTTCTAGCGCTCTACGCTAAAACCAAGGTGATTCAACCGCCCCCTCTTCACGACAAAAATAGCTTGCCCTTCAACTGGCGGCGATATTACGCCACAATCAGCCACTTAGATGATTCCATCGGCAAGGTTCTGGCAACTCTTGAAAAATCGGAGGAATTAGCTGAGACCATCATCTTTTTTGCAGGATCCAACGGGAGCTTAAGCGGCTCACACGAAAGGACGGGGAAAATTCTTCCGTGGGAAGCGTCCCTCCGAGTGCCAATGTTAGTTGCTGGTCCCGGCGTGCAAGCAGGAGCGAAATCGGACGCCCCAGTTTCCACCGCAGATCTACCAGCCACTTGGTTGGATTTCGCTCAAGTGAAGCCCGTAAGTCCGCTCGCTGGCAGAAGTTTGAAAGTTGCTATTGAAACGGGCAAAGCCGTGACTGATGAATCCTATTCATCCTGGTGTGACCCGAAGAAGGAAAACAGTCAAGGCGCGGAACCTTATCGAGTGATTCGCACCCGGACGCATAAGTTAGTATTGTGGCAATCCGGGACGGTGGAACTGTATGATTGGCCCGCCGATCCTGAAGAAAAGCGCAACCTGGCAGCTGACCCCTCATCGCAGAAGGTGTTGGGACTGCTGAAGCGAAAGCTGGAGGCGCAAATGGCTGATCGCAAGGATCCGATGTTGGCTAAGCCAACTGAAAGGGTTGAGTAGTAACTATCCCAGGAAATCTGGATGTCGCGAAGTTTTTGTGGTGAAGTGATCCCCAACTTTTCGACAGCATACCTTACGAAATGCTCCGCCTAGCTTTTCACCGATCACGCACACTTGCCCAACTATTTTCCGCACAGAATCAACAACGTGCAAAATTCCATTGTCCTCCGCACTTGGCCCCTCACTTACACTTTCAACAGGAAGTGATTGGCGACAATTAGAACTCCCTGCCAACGACAATTAAAATTCCCTATCGACGACAACCATCAACGACCATCGAAGTTTGCGCCAACGGCGCAGT
>JAYTTF010000198.1:0-17351 GCA_043745195.1 Bryobacterales bacterium | reverse complement strand
AGTTTAGTTCACCGCATTTTTAGACCAATTTCGCGCTTGCAATATTTCCATACCAGGAGTCTTTTTCGCGCGAAACCGGCCAAAAAATCTATGCAGTCACAGGCGTTATAGCAACTGCATTAGTTTCCTGCAATCAACACTTTGCAGACTATTCAGTTAAAGTGAACTGCTAAAAATAGTAATCGCCATGCTATCCTGAAATCAACCCAGCAAAACTTGAGCGTATCACACTAAGAAATACCTTGACAGCTCATCACTCACATTCAATAATGGATTAGAGCTAAACTGGCTCGTCACTTTCAACACTTATCACACGGAGGATTCTAAAACCTATATGTCTAAAATCATCGGAATTGATCTCGGCACCACCAACTCAGTCGTCGCCGTCATGGAAGGCGGCCAGCCCGTCGTCATCCCTAATCAGGAAGGGGCCCGTACCACCCCCTCAATCGTTGGCTTTGCCAAATCAGGCGAGCGGTTGGTCGGCCAGGTCGCAAAGCGCCAGTCGGTCACTAATCCGCACAACACGATTTATTCCATCAAGCGCTTCATGGGACGCCGTTTCGACGAAGTTGTTGAAGAAATGAAGTTGATGCCCTATTCCGTGATTAAGGGCGATAAGGGCGATGCGCGCGTCGACGTCAGTGGGAACAAGCAATCCCCTCCCGAAATCAGCGCCATGATCCTCACCAAGTTGAAGGAAGCTGCTGAAGCTTATCTGGGCGAAAAAGTCACCAAGGCCGTGATCACCGTTCCGGCTTACTTCAACGATGCGCAGCGCCAATCCACCAAAGATGCCGGCGCAATTGCCGGCCTGGAAGTGATGCGCATTATCAATGAGCCAACTGCGGCTGCCCTCGCTTACGGCTTGGACAAGAAGAAGGACGAAACCATCGTCGTATACGATTTCGGCGGCGGCACCTTCGATATTTCCATCCTCGAAGTGGGCGACGGTATTGTAGAAGTGAAATCCACCAATGGCGACACGCACCTTGGTGGCGACAACATTGACCAGCGCCTGATTGACTGGATTGTTGTCGAATTCAAGAAAGAGCACGGCATTGACCTATCGAAAGACGGCATGGCTCTCCAACGTTTAAAGGAAGCTGCCGAAAAAGCCAAGATTGAACTTTCCACATTGCTCGAAACAGAAGTAAACCTGCCCTTCATCACCGCCGACGCCACTGGCCCCAAGCACTTGGCCATGAAGCTGACCCGGGCACGCTTTGAACAGATGGTAGACGATATTCTGCAGCGTTCCGTTGGCCCATGCAAACAGGCCTTAACGGATGCCGGCTTGACGCCTTCGCAGATCGACGAAGTGGTTCTGGTGGGCGGATCCACCCGTATCCCCAAGGTTCAGGAAATTGTTCGCAATCTTTTTGGAAAGGAACCCAATCGCACCGTGAACCCGGACGAAGTGGTGGCCATTGGGGCTGCTGTTCAGGGCGGCGTGTTGGGCGGCGAAGTGAAAGACGTTCTGCTGTTGGACGTCACCCCACTTTCGTTGGGAATTGAAACGCTGGGTGGCGTGTTCACCAAGCTGATTGATCGCAACACCACCATCCCAACTCGCAAGAGTGAGACGTTCTCAACTGCGGCTGACAATCAGACCTCAGTGGAAATCAAGGTGTTCCAGGGCGAAAGGGCCATGGCCAAGGACAACCGCCTGCTGGGTGTGTTCCAGTTAGGCAACATTCCACCAGCCTCGCGCGGCATTCCGCAGATTGAAGTGATTTTCGATATCGACGCTAACGGCATTTTGAATGTCACGGCGAAAGATAAGGCCACCAACAATGAGCAGAAAATCACCATTACTTCTTCCAGCGGCCTGAGCAAGGACGAAGTGGAGAAGATGGCCAAGGATGCTGAATCGAATTCTGCCGAAGACAAGAATCGGCGTGAGGAAATTGAATCGCGCAATCAGGCGGATGCCATGGTCTACAACGTGGAAAAGACGTTGAAGGAGCATAAGGATAAGATCAGTGCTGAAGAAGCGAAGACGGTGGAAGACGCTCTCGAAGCGGCAAAGAAGGCCGTGCAATCCGGATCGGCTGAGGAAATCAAAGCCTGCACCGATCGGTTGACGCAAGCCAGCCACAAACTGGCCGAAGCAATGTATAAGGCAACGTCCACACCTCCAGCCGGTGCAGCTCCTGGTGCAGAGGCACCAACCGGTGAAGCCGGCCCAGCCAAGCCCAAGGACAACGTTGTGGATGCCGAATTCGTAGACGTTGACGACAAAAAGAAGTAAGTCTGGTCCAAAACCATGGCCGCCAAACAGCAGGATTATTATCAAACTCTCGGGGTTGATCGCAACGCGTCAGACGAGGAGATCCGCAAGGTCTACCGTCGTCTGGCGCGCAAGCATCACCCTGACTTGAATCCAGGCGATAAGGCGGCCGAGGATCGCTTCAAAACAGTTCAGGAAGCCTACGATGTTTTGAGTGATGCGAAAAAGAAGCAGATGTACGATCAGGTGGGGTTCTATTCCGATACTGGAATGCCTGGAGCCGGTGATCCCGGCGCGCAAGGTAGAGCTCCTGGAATGGATTTCGGCGGGTTCGATTTTAGCGATTTTGTAAATCAGCAACAACGCGGCGGCTATCGTGGCGGAGGCCCTGGTCCACAGGATTTCCCTCCCGGCGGCGGTGGCGGCTTTCGCGATCTGTTCGGCCAATTTTTCGGGCGCGGTGGCGGCGGCGCGGCAAGTCGCGAAGCTCCGGAAAAAGGCGCAGATTTGGAATACACGCTGAACATTGATTTCTGGCAATCCATCAAAGGCACCCAAGTCCGTCTTAGTATTCAGCGCCAGGAATCCTGCACAACCTGCAATGGCAGTGGGCAGGCTGGTGGAGCAGTAGTGCAATGTCCGGAATGCACCGGGACCGGCCAAGTTTCGCAAATGGCCGGGGCCATGCGATTCAACCTCAGTTGCCCCCGATGCAGTGGTTCGGGCAAGCTTCGCAACACATGTCCGGCATGCCATGGCGATGGTAGAACGGCTCATCCCGATCCGGTGGAAGTCCGCATTCCAGCAGGCGCGATGAGTGGGGCTCGTCTGCGCGTTCAAGGCAAAGGCAATGCCGGAAGATTAGGCGGAGCGGCTGGGGATCTGTTCATCACCGTTCGTGTAGAGCCTCATGAATTCTTTGAACGGGATAATGACAATATCCTGATCAAAATTCCAGTTACAGTAAGTGAAGCTGGATTAGGGGCAAAGATCGAAGTACCCACAATTGACGGCCGCGCACTTTTGAAAATCCCCCAAGGTACCAAGAACGGCCAGAAGTTCCGGTTACGCGAAAAGGGCGTCCCAAACGCGCGCAAGGAAACACGAGGCGATCAAATTGTAGAAGTGGTTCTGGAAGCTCCCGACGTTCACGATGAACGCACGAGAGAAATTCTACGGGAACTGGCTACCCTGCATCCGGAAGATCCACGCGCTGAAATCTGGACCAAGGTTTAGTCGAGCACCGCGAAATAGCCTGCGCGCGTCACGGCGGAGATGCTCCAAGTCACGGGCGGCTATTTTGTTGGTCAGTCGACGGTCTCGAGAACCTGGGTATCGCGAGCCAAACGGTGACATGGTTCCCTGGCCTGAAGCGACAGAACTCCTAATTAAATCCTCTGGAGCTCTAGGCGTAGCGGCCTGGGTACCGTGTCACCTTTGGCGACCGTTTTTGCGCATTTTACTATCACCTGCAACTCGCGACGCCCGGGTTTCGCAGTTCGCATTGAAGCTGACTTTTTAGCGTTAATACGCTGGATGAATCTGCACAAACTCATAACTGGCCGGAGCCAGATCTTTGCTCTTCAGCTGAGTTGCACAGTCAGCCACCGAATCCCCAACAACTTCAATCCGCCGCAGTGGCAGGGTTTTCATATTATACAACTCAATGGCAATCCATTTGCCCGAATATTGGCGGCGTTCAGCTATGGTGAGTTGGTCGGGCACGCGGCCCAGCAGGTTCGGCACTTACTTCAATTCTAATCGATCTAGAACTTCTTCAGCTCTTCGGTCAATCCCTTGATGCCACGGCGACGATATAGATCGGTCAGCCGCTGTTCTTCTGGCGATTGTCCAGCAGCGCGGGAAAGCTGCGCATCGGATGCAGCCACACGATTAGGAATCCAAACTGTGCCGTCAGAATATTCCACATGCTTCACAAACCCGGTCATTCCTTGAATGGAAAGCGGCTTGCCCGCTTCCGTGAATTTCAAGGAAGCCCGCTGGCTGACGTGGCTCATCGATCCTGGATTCAGAGTCACATCGGCAGGAAGACTCCCTGCCACAAATTCGCGGCCATCGCCATCTTTTACTATCCAACCAATATCCAGGAAACGAACCGCCGACTTGGAATTGTTCCGAACAGTGAACCCAGGCAGGTGTGCTTCGTTAGCCTGAACTTTTGCGGAACCTTCCATCAGTTCCACCGGTGCATCGGGAAAGCGCAGGAAGGAAAACTGCACTTGCCGACTTTCTCCCACAACGGATGCGGGCATGGCAACTGTCCCGCGGGCAAATTGCACATCCACTTTGGGCCGCTGCTTTTCACGAGCGATGCTTGCCATCACTTCATCGTTCAAACCTTCCGGACCGCGGGCTTCCAGAACGCTTTTGAAATACTTTCGGTCGCGACGCGCTTCCATTTCCCACATGGTCATGGACCGTAGCGAGTTCAAGCGATTCTCGCCATAGAACGACATATCGTCAAACAAAATGCCGTCGATTTTCACGCGCACCAATGGACCGTTACTGCTATCCAAAGGCCGCAACAAACGCATGTCGATCTTGATCGGGAAAGTTTCCCCCGGCCCTGCATTTAAGCTGGCAATCGCAATGGAACCTTTGCCGCCCGGAGTTGCATCCTGCGCCAGGACCACTAAAGTGACCGCTCTGATTTTTCGAGGTTGGCGATTTCGAACCACCAGCGCACTCTTCAAGTCGATCACCATCGCCCCACCGCGCGGAGTGGACTTCGATTCGCCCCAATTGGAACTGACTACTTCAATAGGGGAATCGCTGCCGAATTCAATTTTGGGCTCAACCGGGGATTGCCCCAGCAGTAATGCCGGAACCATAGCAGCCGTGAATAAGGGGCAGGCGAATTTAGTCCAAATAAACATTTGTGATTGCCACCTGTCCGGTTTCTGAATCAACGTAGCGTGAACTGGCCACGCCCTTGGTATCCACTGCTACAATCGATCCTTCCTCGCTGCGATTTCTGAACGACAGCGATAGATCGCCTTGTCTCCATTCAATTCCATCGGCGTTGGCTCGCAACAGCACGGATGGATTATTGATCCGCTCCGCTTTTTGATTGCTCAAATACCAGCCAGTAGCACCGACCACTGTCAGAGCAGCCATCGCCACAGCCGGCCGCCAGTCGAATAGAAGAGGTGCAGGCTTTGAATTTGAAAATGTGGAAATGGCTTGGGATGCTTCCAGCCCAACATTGATATTGCCGCGCATTTCTGCAGAGAGGCTTTCCCAATCCAGACCACTGGGTAATTCCAACGCTTCCTTACGCAAGGTCAAAATGGAACGGCTAAGAGCTTCTACTTCCCCTCGGCAAACAGAGCAACCGCGAAGGTGCCAGCGAGTTTGAATCGCTTCCATCATCGAAAGATCTTCCCCGGCAAGTAACGCCAAAGTTTCAGAACTTGGATGCTTCACGTTTTTCTCCTTTCCAGATATTTACGGAACTTAATGCGGGCATTGGCAATATGGCTGCGCACCGTTGCCTGACTACAATGCAACTCCCGCGCTACTTCTTCTGCCGGCATCCCTTCCACATCACGAAGCAACAAAGCGGTGCGCTCCCGGTCAGTAAGTTGGTCCAGCCCGTCGTCCAAAAACTTACGTTTTTCAGCCTGCAGCACCTGCGCTTCCGGACTGTGTTCGGCATTCGTTCGCAACGGTTCCACTAAGTTGTCCACATCCGTGAACTGTGCGCGACCGTTGCGTCGAAGAAAATCAATTGCAGTATTGGAGGCAATCCGGCCCAACCAGTGAGCCGCTTTATCCTGTTCTTTCAACTGGTCACTACGTTGCAGCACCTTAATGAAAGTTTCCTGAGTCAGATCCTGTGCATCCGCCACATTTCCCACTATCCGGTATATTAGGACAAAAATACGGCGTTGGTGCAGAGTGATGAATTCATTCTGCCGGTCATGTGAAACCGTTTCCGCCGAAGGTACCCTGGTTGCCGGATCGCTCATCGAATTGTGTGTTCCCAGCGCGGACAGCATTTGGCTCCTGTAATGTCTGACGGAGCCCTCCCCCAATTCGTGCAAGCCGAACTTACCCGAATGGGATGATAATTGGATTATATGAGACCTGTGGCAGTTGCAGGAATAGGGAAAACTTCTTTTGGAGCTTTTCCTGATAAAGATTTACGAACCTTGGCGGTGGAAGCAGGCAGAGCGTGCCTGGACGACGCCGGACTAACCCCAGCCGATGTGGATGCCTTTTACCTGGGCAATTTCGCCGGTCCATCTTTCGTTGGGCAGAATCACTTAGCCCCGTATATTGCTGCGGAATTAGGACTTGCTGGAGTTCCGGCAACACGGTTTGAAGCAGCCTGCGCATCAGCGGGCGCAGCTTTTGCGCATGCCTGGTCGGCAGTGGCGAGTGGAATGCAGGAAGTGGCACTTGTGGTTGGCGTCGAGAAAATGACGTCGCAAACCACCGCAAAAGTGGCGGAAATCCTAGCAGCAGCAGGAGATGTTGGTGGCGAAGGCAAAGCAGGTGCCACTTTTCCCGCTTTGTTCGCAATGATCGCCCGTCGGCACATGTATCAGTACGGTACTACTCGCGAACATCTGGCCGCTGTTGCAGTGAAAAATCACGCCAACGGAGCGTTGAATCCACAAGCCCACATGCGGAAAGTGATCACCATGGAGCAAGCACTTGCCGGAAAACCGGTGGCCGATCCGCTGACGGTTTACGATTGCTCGCTTGTGAGCGACGGCGCAGCGGCGGTCCTATTAATGGCCGGGCCGCGCGGCAAAGTGCAGGTGTTAGGATGCGCGCAAACTTCAGACCATTTGGCGCTGGAACGCAAGGCTGATATTACTTGCCTTCCGGCAGTTCGCCTAGCTGCTGAAAAGGCTTATAAGATGGCAGGCCTTGGACCGAAGGATATCGACTTGGCCGAAGTGCACGACTGTTTCACCATTGCTGAAATTCTTGCGATGGAAGAACTGGGCTTCTGCGCCAAAGGCGAAGGCGGACCCTATGTAGCTTCCGGTGCAACGGCGTTACACGGTCCGAAGCCGGTGAACACAAGTGGCGGATTGAAGAGTAAAGGGCATCCAGTGGGTGCCACCGGCGTAGCCCAAATCTGCGATCTGGTTTTGCAAATGCGCGGCAATGCCGGTGTGCGGCAAGTGACCCGTAACCGCATTGGACTGGCGCAAAATCTGGGTGGCTCCGGTGCCACTTGCGTCGTCACTATTTTGGGAACCATGTGATTTATGACGGGAACAATTTATACCGAAACTGTTGTTTGGTCTCCACCTCCTCAATACGCGGCTGATGCTCCGTATCAATTGGTGTTGGTGGATGTGGATGGTGCCGCACGCACCACTGCCAGGATCATTGGTGAGCGCGTCATGATCGGAGATCGCGTGGAGCTTGCCGAAACGCGCGATGGTGTACCGTTTTTCAGGAAAGTGACTACTTAAGGGATGCGCTCAAGGTCCGCAGGAGCGGATCAGGGTGTAAAATAAAAGACTAAGTCGGCCAGATGAATTTGAAGCAATTAGATACCCTACATTACGTTTTGAACAATTCATGATCGAAATCATCCAACGGCGTCAGCCCCCATCGAAGCCTGCTAAGGCAGTCAAACCACAAAGCGCCCAAAGGCTTAAAACAGGCAATAACGTGAAATAAGCAATGCGATATTTGTATCTGGATAATTTTCGTGGGTTCTCCAAAACTTGCGTACCACTTACCGATGTGAATTTCTTAGTCGGATAGAACATTGTGGGAAACGTTATTTTTTGCGGTCCGCCAAACAAACGACAGGCATTGCTTCCATCAATATGACGCAATTGCTAAGTTTCCCAATTTTCGTTCTACCAATCGAAATGCAAAAAACATTCGCAAGGAAGATTGCATCTACCGAAACTTCCAAGTTGCATTACAGAAAGTCAGCCGTTGCAATAGACGGTTTGTTCGCTTCCCTCCAACATCGCGCCTTTCGGGGAGAACTCTAAATTGTCTTCAGATCCCTTATGCATCGTGTACGTCTTGTCGAATCCCGCAATGCCAGGTCTCGTCAAAATAGGTCGGACTTCCAGCAACGACATAACCACGCGGCTAACGCAACTCTACACAACCGGCGTGCCTTTCCCTTTTAAAGTTGAATTTGCTTGCAAGGTAACAAACCCAGATGAGGTGGAGGCTGCACTTCACGCTGCATTTGTACCATCAAGGGTGAACCCTCGCCGGGAGTTCTTCCAGATAGATCCAGAGCAAGCTATCGCAATCTTGAAGCTCTTACATACTGAAGACGCAACTGAACAACTACAGCATGAAGCACAATTACTCCCAATTGAGGATCAAGCGGCTGCAGATCAATTCCGAGCCCGCCGCCCTAATCTAAACTTCGAGGAAATGGGCATTCTCGTCGGAGAGGTTTTGAGTTTCAATAAGGGCGATGCGATGGTTGTCGTTGCCGGGCCTCGTAAAGTCACGTTCGGCGTTGAGGACACATCTCTAACGGCAGTAACCAAGCAGCTGTTGGGAGTTACTTACTCCATTAATCCAGGACCCTTTTGGACCTATAAGGGACGGACGATCAGCGCGATTTATAACGCAACTTACAACGAATTATCGTAACCCCCATGTCTCACTTCACCTTCCTCAAACCCGAATGGCCCGAAATTTTCATCGCCGCTGCCAAGGCTGAGCAAGCCGTCAACCCGGACCCGCGCACTGCCTGCTTCTATGCAAACCGAAGTGGCGGCCATGAATCTCGAAAACTTCATTGTCCGCCCCAAACGCCACTTTGTGGAACGCTAGTGCCGCGCGCACTACTGCCCGGATCATCGGCGATCGTGTCACGATTGGAGATCGCGTGGAGCTTGCCGAAACGCGCGATGGTGTCCGATTTTCAGGAAGAGTCTTTAGGAAGAGTAAATGAAGCTAGCTGACCGCATGAATCGAATTCTGATCGAGACTGCATTTGAAGTCCTGGTCAAAGCCCGTGCTTTAGAAGCGCAGGGAAAAAGCGTGATCCACCTGGAAATCGGCGAGCCCGATTTCGCCTCGCCTTCCCATGTGCTGGATGCAGCCAAGAAGGCCCTTGATGAAGGTTGGACTCACTATGGTCCAACGCAAGGTTATCCGGAATTGCGGCAATCCATTGCCCGGCACGTCGGGATCACGCGCGGCATTAATGTCGGGCCGGAGCATGTCTCGGTGGTCCCCGGCGGCAAACCGATTTTGTTCTTCCCTATGCTGGCGCTGCTCGATGCGGGGGATGAAGTGATTTACCCTAACCCCGGCTTTCCAATTTACGAATCGATGATTGGATTTTGCGGTGCCAAGCCTGTGCCGATTCCGCTGGTGGAGTCGCGCGATTTCAGTTTCGATCTTAACGTTTTGAAAGATAGCATCACGGATAAGACGAAGATGTTGATCCTGAATTCACCGCAGAATCCCACCGGTGGCGTGATTCCGGCAGACGATATCAGAGCCATTGCCGACATGGTGCGCGAGCGCGACATCATCGTTCTTTCCGACGAAATTTATTGCCGGATCTACTACGGCGACGAAGCTCCGCTATCGATTGCGAGCCTTCCAGGCATGCAGGAAAAGACGATTATTCTGGATGGATTTTCGAAGATTTATGCGATGACCGGCTGGCGTTTAGGTTACGGTGTGATGCCGCTATGGCTGGTGGATGCGGTGAACAAATTGATGGTGAATTCCAACTCTTGCACGGCCAGTTTCACGCAACGAGCAGGGATTGCGGCTCTGGATGGTCCACAGGATGAAGCGGATGCGATGGTTGCAGAATTTCGTCGTCGGCGAGCCGCGTTTTGCGATGGTCTAAATACCATTCCCGGGTTCAGTTGCCGGAAACCGCAAGGGGCTTTTTATGCGTTCCCGAACATCACGGGGACTGGGAAGAGTTCCAAGCAATTGGCGGATGAGTTACTGTATCAAGCGGGAGTAGCAAGCTTGAGTGGCACTGCGTTTGGTAGTTACGGAGAAGGCTATTTGCGGTTTAGCTATGCGAATTCATTGGAGAATTTAATGGAGGCAGTGGAGCGAATCCGGCGGTTTATGGTGCGGTGAAGTTAGGTTTCGAGGCGTCGCACTTCGGGAATTGCTTGCCGTAATGACGGAATGCAATAATCGGGCGCAGCTGCATTCTTGCGGGACCACTCAAAAAGTGTGGCTGCTGCGGGCTTGATTTTCGGGCCTAAGTCCGCCCAATTCTTGTAACTCGTGTTTTCGTCAACAATCGTGCCGTTAAAAAAGCGAATCCATGTTTCGATGTTCCGCTTTGGCAAGAAATGAACGATTTTCTCTTGCTCGGTGCGGAGCGGAGAACTCTCACTTTGGAGTTTCTGAAGTCGAACAGAAGTCTCTTCCGTATCTGCATCGATTACTACAACAAGCGCAGTTGCCGCCTTTGCTGAACGCCTTCGGAACTCTTTCACTTCATTCGCATATTGCTCTCTAACCCATTGCTCTCCGCATCCTCTGCCGTTTGGCAATTTCACGACCCTGATTTGTGGCGGCCGCGCATTGTAGAGTCTTTCGAGGTACCTGCGTACGAATCGTGCCTGCATCTCGTCTTCTGCAAGAACAACAACAAGAGAGAGGTTAATCATTGTCCCAGCCACGAGCAATGAGTTCGGAAGCAGGAAGGCAACTATCTGGATCTCCGCGAAACTCTTCCGCATGAACCGGACCCATTCCATCTGTTCGAACAAATCGAACGCCACTTCCAGCGGCCCATTGATCAATGATTTCCGGGTGGTGCGAAATAAGTAATACTTGTCCATCCCCATCTTCAACGGCATCGGAAACCGCAGTCAGCCAGGGTTGAATCTCACGTAAGGAAACGAAGTTATCGGGCTCGTCAATAATCACCGTGTTTCCGTCGGCTATTAGAAAATGTACAATAGCGTAAAGGCAAATCAAGCATCGCTGGCCATCCGATAACTCGGATATGTTAAATGAAGGCGCCTTCCGACCATAGTAATTAAAATCCACCTTCATCGAGTTCTCAACAGGTTGGTACTTCATCCACCCAAAGGCGCTCAATGATTCTTTCAAGCTCTTCATCATTGCTTCTCTCCTTGGATCATTCCAAGGGAAATTAAGGAACCATGCTGAAAAATTTGAAAAGTCGATGGATGGGTACATTTCTATACTATTCGCGTCGTCACGCATTGCATATGGGTTGATTTTGAAGCAGACAACCCCTTTCAACCAAGTTTTGAATCTTGCCAAAAACCGATTGTCCCTTCGTCCACTGATGGTCCTCAGAGATGAGTTGGATGTATTCGACGGATAATCAAAAATGGGTTTGAATTCGTCGTCATAGAGCTGAACACTTCCGTTACTGCATTCAAAGATCGGCTTGGAATTGCAAAGAACTGTTTCAGATTTGACGCGATGTTTGGCTAACATTTCGTCCTTCTCTAAAACAAGCAAGTAAGAGTAATTCCGCTTATCCAATTCTGCTTCCAATTCGAAAACTTGGTCCGTCTGATGTAACCATCGCGTCCTCGTGCTCAATGGAAATGCATCTTCGACTTTCATACCCAGGACGGAGAATTGCCGAATTGCTGTAAGGGCATCTATGAAAGATGACTTTCCAGAGCCATTGCCGCCTAGGATCAGTTGTTTTCGAGCTGGCCGATAATCGAAATTGACAAAACACCGATAGTTTTGAATATGGACACGCGTCAGCATTTACTTCTCAGTTTACTGTTTTCGGATACACGATGTACCCGCTTCGGTGCCTGGAATAACTCAATCCCGATCTGCCCGCATAGCCCGTAACTCTTCCAGCCGCTCAAGGATTCGTTTCTCCATTCCTCGCCCTGTAGGCAAGTAGTAACGTGTGCCTGCCAACCCTGGAGGCAGGCATTCCATGTTCGTCAGCGCATCTTCAAAATTGTGAGCGTGCTGATACCCATCACCATAACCCCAAGCCTTCATATGCTTTGTAGCCGCATTTCGTAAGTGCATCGGTACTGGCTCGGTGGGCTTCGATTGGATATCGGCCCGCACCTGATTCAAAGCCTTATAACAAGCATCGGACTTCGGTGCCAAGGCGAGATACACGGCCACTTGAGCCAATGCTTGATCGCCTTCAGGAATACCCAGAAAGTGTGCGGTCTGCATGCCCGCCATCGCTTGTTCCATGGCCCGTGGATCAGCCATGCCAATCTCCTCAACCGCCATGCGAACCAGGCGGCGGGCAATGTACATGCGGTCTTCGCCGGCTTCCATCATTCGGCCCAGCCAATAAATCGCCGCATCGGGATCAGAAGACCGCACCGACTTATGCAGTGCCGATATCAGATTGAAATGCTGTTCGCCGGACTTATCGTAGAGCAGCGTTTTGCGCTGCATCGAGTCTTCCACCGCTTGCTTTGAAAGTTCAGCATCGGGTCCGGCAGCCGCCAGTTCCAGAATGTTGTAAGCGGAGCGCGCATCGCCTCCGGAAAGAATCGCGATTTGTTGCAGCAGTTCTGGATCCGCAGTTTTTCCTAATTCCAACAATGCGCGATTGAGCAGCATAACAATATCGTCAGAGCTCAACGCCTGCAGCGCGTAGACGCGAGCGCGGCTGAGCAGAGCTGAGTTCACCTCAAACGACGGATTCTCTGTTGTGGCACCAATCAGAATAATGTCGCCCTTTTCCACATAGGGCAAAAAGGCGTCCTGCTGCGCTTTGTTGAAGCGATGAATTTCGTCGATGAACACCAGCGTGCGCTTACCCATGCGACGCCACTTTTCCGCGCTGGCCATTACTTCCTTGATTTCTTTGATGCCGCTGAGCACTGCGCTGAAAGGCATGAACTCGCTGCTGGTCATGCGCGCAATCAAACTGGCTAGCGACGTTTTCCCTACGCCAGGCGGGCCCCAAAGAATGATTGACCCCAGTTGATCACGCTCAATGGCGAGGCGAAGCGGCTTGCCCGGACCAAGGATGTGTTGCTGCCCGGCGTATTCTTCCAGCGTCTTAGGCCGCATGCGTTCGGCGAGCGGCCGATTGGGAAGTTCCTCCACCGGGATGGCGTCAAACAGGTTCACTTTTGCAGGCTCCGCTGGCGGCGTGCTTCGTAAAGCAAGATCCCTGCGGCTACTGCGGCGTTAAGGCTTTCCACACCCATCGTGGGAATGGCAAGATCCAAGGAAGCATGTTCCAGTTGACGGCTAACGCCGCGCCCCTCACCACCAATGATGATGGCTGTGCGGCGAGTAAGATCCGCTTCGTGCAAAGGTTTGACGGCACGCGGCATGGCGCAGTAGATATCCACGCGCCGCTGTTTCATTGCAGCTAGAGCCATGTCCGCATCAATGCCTGCAAGGTACGGCATGCGAAATAACGAACCGGCAGAGGCGCGCAGCGTTTTGGCATTGAAGGGGCTGACGGTGCCTTTCAGAAAGATCACGCCAGACGCTCCGAAAGCCTCTGCAGTGCGAACAATGGCTCCGGCGTTACCCGGATCCTGCAGGCCGTCGAAGACAATCACCAGGGACTGTCCGCGAAACAGTTGATCGAGCGTCCATGTGGGCATGCGCACCAGAGACATTACGCCTTGGCTTGATTCAGTGGCGGAAAGTTCTTCGAATAAAGCATCGGGCACAACGGTGAGCCGCACAGTACGAAGTCCACCAATATGGCTTTCCACAAGGCTGCGGACGCTTTCAGCGGCAATCACGGTGTCGATCACCATTTCGCTGCGTAGCGCTTCTTCCAGTAAATGAAACGTCTCAGCAACTGCGCAGCCCGATTCGGTGAGTGAGCCACGAGTGATCGCCCGGCGGATATCTTTCAACAGAGGATTACGGGCACTGGAGAGTATTTGCGACTGAGCCACTTCTTTAGATTAGACTGAAATTGGATTCATCGCGATGAGACGGGGGCTAATCTTTACTTCCATTGGCTTGTTGGTTGCCTGCGGCGTTTGGCTGGGCTACCTATGCACGGAGATTCGCATGCAATCCACTGCCGATGAAGCAAGGCCTGCGGATCTGATTCTGGTGCTTGGTGCCGCAGAGTATCGTGGAAGGCCGTCCCCTGTTTTGAAAGCGCGGCTGGATCATGGGTTGACGCTTTACGCCAAAGGATTTTCCGGCATGATGATGACTACGGGCGGAGCTGGTGGTGATCCTGATTTCACCGAAGGCGGAGTGGCTCGCAATTACTTAATCCGCAAGGGCGTGCCCAGCGAGCAGATTATTTTGGAAGCCGAAGGAGAAAGCACTGTGCATTCTGTTGTGGCGGCGGCTGAAATTATGAAGCGGATGAATTTGAAAACCTGCATTGCGGTAAGTGATGGCTACCATTTATTCCGCGCAAAAAAAATGTTGGAGGCACACGGAATTGTGGTGTACGGATCACCACGGCCCGGGACAAATAAGGGATCTTGGCGGGATTGGTGGCTGTACGTAAGGCAAGCGGTTGGGTATTCGTTTTGGTCGGCGGGCTTGACGATTTAGGGTTTCAGTAGCAGCGCACGGCGATATTTGATCGTTATCGACGCAGGAGGTGCAACCTTATGCAGAACACGTGCCAAATTGTGCCAAATTAACTAACGAAAAATATCAGCAAAGCATCTTTCATAATTACAATCAATCATGCCAAGAGCATAACTCCCGGAATGATCGCAGCGATGCGGATCTCTTGCTTGCTCAGGCTGTAGTAGAACAAATACCCATCCGCAACGAAATATCTATAGCCCCTCATAACACCCCGTCGTCGCACCGGGTAAATACTTGGGTGTTGTTGCAGCAATTCGATGGATTTGGCCGCTTCCTTTTTCGCTGCAGTCGGGAGTTCGGCGAAGCTCTCCGCAGCTGTTGCCGCAAATAGAATCTTCACAAGCCGTTGGTTGCCTTCACATCTTCCCAGGTCACTGTTCTTCCTTCCCGGAAGTCTGTCTCCGCTTTGTCCCTGAGAATATGCAATGCATTTCCGTAGGACGCCTCACTACGTTCCGCGAAGGCTTCCAAGCTCTGGTGAGCATGAACAAGATCAGCTAGGGCATGACTCAGATCGCCATCGTACGCCGAGGCAAGTTCGGTGAGAACTCGGTCTGTATTTTCGTCAATTTCGATCTCACGACGCACCATGCTGATAAGAATACCATGCGCCACGTCACAAGATTATTTACTGAGCGGAACCTTTCGCCGCAGTTCGTCGAAGAAGTTTTCGAGTAGCACCATATGGCTGGGCGATTGCTCTTTCTCCGGCGTCTCAACCGGCAGCAGCACAGCAAAACGCTTGCCGTCGGGTGCAATGGAATAGCTCCCAACAGATCCGGTAGTGTCGTTGCCTTTTAGCCGCTGTTCCGACCAGACCCTCGGTTGTTCCGCCAGGAACGAATCGCCCTTGGTAGTGTAAGCCGCTACCATGATCCGGTCGTCGTTGGATTTGAAGAACAATTCGCGCCCATTGGGTGACCAGATAGGCTGGGAGCCGCCACTGTTGGAGATTTGCCATTTGCCCCCTTTGTCTGGGAAAGCCCGGACATATACCTGACGGGTGCCAGACTCATTTGAAGAATACGCAAGCCATCGCCCGTCGGGAGAGAACCTCGGTGCAAAAGCAGATTGCAGCAAAACCTCCGGCTTACCGCCCTGCGGCCCAGCGCTGCTCTCGATTGGCATGATCCACAAGCGCGCGTTGTCATTGCTCCTTTCCTCCCAAGCCAGCCGCCTGCCGCTAGGCGTGTAGGAATACGGAGTGGGGAAATTCTTACTCTGGATCAACAATTCAGGCTTGCCTCCACCGTCGGAGCGGGTGCGTAAGATGCCTTCTCTTCCTTGGTATGTGATGTATTGACCGTCTGGACTCCAGACCCCATTCATCCCTAATCCTCCGGAATCGAAGCTCAGGCGCGTCATGGTTTTCCGCTGCCATTCGTAAATCCAGATGTCCCTCCCCGAACCATCATCGATTCCGAAAGCCAATCGCGCACCGTCAGGGGACAGGTTTGGATAGGTATAGTAACCGGGTTTTTCCAGTAGCGGTTTTGTCTTTCCGTCTCTGTCCAGCCATGCCACGATTGATGCGGATCCAAGTCCACCACTTCCGGAGACCGCTCCTTTCCGGTACAGAAACATTCCAGTTTGCGAGAACTCAAACTGAGGACCACCGCTTGTCGTTGAATAGGCAACCCCTTCCAATACGGGAACCGGTGGGCCACGCACTTCCAACGCTTCTAAGTCGAAAGGAACTGCAAACAGCGTTCCATGGTTTATGTACGTCAGATGGCCGCTAGGCGAATACCGGCCAAAAGTTCCTCCCTGTTGCAGCGTTTTCCGGCGGCGGTCCTTCAAAGTTACGACTTCGATATTGCCTCTATCGAATCCAACGGGATATATGCTGGTGGTAAACAGCACCGCCTTTCCCCCGGGCAGGATTTGTGGCCAGCGATGGGTAACCTCGCCACCAGTCCTTTCGGTAATAGATGTGGGCGCGCCTCCAGTCGGAGGAATCAGCGATAAGCCAGAAAAGGCGGAAACCGTGAGGATAATGCTGCCATCCTCACCCCAGCTTCCACCGCGTGCTGTAGATACATCGCACAAGGTAATTGGCGCGCCACCCTCCACGGAAACCTTCTTCAATTTGCGTTGCGCGAAAAACGCAACCCATTGTCCATCGGGCGAGAAGAAAGGCAAGAAGGCGTCTTCCGTGCCTACAAGCTCCGTCGCATTCGTCTGATCGAGTTTGCGGGTGAAGAGTTTTCCTTGGGATATGTAAACTAGCCGAGTACCGTCGGCGGAGAGTATGGCTGAGGGTCCAACCCTTGCCCCTGAGGTGTCGTCAACAGGCAGATCGAGATCCAGGCGCACGAGTGGCTTCGGTGCGGCGGGCCGAGTCGCGCGGTAGTAACCTGTCCCGAATACTGCGGCGATTGTTGCCAGTAGCGCGGCCGCGATCCACGGCAGCAGCCCGTGGCGCACGACAGAGGGAGGCGAGGTAGTTGAAGGCGCTGCATTCGCAATCCATTCAAGCTCCGCCTTCAGATCCCGTGCTGATTGCCAGCGGTCGTCAGGATCTTTTGCAAGGCAGCGCTGCAATAGGCGGTCAAGTGCCGGTGGGGCGACTTCCGATATCGATGGGGCGGGCCGT
>JAYTTF010000197.1:0-17364 GCA_043745195.1 Bryobacterales bacterium | reverse complement strand
GCTTTCGGAAGACTTGCAAAAGAATTGCACCCCCGTCCCGGATTTCACGAATTGGACAGACAGGGTGCCGGTTACGGCTTGCAACTGCCGTTTCCAGGCTAAACAATATCGGCGAACTGGCGCTTCATCCGCTTGAACAGCCAGTGACCGAAGAAGAATAGAAAAATGGAAAACAAAGTCACCTTCAACATGGGCTCAAACTCCGGTGCCCTGCCCTCCAACAAAATCAGCCGATAACCTCGGACGAAAGCGTACATCGGGTTACGCCGGAACAGCGGCATGGCTTGTTGTGGAAGTGACTTATCGGAATAGCAAATGGGCGTGAGGAAGAACCATAGAGTCAGCAGGAATCCGTTGATCTGCACCAGATCCCTGACGAATACTCCGGCCACTGCCATGAGCCAGCACATTCCCATGGTGAAGAGGATTTGTGGAATCACAACCACTGGCAGCCAAACCATGGACCACTGCAAGAATCCCTTCGCAGCCATCATGAAAAACAAGTAGATGATGAAGGCAAGTCCGCTGGTGACCAGTCCGGCGATGGTCAGGTTCACGGGCAGGATCTCAACCGGGAACAGCAGCTTCTTCACGAAATTGCGATGTTCCCAAACTACAAATGGGGCGCGGCCCATGGACTCCGCAAATGCCAGCCAAGGCAGCATGCCGCACAGGAAGAATAGGGCATAGCCGGCAGGTGTGCGATCGCCATCGTAGGAGGAATGCAGGACCACTCCGAAGACGAAAAAGTATGTGGACATCAGCAGAATAGGTTGCAGTAGAGTCCAGAAGATATCGCCGAACGAACCTTTGTAGCGCGACAAGATATCGCGTTCCACCATGGCATGGATCAAGCCCCAGTTGCGGCCGATGGTGGCAAACGGAGCGCCCAGGGCTCGCCACAGCGTAACTGGTAACAGGCGGAAGCGCAGGCCGCGCAAAGTGGTTAGGCGTTGGCTGATGACGCGCATTTGTCCGGCAGTTACTTCGGCGTCAATCAGCAAAAATGCTTCGCCGCGTTCGTATGCCCAGCCGTCGGTAGCATTCACAAGGCTGATCCAAAACTGATAAGGGCCGTCTTCGTCGGGGGTAGGGATGGTGAGTTTGCGGAGGCCAGGTTCGTTGACTGCTTCCCATTCGCCTTCAAACAGGAATGCACCGTGTTTGGGTTCGTAAGCCTGATAAGCAATTGCGGTTTGCGATTGGCTGCTGAAGCCTTTCAAATCGCCCGGGGAGATTGCAAAATCGAACATCGTCCCGGAATTCACTTTTAGTCGCCTCCGGCATAGAGCCAGGATGGGTAGCGCTGCTTGATGGGGCCGCTCTTTTGGCCGACTGCGTAAATGCCGTCACCGCGTAGGTCGGCGGATAGTTGATAACGCTCCAGAAGATGCTTCACCCAGCCGTGCCCGGGCTGCGGTTCATCTAAAAATGGGCCGGTTTCCAGCACTGTTACATCGAAACCGGAATCGCTTAAAAGGCGGTGAATTTCGCGGGGCGCGTATTCGCGGTTATGACGCGCCTCCACTTCTTCACCGGGTTTCGATGGACGAATATAGGCGGGGAAAAAGCCAGGATGATAGCCTTCCAGAATCGCCTTGATTGCTCGTAAAGACCCAATGTTTGGCGTTGTCACAAGAAAGTGCCCACCGGGTTTTAGAATGCGATTCACTTCGCTCATCATATGCATTGGATCGGAGGGCAGGTGCTCTATTAGCTCGCAACACAGCACGGTGGAAAAGTGTTCGTCGGGATAAGGGAAGATGTCCTTTTCGGCATCAAACAAATCCACGTCACAGGAAAATTCTTCGCCTGTATCACTTGTGACGGTTTTCCGATCTGTGTGCCCTGCCTCGCCATAATAACAGCCGCGCACTTCGCCATAGCCGAGCTTGGTTTTAAGCGATGCGGTGATTTGCAGGTAGGCGCCCATCTCCAGGATGCGATCATCAGGACCACCGGGCGGGGTAAGGTCCAGTGTTTTGGTAAGCCGGGTGATGTGCGTTTCGGCATAATCGCGCGATTCATTGCTCCAGCCCAGAATATAATCAGGATTTACATTATGATGAGGCGGATTTTGCGATTGCGCCAACAATTGAGCGGTCTCTGGAGATAGTTCAGAAGCTGGTGCATGTTCTTCGGGCTGGGTCCATTCGGCGTGATCACGGACTGCCGCCAGAAAATCGGAATAGCGTTCTGCGGCTAAGCTCCAATTGCATTCGCGAGCCACCCAATCGCGGGCTCTGGCACCAATTTCCCAACCTAGTTCGGGCCTTGATACAAGCAGGTTCAGGTATTCAAATATCGTATCTTCTTCGCGAGAATCGATGGGTACTTTCAGGCAGATGGAATCAGGAAATTCTGCAAAGCTTCCCACGTTGCTAACCAATACAGGCTTACCCAGACCCAAGGAGCGCAGCAATGTGCCAGAGCTTTCGCCCACCGTTGGAAAGCGGAGGTTCAGCACAACGTCTACCGCTGAAATATAGCCGGCGAAATCTTCGAGTGGTGTGAAGCCTAACATGCGTACGTGTTCGGATAGGCCCAGGCTGCGAATCAATTCGGCTAGAGGGAAATCGGGATGCGACTCACCAACCAGGATCATTTTCACGTCGTCGCGCAAGCGCACTAATCGGCGAAAAGCACGCAACGATTCGGCGATTCGCTTGTACGGCTTTAGAAATCCAAACACGCCAATCAGCGGAGTGGTTTCATCCAAGCCAAGCTTGTGGCGATAGGTCATTCGATCGGGTTCAGGGAGCCAGGCTCCATGGGGAATGCGCGCGATGGGTCCTTTGAACCCGGCATTGCGCAGGTCGAACTCAACAGCCTTGCTATGGACGATTGCCGCTTTAGAATGCTCCAGAATGCGGCGCAGCATGGGGACACCTTCGTAATCGGGTCCCACTTCCAACTTGCGTACTCGCTGTGCGAAGGCCAGCGCTTGGGGGCCGCCATCGTGTTCACATTCCAGAACGTAACTATCCCAATCGTCGCGGCGGATGGTTAAGCTGGCAAGCAAATGATGAAGGTTCGATTCATGCATTACCACGGTGCCAGGGTATTCCAGCGCCATTTCATAAGCAAATTCGTGATGCGGATTGTTGCCTAACTGGTAGAGCAATGCATCGTAGGAACTTGGGTCAAAAACTGCGGGCCGAGCCGTGAAGACATCGACGCCGGCAATTTCATTTAGATGCTCCACCAGGACTGCGGAATAATCTGCAATGCCGCTTTTGGTAGGAGGCATGGGTGAAAAGAAAGCGATCTTCAGGGGACCAACTCCATGGAAAACGTTCCAAGCGAAAACGGAACGCGGAACAAGATTGGAGTCCGCGATTCGTTCTTGGAGAAGAATACCTCAAATGTGGCCTTCGATGCGGGACCTTTAAAACTGACGCGAAATTGATCGGCTTTCATGGGGACTCCGCCGATGGGGACAGTGCTGGCTCCGATTAATTCAAATTGCAAATCGTAAGGGCCACCGTAATAGATTGTTTGTGCGCCTGGAACGCGGCCCTGGATCAATTCCTGGCGGGCATAGAAAAGAAATCCTAATGCATCGTGCGGGCAGGCGTTGGTCGAGAACTCCGTCGTGCCCCCACCATCAGTTTTTCGCTTGGCATTGGCGGCGGCCAAATCGAATGTTGTGGTTTCTTTCGATTTGCGTTTGCCGTGGGCGGAATCGCGCGAAAATTCCACGGTGCAGAGGTCAGAATTGATAGTGGAATTGAAGCGATCCAGCAGTTGGAAAGCAGGGATGGAGGCGTCCATTACAAGTTCCAACTTCCAAGTGCCTTCCGATGGGGTAGCTTTCAGTTGACCCTCACCAAGGCTGATTCCGCTGGGCCAATTGATCTGATAGCGCAAAGTCTCGGCGCTTGGTTTGGTGGCTGCTTGCAGTGCCGCAACAGCTATGCAGAAATAAACTACATGTCTTTTCATGATTGAACTGCTGTGGCTTTCCGGATTCGCGTGCGGCTCTCACCAGCCACTTCATGGTAAACCTCGAGGGTCATTTGAGCCGTTCGTGCCCAGGAGAATTGGGAGGCGTTTTGCTGGCCTAACCGTTCCATGCGTTGACGCAATTCGGGATTCAACAAAAGGTCACGCATAGCACGGACCATTTCGCCAGTTGATTCCGGATTGAACAGCAGACCGGCTGAATCAGCAACCTCAGGCATGGCGGAGGAGTTGGAACAGGCCACCGCGCGGCCGCAAGCCATGGCTTCCAGAATAGGCAGGCCGAACCCTTCGTAGAAGGATGGAAATACGAAAATTTCGCAGGCGTTATAAAGCTGCAAGAGTTCTTTTTCGTTCACGTAGTTAGTGAAGTGAATTCGATCCTTCACTAAAGACTTTTTGGCAGCCTGGTGAACTTGAGGGGCAAACCAGGTTTCTTTGCCGACAAGCATTAATTGGTGCGGCAGGTCCGGATGGGCACACAGTAATTCTTCGAATGCATGGATCAGGCCAATTTGATTCTTGCGCGGCTGCAAATCGCCAACGCAAAGAATGAACGGGCCGGGCACTTTGAATCGGCCTTCCACAAAAGCCTTTGCCTGTTGCCGAGGCAGCGGCCTGAATGAACTGGAAACTCCGGCGGGGACAACCGTGATTTTGGAGGGATCCATCCCGTAAACACGCGCAATGCTTCGCCGGGAAAACTCGCTGAGGGTTAAAACACGGGCGGCTTTTCGCACTGTACTTTTCACGGTGTACTGAAGTTGCAGCCTTCGGGCATGGGTGAAAAATTCAGGCTTTTCCAGGAAGCTGACGTCATGGACGCTGACTACAACTGGTACGGGGCAGGCCAGGGGTGCGGTGAATTGCACATGAACCAGATCGGCCTTATCCTTGCGGAGTTGCTTCGACAGATCGACGCCCAAACGAATGAATGGATTATCGGAAATCGTGCGAGTCTCAAAGCAGTTCGGGACAAGCTTTTCCGCGCCCGGCACCGAAATGTAGGCTAGAAACTCGGAGTTCTCGTTCAAAGTCTTGAACCCGTCAAGGAGGTTACGAACGTAAGCCTCATTTCCCGTTAAATGACGCCCTAAGGCGTGTGCATCGACACAATAACGCATGCGCGTATCTATAATTATAGACCTTGATCAGTTTTTTCGTGATGAAGTACTATTCATCTCATCTCATCTGGGCGAGAAGAGATTGGTACTTTCCAGTCGGCTCCAGGCAGCCTCCCATGTATATTCTCTTTCGTATAAACACCTTCCAGCGAATCCGGCTTGTTTGCAAAGCGCAGGATTATCGAGAAGGTTATCGATTGCTAATGCGAAGTTGACAGGTGTATCTTCCAGAAAAAGCTCCTTCCCCTGTGAGAAGGTCAGACCTTGGGCGCCCAACGATGTGGAAACGACTGGCAAACCTGCAGCCCAGGATTCTAGAATTTTGATCCTGGTTCCGCTTCCGCTGAGCAAAGGAACGATGGCGATTCTGCCGGCGGCAATCGCGGGAACGGCCTTTTCCACCGGACCGGTTAGGGTGATTCGTTTATCTGTGGCGACAATTGAACGAACAGCCTCAGGATGAAGTCCTACAATTCGCCATGTGATGTCAGGTCTGGCAGCAATAAGCAGAGGCCAAACTTCGCGATGAAACCAGGCAACTGCCGTTTTGTTTGGCGGATATTCCAGATTGCCGGAAAAAATCAAATCACATTCTTTATTGACTTCAGGGTGTGGCGCTAACGGAATGGAATTTGGAAACACCTGGACATTTGCCGAATATTGGCGGATTTCATTCGCGTCACTTTCTGAGCAGGCGAGTAAGGAATCGAAACGGGGCAGCAGTTGTGCCTCCAACTTCCGGCACGTGTTAGACCAACGCCGATGGGCCATTGAGACCGGCCATGGGTCAGCTTGTGAGTAAGTAGCAAATAGGTTTGATTCGATGTTGTGAAGATTCAGGCAAGTTCGTTTCGCGTGTGGTTGAACCACTGGAAGCAATGGTGCGCACCAAAGATGTTCAAACACGGCCACTTCATATTGCTGACCTTCCATCGCTTTAAGAACTTGCGTTTCGTAACCTTGAAAGCGGTCCACCAAGGGCGGAACATCGCGAATTAACCTGCCGGCATTGCGCCATAGTTTAGCGGCAATGTTCCGGTAATGGATGCGCAATGGGATTGTTAAAACACGACGTACCAGACCTTGGGGAAAATCACGGGCTGGGTCGGAATGCTCTGGTTGGCCGAAGACAATCACATCCAGTTCGTAGCGCGTGGCTAAAAACTCCAAGATGGAAGCGGTTCGCAATGCACCTCCGCCAATAGCCGGATAGGGTGCCTCCGGGGAAATGAGCAAAGCCTTCACGAGGCACTCCGTCGATGGCGGGCGATTGCTTCCAGATAGACTGCGTGGGTTTGGAGTGCGGTGCTGCGCCATGAAAATTGTTTGGCTCGTAACAAGCCTTGCTCCCGGAGTTGAAGCCTGCGGGCCGGTTGGGTGATTAGCAATCGCATGGCCTCCACCCATTCGTCGGGCTGCGAAGCATCGCAATGAATGGCGGCACCAGCGGCTAACTCAACAAGCGCAGGATCAAAAGAAGTGATCACTGGAGCGCCCGATGCAAGAGCTTCCAGCACGGGAAGGCCGAAGCCTTCATATAAAGATGGATAAACAACGGCAAGGGCTCCCGCATAAAGTCCAGGTAGTGCAGCTTCATCCACTTCGCCTAATTGTTGCAGCGCAGGATGATCAGGGATGGGCGGACAATCATCGCGGCGGCGTCCGGCAAGAATCAGCTTTATTGGGAATTGCGCGTAAACCCGCTTCCAAGCTTCCAACAGGAAGGGAATATTTTTGCGAGGCTCCAGCGTTCCGACATAAAGAAGATAAGGTTCAACCGGAGGTGCAGTGGACGGGGCAAAGTGAACTTCAGCCGCCAAGGGAACAGCAACCACGCGATCCTGTGGCAAATTGAATCGGTTGATAACGGCGCGGCGGACGGCCTGGCAATCCGTAATGATCATGGTGGCCAAACCCAGGCGGAGAAGCCAGGGAGTGCGGCGGCGAACGCGGCTGGAGCCACGGTGCCATTCCGGATTCATCCACGGGGAAAGATCATGCACGGTCATCACCGAAGGGCACACTGGCAAATAGGGTACTGAAAAATTCGTGCCGTGAAAAAGATCCACTTGCATCTTGCGAAGATGCTTGGGCAAGCCATATACCCACCAGAGCTGTTCGAAGCCTGTAACTTCCGGGTTGCCTTGGTCCGTGAGAAGGTGGAACGCGTCTTGCGGAAATGCTACGGTTAACGCCTGGAACAACGCTGAGGTGTACCGTGTAATGCCGCCGCTGGATACGGTGAGAGGGGTGCTGTCAATCGCTACTTTCATTGTGAGGCGGGCAATCTTATATTGGAACAGATTTAAAGAAATAAATCTGAAGCTGAAGTCAAGTCACGGATTTCAGTGCACTGCGAGTAAACTAGTTACTGTTGACAAATCAACCACCAGAGCAGTTGCCATCCGGCGCTCCACGTTTTGATTGGAGCCAAGCCTCAATTGTAGGCGGAGTGATGCTGTTTCTTATCCTGGCTGCCGGACTGTTCCCCATGCGGGAAAAAGAAAAGCCAAAGCACAAACCTAAGCCGCTGGAAACAGCTTCATTGGAAGTCCGCACCACGCCCACCGGTGCATCCATTCGCATCAACAACGAAGTGAAATGCACTTCCGATTGCACCCTGGAATTGGTTGAAGGGGAACACCAGATCCAAGCCTTCCTGCCGGGTTACGAACCGCGCGTTTCCACAGTAAATTTGTCTCCCGGTGTACCCATTGCAATTGATCTGACTATGGAGCCTCAGACACTGGGTATGCGCGTCTTCAGCGATCTGCCTTCCGGCAAAGTAGTGCTGGATGGTGAAGCTGTGGGCTATCTGCAAGATGGGCAGTTGGGAGTGGATCGCATTTCCGCAGGCAAGCATAAATTACAATTGACGTCGGCCAAGGGGTCCGCCGAATTTGAATTCGAATCAACACCAGGCGCAGCACCACAACTGGTTTCTCCTATTAATGCGGCGGAGCTGTTTGCGCTTGTTGTTGGACATGCAGAAGGAAGAGTGGAGTTGTATACCAATGAACAGCCTTTGAAAGTCCAGGTGGATGAAAGTCAGATGGGACAAGTGGGCCCCTTGGGACTTCAACTGCACAACTTGCAAAAGGGTGACCATACTTTTGTGGTGGGCGAAGGGCAGAGGCAGAAGACACTGATTGCACCTCTTGGTTCGCAGCCCGTTCTTTTGTTATTTGTCCGCTTTGACCCCAATGCCGGAAGTCTGCTGGTGAAATCGAACGAGGATGGGGCTACTATCTACCTGAACAATTACGAGTATTGGAAAAAGATAAAGGATGGGAAAGTAGAGATCAAGAACTTGCCAGTGGGGCCAATGCTAGTTAGGGTGGCCAAATGGCAGTTTAACGCCACACCGCTTTCTGTTCAGTCTGAGATCCGCAAAGGCGAACAGACAGAATTATTTTTTCAATTGAAACACGAAGCGGCACCCGCTCCGGCAAAGACTTTAAAAATCGAAGAACTACCCCCAATGCGCCAGAATACAATACCTCCTCCTATGCCAACTATGACGCAAAAAGCAGTGGGTGGGGATCCGTTTCTATTGCAATGGGAAGATGCCAATAACTGGGTTGAAAAGGGTGGCTGGCACATTAAGAAGGGTGGCAATTTTGTATTCTTTGCCAAGCCTGCCGTTCAAGGAGTATTGCGCTTCAGTTTGACTTTGGTGAAAGGAAAACGGTTGCAATGGTTCGCCGGGTTCCGCGATTCAACCAACTTCGTGCTGTACCAATTGGACGGGACTAACTTCATCCGCAAGGAATTTGTGGATGGCAAAACCAGTGAAGTGAAAACTGCCCATGGGATGGACTCGAAAACCAGCTATACAGTGCAGCTTCGTATTACCCCCGGTTCGATTACTCATGAATTATTGGATGGATCGACCTGGAAAAACGTTGACGTATTAAGTGGAGCCGGGCGCAATTTTTCCAATGGCCGGTTTGGCCTACTTCTCTCCGGAGACGATACTTATGGCGTCTCCAATTTCAATTATTCTGCAAAGTAAGTTAGGAGTATAAATGCGTCTTCGACTATTAGGGATCCCATGCCTTGTCGTAACCAGCGTATGTGCTGCCGATCAATCGAAACTTGGAGAAGGAAACCAGCGAGCTATGCAATTAGCCGCCGATTCGCCATTAGTGGAAAGTGCGCGCGTGTATTTAATCCGGCAGGCGTCAAGGATTCAAGATTCAAAACTGCGCACCAATACACAGGAGCTACTGACCAATTCGAATTTCTGCATTGCGTCCCGCGCCGGTGTCACAGCAGAACGGAAAGACGAACTGCTGAAGCAACTTGTTGCTGAGGGATTACTTGCCTCAGGCATGGAGAAAGCTGCGTTGACCGGAGTGTTTCCCATCCTTCGCGAAGAAGCGGCAACGTGTCCCAAAATGCCGCAGAGCTATGGTTCAGCCCCGGGGAGTTCCTTCGGCGGACATCATTCCCACCCCGGTGGATTAGCGTTGCATGCAGCGTTCAACCTGACCAATGGCCTGCAACTGGCTCGCGGATACCGGCAAATTTATGGTTCCAGTCGAACGGACGGTATGCCAGTAGTGGCGGCCGGAGTCGACGGCACTTCAGACGTGTTCCTCAGTGAAGATCTAATGATCGCCGCACCCATTTGGCACGACTGGGCGAAAATCATGGTCTTCCAATGGAACGCCGATGGCACCGAATTTTCAGAATTTAATTTCGGCGGGAATGGCAAGACCGATGCATGGGGCGGTGCGGGAGATTCCAGAACGGGTGCGCATCACATATTGGGTGCGGCTGAAGGGATCAAGCGCGGCCTTCCTGCTGAATTCGTAATCACTGTGATGTCTGCTCATGCGGCTCCAATCGGGGGCAACGATTATAAGGTTGTGAACTGGATTCGCACTGCTTCCATTTTGGCTGGCGTTGATCCGGTGGCTGCGGGTTATCTAACAAAGGATTCGCAAGGGCGTTTCCGGTTGGCAGCGTTGCGGAAACTCGGCGAGAAATCGAACCTACTAAGCGAATATGTACTGCACAATCTTTCCGATGCTGATTTTGTATTAACCGGACCTGCGGCTACCACTGTGGATCAACTATTAAAAGAGTTGGCGCAAAAGTTCGGAGTGGATAAAACGAATCAAGCAACGTTCAACAATCAGTTCAGGAATCCTGTGCTGGCCTATTTATCAGTTGAAAGGTTGTTTATGATTTACGGAAATGGCGGGATGGATGCGGTGGAGAAGGAAATTCAAACGATCCGCTCCAGACTAAAGCCATAACCCGATGCTGCCACTTTGCGAATTATCTGGCGTAGATATTTGCACGTTTGGCACGGCCGACCCTCTTGGAACTGTGCCTCGCAAGTAACCGCGAGAACTCAGCGGGATGCACCTTGAACAACCGGCTGCATCGGCGGCAGTCTTTTTGTTCTCTTTATAGATGTGCTGGCAAGTCTATCTGCATTGCTCAAATTCCCTACGCTGCGCGGCTTTGAGTTGAGGGAGCTTTCGGTTGACTTGGTAGCGGACTAGCGGTGCCACAGTAAAGTGATTGGGCATTGATACTCTGTTTTCCGGTCATTCGCGGGATGGCACCCATAGCGAGATTATAGCGTCCGGGCTCACGTCACCAAACGCCGCGCGATCTCCGGGTCGGCGAGCGTCGGAGACTCGTAGGACTCGTAGGGCCGAGGCGTAGGGCCGAGACCGGTCGCCGGGGCTTTGGTTGTGATAAGCTTCCCGATCATGCGCCTTGCGATTTTTTTGATGGTGGCGGTGGTTCACGCCAAGGAGCCTACGCCGGAAGTTCAGGCTCAACTCCAGGATACGCTTCGCCAATTTATCGTAGCGTTCAATGCTGGCGACCGCGAGGTGGCACTTCGATACGTTCACCCGGAGTTCGCTTTTCTGAGAACGGGGATGGGATTCCGCCTGAGCGAATCGTTGAACAATCTCCAAAAGGGTAAGCCGCCGTTCGAAGTGGCTGTGCTTACCCGCGAAGTGCGGATGATGACCGATGACGTCGCCGTGGGCGAGGGCTTTTTCCGGACGATTGGCCTTCCCCGTGGTGACCGCGCTGGCGGCGTGAACGTGATGTGGCTCCGGACCGGGCAGGCTTGGCAGATCGCCACTTTGGGGTTCGAGCCCATCGCCAACGAGGGCCCCGTGTTGAACATTGAACCCGCAGTCCTGCACGACCCGGCGGGGCCTGATGGGTGGGTCTCGTTACTGGACGAAGGCGGCTCGCGCTTGGTGGGTGTTTCGGGAAGCCCGACGCTTGCATCCTGGAAACTGACGGAAGGCATTCTGGCGGCCGAACCTGGTGCGCCCAAGCATGGGGTGCGAACGCGCGATACCTATCGCTCATTCGAACTTCAATTCGAGTGGAAGGTCCCGCCCAAGGGCAACTCCGGCTTGAAATATCGGATGTACTTTTTGTGGATGTTTGGCCCTGGCTCTGACGGGGCGGGCGCGGAGTACCAGATTGCCGACGACGCGGGCGATCCAGGCGCCATCCAACGTGCGGCCGAACGCAGCGGTGCCCTCTACAACCAGATAGCGCCCCGGAAAGCCGTGGTGAGGCCGGTGGGCGAGTTCAATGAGAGCCGCGTTGTGGTGCGCGGTCGGCATTCCGAGCATTGGCTGAACGGGGTGAAGGTGGTGGAGTATGAGGCGGAGTCGGCCCCTTTGGAGAGTCCGCTGCTGTTTCAGCATCACGGTACAGGTGTTTGGTATCGGAATGTGAAGGTGCGGCGGCTGGACTAGCGGCTCTCCAGTTTCCTGTGTGCGGCTAATCCTTCCGATGATTCTCTACCTTCAATCCTTCGACCGCTTGGGGGCCGCGCCGAAGCGGCCTTTGCGCTAACTAAAACGTCAAGCGCATCTGAACCTGAAGCCAGCGGTTAGTGGCCGCCGTTTGCGATGTGATCTTGCCGAAGTTCGTCGAAGTTGGATCAGTGCTGGGAGCCGCCATCTGCGAGCGATTGGCAACATTCAATGCATCGAAACGCAACTGCATGTTCATCCGTTCGGTGATGGTAATGTTCTTCGACATGTTGGCATTCCATTGGTTGGTCATATCCTGACGAACTCCAGCAATACGAGTTGGGAAGCCACGGCGATGGAAAGAATTGGCGGTCTTGTTGGCGGTTTTTTCAAAGTCAGCAGTGTTGAACCAGGTATCGTAAGTCTGATTGACGTTGGCAATGTTGCTGGTATCGCTGCCATAGTAAAATGCATTGCCCCAATCCAGAAGTGGGCCCGGTTGATATTCGTAAGTCACCGAAGTTTGCCACCCGCCGATCAAATAGTTCACGGCTTTTGGTGCGCCGGCAAACATGGCGCGCCCCTTACCAAATGGCAGTTCGTAGATCGATGTTAAAACGATCCGGTGTGGGCGTCCATTGTTCGACAGCCGCTCGGTGGGACTTGCGTCAAATTCATTGGCATAGAAATCAGCAGCGCGGATCTTCATAGCCGTGTAGCCGACATTGAAGTTGAATCCTTTGGAAAAACGCCGTTCAAAATTCACTTGGAATTCGTGGATTTTGTTCGAACCGGAGTTAATCGTGTTGTTGGTGACGTTGTTCATTTGTGGGAAGGCACGCAACAAGGTGGATTTACGGATGGTGGGTGACGTAAAGAAGCCATTGATCTGCATGTCAGCCCAAACCAGTGGTGTGAACTGGCTGGCATTGAAATTGGTAATCAAGAATGGGTTAGTTACGTTGGCATTCAGATTAGTGGCAATCGCATCGTTGCGAACGTTACCTGAGGCCCAATACTGTTCCGGCACCGGGCTGATGCTGCGGCCAAGTAGAATACGGTCAGAGTAAGAACCGGCATAAGCCACGTCGATCACCATGCTGGAACCAAAGGTACGCTGGAACCCTGCGCGCCAACGCTGTTGACGAGGCCTGGATTCGTTGTAGTCGGTGAAGCCAAAACCGCGGCCAACGCGGCCCATGGCTCCTAACAATTCGCGGGTGGGAATATCGAAGCGGGAACCGTCAGCACGAACCGGGAACGGATCGGAAAGCGGACTCTTTCCGTTGTTGGGATTGGCATTGGCGGGGAAGTTCCAGGTCTGCCCGAAGTCGTTAGTGATCACCGGGCTGGTGCTGCGGGAAAAGCCCGTTTGATCCACACCAAAGTTCAGCACATTCAAAGTATCGAAGTAAGTTCCAAAACCACCGCGAATAACAGTCTTTGTGCCCAATTGATAAGCAACACCAATACGCGGCAGGTACATCAGTTCGTTTTTATTCAGCGCCCGTGGAGCACCACCAACATTGGAATAAGTGTTGCCACCCTTCACAATGAATTGGCTGGCTGCCAGTTCTGGAATTGGATTCTTTGCATAGGCCGCTTGAGCGGCAGCAGCAATCGGCAAGCCAAGATTTGGATTGAAAGCAGTAATCATGCGGTTGTAGCGCTCCGTTGCGCCCAACTCATATTCCATGCGAAGTCCTAAATTGAGTGTCAGCTTTGATGTTAGTCTCCAGGTGTCTTGCACGAACCAACCGTAGTAGGGGTTGAACAGCGCAAAGTTGTCATTGGTGGCAATGCTGGCCCCATTGGGAGTTCCCAGTATGAACGCTGCCCAACCAAGACCAAGGTTTGAGGAGGGGACAAAACCGTCGTCATCCTTTCGCGTGTAAGTATTGCTGAAGGTGAAGTTGCCCGATGTATTTCCGCCACCTCCACCGGTACGATACTGGGAACGGCTATCGAAAGCAGCGCGCACGGTGTGCTTGCCCATGATCTTTGTGAGTTCAACTTTTGCTGTGGTACCACGTGTTCGCGTCCAGGTGGAGATGCCGCCTGGGCTGATTGTTGTGTAGCCGCTGACAGCCATCTGCGGCAGAATGTGCAGGCTGCCTGCTTTCTGATCAATGTAGGTTGGAAGGCCAATGTCGCTTGCCTTGAACTCAAGCGCTTTGGGTTGGATGCTGCCTTCGCGGAATTGATCAATGGCCACGTTGAAGTCCCAGATAGTAGTGGGATTCTGTGTATATACCAAGTCAATGTTGCCGCCTTTATTGTTACGCACCAGGCCGTTCAGGTTTAGCCCACGTGCTGTTTCATAGGTCCAATCGGCACGGTCTTCGGGACCGAAATCGTTGAATGACCAACGGCCATACATACGGAACTTTTGAGAAACCTGATAATCAACCCGGTTTGAGTAAGCCTTGTAATCCCAATTGTACGGAGTAGCATTTGCCAGGTAATTGTTAACGGGATCTTCAAGGGCGGCTGGCGGATTATTCGGATTCGGGTACAGCTTGGTAATCGCGTCATACGAGGGATTCGTAAAACGGCTCTTGGGAATTATGTTACCGGCGAACGGTGTGCGGATGACGTGCGTTGCGCGTGCTGGATCCGGACGTGTGGTGGAAGGGTCGTAGATATTGAATTGAGCGGCATTTTTGAGCCGCAACATATCGCTGAAATCGCCTTGACGCGCAAGCAAACTGGGCACCGTGCGATTGAACGTTGACGGGTCTTCCGTTTTCACATCCTTAAACGCGTTGTAAGTAAAAAACCAGAACAGCTTGTTTTTGCCGTTGAAGACTTTCGGAATCACAAGCGGACCGCCTGCCGACGCACCCCAGTTATTGGAACGGCCTGTGGGCTGTTTGTCGGTGTTGCGAATCCGGTCGGCCAGCGTCTTGTTGCCCGCAGCTTCCGCTTGAGCGATCCGGGTGAAATACGCCTTCTTTACGAAAAAAGGAGTCCCCTGCCAACGTTGCTGCCAATGCTGCCATGTGGCCGTGCCACGCAAGGAGTTTGTGCCGGACTTAGAAATCATGGTGATGGCAGCACCTGATGTCTGGCCAATGCCCGCATCAAAATTGGAAGTTTCAACCTTGAACTCAGCCACAGCGTCCGTATAAGGAAGATACGCTGCACGTCGTCCAGGACCTTGGTTGGGCGAACCATCCAGCGTCCAGGAGTTGCCGCCAACATTGCCGCCGACGTTATAATCCGATGCGCCGGCGTTGGAATGTAGCGCTAAATAATTGTTCACGCCACCGGTTTGAATCCCTGGCACCAGCTTCACCAGCAGCATGGCGCTGTTGCCCATCACGGGAAGTTCCATCACCGTTTTGTTATCCAGAACACGGCCTGATGTAACGGCGCTTACTTCCAACAATGGCGCTTCAGAAGTAACTGAAACGGTTTCCGACAGGATGCCGATTTCCAACTTGAGTTCCACTTCGACACGGCTGGAAACCGAAAGAGTGACACCTTTGCGGAGCAGCTTTTTGAATCCGGTGAATTCACCAGTAACTTCGTACTGCCCAGGCAGCAGCAGACTTGCCTCGTAATAACCGGCGTTATTGGTTTTTTGATTAGTAGTTACACCCGTTTCAGCGTTTCGAATTATGACGGTTGCACCAGCAATTGCGGCACCTTGAGAATCAAGGACCTTGCCGTATACGGAGGAGCGCGTTTCCTGTGCAAAACCATTTAGGCAAAACAAGGAGACAGCTAGCAGATAAGAAAACTTGTTCATGATGACCCTCGACACTTGGAAGACTGCAAAAACCGTGTTTTGATTTTATCATCATGTAGGAATTATTCGCTGCTAGCTTACTACTTACCAGTCCACAATTGAACCATCATGAGGATCAAAGCGCGGCCTGTAAAGTTGCGGTTCACCAACCTGGGACATCAGCTTATTTTCATCAATAGTAATGCCAAGGCCAGGTTCAGTAAGCAATGGACGATGACCATTTTTCACTGGGGGCAAAGGCTTGGCCAACAGATCCGTATATTCGTTATCGCCCCGTTCCTGGATCAGGAAATTGGGGATAGAAGCAGCAACCTGAAGGCTGGCCGCAAGCGAGCACGGACCTTGTGGATTGTGCGGTGCCAGCGGCGTATAGTAAGCCTCCGCCATGCCGGCAATAATCTTCAGTTCCGTAATTCCGCCAGCGTAACAAACGTCGGGTTGAAGAATCGTAGCAGCACGCTTTTCCAGAATTTCCTTGAAGCCCCATTTAGTGAAAATACGTTCGCCGGTGGCAATGGGAATGTGCGTTTTCCTGGCAAGTTCAGCCATTATGTCAACATTCAAAGCCTGCACCACTTCTTCGTAGAACCAAGGATTATAGGGTTCCAGTGCCTTCATGAGTGACAAAGCAGTTGGAGGCTGTACGGCACCATGAAACTCCACGCCGATATCAACATCAGGACCCATTCGTTGCCGAAGATCCTTGAAGAACTCAACCACACCGTCAACATATTTCTTGCCCTCAGCGTACTTTACCGGCGCACGCCCTTCGGCTTGCAACATGGTCTTCATGGCGTTCACGCCAGTCTCTTTATTAACCTGTCCATAAACCCGAACGCGATCTCGCGTTGGACCACCCATTAGTTCATGAACTGGAACGCCATACATTTTCCCCTTGATATCCCACAGCGCCATATCAATGCCGCTGGAGATTGCCGTCTTGATGGGCCCACCGCGGTAGAAAGCTCCGCGATGAATCGCCTGCCAATGGTAAACGACACGGCTGGGATCTTGACCAACCAGATAACGACCCACTTCAAGCGCGCCAGCGGCGCAGGCCTTTGCATCGTCCTTCAACATTTCACCCCAGCCGGTAATGCCGGCGTCAGTTGAAATCTTGACGAAAACCCAGGAGTTTTTCAAGACGAAGGATTCCACCTTCGTGACCTTGATCTTGTCTTTAGGGCCAACAGCTGCAGCATCACTGCGCTTGGCCGTGAATGTGGCGTCAAGCCCGACCAGTGCTGCGGGCGTGATCATCCGTAGCCAATTGCGGCGATTGATTTGCGATAGTGACATAGAGTACCCTCAATTCGAAATTTGTCCGCTGGGCCAACAAGAGCGGCTCAGAGAATGATATCCCACCGAGCCACTATTATGTTGGATCGATTTCCAGAACGTCAATCGTGTTCCAACAATGCCGAAAATGATTCCAGCCTCTTGCCCATGATGTTAATGCTGTTACTGCGGTAACATTACCTCAAAAGCGCAAAGGCCGCTCCGGCGCGGCTCCAATATTTGGAGAAAATCGTTGATTCTATAAGCCGGAGCGAGTCCGTTTTGCGCGAGTTCCTCAGAAGCGCAAAGGCCGCTCCGGCGCGGCTCCAATATTTGGAGAAACTCGTTGATTCTATAAGCCGGAGCGAGTCCGTTTTGCGCGAGTTCCTCAAAAGTTTGGAGCTAAACGCGGATCGGCAGTATATCGAAGCATGAAGCTTCTTTTGTTATTCCCATTTTTATTTGCGACAAGTGGAAACCTGCCGCTGATTGA
>JAYTTF010000196.1:0-17538 GCA_043745195.1 Bryobacterales bacterium | reverse complement strand
TCAACTTCCATACCCACCGACAGTTGCGTGGAAACCATCTGTCACCTGAATGGTGAGCGCTCTTTCGATTCTAAATTCAATCGTGGGGCTTGGCTTGGAACTAAAATGCGGAGGGCTGCGAAATCCGGGACGGGGCTGCAATTCAATGAAGATGTTCTGCTTCCGGAAGACTTGCAAAAGAATTGCAAATTGCACCCCCGTCCCGGATTTCACGAATTGGACAGACAGGTTACCGGTTACGGCTTGCAACTGCCGTTTCTAAGATTAAGTTGAACGCAGAGATGACGGACCGCATCATGGTGCGCGGCTTGAGAAAGATGGTGCAACTTGACGGTAAGGGTCTTGGCGCTTAGATCCGGTGCGAGGTCGATTTCGGTGTTGTAGATCTGCCGCAGCAATGCTCTGGCGTCATCTGTTCGATTGAGGGTAGCCCTGGGCCTGAAAGCTTGGGGCTTCCGATCTACAGTTCTTCTTCTGTAGTAAGTAACGGCGTGCCATTTTATCGAACCGTTACGGGATAGCAGGTAGCTTCTACCGGCCTTCCAATTCTGCAATAGTCGCGCCTGTACCGCCTTCTACTGGCGTTGCCGTAAAGAATTTGGAAACGTGTGGATTCTTACCTAGCGCTTCTTGAATCAACTTACGCAGGATGCCCATGCCATGCCCATGCACCACTCGTACCCGTTGCACTTCGGCCATGGCTGCGGAGTCAATAAACTTGTCCACCGCCTCCAGTGCTTCTTCAGCCCGCTGACCAATCACGTTGATCTCGGTTGTGATTGTGTTCCAGTTTGGACCTTGCGAAAATGTCACGTTTTTAGGCAGTTTGGCACCGCCTGGAGCATCCGGCAACACTTCCAAAACATCTGTGCGAGCCACTTTCATTTTCATGAATCCGGCCTGCACTTCAATCTCGCCATTGGCCTTAACCTTCAGCACGCGGGCCGGTTCGCGCATGTCGCGAATCTTCACGCGCACGCCTTCGCGGATATCGAGTTCCACCAATTGACCCGCGCCGGATTCCAGCTTCGTGTCCCGAACTGCCCCAGCCAACTCGCGTTCGAAATCGCGCTTCACAACCACAATTTTCTTCAGCGCCTGCTCAGCGGCTTTCCGCTGACCCTGCCCTTGCATCATCTGATCTATGCCGGCACGCGCCTCTTGTTCAAACTTTTCCAGCAGCAGCGAACTGCGCCGTTCAATTTCCTTGATCTTCTGTTCTTCGCGCTTGGCGATTTCCTTGCGCTGACGTTCGGCAATCTCAGCTTGCTCAATCCGTTGACGGCTCAACTGCTGTTCCAGCTCTGTAACTTCCGCAAGCTTTATATCCAGGTCGCGCAGAAATCGACTTACTTCGCGTTCGCTGGAACTCATGGCCGCACGGGCGCGTTCAATCAGGAATGCGGGAATACCTAAGCGGCTGGCAATATCCAACCCGGCTGATTTTCCTGGTGCTCCCACTCTCAGTATGTAAGTAGGTTCCAGTGTTTCTTCGTCAAACCCCATAGAGGCGTTCACTACGCCTTCGGTGTTGCCGCCATAGACTTTCAACGCGAGTAAGTGAGTGGACGCAAGAGTGAAACAGCTTTGACGCCGAAAGTGATCGAGCACAGCGAGGCCCAATGCGCCGCCTTCTTCGGGATCAGTAGCGCGTCCCAATTCGTCCATCAGCACTAGACAATCGGGCGAAACGGAATCGATCATTTCGCGAATTTGGGCAATGTGGGAAGAGAAACTGCTAAGGCTCTGTTCGATGGATTGGTTATCGCCTACGTCGGCTAAAACATCGGTGAATAGTGGGAATTCAGCATCCACACAAGGCACGGGCATGCCGGATTGAGCCATCAAAGTAAGCAAGCCGACTGTCTTCAGAGTCACTGTTTTGCCGCCCGTGTTTGGACCACTGATCAACAAAGTCCGCTTCACTCCAGCAAGAGTCAGCGTTATCGGCACAACTTGCTTTTTCTGCTTGCGAAGCACGTCTTCAAGCAGCGGATGGCGAGCCTGATTCAGCACCAACTGCTGGCCGAATTTAGGAATGATACATCGAAAATCGGCGGCGAATCGAGCTTTGGCGAACAGCAACTCCAACTCAGCCATCACAGTAAAGGTCTGACGGATCTCGGTAGCATATTGGCGCAGTTGTGAAGTCATTTCGCGCAAGATCCGGTGAACCTCTCGCATCTCTTCTTCACTTAGTCTGACTAACTCGTTATTCAGTTCAATGGTTGCCAGGGGTTCCACAAACAGCGTCTGTCCACTGCCGCTGGCGGCATGAATTACTCCATCCACTTTTCGGCGTTGCCCAGCTACTAGCGGGACCACGTAACGATCGTTGCGAATGGTGACAAACTCTTCCTGCAGCACTCCTTCATCGCGATGGGCGCGCATGAATTGTTCCAGCGATTCCTGGATAAGAACCTGCTGGCGCGACATGCCTCGCCGAAGCCGTTCCAAGGCCACGCTGGCATGGTCGGCCACCGAACCATCCGGAAGAATCTTTCCTGCCAAATCGCGCAGTACTGAGCGGAATTCGCCAATCTGTCCGCCCTTCCTCGCCAGCCGTGGAAAGCGTTCCGCAGCCGAAAGAAGATACATGCGGGATTCTGAAGCTCGTTCCAGCCACTGTATGATGTCTAAAATTTCCCGCGCATCAAGCGACGCACCTTCAATAGAGATGCGTGCCAGTGCTTGTGCTGCGTCTGGCAGATCTTGAAAAACTAATCGCGCTGAGCCACGGCCCACATTTCCCGACGGCGCTGCGCCTTCGTTATACTGCATGGCTTCCGCTGTTTCCGCCAGCACTGTTTCGAGTAACTCGCGATCAATGGATGGTGCCACTTTGGCCAATTCTGCTTGGCCCAGCGACGTGGACAAATAGCGGCCCACCAACACTTTCAGCGCCGCGTATTCGAGGATTTCAAGACTACTATTGTTCATGGATTTGGAACGCTTTTTCAATTACCGGCAAAGTGCCTTCCGTTATTTTGTAGCTGGCAAGATCTTCTTTAGCTACCCACGCTACCTTGCTTGAATCATCGCCAGCCCGAAGTTCGCCACCTTGCACTTTGCAAAGATAGTCAATCAACACGTAGTGGTATTCAATACAATCGGCAGCATCGTACATCAGCCGTTCAAAAATCTCCACCACTTCCAGCGGATCGACAGTAAGATTGGTTTCCTCCATCACTTCGCGTTTGATCGCATCGCTAAGCCGTTCCCCGGTTTCAACAGCGCCGCCAGGCAGCGACCACCAGCCTTTCAAAGGTTCATTGCCACGCTCCACCAGCAGCACGCGACCCCCATCGAAAATTAAGGCACCAACACCCAATACTGGCCGCGGCGGATATTGGCGGCTATCTGCAGATCCGCTAATGTTGCACCGAACCCTTGACTCCGGTTCGGATGCGATAAAGCGATGTACGCGCCGTTACATACAACGTTTCCATATCACCCTCGCCGAATTCACAATTGGCCGGAGCCTCGCCCATTTCAATGAAATGCAAAAACTTGCCCTCCGAGGTATAGACGGCGATTCCACGACAGGTGATCCATAAATTCCCTTTCTCATCGACGCGCATGCCATCGGGAGGGCCGTCGATGTTGGAGATCAGCACTCGTTCATTGCTGGTTTTGCCATTCTTATCCACATCATAAGCACGAATGTTGCGGTCGTCCGTATTGGCCACATAAAGTATATTGCCCTTTGGAGAAAACGCAATTCCATTGGGACGGCCTTTGGGTTTGGCGACCAACTCCATGGGGCCCTTCGGAGGAATGTGATAGACGCCATAGAAATCCAATTCGCGCGTATCGGCCTGATTGCCGAATGCGGGATCTGTAAAGTAGATGTGGCCATCTTTGCGCACTACGATATCGTTAGGAGCATTTAATTTCTTGCCTTCCCACTTATCGGCCAGCACTTCCCAGGTTCCTTTTTTATCCAGGCGGACCACGCGGCGGCCTTCTGATTCGCAGGAAAGTACGCGCCCTTGGGCGTCAATGGTATTGCCGTTGGTTTTGCCGGAAGGCGTCCGGAAAACGGTGATGCCATCTTGGGTGATCTTCAATACTTTCGATGCAGGAACATCGCTAAAAAGCAGATAGCCTCCTTCTTTAGACCATACCGGGCCTTCCAAAAACTGATACCCGCCGGCAACTTTTTCCACGTGGATGTCTTTAAAATCCTGGGCACAAAGGGGCAGCGTAAAGGCGATGGCAACAAGCAGGTTCTTCATGTGTTTCTGACTCTTACTATAACCCGCGCTATGCTGAAATAACATGCTACGGGGATTTCTACTGTGCTTTTTTCTGGCCGAATCGGCATCTTACGACGCCAGCTTGGCGGAGTTTAGAAAGTCATACGAGGAGAAATTAAAGGGCCCAAAGGGATACTTGGCAGTAGCTGGTCTATGGTGGCTGAAAGAAGGAGACCAGCGAGCCGGTAGCGATGCGTCATTAGAAATAGTACTGCCGCCCAGGGCTCCGAAAGTGTTTGGAACATTCCGGCTGGAAAATGGCAAAGTAACCTTCGGCAATCCCGCGCAAGAGTTGATTCCCGATACGAACAAGAAAGACGGTCCATCCATTCTGAATATTGAAGACATGGAGTTGTTGCTGATTGAACGCAACGGCAAGTTCGGAGTACGTCTGCGAGATCCGCAATCGGAGATGCGCCGGAAATTCAGCGGTGTCCGTTGGTATGCCGGCGATCCGAAGTGGCGAGTGGAAGGCCGCTTGTTGCCCTATGCTCAACCTAAAACAGTAATGATTCCTGATGTGACGGGAAATCAACAGAAGATGATTTCACCGGGCCTTGTGGAATTCAAAGTGGCCGGGCGTAAATACAAGTTGGAGCCCGTGCTGGATGGCGAAGACCTGTTCTTCATTTTCCACGACAAAACTGCAGGCCATGGCACTTATGGTGCGGGCCGGTTTCTGGATGCGCCAGCCGCTAAGGATGGAAAAGTGATTTTGGATTTCAATCAAGCGTATAACCCGCCGTGCGCGTTTACGCTCTATGCCACTTGCCCGTTACCATTGAAGCGGAATTTTCTTCCAATCGAAATCCAAGCAGGCGAGTTGGCCCCTGAGGGGCATTAGCAATCAATAATCAGCACGGAAAAAGATCCTCAGCCTGTCATCGCGCATTCTCCCGCCCACACAAGCTATCACTTGCGATACCTTAGTTAAGATCCATTTTTGGAAAGGAAGGTTCACGATGAAATTCTCATCCATGTCTGCATTGTTCCTCTCGACTGCATTGCTGGGCGTCTCAGCCCTGGCACAATCTAAGGCACCGCTCTACAACACCGCCAAGCAAAAGTTGCTGGACGGCAAGCAGGTTTTCAGTTTCACCCAAAGCAAATTTGATATCCCTGGTTACTGCGAAGCGGCCAAGCATTATGATTACGCTTGGTTTGAAATGCAGCACAGCACTCTGGAATTCAAAGATGTGGAAGCAATGATTGCAGCATGCCCATATGCTGGCGCCATCCCCATGGTCCGGCTGCCTGATGCTCAGGAATGGCATATTCAACACGCAACGGATATTGGCGCACTGGGTGTGATTATCCCCACAGTGGACGATGTGGAGCGTGCGCGCGAAGCAGCCAAGTGGTCACGCTTTCCGCCAGTGGCGCGTCGCAGTTCCGGCCAGGGACAAGCTCGCACCATTTGGGGGATTAACGGCATTAATTATGCCAAGACCTTTAACGACAACATGCTGGTGGTGGTGATGATTGAATCTCCAACCGGCGTTGCCAACGTGTCTGAAATCGCCCGAGTGGAAGGCGTTGATGTGGTGCTGATTGGCAATAACGATTTGAATGTTTTCTCGGGATTTCCGCAAGACGACGACCGGTATCAGGCGATGGTCAAAACCATTCACGACGAAACCCGCAAGGCAGGCAAGATTTTCGGCCAGGCCAATGCGACTTACGCCACCGGCCACCCGCTGAGCAAGACTTCTTTTTTCTTTCAGAACGGTCCATCGAAAGATGGCTGGAAGCCGCCTTCAGCAGCAGGGCGGAGCGTGAATGCTCCTCCTCCAGGTGAAGAAGATGCGCCAGTGAAAAAGCCTGCGACTAAGAAGTAGAGATTCATAACAGTGCGGGGAGTGTGTGATGAACCGCACACTTCCTTGCTTAAGAAATCAATAAAGCGTTTCTTCTGTGTGCCTAGGGCGAACACCGAATGCTGGCACCCCCTGAAATTGTCGATGCGAGTACATTAGGTCAACTTGTGTCCCTTTTCCAAAAAGTAACTTCATCCTTCAAAACTATGTCTACCGGCGACAAGCTCCGCAATGGGTTTGAAAGCATGAGTAGTTCCTTAGGACCATCCTCTTCTGCCGATACAGTAATGCTTGCCTTTCGGATGGGTGATTATGCGGCTGCTTTAAAGCGGGCGGATGGGCTCCCCAAGACTTCCCACGACTATTTGCTTTATCGCGGATTGGTGCTGCATAAATTGGGAAAGTTGGATGAAGCCCTTATGTCGCTAGACCGCGCAGCCATCATGGAAGGCTTGAACAAAAAGCAAATGGCACAGAACTACCTGGGATTAGGATTGGTGCTTCGTGACAAGGGAATGACGGAAGAAGCGGTCCTTTGTTTTGAAGAATCGTTGAAACATCAGCCCGATCACGGTAGCTTTTATCGTGCCATGTCAACGGCTTTGTTGCTGGGTGGAATCCGGCCGGCGGATGCAGTACAAAAGGCGCAATTTTCGGTGAACCTGGAAAATAGACTGCAAGTTTCCTCGCCCGATTCCACGGACATGAGCCTCTGCGAAAGTGTTTCGGTTTTGGCGTGGGCCCATGCAGCGAATACTAAGGATGAATGGGAAGTGGGCAAGCTGGAACGGGAAGCCAAGGCACTTTTAGATGTAACGAACAAGCCAACTGCGGGGATGGTTTATTTCAGTTTTGGGAAGGCCTATCTTGCGTTGGGCAAACTTGCGCAGAGCGCCGAGAGCTTTGAAAAAGCGGCAAGGGTGGAGCCTCAAGGGAACTACGGGCGTTGGTCCAGTGAAGCTCTCGAAGGAATGCCGCAGCCAGCCGCTGTGGTTAAATAGCTGGATCAAGTCTTGCTCTTGCCGATTGCTCCATAGGTTGCCGAAACAGCCCGGCAGTAATCATCGGGTGCAATTAGAATCTGTAATCCTCGCTGGCCTGCGGAAATAGAAATCACGTCGTATAGAATCGCCGTTTCATCCAGCCAAACAGGATAATCCTTCTTTGCCGCCAATGCAGTAACTCCACCACGAATATACCCGGTCAGCGGTAGAAGTTCATTCAACGCCACCGTTTCGATTTTCCGGTCTCCCGTGGCCTTGGCCAATGCCTTCAGATCCAATAGAAAATTACCAGGGATAACAGCCATACAAACGCCGTTACGATCGCCGCAGGCTACCAGTGTTTTAAAAACCTGTTCGGGCGGAAGACCGATCTTAGCAGCAACAGTTTCTGCCGCAAGGTCATTTGGATCCACGTCATATTCGCGAAGTTCGTAACGGATGTTTAGCTGATCCAGCAGTCGGATTGCGTTAGTTTTCGCCGCCATTGCTTCTACTTATTGATGGCCGTGAGAGGCATGCTGCAAGCTGGTCCGTAACCTCCAAACATCGAATAGGGCAACTGTTGTTGCCAATATTACCGGACCCACGACAATTCCTGCAAGTCCAAATATCACCAGTCCGCCGAGTACCGAAAACAGAATCCCAAGGGTGTGAAGCTTCAATTCTGAGCCTACCAGCATCGGGTAGAGAAGATTATCCAAAAGACTAATTATCAGCGAACCCCACAGCGTTAATACAATGGCTTTTACATAACTGCCTTGCATCAGCAGAGCAATTACTGCGGGTCCCCAAATTAAGGATGTGCCAACAATGGGAAGCATGGCAAACAAGGCCATTGCCAGACCCGCAAGGAATGGAGCAGACAATCCGAGTGCCCAGAACATTCCTCCACCCAGGAGGCCCTGAACCATTTTCACCACTAAGTTACCGTACAGAGTTGCGTGAACCGTGGCTGAAACGCGATCAAACAATTCCTGAGTCTCCAATGGTGAAAGCGGCAACAACAAGCGCACGTAATTGCGCAGCGCGCCGCGGTCTCTGAGGAAATAAAATAGGGTCACCAGCATGAGGGCAAATTGAGTAACAAAGCGGATGGAGCCACCTAGAAGTGCGGATGCTTGCCCGGCAAGTGTTCCAACAATAGCTCCCAGATCTTTGTTCAAATCAAAATTTTCTTCCAGCCAATGGAGCAAGTTTTTTAGCGTCGGAGACTTTTCAGCTGCTTCATGAATTTGGGCCGAATTCAAAATATCCGCGCTTAGTCGTGCAAGTCCCTTTGATTCTTCCAGCAGTTTCTGAATAACAAAAACGCCAGGGGTTAAGAGAATAATTACGATCGCTACGAGTGAAATGGAGGCAGCAAGGTTGGAATTGAACTTCGATTCAAGCCAAACCTGAAGGGGGTGGGCCATTACAGCAAGTGCGAACGCCCATGTGATAGCCGGCAGGAATGGATAAGCCAGCACCCAACAAATGCTAAACGCAGCTCCAGTTAGAAGTAACAACAGAACGTCCGGTGTGCGTTTGCCGGAATACAACCCAGGAGTTTGTTGAGGTGATGTTTCCAATTTGTCTTCCTACTCCATTATTCGCACGTTCGCGTTGATTTACGGAGATTTTCTGCGTTGCACCCACTTTTCCATTTCCACTATCCAGAAGATGATTGAGCTGGCGGCAACCGCAATCCCAAGATCCCAAGCCGGCAGGAATGACGTTGAAAACACGGATTGGAGAAACGGCACATAGATAAGCCCCATTTGGAGAACTGCGGTAAGCAACAATGCGGCCAATAAATACTTGTTGGACAGGATGCCGATTTGAAAAAGCGATTGGCGTTCAGAACGGATTGCCAGCACATGCGCCATTTGGGAAAGCGTAAGTGTTGTGAACAATATGGTTCGCCAATTGGGATGATTAGATTGCCAGTAATAGTATCCGATGGAAAGAGACACTAGTCCCATGAGTAATCCCACAAGAAGCACATGGCGTCCCAATCCTCTGGAAAAAAGGCTTTCCGTTGGTGGATGTGGAGGTTGAAGCATAGTATCGCGCTCGGCTGGTTCCACACCCAGGGCGAGGGCAGGAAACCCGTCAGTGATCAGGTTCATCCACAGGATTTGGAGCGGTAGCAATGGAATGGGCATTCCAAGAACAGGAGCGAGCAACATAACCCATATTTCTGCGGAATTGGTTGTTAACATGAACTTAACGAACTTGCGAATATTATCGTAGATTACTCGGCCTTCCTCCACGGCAGCAACAATTGTTGCGAAGTTGTCGTCGAGCAAAACCATATCGGCTGCTTCCTTGGCCACATCGGTTCCCATAACGCCCATCGCCACTCCAATGTCTGCTTTCTTTAAGGCTGGAGCATCATTTACCCCGTCTCCGGTCATGGCGACGATGTGGCCGCGGTTCTGGAGACTTTGAATAATTTTGAGCTTGTGCTGTGGAGATACTCTTGCGTAAACTGCCGTTTCATCCGACAGTTGTTCCAATGCCTCATCCGTCATGGGGTCAAGATCTGTTCCCGTAAGAATGCGGCCAGAACTGGAAATGCCCAATTGATTGGCGATGGATTGTGCGGTTAACGGATGGTCACCGGTGATCATGACCGTCCTAATACCAGCAGCTTTACAAGTGGCAACAGCCGCCGATACTTCGATCCTGGGAGGGTCGATGATTCCAGTGCTTCCTATATAAGTGAGCTTTTGCTCCAAAACCGTGTGGTTCCAATCAGTGGGTACTTCCAACAGGGGACGAAAAGCATGACCAAGAACACGCATTCCATCCTGTGCCATTGCATTGCAGTCCGTGCTTATGCGAGACCGCCACTCGTCGTTTAATGGCTCGATTTTTGCGTTAACCCAAATGCTGTCCGAGATACCCAATAAAAGATCGGTCGCTCCCTTTGTTAAAGCGATGCAAGGTGCTCCAGCGTCTTTGCATATCTGCGTCAGTTCGGGAACTCCAGCTTCCGTTGAAGGGACTTGGTGAACCGTGGTCATGCGCTTACGTTCCGATGTAAATGGTATTTCTCCAATCCGGGGAAAGCTGCGATCCAGATCCCATTTCCAAAGACCAAATTCTGACGCAACCACTGCTAGGGCGGTTTCGGTGGGGTCTCCCAATGGTACTTTCGCGGCGTCGCTTTCTTTTGGCACAACAGCATCATTGCAGAGCGCGCAACCTGCAAGGAGAATACCCATTCCTGGCTGTTTGCTTTGGTCTGATTTTGCCTGACTCGAATTTTGGTCTATTTCAATTTTTTGCTCCGCCAATTGAATTGTTGCCACTTTCATTCGATTCTGGGTAAGAGTTCCTGTCTTATCCGAACAGATCACCGTCACCGAACCAAGAGTTTCAACCGCAGGCAGCTTTCTAATCAAGGCATTTCGGGCAAGCATTCTTTGTGCGCCAAGAGCTAAGGCAATCATCACCACAGTGGGCAGGCCTTCAGGGATTGCCGCAACGCCTATGCTGACGGCGGTCAGAAGCATCAATCTAAGCTCCTCGCCGCGTAAAAGGCCAATGGCAAAAATCAAAACGACCAGCAGAAGCGCCACTATAGCCAGACGTTTCCCCAATTGCCCCAGTCGGCGCTGAAGGGGCGTTTCCTCCCTGTCAACTTTCTGAATCATGGTTGCAATTTGGCCGAGTTCGGTGTTCATTCCGGTCCCGGTTACAACCGCTTGGCCGCGCCCAGCAACTATGAACGTACCCATGAAGACCATGTTCAGCCGGTCTCCTATTTGCACATCGTCACCGCTCAGTGCGGCAGTGGTTTTTCTGATTGAGGCGGATTCACCCGTCAATGCAGATTCCTGAGCCTGCAGATCGGCCACCTCCAACAGGCGGCAATCAGCACCAACTACGTTACCTGCTTCGAGTAGTACAATATCGCCTGGAACAAGATTGAATGAGGGGAGTTCTTGCACCACTCCATTGCGACGAACTCGCACTGAGGGAACAGCAAGTTTCTTGAGTGCAGCTATTGCCTTTTCTGCCCTGAATTCATGACTGAATCCAATGATGGCATTTATGATGATAATGGCAGTGATAGCTATCGCATCGGCATAGTCAGCCAGAAGTGCAGAGACCATAGCTGCAAGAATCAGGATCACGGCCATCAAACTGGTGAATTGCTCCCAAAGAATCAACCAGGGATTCTTGACAGCAGTTGCAATTAGTTCGTTGCGGCCGTACTGCGCGGTAAGGCGCTCGATTTCTGGATCACTCAATCCGGCAGCCAGTCCAGAGTTCAACTCTTTTAGAACTGCCGATGCTTCAAACTGATGCCACTTCATTTCGAATAGTAGCAGAATTGAGAATATCTACACAAAATCAATTTGAAAAATCCAGCCCGCAGTGGGACTGTCATTGTTCGGCCAGTTAGGATGGATGCCCGCGTCACAGCTGATCAGCTTTCCATCGTGCATGGCCAGTCCATGTGGATCGCTGGAACCGGGCAGGAACTCCACTCTCTCAAGAACCTTCCCAGTGCCAACGTCGTAGCGCACCAAACTCGGCTTATACTCCTTGTGGCTCCTGCTGTCGTTGCCCACCACCTGCCACATGCTTCCGTTATCAATGGCAATTCCGTGGTAACGCACACTGTCTGGAAACGATTCATAGAAAGGAATCATGAACTCAGGCTGCCAGGTTTTTGGATCCACTCGAAGATTGCCGCGCAGCCGTAAGGATGCAATCCAAAGTTTTCCGTTTTCCCACAAGGCACCGTGGCAGCCCCCGCCATCATTCGCCGGACCAAGCGGAGTTTGCCGGTGGCTGATCAATTTGGAATTCATGTCCACTTGGAACACACCCTGCGGAGGAGCGTTGGCAACCATCCATACATAGCCTCCACCCACGGCCATTCCGCTGGTGTTACGGGACGGAGTCTTCACCGTTCGCAAAACCTTGCCGTTCCAATCCACAAGCCAAGCTGACTCATCCAAGGAATCCGGTTCCGGCAGGTTATACATTTTGGCCTGCGCGCCACTCAACTTTTGTTCGCCAATCCACAAGCCTTCTGGGGTGACAGCCAACCCGTTGGGATACCCTGGAGGGCTCTTAAACAGCTTGGTTGTTTTTGCTTTCCGCGTAGCAACTTTCGACTTTCCAGATTGGGCAAAAGCAGCCATCCCACTCGCTGCGGTTAACCCGCAGCCGATACTTGCAGCTAGGAATTCACGTTTAGTCATACCAGGGCAATTATATACTGTGCCGACGCACCGCGCTAAGGGCTGGTTAACCCTGGAAACGGCAGCGATCGGAAGATGCAACTGCGCGGTCCACTCGATGGCCGCGCGTTCTCGACCGGCAATATCGGCGCCGATCGATTCTGCCTTACCGTTCAAGGGCCTTGGTTGTAACCGGGGGACCAGCGAGCAACTTGATCTGCTTACGTCCGTGATCGAAGGGTACTTCAGAACCAACCAACGCCAACATGCGACGGACTCCAGGCGAGATCCGTCTTGTCTATATCCAGCATGACCTCGACTGGGAATTGCCCGTTATGACAATGCGCACACAGGTACCACGCGCGAAGCAGGATACCACATCTCGCGATAGTGGGCTTTGTAGCCGCGTTACAGGGTATCTGGCAATCCTCCCTGCCAGGAGGTTCGCATTGCAGCAACTGAATCAGCGCGCTTGCTCCGGCCTGATGCATAGCCGCTGGCATGGCCATCTCGACAGCTTCCAAGTCCAACTGGCCAATTCTGCGGCGCTCCTGAAAGACCATGCGGAGTAAGCAGCTTACTTCGTTTTCGACTTCTTGCCGAATCGCTACCGCCGTTTTTTTCCTGCGGACTCAGAGTGTCTTCCAACGGTTTGGCGCGGCAAATCATCTCATTGGTTTCAATCAACGTACGACTGAGTTCCTGAAATCGGCGAAAACAGGCGATCTCGAGTTCGACTTTGCGCCGCGCTGCCGGATTCGGGAAACTTTCCGTAATGGTCTTGCCCTTCACTTTGTAAGTGGGCCGAAGGTTCGGACCATGGCCGGGATCGTCCGATTTATGCTTGTGGCAATTCGGATTGCCGCAAGCGGCCTCTGGTAGCCGAGATTGAACCGGGGCGGAAATCCCCGAGCGACGTTTCTATAAATTCAACATAGAATCGGGCATGGAATAGGCCACAAAAAAAGAACCCTGCCGTACCACCTTAATGTCGCGCACTCCGCTTAAAATGAGTTAACAATAAATTTGGTTTGTCTGATATCATCTCTAGGAGTATTCCTGCATGGACTACTCCTAAGGGTCTGATCGCCGTATCCCACCCTGCCCGCAAATTTCAAAAAAGTTCTTTTGAGAGTGTCCGCGTGCAAACATGGAACGGTAAGTATATTTCTAACCTAACTGCGTTGCTGCCTGTTCTGTTGATTGCCGGCGTTGCCTGCCAACAAAGGCCCGTAACACCTATCAGCCAAACGCTCAAGTGGGATGGCCCACAATTCCGCGTATTGAAAGAAGAAGCGCGTCAATTGCATAAGACGGGTCGCTTGATGCAGGCTGCCCTCCTATATAAGGACGGGGCTGAGTTGGCTGAAAAGGACAAGGACCCAGTTTCCCAGGCTCGTTTCCTTAATAATGTTGGGGCGATTCACTTGGCGGTGCTGGACTACCGCGCTGCTGTTGATGCCTACAACCAAGCCCTTGTGATTGCTGAATCCATCAATGACCAAAAAACTGTGCGCTCCTCGCGCCTGATGCTCGCGTCAGTGTATTTGCAGCATGGGGACTTGGAATCTGCTTCCAACACGGCCCTGAAAGCGGAATCTGAACTGGAGGGCAGTGAACAGGCGCGCTATACATCCAACGTCTATTTGCAGCGTGGACAAATCGAAGCGCGGAAAGACAATTGGGTGACCGCAGAGAAATATTTTCACAAAGCAATTGCGGTTGCCGCCATGGATAACGATGCTACGCTGGAAGCTTTTGCCTGGGATCAATTGGGTTACGAACGTTTGGAAAAAGGGTTGATCGCACAAGCCGAACCGGCGTTATCGGAGGCCTTTCGCTTACGGAAACTGTCCACCGGTCAGGCCGAAATTTGCTTGTCTTACAACAAACTGGGCATTCTGCGGTTTAAGCAACAACAATTCCCGGAAGCACTGCGATGGTTGAATCAGGCTGCGGCTGGCTGCCATTCCTTTACCACCATGCAATCGTGGATACTCTACAAGACTCGAGGACAAACGCACCAAGCGTTGAATCAGCCTGCTTTGGCACTGGCGGATTTGCGAACAGCGATTGGATTCATTCGTCGCTGGAAATTGGAAGTGATTCCGATTGACGGTTTGCGGGCCCCAGCCGAGGAAGAACTACAACAGGTTTATGACGTGTACCTTTCCATGGTTTCCGCTGAAGCCCTACGAACCGGTAATCAGAATCTGGTTTGGGAGAGCTTTCTAACTGCGCAAGAAAACCATGCTTGGAGCTTCCGGGAACTGAAGCGACAAGCCCTGACGAATATGGGCAGGCAACTGCCGGAGGATTACTACGACACTCTGGAAAAATTGCGGGAGACAGAGAGTCTGATTGTTTCCTCAAGCCACACCCCAGTGCTTGATTCCAGGGTTTCAGGCTTGCGGCTTCGATTGCAGGATTTGGAACTCAGAGCTGGACTGGGTGGCTTGAAGAGTTTAGACCACTCTACGGAAAATATCAGGCAAGAGCTTCAGGCTTCTCTTCGGAAGGATGAGGCTATTCTCAGTTTCCACGTGGCGGCTGAAAGTTCCTGCGTCTGGGTGCTTACTCGGAATTCCATTTCGCTCTATCCACTCCTTGAAAATACGGAACTGGCGGCGGAAGTAAGCTCCTTTGTTGAAGCGATTCGCGCCGACAATGGCATGGAACGCATTGGCAGAAAATTGTTCACTTCCTTGCTAGGCGATGCTTATCCCGTGATAAAAGACAGGAAGAATTTGCTGCTGATTCTGGATCGTGACTTATTTGGGGTACCCTTTGCAGCTTTGCCCGCCGGTGGTAGTGGCAGATACCTGATTGAGGATCATACATTGCAGGTGATCCCAAGCATTACCATGGCTAAGGATGCAATCGCAAAACCCTCCCATGGCTTTTTAGGTCTTGGCGATGCGATCTACAATCGTGCTGACGAGCGGCTAGGCCAAAGCGGTGCCCAATTACCACCGATGGCAAAGCCTCTAAACCGGTTGCCAGCTACTGCGCAGGAACTGGAGCGCTGCGCGACCGCCTTTCGACCGGATGGTCCGGTTCAGGTTTTAACAGGTGCGGATGCTTCCTCAAAGATGCTTAAACAGGCTTTAACGCGGAATCCCCAAGTTGTCCATATTGCGGCCCATTTTATGAAAGAAGCCCACTCGGAACCGGCTCTTGCGCTTAGCCTCAACCCACAAGGAGTGCCGGCAGTGATCACTTCAAAAGAGGTCACGACGTTTATGACCAACGCGCAATTAGTCACTTTGAACGGTTGTGGTTCCGGTGACGGTTCCATGCGCCCAGGTAGTGGGTTGATGGGTTTGACCCGAGCCTGGTTGGCGGCAGGGGCGCAAACCACAATCGCTAGTTATTGGCCCACGCCAGATGATGGCGGCGAGATGTTTGTCCGATTGTATGAGTTAATTGGCCGGGATAAAAAGAACATGACCTCCCACGCGATCGCTGAAGCACTTCGGGAATCGCAGCTTGCCAGTTTGCGGTCCGGGTCGTATCGCAATCGGCCAAAATACTGGTCCGCATTTTTTGTGGTTGGAAAAGGAAGAACATAGACTATGCTGCTGATGCCTCAAATCGATAAAGGTTCTGATTTGCCGGAGGATAAGCAAACGGAGCCCACCGTTGTTTCCACAGTGGATTGGGCCAGTCTGGTTGAGAAAATACGCGAGGACGATCCCAATGGCATGGAAGAGCTGTACCGCATGTTTTCCCGTGGCATTCGCCTGTATTTGTGCCGTCAGCTTGGCTTGCAGGAACTGGACGATAAGATCCACGATACCTTCCTTATAGTCATTAACGCTATCAAACGCGGCGACTTAAGGGAACCGGAGCGGCTTATGGGATTTGTTCGGACGGTGGTTCGCCGTCAGGTTGCTTCCCATATTGACGACATTGTCCACCAGCGCAATAACCAGATGGATCTTCAAACCGGGTTCCGGATTGCCGACGGTAGGTTGAATCCGGAATCTAGAATCCTGGATGAGGAAAAAGTGGTGATCATGGAGGAAGTGCTGGCTGGCCTTTCTGTCAGGGATCGGGAGATATTGATACGATTTTATCTAAACGAACAGCCTCAAGAACAGATTTGCGAGGAGATGGAACTAACCGAAACGCAATTTCGCCTATTGAAATCAAGGGCTAAGGCCCGTTTTGGCACCCTGGGCCGAAAACGAGTGGGTAGGAAAAATCTGGAAAACAAAAGTATGAGAGCTTCTGCCTCCTCCACAGACTAATACAATAGAGACCCATAGAGGTCCCAGTTGTTTAAGAGAGAAGTTCGTGGAGAATTTTGGGAATTTAGGCGAATGGAGTGGAATCATATGATTGTGGTGATAAAAGATCACTTAACTGAAGAACAAATTGAACAATATGCCATGGGAAAGCTGCGTGGCGACGAGTGCAATCAGGCGGAAGAACATTTACTTGTCTGCGCTTCTTGTCAGGATGCGTTGGAAGAAGCGGATTCTTTCGTAACTCATATACGGGTGGCCGGAAAAAGGCTTGCCGACAAACCTGTCAGGACCAAAATCCCCTATCTTCCAGCATGGGCTGCAAGACCGTTACCTGCTATGGCAGCGGGAATATGTTCGCTGGCTTTCCTGTTTTTTCTGGTTGCCCCAAGGACGCAAGTGCCGGCTTTGGAACAACAGCAGGTAACACTGGAATCAATGCGTGGGAGCAATACAAATTCAGTTGCCGCGAAAGCCGATCAATCTCTATCGCTGGTACTGGATGCAAGTGGATTATCTGAGTCTGCCAATACTTTCTCCATAAAGATCGTGAACGATGCGGGAAAGGAAATGTTGAGTGGAACCGCTACTGTAAAGAATGGAAAGCTGAGCATGAATGTATCCAAAGGCTTTCACGCAGGAAGTTATTTTGTCCGTATCTATGATTCCTCAGCAAAGTTGCTGAGAGAATTCGTTCTGTTGGTGAGTTAAGAAGTAAAGTTCCTCTGATTCAGGAACAGACGCAACTTATATCAACTAAAAACGGCAGTTGGAACGCACCGTTCATAATTCAACTCCCGTACCCACCGACAGTTGCGTGGAACCCATCTGTCACCTGAATGGTGAGCGCTCTTTCGATTCTGAATTCAATCGTGGGGCTCGGCGTGGGACTAAGGTGCGGAGGGCTGCGAAATCCGGGACGGGGCTGCAATTCAATGAAGATGTTCTGCTTACGGAAGACTTGCAAGAGAATTGCACCCCCGTCCCGGATTTCACGAATTGAACAGACAGGGTGCCGGTTACGG
>JAYTTF010000195.1:0-4624 GCA_043745195.1 Bryobacterales bacterium | reverse complement strand
ATAAGTTGCCTTTCCGCCGCGCCCGGTAAGTGGTCGTAAGTATCATTCTTCGGACATCCGGCGCTGTAACATGCGAAGAAAAAGTGGATAAGTGGAGCCAAGGTAATGTTCCGGCCCTGCTGGATTATCCAGCGCGCCAAAGTCACCGCACCCACCGCAGTGCCAGCCGCGCTTGTGATTCAGCTTCTATTTCAAAACGCCAGAGGATTGAATCAGTCAGGGTGCTTGGTTAGATATACTCTTAGACTGTGTTGCGTCCTTTCATTCTTCTTACCGCCGCAGGACTCTGGCCAGCGGCCAACGCTCAGATGCCTGTAGAGGAGGGACGGCAGTTCTACCTGGGCCACTGCGCGCATTGCCACGGACCTGACGGAGAAGGCGGACGCGGTGTGAACCTCACCACGGGCCGCTTCCGCCATAGCTCGAACGATGACGAACTGTTAGGCACTATTCGCGCCGGGTTACCAGGAACGGAAATGCCCGGGTCGCGTCTACCCTTGGCGGACTTGCGCAAGCTGGTGGCTTACGTCCGGCGGCTGGGCGAGGCCGGATCGTCTGAGCAAGCGACGGGCGACAAGGAATCCGGCGGGCGTCTATACACCCGCAGCGGATGCGCGCAGTGCCATGCCCTCGGCTCGGTGGGCGGCGCGCTCGGGCCTGCGCTCGATACTGTCGGCCGACGGCGCAGCTTAAAATTTCTTCAGGACTCACTTGTCAACCCCAGTGCTTACAATCCTAAGGATTATGTGGGTGTCCGCGTGGTTACCGCGACGGGCGAAACAAGAACCGGTGTAAGACTGAATGAAGACGACTACTCTGTGCAATTGCGGGACCAGCAGGATCGCCTGTGGTCATTTGAGAAGTGGGAAGTCAAGGAGGTGAAACGCATGGTTCAATCGTTGATGCCTTCCTACCAGGCGCTGCCCCCTAAGGAGTTATCGGATCTGGTGACTTACTTAAATTCTCTGCGGAGAAGCGAGTGATGAGAACGATCAAAAAAGTTGCCCTTACGTTGGCCCTGCTCGCGCCCTTGGCCGCGCAGGTGACGTTCGAACGCCTGGTCAACGCCGAAAAGGAACCAGGCAACTGGATGACGTACTCGGGCAACTTTTTTGCTCACCAGTTCAGCGCCCTCGATCAGATCAATGCATCGAATGTGTCGCGGCTCCACGTGAAGTGGATCTATCCGCTGAAGACGACGCACAAAGTGGAAACGGTGCCGCTGGTGGTGGATGGCGTGATGTACCTGACGCGCCCCCCGAACGACGTGCTGGCGCTGGACGCCCATACGGGCCGCAAGCTTTGGTCGTTCGATTACAAACTGCCGCCGAAACTGATCGCCTGTTGCGGGCAGGTGAACCGTGGCCTCGCGATGGTGGGGCACACCCTCATCATGAATACAGTGGATGCCCAATTGCTGGCGCTCGACGCGCGCAGCGGCCGCCTACTCTGGAAGACTGCGCTGGCAAACTACGCCGAAGGCTATGCGGCCACCTCGGCACCCATCATTACTAAAGACAAGGTGATAGTGGGGATGGCGGGCGGCGAGTACGGTGTACGGGGCTTTCTGGATGCTTACTACATCGCGACGGGAGAGCGGGCGTGGCGCTTCTACACCACGGCGGGCCCGGGCGATGAGAACTTTGGTTCCTGGGCCGGCGATAGCTGGAAAACGGGAGGCTCAACGACTTGGGTGACGGGTGCTTATGATCCGCAGCTAAACCTGATCTATTGGGGCACGGGGAACCCCGGACCGGATTACAATGGTGACGTCCGCGCTGGTGACAACCTCTACAGCGATACGATGCTGGCGCTCGATGCCGATACAGGCAAGCGCAAATGGCACTTTCAATTCACACCGCATGACGTGCACGATTGGGATGCCACCGAAACGCCCATGTTGGTGGATGCTGAGTTCGGCGGGCAGATACGCAAACTGCTGCTCCATGCCAATCGCAATGCGTTCTTCTATGTGCTCGACCGGGTGACAGGCGAGTTTCTGCTGGCTAAGCCGTTCGCCAAGCAGACGTGGGCCAAGGAAATCGGCAAAGACGGGCGTCCGATTCGCTTGCCTGGGACATTTCCCACCAAGGCCGGTGTGAAAATCTACCCCGGCGCTACGGGAGGCACCAACTGGTATTCACCAAGCTACAGCCCTAAGACCGGCCTGGCGTATGTGGCCGCGCGCGACGAAGGCGAGATCTTCTACACGGCCGATGCGCCCTACACGCCCGGCGCTTACTTCATCGGAGGAGAGCACAAGCCGGTGCGCGATGAATTCCCTACCGGCGCGATTCGTGCCATTCATCCGCAAACGGGTGCCATCCGGTGGGAACACAAGCTTTTGACACCCCCGTGGGCGGGCGTCATGTCGACGGCGGGGAATCTCCTTTTTGGCGGCACCAACGAAGGCAACTTTTTCGCCCTCGATGCCACCACGGGCAAGCACCTCTGGCGGTTCCCGGCGGGCAGCCAAATTATTGCCAACCCGATGAGCTTTTTGAGCAAGGGACAGCAGCGCGTGGCGATCTCTGCGGGTGATGTGCTCATCGTCTTTGGATTGGACTAAATAAACATAAGGCGGCTTATATGACGCGACGACAATGGATGATTATGCCGTTCGGCGCGGCTGCTTGGGTAAGAGAGGCAGCGGCTCAAACCGGGCCGCTCAAGATTAAGCGTGTCGATGCGCATGTTATCCGAATCGGCAATCGCAAGGATGTGGTCTGCGCGCGCGTCGAGACCGAAGACGGAGTGCACGGCTGGGGCGAGGGCACTACGCCTCCGAATGTGACGCCCGTGTATGCGCAGATCCGGTCACTGACCAAGTTGGTCATCGGCGAATCTGCCTGGGATATAGAGAAGCTGTGGCGCAGGATGTACACGATAGAGGAGAACTCGCTGGGCGGCACGCTGTTTGCCGGCATCAGTGCGATCGACATTGCGTTGTGGGACATCCTCGGCAAGAAACTCGGCGTGCCCGTCTACAAACTGTTGGGCGGCAAGATTCATCCGAAGATTCGCATCTACACAAGCTATCGCTGGGGTAACATCCCGCGCACGCAAGCGGCCTATTTCCAAAGGACAAAGGAACTGATTGCGCAGGGGGCCACGGCCGGGAAGTGGGATCCGTTCGGTGATTATCCCGGACCCGATCGCCAGCTTTCCACTGGCGTACTGAACGAAGTGAGGGAGATGGTGCGCGGTGTGCGCGAAGCGGGTCCCGACTTCGACATTTGCATTGAGGCCCACGGGAAGTGGAACATGGCTTCGGCCGGGCGGATTATCAAAATGCTTGAACCCTTCGATATCTTCTTCCTCGAAGAGCCGGTCCCGCCGGAGGATGTCGATGCGATGGCGGCGCTCCAGCGTTCAACCAACATTCCGATCTCAACCGGTGAAGGTCTGCAGTCGCATTGGAACTATCGCGAACTACTGCAAAAGCAGGCTGCACGGATCATACAGCCGGACGCGGCGCGAGCCGGTGGTATCACGGCGATGAAGAAGATCGCCGCGATGGCCGATGCCTCTTACGTTACCGTAGCTCCACACAATCCCAACGGCCCCATCTGCACTGCCGCGTCAATTCACGTGGCGGCGTCGATTCCTAATTTCGTCATCATGGAAGAAGGGAACACCAACACCAGTCAGTATGCAGGCATTTTCAAAGACGGGTGGAAGGACTCGATGTCGCACTGGCAAGTGCCGGAGTCGCCGGGGTTGGGCGTGGATCTCACGCCGGAGTTTCTGAAGGAGTACTCGGTGAAGGTGGAAGTCTAGCTCGCCTGCTTCTTACTTCTCACATTCCCGGTGCCTCAGATGCACATTTGATTCAGATTTTAACGGCAGTTGACTGTCTCGAAGATCAGGGTATTGCGAGCCAAACGGGGACATGGTGCCCTGGCGTGAAGCGACAGAACTCCGAATAAATCCGATAGAGCTCCAGGCGTAGCGGACTGGGTACCGTGTCCCCGTTTGGCGACCTTTTTTACGCACATCAGTCTTACCCTTAGGTGATGCTATTGCCCTGATCCTATGACGGCAAGTTCAATTGTTTTTAGCCATTTCGTTGTACTGTTACCAATTATTAGCCGTTTTTAGGATTAAGAACGCCAGAGAATTTAATCAATCTGCCGACTTGATAATTTGGGAAGTTGTTGGCAAGCTAATTGTCTCCCGAGTAAAGAGTCTCATAAAAATTTTAAGAGTCACTGGTTGATTTCAACAACTGTTAAAAGAGGGTAAATTAAGTTACCAATGGGTTGTCTACCCTTTCTTAGGACTGCCTGGCGGCGTTGACAGTGTCAAAACGGCTTCAGTCAAAAATCAGCCGCACCGCTGGATCGCCAAGAATCACATAATTACGCGCGTCGTTCCGAGCCTTCCAGGCGCCGATCAATGTATCGTCATCGATTTGACCCGGTATCTCCCTATTCTTAATCATCTCGGTCAAGGCAATGCTCAGGTCAGCCCAACGCCGGTTGAACTCATCCAGCGCCTGCCCAATCCGCACTCCGGCCATCAGTTGCTCCAGCACAAATTGAAACTCCTGGATCTGCGGTTGGCCCGCCCCCATGAACGAACATGTCCACGCGCGGTCAATGTGGCCGATCACCGCCAGCGC
>JAYTTF010000194.1:0-17684 GCA_043745195.1 Bryobacterales bacterium | reverse complement strand
ACGGCAACTCCAACTATCACGCAATGATTGCGAAAGTGGAGAAGCGATTTTCTAAAGGCTTCACCGTTCTTGGGTCCTACACTTGGTCGAAGAATATTGGCGATACTTGCGGTAGTGCTGTTCAGGGGGATGCGGCAGGATGCGGATTTCAGAATCTTTTCAACTTGAGAGCAGAGAAAAGCATCGATAACCAGGACGTTCCACATCGGTTTGTAACCTCAGTTTTGTATGAGCTTCCAGTGGGTAAGAACCGGGCGATTCCGGGTAATGCCAATCCGGTTATCCAAGGCATACTGGGTGGCTGGAGTATTGGTTCCATTGTTTCCAAAAGCTCTTCTGTCCCATTCAGTCCAACCGTGCAAGGCAATCCAGCTAACACAGGAACTAACACTGTTGTGCAACGGCCGGATGTGGTTGGTCCTGCTTACGATGAAGAGAGAACGCTACAGCGCGACTTCAATACCAGTGCATTCGCGCGTCCGGCAAACTTCACTTACGGCACCGCAGGCCGGAATATTCTGCGGGGGAGACCAACGTTCAATTGGGATTTTTCCGCGCTGAAAAATTTCCAACTAATGGAAAAGCTGCGGATGCAATTTCGCTTTGAAGCATTCACGCTTACGAACACTCCACGATTTGGTGCACCAGGCAATGTTTTAGGCACTGCGAATTTTGGAGCGATCACAGGTGCCGGGACGCCTCGTAATTTGCAGTTTGGCCTGAAACTTATCTGGTAAGGTGGGAAGCGATGAATCGACGACAAATGTTGGCTGCCATGGGCGGTTCTGCTGCCTACTTGACGGCTCAGACGCGCAAGCCCCGGAACGTGATTTATATCCTTAGCGATGATCATCGCTATGATGCTCTGGGTTTTTTGAAGACTCAGCCCTGGCTGGAAACTCCGCAGTTGGACAGGTTGGCGCGCGAGGGTGCCCACTTCCAAAATGCGTTTGTCACAACAGCGCTATGCAGTCCCAGCCGCGCATCGATTCTAACTGGAACATACGCGCATAAGCATCGCATTGTAGACAATGGAACACCCATTCCTGAAGGCACTGTATTCTTCCCAGCTCACTTACAAAAAGCTGGTTACAAAACGGGATTCTTCGGTAAGTGGCACATGGGAGCGGAAACAGATACTCCAAAGCAGGGCTTTGATCAGTGGGTTAGCTTCCGTGGACAGGGCACATACCTTCCTAATCCAAATGGGCTCAATGTGAACGGTAAAAAGGTTCCGCAGAAAGGGTACATTACGGACGAACTGACGGACTACGCGCTGGACTGGATGCGTACTTTGCCTAAAGATCAGCCCTATTTCCTGTATCTATCGCACAAGGCAGTGCATGCCGAATTTGAACCAGCTCCCCGGCATAAAGGGCGCTACAAGGATGCCAAATTCGTATATCCTCCGACGATGGCCACCGATGGGGAGATGGCACGCAACCGGCCCATGTGGGTGAAAAATCAGCGTAACTCATGGCATGGTGTGGATTACGCTTATAACTCAACGCTGGACATAGCCGATTACTACAAAAAGTATGCCGAAACACTGATGGCCGTGGATGAGAGTGTTGGCCGCGTGTTGGATGAACTGGGCAAGCGTGGGGAATTAGACTCCACACTGGTCATCTACATGGGTGATAACGGCTTTGCTTTTGGCGAGCACGGCTTGATTGACAAGCGGACGGCATATGAAGAATCAATGCGCGTACCATTGCTGGCGCGATGCCCGTCCTTATTTCAAGGCGGCCGAAAAGTGAAAGAAGTAGTTGCCGGCCTGGACATCATGCCGACTGTTCTTGACGCCGCCGGAGCCGCAATTCCTGGTGGGCTGGATGGCAAAAGTTGGCTACCGCTTGTGAAAGGTGAGAAGACAACATGGCGGGGTGAGTTACTTTACGAATACTATTGGGAGCGAAACTTTCCACAAACTCCAACCCTGCATGCCCTACGTGGAGACAAATACAAGTTCATCCGCTATCAGGGAATTTGGGATATTGACGAGCTTTACGACTTGGAAGAAGATCCGCTGGAATCGCGCAATCTGATTTTCAGCGAGAAGCATAAACCGATAGTTACGCAGATGCGCAAGCGTCTATTCGACATCCTGGAAGAGACCAACGGCATGAATATCCCTTTGCAGAGGGATCGGGGAGGACAGCAAAACTTGCGAAGCCCAGAGCGCGGGAAGGCTGCAGAATTTCCGGAAGAGTTCAAGCGCAAACCGGGGTCGCCGCCTGAGCACAACTAACTTGCTTAGGAGCGCAAAGGCCGCTCCGGCGCGGCTCTAATATTTGGAGAAACTTGATTCTTAAGCCGGAGCGAGTCCGTTTTGCGCGAGTTTCTCAGAAGTTTAGCCAGTAATTGAAATGGGCCCACTTTGCGCCGTCAGCGTACTGATCATTTCTTCTTTCCGCCGTGATGCCATCTCTACAGCGGAATCGGTTGCAACGTAATAGAAGCCATAGGCGATTAGCATATCAACGCCAAGTACAGCGAAGAAAATCCAGTTTTCGTCGGAAGCCCAACGCGCTGTGTATGCCAACATGACAGGCAAGTACATGATGGGATAAACCAGTAACATCAAAGCCTGCACCTTTCCTGGTGAGTTACTGCGCCAGGACTGCTGAGGATCGACTGGCTTTGGTTGATAAACACTCCCCAGGTTTCCAATGCCAAGCATAAACGTGATGTAGACGGCGCAAACACCTATGGCCTCAGCCAACTTCAGAAAGGAGTGGGACACTGGCAGCAGCATACCCAGCAGTGCGGTTAAGCAAAAGCAAAGACCGAGGAAGAAGAAGGCCACAATGTTTTTGGCCCTTAGAACCGTTCTAAACGGTACAGGAAGAACGAACCAGTTCTGCGCGGCCGCCCGATCAAAACCGAAGGTGTTGATAAACAAGTTTTCAGCAAGCACCAGCATGGCGTATAGGCAGGTGAAGGTAAGGTAGTTGTCGGAAATCCAGGAAGCATCCGCATCCTTGCTTCGTAGGACCTGAGGAAGCCATAGCATTTGCCCGATAGTACAAGCGAGTAAGAACAACAAGCGGAAGCGAGGTGCGCGGGAAAGAAAGCGAAGTTCCTTTTCCACAATGGCCGCAAGAGGATCGGACAAAAAGCGGCCAGGTAGGCGATAGAACAATTCCAGACGCCCTGAAGCAGCGGCAACTTGATGGGTGGCCCGCGCAATTGTACTCTCGCCCGATTCGTCCAGCCGGAGCATTTTATTGAACTGGGTGCGAGCAAAGCGATAGGCAATTGCAGTCCAAATAAATAGTGTGATCCAAGCCCGAAAGTCCTTTTCGCCAGCTGCAAGTTTGCCCGATACGCTCCAGGGGAGGAGCGCCACTGCAGGTTGAAGTTTATCCCAAATTGCGGAACTGAACTGCCCATTCGTGGCGTGCAGCAGCGTTTGCGGTAGCAGCAACAAAACCATCACAAATATGAAGCTGAGTTCACGAACATATTTCCGCTGGGCTAAGCGACTGAGCAGTTGTTTGATACCGGTGGATAGAAACAGGTTGAATACTCCGAAGAGCACAAGCCCGAGCGGTGCCCATAGCGGAACGTTACGATTGAAAGCCAGCCCAATGATGCCTCCGAAAAGCAGAATGCCCATTTCAATTGCAGTGGAGATACGCAACACTACTTCAAGGGTAAAAAGCTGGCTAGTGGGAATGGGGTAAACCAGCAAACGTCGAATATCAATGTGCGCGCCGCTGGAGCCCATTAATATCGGGAATCCTTGCCAGATACAAGTCATCATAAACAACATGGGCCCAAACGCATTGCCAAAACGTTTGGGAGGCGTGATGGTTAAGACATAAGCGAGCCCAGCGGCCAGCAAAACGGCGCTGCCATACCAGAACAAGGAAACCAGTATGGAGATTGCCGTGCCGCCTTTCGAGGCTCGTGCGTAGACGTTGCGGAGAGTTTTCTGTTGGACCCAAAAAATGAGACGTAGCTGTTCGAAATTGCCCACGCTACAGCCATTCCAAACGTTCACGTAAACGGCTGCCCCCAACCGCGCGAACAAAAATGTCTTCCAAAGTTTCGGTTCCCTGCCGTAGGTTGGTGACCGTATCGTCAATCACTAATTTGCCTTCGTGAATGATGCCGACTCGATCACATAGCCGTTCCACCACTTCCAGTACATGACTGGTTAAGAAAATTGTCGCCCCGCCTTTTACGCGGTCCAGCAGGATATCTTTCATCAGACGGGCACCGACAACATCCACGCCCTCGAAGGGCTCATCCATAAGGAACAACTGGGGGCGATGAATCAGTGCGGCGGCCATGGCCACACGTTTACGCATACCCTTGGAATACTGCCAGATCAAGGTGCGCTCTTCGTTATCCATTTCAAAAAGCGCCATCAACTCACGGCCGCGTTCCCTTGCCAGCGGCGCGCCTAAGCCATACATTCTGCCGACAAATTCCAGGAATTCAAGTCCCGTCAAATGATCGAACAACAATGTATCATCAGGCACCAAACCAATTTGCTTCTTGATAGCCAGTGCTTGATCAGGCATTGGAAGTCCGAGCAGTTCCATGGTTCCAGAAGTAGGTGTTGCCAGGCCCATCAGCATTTTGATTGTGGTGGTTTTACCGGCACCGTTGGGTCCTAGAAAGCCGAAGAAGCAACCTCGCGGCACCGAGAAAGTGAGGTCTTCCACCGCAACTTTTTCCCCATACACTTTGCGCAGATGAACCACAGAGACGGCAGCGGGCTGCTGAATCGCTGAAAGAGACGGAGGGGAAGATTCGCTAGCGAAGGCTGGTGGGGAGTTGTCCTCGAATTCCATGACGGTACCTCTATAGTAACAACGACCCAACATAGTGCTTTCGTCCAAATGGAAATTCTGCAATAATTTAAGCGCATATGAAACACATTCACTTAGTTCTGCTCATGGCTCTACTGGGGGCTGGAACTGCCCTTGCAGTAGAAGTCGCATCTTCTGAAGATCAAATTGCTTCAGCCGTTTTGGCTGCACCGAAGGATCGGCGTGCTGCTGCTACGGTGCTGGGCTACAACGTCAAAGGCGAAGTGGTGACCTTGCGCAAAGGCACAAATGAATTTGTCTGCCTTGCAGATGACCCTGAGGTTAAGGGGCTCAGCGTGGCTTGCTATCACAAGGATCTGGAACCCTTCATGGCTCGCGGCAGGGAGTTGGCGGTGCAGTACAAAGGCAAGGATAGGCACGAGCAGCGCTGGAAGGAAGTGGACGAAGGCAAAGTAAAGCTCCCACGCGAACCGCGCATGCTCTATGTTCTTACTGGTGCAAGTTTCGATTCCGCGAAGGGTGAGATGGTGGATCCTTATCTTCGTTGGGTAGTCTACACACCATACGCAACGCCTGAATCCACTGGGCTGAGCACGAAATCGGGGACCGAGCCGTGGTTAATGTACCCGGGAACTGCAGGAGCGCACATCATGATCAGTCCGCCGAAAGAGAAGAAATAAATTAGTCTACTCCATGAGTGCGTAGTTTGATGATTTTCGCTGCGCTTAAGGTTTGGAAGCCGGTGTCTTTTAGTTTTCGTAAATAGGCACCGTCCACTCCGTGGTCCCGCATTTCCACAATCTCGTTGCCCTCTAAATCTCCGAACCCACCATCCTCCAGCATTCAGTCTACCGGTACAACGAAGAGCGGCGTAAATAGCCGCAATAAGCGCGGTAGCGGGTAGTAAAGTGTTTATGAAGGCTTCAAGAAATTCATTCATTTATCGGCCATCCTGTTTTGCGATCAGCTTCTTAAGTCTACGGAGCTCAGCATTACTAAGCTGCTCGTTATCCAATAGATTTTGTACCAGGAGTTCGGGGTTACCTTCGAAAAATCGGGCTAATAGTTGGGTCAGGGCGTTGCGCTGGGCTGTGGAGCGTTCTATAGCAGCTGAGTAGACGAAAGCCCTGCCTTGTTTCTGGTGGATTAGATAGCCCTTTTCTTCCAGAATTCGGAGAGTTGTCAAAACTGTGGAGTAGGCCAAATCTGTTTCAGGCGGCAACGCATCGGCCACCTCAGCAACTGTGGCTGAACCATTTTGCCAAAGAACTTCCATCAATCGGAGCTCGGCGGAAGTTAGGGATGTTGATTTAGGTCGTGCCATTACTTAACTATTAATAAATTAGTTGAAAGAATGGGCGCTGTCAACTATAAAATTAATAGTTTGTACCTGACGGCGCATTTCAAGGTTATGTTGCACACCCGGGACGTGGGTCCCCCATAGCGTTTAGGCACGTTAGATGCTAAACTTCATGCTAATTGGAAATGCTGAGAGTTCAGAATTTCCCGTCTGTTTAAAATAGTAGTTAAGGCATCTCAGAGCGGCATTGTTGCTGGTTGAGGGAAAGGTACCGCTCTGAGATGTTCTTCCTTTGAAGAGTTATACGAACCACACTCCATTTTGTTCCGCTCAAAAACAAACTTTTTGAATTATTGTTTCCACATGCCTACGACGGCATTTGCCAGCACGCAAAACATGCCGCCAGGAATCAATACCTTCCATCCAACGTTCATTAATTGATCGTAACGAAACCGAGGAAAGGTACCTCGGAACCACACCATCAGATATACCCACAGTGAGACTTTGAACAAAAACCAGAAGACTGCTGAGGACGCTTGATTGAAAGCCGGCCAAAGAAAGAGCAGCCCCACGAATCCAAGTCCGCCAATCACAATTATCAAAACAATTTGTTGAATGCGTTCCTTCAATCTCTTCACCAACAGAATGGAAGACAACGCCGAACCGCCAAATAATAACAGCGGCACTCCATAGTTCATCGGCACTGCAAGCCAGCCGACATTGGGAAATGGCCTCAGCCAGCCACCCCAAAACAGCACTACTCCAACGGATGCAACAACGAAGATATTCCCGTATTCCGCCAGCATGAACAGTGCCCAACGAAACCCGCTGTATTCGGTATGGAAGCCAGCCACCAGTTCTGATTCCGCTTCCGGCAAATCGAAAGGAGTGCGATTGATTTCTGCTGTAGCGGCGATCAGGTAGATCATGAACGCAATCCCCATGAGGCCGAAATTTTCAAACACAAACCAGATCTGCTTCTGTTGTTGCGCCGCAACGATCAGTGGCATTTGCAGGGTCCCGGCAGCCATAACGCCGCAAACCAAGGACAGCGATAACGCAACTTCGTAGCTAACCAATTGCGCGGCGGACCGTAAAGCTCCAAGCAATGAATAGTGGCTGTTTGAAGCCCACCCGCCAAGGATGATCCCCAGGATTCCAACGGAAGACGTAGCACTGATCACCAGCAACCCAACGTTCACATCGGCAATTCGAAGCCACGTATTGAAAGGGATAACTGTGAAACCAGAAAACGCACAAACGCAGGAAATCACTGGGGCAATCCAGAAAATCGCTTTATCGGAATGAGTTGGAACAATGTCCTCTTTGATAAGCAACTTCAGAGCATCGGCGATCGGTTGTAGCAATCCGTTAGGACCAACACGCATCGGCCCCAGCCGCACCTGCATGTCTGCCAGAACCTTACGTTCCACCAGTACGATGTAGCCGGCAACCAGCGGGAATCCAAGAATAATAATCGCCGACAGGATCAGCGGCATGAACAAAGGATGAGAGAAAATTGCGTCCATGGTTGTCATCTTCCCAATGAAATTGCGGCCATCCGCAGGAATGGTTCGGGCAGGATTCCCATGGCCAATGTTGCAACTCCGGTAATAGCCAAGGCAAAGCGGACCCCGTTTGACTTAGCCAGCACTTGAGGATCATTCGATTCGCTGAGGAACATACTGCGCACTAACCGGAAATAATAATAGAGGGATACAGCAACATACAGCGCACCCAAAATTGCCAAGCCATATTTGCCGGATTCCACCAAGGCCAGGAATATATAGTATTTGCCAATGAACCCTGCGGTAGGGGGGAGCCCTGCTAGCGACATCAGGAACACCAGCATCAATAAGCCGTAGTACGGAAAACGCTGCCCCAGCGATGCCAGGTCTTCAATTGTCTCCACCGCAACTCCACGCCGGCGCAGAGCTACTAACACTAAGAACGCACCAATTGTCATGAAGGCATAGGTAAGTAAGTAGATGCTAACTCCAAGTAAACCTGTCTGGTTGCCCGCCACTAACCCCAGCAGCACGTAACCAGCATGGGCCACTGAGCTGTAAGCCAGCAGCCGCTTCACGTTGGATTGCGACAGAGCCGCCAAATTTCCAACAGTCAAACTAAGCACAGCCGCAACGGTAAGCAGGGGTTCCCACATGGACCGGGCACCGCCCAAGCCAACAAGAAGCACTCGCAATAGTAAGGCAAAGCTAGCGGTCTTTGACGCAACCGCTAAGAAAGCCGTGACAGTGGTTGGCGCACCTTCGTAAGTATCCGGAGCCCACATATGGAAAGGAGCCGCACCAATTTTGAATAACAAGCCAATCAATACAGTAACTACTCCCAGATACAACAGGGGATCGTACGCACCGCGAGTTTGAGCTATAGCAGCCAGCGCAGTCAAGTTGGTGGAACCGGTCAGGCCGTAGAAAATGGAAAATCCATAAATCAGAAAGCCCGTGGAAAAGCCTCCCAGCAGCAGGTACTTCATGGCAGCCTCGTTGGACCGTTTGTCAGCGCGAAGAAAGCCTACCAGCACATAGAAACTTAGAGCCATCAATTCCAGACCAATGAAAATGGTCACCATGTCCAATCCGCCATTCAGAAAGAAGGCACCGCAAGCGGCGAACAAGACCAGAGCATAATACTCCGCATTGTGTTCCTTTTCATCTTCCAGGTAACGATAGCTGATCAACATCACCAGAGCTGCACTTACAAGCACAATGCCATTGAAAAACACAGAGAATCCATCAGCAACTAACGCACCGTTGAACCCGGCCAGAGGAGCCATATCATGGGCGGCTAAGTGAAGATACTGCCTCCACAACTGCCAACCGGCAAAGCCAACTCCGGCAAGAGCAATTCCCACCAGCCATCCACGCCCCTTCACATCCTTTGGGAACAAAAAGTCCAGCAGTAGAACGGCACACCCGAATAGGGCCAACAGCAATCCGGGGAGCAGAACAAAGTGATCTGTGTTGCTGTAAGTGATCACTTATCGCACCTCGCCTTTAGCATGATGTAATCGATCCATGATCTGCGCTACTGGTTTTTCTACAATGTCAAAAAGCGGTTTCGGATAAATTCCAATGGCGAAAGCTGCTGCGATCAATGGAAGCACCACCGCCCATTCCCGTAAGTTCAGATCGAGCAATGACTGGTTCTTTTCATTCGTAATTTCCCCGAGCATGGTCCGTTGATAAAGCCATAGAAGGTAAGCAGCACCCAGCACAATTCCCGGCACTGCAAATGCGGCCCACCAGGGGTTAGCTTCAAAAGCACCTTGCAGAATCGTAAACTCACCCACAAAGCCGTTCAGTAATGGCAAGCCCGCAGAGCTCAACATTGCAATAGCAAACACTGCGGCATAATTTGGCATACGATGAGCCAAGCCGCCGAATTGAGCAATCTCCCGCGTATGCCGACGTTCATAAATAATACCCACAAGCAGGAACAGCAAGCCCGTTGAGATGCCGTGGTTGATCTGCTGAATCATTGCGCCAGACAAGCCTTTGGCGTTCAAGGAAAAAATCCCCAGGGTTACAAAACCCATATGGCTTACTGAAGAGTAGGCAACCAGTTTCTTCCAATCTTTCTGCATCAGGCTAACCAGCGCGCCGTAAAGAATCGCAATGATGGATAGCACCGCAAGCATGCAAACGATCTCCACATCCTGCGATGCCCTGGGCAGCAGCGGCAAACTGAAGCGCAGGAATCCGTAGGTGCCCATCTTCAGTAATGCCCCGGCTAACATGACCGACCCTGCTGTAGGGGCCTCTGTATGGGCATCCGGCAGCCACGTGTGAAAGGGGAACATCGGCACCTTCACCGCGAACCCCAGCAGGAATAGCCAAAACACAATTCGCTCCGTTGACGCAGGCAACTGCACCCGCATTAGTTCGGCTATTTCAAAAGTGCGAACCCCGAATTGATTGACGTGCGCAAAATATAAAATCAGGATGCCAATCAGCATTAAAACACTTCCAGCCATCGTATAGAGGAAGAATTTAATAGCAGCGTAGAGCCTGCGCTCGCCGCCCCAAATGCCGATGAGGAAGTACATTGGCACCAGCACCACTTCCCAGAAAACATAAAACAGGAAGACGTCAAGGGACAGGAACACGCCCAGGATGCCGGTTTCAAGCAGCAATAACATGGCGTAGTAAGCAGGCAGGCGATCCTCCACGGCGGACCATGATGCCAAAATCGAAAGCAACGTCAAAACCGTTGTTAGCATCACTAATAAGTAACTAATGCCGTCCACGCCTAATGAATAGTTCACGCCCAACGAAGGAATCCACGAGGCACGCTCTACGAATTGGAAGCCAGCCGCTTTTGGATCGAAGCGAAATACCAACGCTAGCGACACCAGGAAGCTTGCCAGCGCAGCTAAGTTGGCCACCCATCGCACAAGGTTCTTATTCGATGCGGGTACAGCAAGCACCGCCGCCATGCCAAGCAACGGAGTGAACAGGATCCAACTGAGTAAGTGATCGCCCATGTTCATCGCACCCAAAATAATCCAAGCGCCGCTGCTGCGGCGGCAACAATCATCAATGCGTACGATTGCACATAGCCTGTTTGCAACATGCGCATCGGATGACTTGCAATCATCGCAACCAACCCAGTAAGGCGCACCGCGCCATCCACAATCCAGGTATCGAACCAAATGGAAATGCGGGAGGCCACTTTTGTTATCAGTCCGGTGCCATTGATGCCGCCATCGACGAACTGTTTATCAAACGAACCCAACAGCGTTCCGCCTTTCATCCCCAGTCCGTGGACAAAAAGTGCATCATAAATATCGTCCAGGTACCACTTATTCTCGGCGGCAGTTGTAAGTGGTCCAAAGGCCAATCGGGCACGCTCGGGAAGTTCAGGGTTCGTCACATAGAAGTGCCGGGCCAACAAAATACCCAACATTGCAGCCGCTGCAGAAAGCCCCATCAAAATGTATTTCAACCCGGAATCCGCTGGAGCATCAGTCGCGTGCAATGCCGGTTGCAGCCAATGTTCCAGGGGTCCGCCAATCCAACCGGATACAATGCTGCCCAGCGCCAGAACCATCAGCGGAGCTGTCATCACCAATGGCGATTCATGCGCGTGGCCATGGCCGCGCTTTGCTCCATAGAAAGTAAGGAACATCATCCGCCACATATAAAATGCCGTCAGGAATGCCGTGATCAAACCAACCGCAAACACAGCCTTTGAACCTAGAAAACTATAAAACAAAATCTCATCTTTCGAGAAAAAGCCAGCCAATCCGGGCACCCCTGCAATTGCCAGCGACCCTATAAACATTGTCCAAAACGTAATGGGCATTTCTTTCCGCAGTCCGCCCATGTGACGCATATCCTGCTCTCCGCTCATCCCATGAATCACGGAACCAGCACCCAAAAACAGCAGTGCCTTGAAGAACGCATGCGTCATTAAATGAAAGATCGCAACCCAATAAGGGCCAATACCAGCGGCCATGAACATGAATCCTAATTGGCTAACTGTAGAATAAGCCAGCACGCGCTTAATGTCGGTTTGAACCATTGCAATGGATGCGGCGACAATCGCAGTGAGTGCTCCAATCACAGCAATTGCAAAACTGACTTCGGGCGCTAAAGCGTAAATTGGTTTTGACCGCGCCACCATATAAACGCCGGCGGTCACCATGGTTGCCGCGTGGATCAAAGCGGATACTGGAGTGGGACCTTCCATTGCATCGGGGAGCCACACGAACAGCGGCAACTGTGCCGATTTTCCCGTTGCTCCTAAGAACAACAAAGCCGCAGCAGCAGTAAGTAAGGGGCCAGCCGTGAACCCGTGCAGATCGCGAAAGGCAAAGCTCCCATGCGTCAAAGCAGCAACGCAGAACATTCCCAGAATAAAACCCGCATCGCCAACTCGATTGAACAAAAACGCTTTCTTCGCCGCATCGCCGGCGGATTTCTTGTTGAAGTAAAACCCAATCAACAAGTAGCTAGCCAAGCCCACGCCTTCCCAGCCAGCGAACAGCAATACATAGTTATTCGCCAGTACAAGCAGCAACATGAAGAACACGAATAGATTCAAATAGCCGAAGAAGCGATAGTAACCACTTTCATGCTCCATGTAGCCGGTGGCGTAGACGTGAATCAGAAAACCAATGCCGGTGATGATGAGGATCATCACGGAACTAAGAGGGTCAAGCAGGAAGCCCCAATCCACTTTGGGGAGCCATTCAAAGAGAACCACTTCTGTGGACTTGCCGCCCGACTCCATTACTGCGGCTAAGCTCAACAGGAACGAAGCCAAAATGGTTCCAGGGGCAATCAACTTGACCAACCCCTTTGGAAATACACGGCCCACAGTCAGCAACAATGCTGCCCCAGCCAAAGGGATCATCGGGATCAGCCAAATGAGACTCACCATTTCAGCAGGTCCACCTCATCGGCTTGAACCGTGCCTTTGTTACGGAACATGGCGATCAAAACACCTAGCCCCACAGCCGCCTCAGCTACTGCCACCGCGATGACGAAAATCGCAAACACCTGACCTGTTACCTGGTTGTGATACTTGGAAAATGCAATTAGGTTCACATTGACGGCATTCAGAATCAGCTCAATCGACATTAGGATCACAACAATGTTTCGCCTTGTGAGCACACCCACGGTACCAATCAACAGCAACGCCGCCGAAACAGCCATATAGTGATTGATAGTGATCATTGGGTTCGCTTCCCCGCCATCATCACCGAACCCACAACTGCAACAAGCAACAAGATAGACACCACTTCAAAGGGCAATAAGTAATCAGTAAAAAGTAAGTCAGCAACGTTTTCCGTATTCCCGCCCGTAAGCGCGATGGAAGACGCTGGAGGAGGGAGCGTGACGGAAGTCTTCGCCAGAAGTGCATAAAAAGCCGCTGCAGCAGCCAACGCCACCACCAATGCCAATGGAGTTTGCCTCCCGAACTGCTTCAACTTCGCGGCCTGGTCTAAATTCACCAACATAATGACAAACAGGAACAGCACCATGATGCCGCCGATGTAGAGAACAATCTGCACAGCAAATAGAAACTCCGCACCCTGCAACAGGTACAACCCGGCAACGCCTAACAAGGAAGTCATCAGCGCGAGCGAACAGTGCACGGCACTGCGCAGCAATACCGTCCCAATGGCCCCCAGCAGTGCCAAAGCCGAAAACGCGTAGAAGAAAAACGCTTCGCCTACCATGAAATTCCTGACTTACGATTCATACTTCACCGGGTACGGCCCTTCTTCCAGCATCTGCCGATCCCAAATTTGCCCTTCGCGCGTGTAGCTGGCCAACTCAAAATCCTGCGTCAATTCCAATGCATCCACCGGACAAGCATCTTCGCATAAACCGCAAAACATGCATCGCGAAGTATCGTATGTGAACTGTATCAGGTCCTTGCGTTTAGTTTCCGGATTCCGTTCCCAGCCCACTACAATCAAATTTTCCGGGCAGGCAATGGCGCACAAATTGCACGAAATGCACAGCGTTTCATTGTTTTCCGGGTTGTTGTTCAACCGCGGCGCACCACGATATCGCTCAGCAACTTGCGGACGTTCCGCCGGATACTGCTCAGTGTAAATGTACTTTGGATGCTGATTGCGGAACGTTACCCATAACCCCTCCAGCATGTCCACCAGAAAGAAGGATCGGAAAAGTTTCTTCATCGCGTTCATCGATCCACCTCCCCCAGTACAATATCCAATGTGCCAATAATCGCCACCACATCGGCCACCAGCGCGCCTTTGCACATTTGCGTGAGTGCTTGCAGATTGAGGAAAGACGGCGGCCGCACACGTAGCCGGTAGGGATTCAAACTTCCATCGCTCACAATGAAATATCCCAGTTCACCCTTGGGCGCTTCAATCGAAACATACGCTTCACCAATGGCAGGCTTCAGCACCTTGGCGACCTTGGCCATCACAGGTCCAGTGGGAATTTTCTCCACCGCCTGCCGCAAAATTCGGACCGATTGGCGAATCTCTTCCATACGCACTACGTAGCGATCAAACGAATCGCCGTTGACGCGCGTTGGCACATCGAACTCATACTGTTCATACCCGCAATATGGCTGCAATTTCCGAAGATCCGCAGCAACTCCAGCAGCGCGTATCAACGGGCCAGTAACACCATAGCGCTTGCAATCTTCCGCGTTGATGATGCCAACGCCAGTTAGCCGATCCACCCAAATTCGATTGCCCGTCAGTAATTCTTCGTACTCATCAATCTGCTTCAGCATGCGTTCGCAGAACGTGCGGACTTCAGCTTCAAAGCCATCGTACAGTTCATACTGCAAACCACCAATACGAAAAGCATGCGTGGTTAAACGCGCGCCGCAGTAATTCTCGAAGATCTTCAAAACCTCTTCGCGTTCGCGCATGGTATAGAACAGCGGAGTGATAGCTCCAACGTCCAAGGCATGCGTACCCAGCCACAGCAAATGACTGGCAATTCGATTCAGTTCCGTTAGAATCACACGCACAACTTGCGCCCGTGGAGGTGCTTCGTAGCCACCTAATTTTTCCACGGCCAGGCAATAACCCAATCCATTGGAAACCGCAGCAATGTAATCCATACGATCAACGTAAGGAGCAAACATCACGTAAGTTCGATTCTCGCCAATCTTCTCCACGCCCCGATGTAAGTAACCAATGACGCACTCAGTGCCAGTTACTTTTTCGCCATCCAACTTCAGAATTACCCGCAACACCCCGTGCGTGGACGGATGTTGTGGCCCCATGTTCAGGACTAGTTCGCTGGAATCAAGAAATGTACCGTGAGCGCTCATTGCCCACTCTCGATGCCAAGGTTTTCCTTCACCCAGCGGTTGTCCATTTCGGTGATCCCATATTCTTTCCGCAATGGATGGCCGGTCCATTCCTCAGGCAGCAGCATACGGCGCATGTCAGGATGGCCGGCAAACCGGATTCCAAACATATCGAACACTTCACGTTCCAGCCAGTTTGCCGCCAAATGAATGGTGCATGCAGTCGGTGGTGTAACACCGTCAGCAATGGAAGTCTTAACTCGAATGCGTTCGTTACGTGAGTAACTGTACAGGATGTAAATCAACTCAAAGCGCTCAGGCCGTTTGGGGTAATCCACTGCTGTTAGATCCACCAGAAAATCGAACTGCGCATTAACTTTTAGAAATTCGATAACTGGAATGGCTGCATCCGGTTGAACAGTAAAGAAATTTTGGCCAACGTAGGAGGCCGCGTCAATCACGCTGGACGCAAACGCAGCTTTCACCATGGTGGGGAACTCCCCCTCCCAAAGTGTGGTTGCCATCTGCGTGGGCGGCCCAGCAGGCTTGGGTTCTTCAGCCATTACATTAAGGTGATCCTTAATAGGATGGCATATGGCGAGACACGAATCCAATTGGTTTTGGACAAAGGAAGCGATCTCTATGGTGAATGGGGAGATGGAAGGTTCGAACGGTAAACTCTACTTCCCATGACAGAACAGATTTACAGAAGAGCAGATCGTGGAAATTCTGAGGGTAAGCCGATGCAGCCAGTACCGTTTGCATTAGGCCCACTCTTGCCACTGCCGGAAGACCCTCTGGGGCAGCGACGAGGAAGCCCCATCCACGTAGCGTTCCGGATATGTTTCTAGATCGCGTTGAAGCACCAGCAAAAGCCAATGCGCGACAGCTTTCTTCTGATTAACCATCAGTCGATTGCAAAGATACCGTCTGATTTCGCCAAAAAAGATTCGGTGGTCCGAGTCCAAAACAGATAGCAGAATGTTCGTGACTCCACTGGTGACCGCATGAGGATGCACAATAGCCCCAATCATGTAGCCCGGCAAAAGATAATAGAAGAATCCCATTCGCATGGCAAGGACTTGATCATAATGAAAGGGGTCCATGAAGGCGACATCTTCAGCGATATCTAGCCATGTCTTACCCAACAGGTAGTCTGCATCTTCCGACTCGCCGTAAGGAATGTAGTTTCAAGGGATACAACGAACTGGAGGAGAAGTGTCTCGAAAGGCTGTCTTAATCTCCTCAACTAGGACATTAGGATCGGTTTTTGGGAAGGTCACTTTCTGGCCGCATCCCTTCGGTAGCCGTTGCCGTATGTGAAATGATTCAATGTGTCGGCGGTTGTCGACCGCGACCTTCGAAATTTTCTTGAGTTATGGATCGACCCTTAGTCGGCGCAAATACAAAAGCCGACTGTGACCATCCTCCGGCAATAAGTTCAGCTTACCATCATGAATGGTCATCCCCTCGTTCGTATAGAGAATTCCTCGATCCGTTTTGCCTGTAGAAATCCGCTTCACTAAGGCAGCGTAAATAAATAACATTTACAACTTATGCCTTGATGTGTTATCACGTCAGGTATGGATACTGAAGACCAACTAGTCCAATACTTTGATGGCATGTGGCCTCATTTGGACGAACACGCCCGTCGGCTAGTGGCCGCCAGCAAAGCGGTGGAACTGGGTTATGGCGGTATCTCACGAGTGAGCCGCGCCAGTGGCTTGTCGCGAGTCACTTTGACCAAGGGAGTGGAAGAGTTGCAGTCGGCGCCCCTGGCCCCTGGCCGAATTCGCCACGAGGGCGGCGGACGCCACACTTTGACATCCAACGATCCCGAACTAGCCCCCGTCTTGGACAGCATGGTCGAGCCCACGGCGCGCGGCGACCCGCAATCGCCTCTGCGCTGGACTTGCAAAAGCGCGCGCACGCTGGCTGCGGACCTGACGGCCCGGAACCACCTGATCAGCCACACCAAAGTCACTCAACTCTTAAAGGAGAGTGGCTACAGCCTGCAGGGCAACCGCAAGACCGAAGAGGGGGACGATCACCCGGATCGCGACGCGCAGTTCCGTCATATTAACCGTGCGGTCAAAAGAGCTTTGCGCGCCGGGGAACCCGTCATTTCCGTGGATACCAAGAAGAAGGAATTAATTGGCAACTACCAGAACCAAGGCCGCCAGTGGCGCAAGCAGGGGATGGCAGAAAAGGTCAACGGGCATGATTTTCCCAGTCCTGAGGTGCCCCGCGCCTATCCCTACGGGATCTATGATCTGGGGCGCAACGCCGGCTTCGTCAATGTCGGAACGGACCACGATACCGGCGCGTTCGCGGTAGCTTCCATCCGAGGTTGGTGGCGTGCGGAGGGCCGCCATCTATATCCTGAGGCTCCACGCCTGCTGATCACCGCCGATGGCGGTGGCAGTAACGGTTGGCGTCTCCGGCTGTGGAAATGGGAGTTGCAAAAACTGGCGGACCAGACGGGGCTGGCGCTGACGGTCTGCCATTTCCCGCCAGGCACGAGCAAGTGGAACAAGGTAGAACACCGATTGTTTTCTTTCATTTCGTCCAACTGGCGTGGAGAGCCTTTGCGCAACTACGAGACAGTGGTGAGGCTGATCGCTGGAACAACGACGGCCAAGGGCTTAAAAGTAACCTGCCACTTAGATCATCGCAAGTACCCCGTTGGACGAAAGATATCCGACGAAGAATTTGCGCTCGTCCATCTGAAGCCCGGCAAGTTTCACGGTGAATGGAACTATACGATCCTTCCGAGTAACAACCATCAGTTGTAAATGTTATTTATTTACACTGCCTAA